>CANJVW010000046.1 GCA_947478495.1 Legionellales bacterium | reverse complement strand
GCAGCTTGATCAATTTGGATGAGAGATTGGTTCTGTATTGTGGTGGTCTGAAAATCCCGGCGTAGGTTAATGGCTTGTTGTTTTGTAGGATATTTATGATTTATTTATTAATAAAACTATCAAAATTTGCTCTATTTAATAGAGGGATTTACTCCCTATTTTTTATAACGTATTGATTATTAGTTATTTAATGTATTAGTTGTAGAATATTAATTAACCATTTTTTTCTTATTTTTTTGACCTATGCTTTTACATGGCCTGTCTTTTATTGACCAGATCAGTATATTTATTGTCGTTTATTGTATTCAGTGATTTAATTTTAATCTGGTGAAAATAGTATGCTAGCTCATCATATAGCAAGTTCTGTCAAGAATGACGATATTGAAACCGGTGAGCTGTCCGCGCGGTCTGTCAGAAAAATGGAGGCAGAAGATTATTATCAATTGTATGGCGCGCATTCATCTGCGTCCCTGGGCAGTGCGGAAGGCGTCCAATTATTAGGTATCGCCTGCGAGAATCTCATCAAAGCAGCAATTATGAAACATCCTCTTGCCGTAGGGTTTTTGAACCCTTTTTGGATGCCGCATGAATTACAAGGCGAGATAGAAAAGCAATGGATGAAGCGCTTGAAGCCCATTCCATCTCATTCACCTTGCTATGCTGAAGCGCAGATGACCTTGTTTCAGCTCTATTACAATCAGCGATACAAAAAAACATATAACGATTATAGAGATCGATGGAATGATCTGTATCAGGCCGTTATTCATTTTGATTCGAGTGCTGCTTCAGTTAAACAAAAATCAACTATTATTCTTGAAGTAGAAAAAAAATTATCGATCGATATCAGAGTGACGAGCCAAGAAGAAAAATGGCGCCTCAATGCATCAGCAATATTATATGAAGAATTGACGGGGAATGATTTTTTAAAATGCATTATTGCATCTTCTAGCCCAAAAAAAGAGTCGGTTGATATGCCGGAAGAGCGCCATCCGTTCCGGTATTCATCCCTAGAGACAATTCAATCATTTTTAATACAATATATTTCAGATCAAAATCTTCATGAGGGATATGTTAAAAGCATATCTGTCACTCAAGAAAAATGGTTTTCTTCTCCACTGCATACTGTTTTAGAAAAAGAGACTGACTGTTACTGTATCAATATTAATTCTTGGGTCATTTCCCATCAAAAAAAAGGACCTATTATTTTTTTTGACGCGATGAAAAAAATAGAAATTGCGCGTTTTGAAAAAACAGCGGGTCAGTGCAAGATTATTGCGTATGGTGATTCTATTCGGTTGCGCATACGTGATGCGGAAGTTGAATCCTTGATTGTTGAAAATTCGAATGGCGCTGTCATTCTGGATTATAGCGCAATAACCTCAAATAGCTTTTATTGCGGCGTCACATCTGATTTGTTTATTTACGAAGGAAAAATAAAATCGAATCAATCTATTTATTTTCAAACCAAAGGAAAGCTTCAGATTCCGTTTAAGTCTGAAGTGAAAGGAGCACATCTGACGCTTCAAGCCGATGCATTGCAATTAGACGGCCATCTTCGCTCTGACGATACGTTGATAATTGATTTGCAAAAGACGTGCGAACAGTCGCATCTCAGTACAGTGTATGCCAAGAAAAAACTGAGCGTATCGTTGCAAGCGATCAAGGAATTAAAAGGTGAGTGGGTGTCGGGCGATCAGTTTAATATAACAGCCAGGGACGCTATTTATTTAGATGGTGCTGGAACAATTAAAGCGAATGGCAAGTTAACGGTCGCCGCCAGATCTTTGATGGCGACAGATAAGTCTGTGATTGAGGCACCCAGTGATTCCCAAATAAAGATTGATGGAGCACTTCTCCTTCAAAAAGAAGCGCGCTGGACGTTAGGGCGCGCTGATATTAAAGCGGGATCTATTCAGACGGATACACCAAAGCTAACCGCCCATTCTCTGAAAATAGATGTCCAAGATACGATGGTGCAAAGCCACACTGGGCGCATTGAAACAAAAGAGCAGATGGTGATTGTAGGAGACAGTTTCTGGAATGCAGGTGAGTTAAAATATGAGAAATGTTCTATTAGCTTGAATGGGTTGTTCGCGCATGGCGTCACTTCGTGGGCAGAGTGTTCACGAAAACAAGCTTATCATGCGACACTCGATGGCGGCGATACGAATATTATCGCTGCGATGACTCTTAATGTGCTGGGCTACATGAGAGTGGGTTGGCTGACTGTCAGTGCATTAGCTGAGGTCAATATTGGTGGATTTAGCGTACAAACAAGCTCTTCTAAATCTTCTTTGGTGTCTATGGATTTTGGATTTGACGTGCCGAATTTTAGTCAAATGTTAAAAGATTGTCAGCAGGTGTTGGCTGTGATCCAATTAAGAGGATTGGATGGTTTCAAAGCAGAGGTGTGTACTGGGCGAACAGTGTTTCGTTCGCTTTCATTCATGCGTTGGGTGCTTCGTACGTTGTTACCTCTAATGGGGAAGCCCATCGATTTTGTGTGGACAGTATTCATGTTGGCTTATAGTCAAAAGGCATTTTATGAAAAATGTTGGGAACTCTATGAACGAAGCCTTCAAGGCGTTCCTCTTCAGCCGCGGGATATATTTCCTCTTTTAAATACTCTAGGCACTCTTGAAAATCTATCGATGTCCACTGCTCATCAAGGGATGGATGCGATGGATGATTTTCATCGAGGTCTGGAATATGGCCATATGGCTGACATCGATTTGTCGGCTCGCATGGCGGCAAGCTTAGCATTAGATGGGCTTGGATTGTTTGCACCGATGAACAGTAGCGACAGTCTATTGCGATTTGGTGGCGGCTTTCGTTTCACAGGAACTGCGCTTGATCGATCACTCTTCAGTGTAGGATTAGGCTATGTTGATGTCGCCATCAATGCATCGCATATGTATTACGGCTCTCAACAAATGGGTCAGGTAGATATTGCGAATAATGTATCTAACATCGGACAACAACTGTATCGTGCGGGAGAAACTGTTGTGTTGGGCAATGATGCGGTCAATGTTACAGAGCAACACATGACGGGTTTGGTTGTTGCCAATCAAGCAACGTGGCAAGGCAGAGATATATTCAATCAAACTACCATGGTTGCGAATAATGTGAAACATATTGCAGTACACGAGCTGTATGAAGCAGGGACAGCACAAGTGTCCTCTGATGCTCTATTGCAAGGAAAAGTGCTCACCATCGATAAAGCGAGCACTTGGATGGTAGAGGGCAGAGATACAGCAGATCCCGCAAAACCTGCGCTTCAAATGAAAGGCGATGATGTTGCTGTAGATGGTAAAATCGATGCAATGGGACGCACCGTTGAAATCATTGCAAATCATGATTTGACAGAATCAGGATCGATTGCAGCAGAAAAATTGATTAATCAATCTTCAGAAGCGCTCATGATTAAAGCCACAGCGCACCAAACAGCCGCTGTGATTATCGATAACGCTACCT
>CANJVW010000045.1 GCA_947478495.1 Legionellales bacterium | reverse complement strand
TAGCAAGGACGCAAGCGATTCGATGCGTGCCATCATTGATATTTGCGCAACCTTTAAAGGTATAGAGAACCTCGATGTGGCCAAGGCCATTGCTCACTATGTGCGAGGTCATGCAATTCAATTTTCAACTCCAGCCCCATTACAATACATCCTATTTTTTAATAATGACAACATATTGTGTGCGCTACCGATTGAAGAGGGTAAAACACCCATTACAATAGGCTCAACAGACCCGGATGCGATCAATCTCAAGTTGGGATGCTCGCCCGATGAACGTTTTAGTTATTATGACCAATCACATACAGTTGGTGTGGATCTTAAACAAGCACGACGCGCTAAAGCATTCGTGTTGGCTGATCATGAAACACCTCTCCAAAGTTTCTTACAAGGCTGTTTACGGATGAGGGGCCTACAAGATGAGCAATCCGTTGAAATCATCATGCCTGAAGGCCATAGAAATCATGACATTGACGCCTTGATGACGCAAATGGCCACCCATGAAGAGCAACAATTACAACAAGATGTATTTTCAGCCACTCAAGCCAAAATGACTAACATCATTCGTAACGACCTCATGAAGCGGGTGCTTGCATTGCCGAGTGAAGACGCTAAGAAAAAACACCAGTACGCGGCCATTGCATTCAGACACTACTTTGTCGAACAAGCCTCCCACGATTTCTTTAAACTCTATGGGAGTCTTGCTAGCAAACGCCCTGCAAAGGACATATTAGAAGAACAGTGTGAGCGCTTGATTAAAGATTGGTCTACTATTTTACAGAATCTTCCTGATGGCGACCAACTCGTAGATGTTGATAAAATGCGCAGTGATTTAACTGACGTTATCACAAGCGCATTACCCCTCTGCCAACCGACTTATCTAAGTCCTACACAGCAAGAACAAGACATGACCGTTGAGGTACAAAAGCAAACTAGAATTGAACAGAAAAAAGAACGTCAACAACAGCTCGCGACCTTTAACCCCACGCTTCAACCAGAAGAATATGAGAACCTTCAAAAGGACTACTTAGATGTAAAATTAAAACATAGCGATACCGCAGGGGTTCTCTCATTAAGCACGCTCTGCCAAAGTGGCGTAGCGGGCACAACAGCCCCTGATTTTGGTGAGATTTACGCCACTAAAAATTATTACCAAGCGTATAAAGGTCAAACACAATTTGTAGGGGAGTTTTTAAAGCCAGTACATGCTTTGCTTTTTCGTGTGAAACCGAATGGCACCATCGATTGTTTAATTTTGAGTCAGAAAGATGCTGAGGAATTAACCCTCTCTTTCGATTTCAACACCCAACCTGGTCTCTGGCTTAGTACCACTCTACACACTGTTTTATCCGGCCATCCTCCTCAGGACATCATGAAAACAGAAGCCTATCAAGACTTGATTGAAAAAGTGAGGTTTTTCAATGGCGAACTTAGCTTATTAATCAACAGTAGGCAGCCGCTCAATTGGTTGAATAAAGAGACCGAACAAAAATTATCTTATTTCGAGCAGCATCTATTACCGTATCGAAAAACCCACAAGCGAGACCTTGCCGTTTTACGACAAAGTTTTTCACAAAGACTGACTGCATTTGCGCTGATTGCAAAACACCCGCTGGACAATTATATCGATCATGACTGGCGTGCCGACATGGATGAAGAATTCACAGAAGCCGATACGTTGGAGTGCCAAAATCTAGCCAGGGCTTTTGTTTATGCAACGTCACACTGGAGAGAACAGCATTTCACTGCACAACGGTGCATAGCTGGTTCCGGATTATCCATACAAGCAGCCTCGTATATTATTGATTTTGTTGAAGATCAATTAATCCCTTTACGAAAGGTATTGCCCCTTTATGAAAATGAAGCGCAAGTCGATCCAATCAAGCCCGTCATTGATTCATATCTACCTGTGTTGATTCATGACTATATTCCAAAGGCTCGAGAAACAGGACTAAGCCTTTTGCAATTTCTGCTAACAAAGGCAAGCTTTGAAGCGAATCAAGATCCATTGCTCTCCATTGCTGCCTGGCTGATTGAAAAAGCTGCTGTTACAACCGATGAACTCAGTGATGCGTTAACCGTGACCATCCAAAATGGAGGTATACACATATTAACACGCGTGATATGGTTGCTCAAAAAAGACGCTATCATTAACGTCCCTGAAGACACCTGGAATCAGGTGGATCCAGGGACGATGAAACAATTTTTTCATTTTCCCGAATTTCAACATAACACTCCATTCCTATTGGCCTATGTCGATCGATTCAAAGGCAACGATAAAGAATTAATTGAAGTGATCAAGACTAACAGTGAATGCTTGATGGTTCTTCAAAAAATAATTGATGTAAAACAAGAAATAAGCCATGAATTCATCGATCTCTTAATCATCTCTGATATATTTGCTTCAAATGTAGGACTGATTTCTCAATTGCTTGAAAAGGTAGGTGATAAATTATATGTACTTAACGCTTTATCACGTAACCTCGATAGCATGAGCACTGAGGTCCTTGATCTTGTGTTTCATTATAAAATAGAAGGCTTATCCAGTTATGCAGAGGTTTATTTACAAAACTCCTTGGATCAACTGAGCGCAAAATCATCGGTCAAAATACTCATGTGTCTATCGGACGATCAACTGGATACATTATTTAAATCAGACCAGTTCAAGATTAATAACCCTAAAGGATTATCCTCTGAGGTCATCCTTTATCTATTTAAAAACAATTTGCCCGGGGTTGAACCTTTTAGAGACTACTACATTAACAATCAATTAAATGAAGGGATTAGTCCTGAGCTACTGAAAAACATTGTTTTATCCATGGATGAACCATCCAAAAATAGGCTATTCGAGTCTGATCCGTTTCGACGACATCAAGAAGCGATGGTTGATAAGCTCTTTCTCTCTTCTGATTCTGATTCTGAGATTTTTGCTGTTTTGCAAAAAAATCAACACGTCCAACTCAGCCAAGATCAATTAATTAACCTGCTGAGCAGAAAAGAGCACTACATTCAGTCATTACTGCCAAATATCGCCGCTTACAAAACAGCCAATGAAGACGTTCTAAAAAAAGTAATCAAGTTAAGTAAAGGCTTAGGGCCTGAACTTCAAGGGAAGTTGATAACTAATCCAGCGCTCGGAATGAATATAGGGCTTGTCGAAGATTGCTGTGCAAAATTAATAGATAAAGAAGCCAAAAAATCATTTTTACAAAAAATAGACACAACCATGAAAGTCTCTGAGGAGGTGAGTGCCCTCATAGATACAACAAAGACTAAAGTAAAACGCATTATTTATGTAAAAGAACAAGCGCCAGCAGAGAAAGCAACGCCGTTGCATCGAAATAATGCGTTAAGCAAGGAAAAAGACAATCCAGTGAAAAAGAGTCAGCCATACTCTGGATTACTAGGATTCTTCGTTAAAAAAAATACGGTGAAACCAAAGGACGGGCCTACGGCCGAAAATGATCCGAATGACCAAAAAAAACCGACCCCTTAAGTAGGAGCGTGTATGTCGTGAATTGCTAAATCACAGATTAAAATATTAGGCATCCTAATGAATTTAGGGTGTTTTATAGTATAATAAACGGTATGATGAAAT
>CANJVW010000044.1 GCA_947478495.1 Legionellales bacterium | reverse complement strand
TGAGGGATATCACACGAGGATGGATAATAGATTATAACGAACAACGGCCCCATGATGCTTTAAAGGGAATGACGCCAAAAGCTTATAGAGAGAAAATGACCGCCAGAGACTTCAATTAAGAACTGTATCCTTGACAGGGGAGCTTACGAGGGGACGAGATATCGCCAGAAAACGAGGGGACGAGGTTTACCGCTATCCTGAAAAAGCCTTTTAGACATCCAGCCCTTACTGAGATACTGCGGCTATGGCTTCCTGGATATGCACATCTAGAAGAGGACCTCTTCGCATCTAGCGCGGCATCAG
Organism: Legionellales bacterium; assembly: GCA_947478495.1. GTDB lineage: Bacteria > Pseudomonadota > Gammaproteobacteria > DSM-16500 > DSM-16500 > CANJVW01. The sequence continues at coordinate 3,748 of CANJVW010000044.1, read as the reverse complement.
AGGGGTTTCATGAAAAGCTTCGGCTTTGATAAAAAAATCAAGGAAAAAAATCTCGACAATATGTTGCCAAATGTATTGTCGTCCTTCAGGGTCAAGTCTCGACAAGCGACATATCAACCAAGTCGTTTGTCGAGACTTGACCCCAGAAACACAAAAAAGTAGGGTTATCATAGATATTTTGGATGGTTTTTATAGATTTTTGGTAGTGTCGCAAATTTAAATTCTACCTACTAAAAATCGAAGACGTATTTCTCCGGGACGCAACTACACTGCTAAAGCATAGAACTGCTAAAATGCCGATGAGTTGCTTGCATTTTTATGCTGGCTTTTAAAAACTGTAACAAATTTTCTACAATGCCAGATTAAAGTATTTTCACGGATGTAGATATATAAAATTGAGAAATCCGACGCATTGCATCAGAAATCCCATATTCTTTGATACGTTCTTTTTTATTATGATTTATATTCGAAAAGCGAGCCGCTAGCCGGCACACTTGCTTGTTCTGCCTGTACTAGTGCACCTCGAGCAAATAGCGAAAAATAGTTTCGTAAATTTGCTTTTAAATTTTCTTTAAAAAGATTTGCATCAATGTTCAACGTTTCAGGCGATGTATCGATTTGTCCAGTCCTTTCCTCACTGGCAGCAGAAGCGGCTGCTACTTGTTGTTCTGGCACCGACACCTGTCCAAATTTAGCATGCCAATTTACTGCTGCTCGCACTTCTTCAAATTGCTTTTGCTCGTCTTCTACGGCATTACTATCTTGTTTGCGGTGTTTTTGTTTGTCAAATTTACGATGCATATCATTGCAAATAGCAAGCAATCGATAAATTGATTTATGTGATGATTCACCTGTTATTTGATGATCTAATTGCTCTTGTCCGAGACGTGCTAATTTCTTCATTTCTTTATTATCTTCGATTTTAACAGGCCCATAAAAACAACTTATTACACCTCTCATAATCGGTTTTAGAGTCCATGCTAATGGAAATGTCACTGCTTCCAATGCTCCTCGCACCAAGCTAAACAGACCATCGAGAAAACGCCATCCATCTAATGTAAGAAATCCAACCACTATTTTTGTGACTCCACTTAACAGATGAACAAACCCAACGAAAGGCTGCTTTATATCTTGCCAAAATTGATATGAGCCTTTATAGGGTTTGACATAATCAACAAACAATTTTCCTATTTTTTTAAGTGTATGCTTAATGGGAACATACTCAAACTGACCGAACTGAACAAGCTCATAAGGCCGATGTGGATATAAACCATGGTATTGTTCGAAGGTGGGATCAATAGCTCGCAAATGAAAATAATCATGAAGACTGGGTGTTGCTGCATATTCATGCTCTATCATGGAGCTGGATTTGATGCTGCGCACCCACTTCATAACATGCATTGCGCTTCGTATATACCATTTACTGTAGCTTGCGACTTCTTGTACTTTTGCTGGCGCAAATGTTTGTAAAAACCACGTTTGATACGTTTGTAGGGCTTCTTTGATATTTTGTTTGTTGCTTAATTTCTTTTGTATAGCTGCTTTCATTAATCTGAAAAACTGAGCAGTCGATGCTAATCCTGCATTCAATCCCTTGAAATAGGATAAACCAAGTCCTGCATCACCCACTAATACGACATAACCTGCATCGAGAAGTGGATCTACTGACACTTGTTCAGTACTTGCTGCTGATATGGGTTCTTGCTCATCAGCAAGATGTGATAAAGCTGATGCACGCCCATCTTCTGAAGAACGATTTGATAAATTAGAAATCTTATCTGCATTGTTATCTGGAGTCGCGACCACTGATCTATACTCTCGAAAAATATTTTTTGCATGTGTAGCTGGCGCTTCATTGACGCTCAAGCGAATCGTCTCTGGAACCAACACATGACCTGCTTGTCTTTTTTTATTAAGATATTCAGCAATAAAAGTTTGAAGCTCAATCGGTGCCTGATCAAATCTAAGCGGAGAAGATGATTGAGCGCTCGATTCTGGAGCAGAAATTTCTGCTGCCGAATCATATCTTTTAGATTCAGTGCCCTCCTGAGAGAGTGGCTGCGGTATTATATCCACAAAACCTTTCAACGCTTCGTCAATAAAGACTAATCCCTCGTCTTTTTTTCTAAACGGCTGAACAGGATTTTTAGAAGTCGCGGCTTGCATGGCCTGAAATTCGGCTTTCGAAATCATCATCTGCATTGTAACGGGTGTGCGACCATCATGAAAATGACCTACATATTCATTTGCAACGCGTCCTCGACGTGCCATTTGCTGTAGAAAAGTAATGGTATTGATTGTCTCTGCTTTTTTATCTCCGCTGATTTCGTAACGCAATTGCAACACATAATCAAATTCATGTTTGACTCGATTACCTTTTGAAAATAAAGTGTCGCTAACCACGCTATGCGTTCCATCTGCTCCAATAATCAAGCTAGCATGACGGAAGCGCTTCACCACATTTTCATGAATAGTCTCAGGGCTTACTGTTTCAATGCGAATATCAACACCATCATTGACTGCTAATCTTTTAAATTCTTTTTCTAATTCAGTGGTGCGAATATTAGGATCTTTTTTGATTCTGTCCAAGAGAGTACATAATGCTTCATTCTCTGTGGTATCGGTTGCTTGCATGAGTGCATTGAGTTGATTGTGATCCATTCTCAATGTATGAGTACGTTGGTAGGTATTGTATTTTTCAAGCATAACAACATTGAGATCGGGATTTAATTTTTTCAAACCCCATGCATGCGCAAGACCAATAGGTCCCGCACCGACAATAACCACATCAACTTCATCATCCGATATTCTTGCACTAGCCATGTTATTTTTCCTCGTAACGAAAGATTATGTTGGGCGACAATGCTATTTTGCGTTCTGCAGGCAGTGTATCATTGAAATTAAGAAATGTCCATAATATAGACAACTTATGTTAAAAAGTGCCATAAGCTCTGCTCGAACTTGATATATGAAGGGTTGATTTTGGCATGATGTGGCTCTTTTTTTGAGATTTAGACATGATAGCCCATGCTTGATTAAATGGCTATCAGCCTAGTAAATAGCAAAAAACACAGGCTCCAATGGACAACAAGAAACCATTCTCATACAATCAATCTAAACAACTCATGCCATCTAAAAAGGATCTGAAAATGTTTAACAACTGCTTAGAGGCCGAACAAGAATTTGAAACATGCTGGCGCAATTCAAAATACACTGCTATTAAAGTGGCTGATGTCGATGTGAATCAAGTCCTCTAGAGCAATAGTTGAGCGCAGATAATTTTAATTTATCCGGCAATTGTCTAAGTTAAGTTAAGTGAAGCATAGCATCACATCACCGATCTCCCTGGGGACGCGTCATGGCATCCAAACAAAGCACCATCGATTTTATTCTGGAGCAAGTCGAAGAGGCGGGCGTTGTTTCTGCGCGGAAAATGTTTGGCGAATACGCCATCTATTGCAATGAAAAAGTAGTGGCTTTGGTTTGTGACGATGAACTATTTGTTAAACCCACCTCCGCTGGAAAAGCCTTTATTGGCGATGTGATGGAAGGCTGTCCCTATCCGGGTGCAAAACCCTATTTTCTTATTTCAGGTGATCAGTGGGAAGATAGTGAATGGCTTTCTGCGTATTCCGATCGAAACGACCATCGATTCCAGTCTGCAAGCGACCACTGATTCCGGCAACATCCGGGCAGTTAGCGCCGAAGCTCGCTGGCATTATCTGCTAAGCATCATTGGTCTGTAAAG
>CANJVW010000043.1 GCA_947478495.1 Legionellales bacterium | reverse complement strand
GTATTGGCAGAAGTTCGTCGTCGTGAGTTTTATGAAAAACCAACAGCTGAGCGAAAACGTAAAGGTGCAGCAGCGGTTAAACGTCATTTGAAAAAATTGGCACGTGAACGTTATGCATTGAAAAATCTTCGTCGCGGACGTCCAGTGCTTTAAATAAGGCAAATAGCATGGACTTGTTAACAGATCGTATCAAGGATGATATGAAAGCCTCCATGAAAGGGGGAGCTAAAGCTAGGTTGGGTGTGATTAGATTAATTTTGGCTGCCATTAAGCAGATTGAAGTTGATGAGCGTATACAACTCGATAATGATCGTACTATTCAAGTGCTTGATAAAATGCTTAAGCAGCGACGTGAATCAATCAGGCAGTTTGCTGATGCAGGTCGACAAGATTTGGTGGCGATTGAAGAGGCAGAAGTTTTGGTCATTCAGGATTTTATGCCGCTAGCGTTAAGCGAAGCAGAAGTTGATGTGATGGTAAGCGAGGCAGTGCTTGAGTCTGGTGCGGAGTCTCTTAAGGACATGGGTAAGGTGATGGCTTTGTTAAAAGCTAAAATGCAAGGTCGCGCTGATATGTCCGTTGTTAGTCTCAAAATTAAGGCCGCATTAGCTGTATAACGTTATCGTGTCCGGGTGAAAAATGTCCGGTAGAATTCTTCGAGAGTCTATTGACGAGCTTCTGGTTCGTGTTGATATAGTCGATTTAATCGATTCGCACGTTCCGCTAAAAAAAACGGGCGCAAACTTTGTCGCCCGCTGCCCGTTCCACACTGAAAAAAGCCCCAGCTTTTCTGTGAACCGTAATAAACAGTTTTTTCACTGTTTTGGTTGTGGCGCAAGTGGTAACGCTATCAGCTTTTTGATGGATTTTAATCATCTTGATTTTGTTGAGGCTGTTGAGGATCTTGCTGCATTTGCAGGGATTGCTGTGCAGAGGGAGATTGTTGGGCATCAGGTTGCGCAAAAGAAAGACGATTTAAATAGTCTCTATGAAGTAATGGAGCAAGTTGCTACATTTTATGTGGGGCAATTACGAGATAATATTGGCGCGGTTGAGTATCTTAAAGCGAGGGGCGTTAAAGCGGCTATAGCACGTGACTTTATGATTGGCTATTCGCCTGATAAATGGAGTACGCTTGCTGAAAGATTTAGTCAAAAACAATTGATAGATGTAGGATTGCTCGTTGTTAAGGATGGCGGGCAGGTTTATGACCGATTTCGCGGCAGGATTATGTTTCCTATTCGTGATAAGCGAGCCAGAATTGTTGGTTTTGGCGGTCGTGTAATTGATGGTTCGTTGCCAAAATATTTGAACTCTCCAGAAACATCCTTGTTTCATAAAGGTAAAGAAGTTTATGGCTTGTATGAGCTTCTGGAAAAAAATTCAAAGCCTCAGAGAATTCTAATTGTTGAAGGTTACATGGATGTGATTGCCTTGGCTCAGTATGGCGTATGTTATGCTGTCGCTGCTTTAGGTACGGCAGCGTCCCAAGCGCATCTTGATTTGTTGTTTCGCTTTTCATCCGAGTTAGTATTTTGTTTTGATGGCGACCGAGCCGGGCGCGAAGCGGCTTGGAGGGTTATGGAGTCAGCTTTTTCGAGCTTGAAAGACGGTCGATCCTGTCGCTTTATGATGTTGCCGCAAAGTTATGATCCTGATTCGTTGGTGCGCGAAGAAGGGTTGAATAAATTTATCGAACGTATAGAGTCCGCACATGGCTTGTCGGATTATTTTTTTGAAAATGTTTCAGGGGGGCTGAAACTGTCCGAAATGGAAGGTCGGGCTCAATTAGTAAGCAAGTCGTTGCCTTATCTGGAGAGGTTGCCGGAAGGTGTGTTCAGAGAAATGATGTTTGACCGCCTTAAAAGCCTTTCTGGCATGACCACCTTTAATGTTGCAGATAGTGTTGTAGTGGACTTAAGTTCAAAAAAAACACGCCAACATGAGTCTAATCGACTTTCATCTGCTAGGGTTGCTATTGCTCTGTTATTGCAAAATCCTGGATTAGTCGATTACGTTGAGCAAAAAAATATTGATTGGATCGGTCTTGAATTTCGGGGTATCGAGTTATTTAAAAATATCCTACAGGTTATTTTAGATAAAAGATCTGTAAATACAGCTGTTTTAATAGAATATTATCGTAATACCGCCGAGGAGAGATCTGTTAAAGCTCTGGCATTATTAGATGTATATGTTTCTGACGACAAGATAGAAGAGGTTTTTAGCGATGCTCTGGATGGGTTGCTTAAACAAGCCAGAGAAGCAAGTATCGAAAGGTTGCAAGCTAAAGCACAAGATAAAGGCTTGGATGTCCAAGAGCAAGCCACATTAATTAAAATGTTGGCAATCAAATAATTTAATGTTACGTTTAAAGTTATAGTATAATCCGATGTTAAGTATGGCCATGCTAATCAGTGTATTTAGTGAGTAAATAATGAATCAAGAACAGCAACAGTCTCAGCTTAAACAATTGATAGCCAAAGGCAAAATGCAGGGTTACCTGACATATGCCGAGGTCAATGATCACTTGCCCAGTGATATTGTTGACCCAGAGCAAATTGAAGATATCATTGGTATGATCAATGAAATGGGCATTCAAGTGTACGAGGCGGCACCTGATGAAGATTCTATTATTACTGATTCAGCGGCCGTTACAACAGATGACGAGGATGCTGAAGAAGTTGCAGCTCTAGCTTCTGTTGATAGTGAATTTGGAAGAACCACGGATCCTGTTCGCATGTATATGCGAGAAATGGGCTCGGTTGAGTTATTGACTCGTGCCGACGAATTGAAAATTGCCAAACGTATTGAAGAAGGTCAGCAGCAATTAGTAAAATCCATTGCCAGATCTTGTTTTGTTGTAGAAGATTTTTTACAATCATTCGATTCAATTTCAAGTGAAGACCCTAGCGTTCGGCTAACAGATTTAATTTCCGGCTTTGTTGATTTAAGCGAAGCTGAGGATTTGGTTGCTGCTGTTCCTGTAAGCGACACGATTGAGTCTATTGAAGACGTTGCGGAAGTTGCAGCAGTTGAAGATGAGTTGAAAGGCCTCAATTTTGAAGAAGTTCAGGAAAAAGTTGATGAACTAAGAAAGCAACTAAAAACAGCTTCAGCAGCAATCAAAAAATATGGCTATACTAACGAGAAAACTGAAAAGTCATTTGAATTATTGGCTGAATTGTTCATGGAGTTTAAGTGGACGCCGCAATACTTAAAAAAGTTAACGTCTATCATTCCTAATGGCGTAGCCATTGTTCGTGAACAGGAAAAACTGATACTTGATATCTTTATTAAAGATACAGGAATGTCCCGTAAGGATTTTATTACTTCGTTTACGGAAAATGAATCCAACTCTGAATGGTTGGAAAGTCATTTAAATGGTCGTCATAGTTATTCTGATGCATTAAAAATTCGTGAAAAAGAATTAAGAAAGGCACAAAGAATACTCTCCGAAACTGAAGCTGAATATGGGTTAACCATATCCGGATTAAAAGATATAAATCGCCGCATGACAATTAGCGAAGCTAAGGCAAGGCGTGCGAAAAAAGAAATGATTGAGGCTAATTTAAGGCTGGTTATTTCTATTGCTAAAAAATATACTAATCGTGGCTTACAGTTCCTTGATCTAATTCAGGAAGGTAATATCGGTTTAATGAAAGCAGTCGATAAATTTGAATACCGTCGGGGTTACAAATTTTCAACATATGCAACATGGTGGATTAGACAAGCAATTACCCGGTCTATCGCGGATCAGGCTAGAACTATTCGTATCCCAGTGCACATGATAGAAACGATTAATAAACTAAACCGAATTTCAAGGCAGATTTTGCAAGAAATGGGTCGCGAGGCAACACCTGAAGAATTGGCTGAACGCATGGAAATGCCTGAAGACAAGGTTAGAAAGGTGTTAAAAATAGCCAAAGAACCTATTTCAATGGAAACCCCCATTGGTGATGATGAAGATTCTCATTTGGGTGATTTCATAGAAGATGCTAAAGTATTATCACCGGTTGAAGCGGCTACTATTGCTGGTTTACGTGAATCAACCCAAAATGTTCTGGCTGGATTAACGGCGAGAGAAGCAAAAGTTTTACGTATGCGTTTCGGTATTAACATGAATACAGACCATACATTGGAAGAAGTTGGTAAGCAATTTGATGTAACGCGTGAACGAATTCGTCAAATTGAAGCTAAGGCATTAAGAAAATTAAGGCATCCCTCTCGTTCTGAGCAGTTGAGATGC
>CANJVW010000042.1 GCA_947478495.1 Legionellales bacterium | reverse complement strand
GCTTAAGGAATAAGATACATACCAACGAACGATGAGTAAGATAATGTCTTTTTGGAAGTGACGCCATTTGAAGCTGATCATTGCGCTGATCCTATTTCAGAATTTTGACGCACTATACTATAGTGGCGGATTTTTTGCGACAGAACCCTCCTATGTATTGTCAGGGTTAAAAATAAAAAATAAAAAAACAACTCACTAAAAATAACAATGAAGCTTCTGATCGATCGTCGCAGTGAATAGGCTGCCTTTCTGCTTCTGACGATCGCATAAGAAACAGAAAGACAAGAGAGCAATAAAAAAGAGCATAAAAAAGCGATAAAGTAGATGAAGAACATAGATCATGACTTTTCGCCTATGGCAGAAGCATAAAACTCAGGCCCGCGGATATTCTCATGGTGTGGAAGCGACGGGGCCTGGGTTTTCATCTCCTCTGAGTCTACCAAGAGATCGCCTGTTTGATCCAATCCGTTTTCGAGTATAGACAGCACGCTTTTGCGCCGTGGAGAGCCGATAATCAGCGCCATAGCACAAGCCTTTTCAAATCGTTCTGGAGGATATTTTTTGGCAAGGCTCAGTAACCCTTGGCAAGATCGATAACTTTGCTCGGGATGCTTGAAGCTTGTCAGAATAGCCTGAGTGAGATCTCGTGTATGAGGCCCGATAAGGATGGCTTGATTTAAAAAGCCGCCGGGAGACCACCCTGCGTATTTCTGGTGGGCTTTTGGCATATGCTCTTTCAGTGTCGTATGTTTGTATGCACGAGAGCTGCGAGGATGTAACGCAACACGCCGGTTGTTATGAAGCACTTCGATAGCGCGCTCAGTCAACCTAACGTCGACTTCTTCTCGCACGAGTTGATAGGGAACGCTGTAGTAATGTTTATCTACTTCAATATGATAATCCATATTGACACGCGCTTTCTGGAAGGTAGCATACTCATAGTCTTGATCCGGTAATGGTTTTAAAACAGGTTTATCAATTGTCTGAAATTGTTCGTATCGATTCCAAAATACTCGCCAGAACAGATAGCATATAAGCTATTGATTTTATTTGATAATTAATCTCTCTTCTATCTTGATTAATGTCCTTATCCATGAGTTGCTCCTGTCTTCATATGTGTTTTTTATAACACACAGTTAGAAAAGAATTTTTATACCGAGTGACTCTTTGTACATTTCGTCTATAGTTCGCTGGGTTGTTGAGATAGCAAGGTACAGGGATTTTCTGATAAATAGGATATTTATCTGTCTATTAACTCATAACTCATTGGGACAATATTTAGAGATCTTGCGTAAGAGATCAGGCAAAAAGGACGGTTCTATGCTATTACCAGATGATAATTTTAAAAAGCTTATTGAAAGTGATTCTAATATCCATCCAAGATTACCAAAACGATTGGATACTCCCCGCAGAAAGCATGAGTTGCGATTCTTAAATGTAGCCGCCAATGCCACTACTTATGTTAAAAAAGAATTAAGCAAAAGGTGTATTCGAATGGAAACAGTCAGAGATTCGAGTCTGTAGCAATACGAGTTTAGGTAAGATCGATATGGATTCAAGCAGTATCTAGGTAATCACTCCTGGATGGCCTGCTAGTATTTGACTTACTGCTGAATAAGTCTACAATGTTTCAGCCAATCCTGGAGAAGTTCTGCTCGTCTCCAGCAACTCCTGCCATTTTAGTACTCATGGGGATTTGAGCATGACTGCTTTGCAGCCAAGGGCATCAGTGAAAAACAAATCGTTTATGGGGATGACATTTTATGAAGGGTCGAATTTATCCATTCGCAATGGGTGCTCAGCCGTTAAGATGGAAGGGGTTCTTCGCAAGACCTTTTTCATCGAATTTTAAAACAAAAAAATATTCCCATGAAGTTATTTATGATCCGCTGCTAAAGGAAGGCGCCAAGGTAATCCTCCCGATTAGCATGGGAAAATACCTTCCTCATTCGAAAGAACCCCTTTCTGCCCTTGAGAAAAGAAGAGCCGAGTACGATGATACACTAAATATGCTGTTTACAAGCGTATCAGAGATGCTGAGTCGTAATGCCATCCAATCAGTTGATGTGATTATAACAACAGAATTGCATCATAATTGGAGCCCTGATCAAATTAAAGAAATAGAAGACCATTTCTTTAATGTCCACCGAGAAACGCTAACACAACCGATACGCTCTTATAAATGGAATGCATGGATCGATCGAATGGGGCGTGAGCGATTCGAGAAAAATTACCAAGAGATACTTCGAGATTCCTCTGTAGAGAGTAAATGGTATCATCTCATGGCAGAAACACACCAAAGAACACAGATGGGTGGCAATTTGCAAGACTCATTGCAGTATCAACGCGATGAATATGCTGCGATCAGAATGATGAACCAATATGACAATATTGTATACCTCGGTCCACTTTCTACAGCATGGGCCTATTTATATAAAATATATAGCGAGACCGAACGCCTTCCTCTTTTTACGGGTGCGACTGTTAGGAAATTAAGACCTCTTGTAGCAACCTCTATTTCAGAAGAAAAAGTATCGTTGCCATCAAAAAATATCCGTCCTGATGCTCCTCCGGGTCCAATAGTTGAGATAATCGAGAGCAATGTGAAAAATGCCTTATATGACGATCGCATTTCTGACACAGACAAGGCTCATATCATAAATCGCTTGGAGGCTTTATTCTTTGCTTCTGCGAATCTTTTTTCACGTAAAAAAACTAAAAATAATAGCAGTGATAGCGAGCAGAGTAATGTAGAAGGCTCCTCTCCGTCCTCTGCTAAAACAAGCCGGTTCCATGTATGAACACCCTTGAAATGCAAGATTATGCATTAAAACACATGACAGGCAATCTCTACTGGAAGGGTTTGGATGGGCGTTATTTCGGCTGCAATGAAGTCTTTGCTAAAATCTCAGGATTTTCTTCATCTTCCGATATCATAGGAAAATCCGACAGAGATTTATTTATCGACAAACTGGGGGAAGTTGGTATTGCTAAATTGGTTGAGATAGACAATAGCGTTCTACAGCAAGGGCTTGAGAAAACCCTGGAAGAGATAGGCGTCAATGAAAAGGGCGAGATCGCCTATTATCTTACAAGAAAATCCCCAATCAAAGACTCTTCGGGTGAGATCGTTGGGCTCATTGGATCTTCAATCGATATTACAAAAGAAAGAGAGGCAGAGACGCTACAGATCGATTTTATACGCAAGATGGAACACGATATCAGAACACCCTTTTGTGGGATAGCGGGTATTACAGAAACATTGCTGCGCCGTGAAACAGATCCCGAAAAAAAGTCCCTCTTAAATGACGTCGCCTTATCCGCTAAAGAACTCTTAGACTATTGCAATCAATTGTTATATTTTTCGCGCTCTCAAGCGAGTGATGATGCAGAAAAAAATAGGGCGTTTAATGTAAGAAAACTAATCAAAAGTGTGATGGCTATGGAGTTACCTGCAGCAAAATTAAAGAAAATAGATTTAATTGCGCAGTGTGGATCGTCAATACCAAAAATACTTGTCGGGGATTCGCTTCAGATAAGACAAATGTTAATTAATTTGGTCAGTAATGCCATTAAATTTACTGAGACAGGATATGTTAAGATAGACGTTCAGCTTTATAGTCCTCAAGAAAAAGAATCAGATTTAAAAAAATGTCGTCTCATGTTTTGCGTAGAAGACACAGGGATCGGGGTGTCCAAAGAAAAGCAAAAAATGATTACTAAAAAATTTGTGACATTACATCAATCTAATAGAGGGATGTATAAAGGAGTCGGATTGGGCTTGCCAATCGTAAAAAAAATTATTCAAAATCTCGACGGCGAGCTTTTTATCGAAAGCCAGCCTGGGAAAGGTAGTGTTTTCAAGTGTATGATTCCGCTGAAACACCAAAAAATGCAAGCCTTAGAGCCATGCAATATGGATGTAATATGAATATGAAAGAAGATGGGAAACCCACATCTGATGTCGGCCATAAAAAAGTGCGGGTTTTGTTGGTAGAGGATCAACCGATCGCCGCCAGAGCCGCCATGATTCGATTCGATGAGCTAGGCTGTCATGTTGAACTTGCCGAGGACGGAAAATCGGCTTATGAGCTAGCTTCTAGCCATCAGTATGACTTGATATTGATGGACATTGGATTGCCTGATATTAGTGGGTTGGAAGTCACTCGTTTAATTCGTATGCATGAGTCGTCGCTTAATAAGCGCCGTGTTCCCATTGTAGCTTTAACAGCCCATGCTTATGGAGATATTTATCGTGATTGCCTAGAAGCCGCGATGGACATGGTAATTACCAAACCGTTTCTAGCAAAAGAAGGAAAGAAAATGCTTGACAAATTCCATCTAATCGCTTCCATTAAAAATAAATTCAAAAAAGCTTGACAG
>CANJVW010000041.1 GCA_947478495.1 Legionellales bacterium | reverse complement strand
GCTTTGGAATATCGCTTTTCTAACATCTCTCCTAGCAGTAAACGATCTTCTCTTTTTAAATGACAGTACCGCTCTCCCATCGCTTTTCTCCCTCTCTGTGTGACATGATTATAAGTTAATCAATGTCGCACTTCGAGTGAGATACTGCCTTGTTCATAAAATAAACTTTTTAGTATAAATAACTTTGTTTGATGCATTGGTCTGTCGTTGCCAATTCATTAAGTGCCATGCGCGTAGCGGACGCAATGATATCTTCACGTTTAACCGCATCTTTCTTATTTTGTGTTAAATAAATTGCTATAACGATCGGAGCGCATTTGGATGGCCAGATAATACCAATATCATTAGTTGTGCCGTATTGACCATTTCCTGTTTTATCGCCAACAATCCAATCTGTTGGCACGCCCGCCCGAATTTTCTTATCTCCAGTAGTATTATTTTTCATCCAGGTTTTTAATTGTTCACGTTGTGGTACAGATAAAATATCGCCGAGAGCAAGATGCCGTAAGCTGTTTGCCATCGCTTCTGGTGTGGTTGTGTCTCGGGTATCTCCTGGTATTGCTGTATTTAGATCAGGCTCCCATCGATCGAGTCTGAATGTATTATTATGGATAGATCTAGCAAATGATGTGATTGCTTTGGGTCCGCCCACAACTTTTAACAAAAGATTCATCGCCGTATTATCGCTATATTCAATCGCGGCTTTGCATAATTCAGCAATACTCATGCCCCTATCAATATGTTGTTTGGCAATAGGCGCGTACCCACTCTCATCTACGTCTTTTTGACTGTATGTAATTTTTTTCTGTAATAAGGCTGGGTTTTTTTCACTTTCCTCTAGAATCGCTGCAACAACCATTATTTTTCCTGTACTGCAAAACGGGAATAGCTCTTTAGCGCGATATTGAATATGCATATTATTTGATGTGTTAATGGCGTATATTCCAAGTCGTCCGCCAGAAGATGCTTCAAGTTTTTCTAAACTGGTTTGTATCGAAGCCGAGTCGATTTGTTTGGCGTTAGCAAATAACGGCATACAGATAGCCATAAAAGCAATTGCGAATATAAAACGTTTGAGCCACGAGAGAATCATATTTAGTATCTTCTGATAAAATTATTTGACTGGCACAACGAACTGATTGCGCTTACCTTGTTCTACAACCCATGTAGCTAGAAATTTCGCGCCACGTCGGCCTGCTTTGGTTTCATGAAGCGCTCCTGCCGGGATTTGAAAACTTTGGCCTTTCTTAACTACTTTTTCAGGTTGTCCTTCTAGCATCAAGATTAACTCCCCTTGAAGCACATAAACCATTTCAGGCCCTGATTGTATGCGACGATTTTTCATTGTATTAGGAGCCATTACTCCCAAACCCATACCCACTTCATAGTGTGTTCCAGGTAGAATCATTCTTTGTAAAACGTGAGTCGGCTGATTTTGCTCGGAAACGGCATTTTCTGCTATAGCAGAATCTAAACTTATAGAAACACAGAACAACAAAATAAAAAATTTATTTAGAGCGCGATTAAGTGTCATTGATGCCTATCCGCCATGCTGATCATCTCTGAATTGGGGAGTCTACTAAAACGATTATGATCTTGCAACATTCCATTATGTTTAGGAAGCCGTTTTTATTGGTGCCCCGCATAGCCATTCGAATACACGAGGCAATTCCTGCCAAAATTGTTCCATTGGCGGTAACGTCGAAATTTGGTGGGCCAACATGCTTTCCCATTCGCTCCTTAACTCATGCCGCTTGGGATGTTTCTCTAACGATTCCATCGTGGGAACTGGAATAGCTTTATATTCACATTTCATTTTTAACGCTTCAAGAATTTCGCTTGGATTTTCAGTTGAAGTAGCATGTTTATAGAGATGCACTACATCATATAGATCGCGAGGACGCGCCCGTTCGCTAAGAGCTCGCATCTTTTCAGCAAAAATCTCTGGAAAGCTATAACAATATGCCTGCATTCCACGAGAAGGCTTATCAGAATACGGATGATACACGTCTCGCAACACGGGAGACGTTGCAAGTAATTCATCCGCTGTTAAATCCAGTTTTATTCGGTATGCGTTATTTCGTCTCTGTAATGGCCCAATATAATTAAGACATCCCTCAACTGAGGTTTTTCCATCATTATTTTTATAAATATCAAAGCGAATAGTGTTCTCTAGAATTTCTATGCCAGCTGTTTCATAAATCCATTTTCCTATGCTTTTAAAGCAGTCTGTGAGAAATACCTCGTCAATCTGATTTGCATTTTTTAATGTATAATCGAGGTCTTCCGAAAAACGAAAGGTTTCAAAGTAACATTTTTTAAGACAAGTCCCACCCTTAAAAATCCATTGGTCAAATAATTTAGGATGGTTTGCGATTCCAGCTAATAGCCAGCCCAGCACATAATCTTTCTCTATTGTGTTGGCAGGCAAATGAATCTCACCGGAAAAATCCATTACTTCTTGTTTCGTTATCATTTATTTCTTCCAATCTATAGGCACCCAAAGACGCCAGCGAGTCACAAAGCGCTTTGCATCGAGTTGTGGGTCCAGTTTAATTTTGCTAATGTTCACTCGTTTTTTACAAGCTTCGATTATTTCGAGCTCTACCGGCGCCAATTGCTCAAGCAGAAACCCGAGTCGCTTAAAGACTGCGCCAGATGTAAGTTGATTTGCATAGTCTATGAGTAGCTTCAAGTTTTTATGTTCTGACTTTAAATAGTTAGTTAGCATATCAACGACTGGACGAATGCCGCCACCCATTTTGGGATTGTCTAAAAAATCTAGAATAGTGCGTGTCGGATCAGAGATATAAACTTTTGTTTTTCCATGCCAAATTGTTGCTAGACCAAACAACGTTTTTTCAGAAACAGTGTGCAGTAAGAAGCGCGTACCCTGGATAACGGGTTTGCGATTTCTTAAGCGTTGAATTGTGAGCACAACAACAGTATTAAATATTTGCTCTGTTAGGCCCCAGTGCTCTGCAGCGCTCCACCCGCCAATATAGCAAGGATGATAAAGCTTCTCAGCAATAGCAAAAGGGTCTTCTAGTGCGATATCACTCGTTTGCGACTCTAAAGGGACAGAAATATACACTCCGCGCTTGATACGCGACATCCATCCTTTAACCGCCCAGCGGGCTAATAATTTTGCCGCATGCGCTTGGGGTAAATGGAGAAGTTTCGCTGTTTCAGCCACAGAAATAGTGTGCTGCGTTCCACGAAGAAGGGTTGTTATCCGTTCGCGGTCTAGCTTACCTATTCCCGATAATGGCGTCATTTAAGTACCGTATAAGCACTATTATTCATCTATTACGTGAATTATAGCATTTATAGAGTACTTATTCAAGGGACTTAATAGTTGTGATAATCACGCTTATGATAATTGATCAAAAAATGAGCTTTTTTAGACTATCGTGTGTTTTAAAGTGTAAAGGCTCTTTTTTTGATCATATTAATATGGTATGGTGTGCTACACGCTACAGTATCAGGAAAAGCGATTTAAGGGGAATGATGAATTTCATAAAAAGCGTTTTTTGTTTTTTAGTTTTGATGGGATTTTGCGCCTCTGGTATCGCAGAGGTTTTATCTGCGGATTATCGCTGGACACTCAATACTATTGCCATCGTTAATCAAACCAGTGGCACTATTTTGCCATTTTTTGGAGTCACTCATGCAGATATAGGAAGCGTGCATTGGGCACCACGACAAGAAACACGGGCAGAGCTTCAGCAAGATGAGACGATAACCACCTATCCCAGTATGCTCTCCGCGAAGGATGTTATTAGCGCAGAAACATCAACGGCAGTTGGCATTCGTTCTGCTCAATCAAAAGCGTATGTGCTTTCTACTGCTTCACTCAATCCGCACGTCGTTATTAATGTGACGACCATGTCTCCTGAGATTATTCCCATAGGACAAAACGCGAATGATTTTTTTAAGAAAATAAAAAATCTACCTAAGCCTGCGAGTCCTGAGATGATAAATCAAGTGCAAGCTATGGTGCAGAACATGTGCATGATTACTATAGAAATTTCCCCGACCCAAGTCAGGACATTTCGAGCAATAGGTCCTCGCTGTTCTTTGAAATCGGAAGGCGATAGCATTACGCTTACGATACGTGATAACAATTCGAATAATGTAAAAACACAATGGGGGCCAGATAAAATAACTTTCATTAATGGTATTAATCAAGCTATATTTCCGGCCTTTAAAACGAATATTCCTGATAGAGAAACAAATGAAGAGAATGGAATACAGACTCCCGAATCTGTTATGTTGAATGAGCTAGCGCTAGCGAAACAAGTCAAAATTGAGCCCACTCTTCCTGAGCCAAAAGACATATCAATAGATAATGCAAAAACAATAGCGTCCCTTCAATCCAGTGCTTATGCTTTTATCAATATGCCAGCTCATATCAGTCTTGAAACTTCTTTTTCCTTTTGGATGATACCTCAAACAGAGGTGCCGCACGACTTTCCAAAAGAGGACTGGGAGGATGGTTTTGGCGTCCAAGGGGTTTGTGCATTTAATTTAAATAATTCATTGGGTGATTTTTCAGATTTTTCTTATTCTTTTTATGGAGATCATTGTGCTGTTGAGCGAAAAGATAATGCGCTAGATTTTATAATTTCTGAAAAATCGGATTAACAAGAGCAGATAAATCGGTTCTGTCGCAAAAAATCCGCCACTATAGTATAGTGCGTCAAAATTCTGAAATAGGATCAGCGCAATGATCAGCTTCAAATGGTGTCACTTCCAAAAAGACATTATC
>CANJVW010000040.1 GCA_947478495.1 Legionellales bacterium | reverse complement strand
GATCAAAGGTAGGGTGGACAAAGCGCTGTTTGCGTGCCCACCACCCTTTTTTAGGTAATATTCATAAGGATTTGACATGATTACTATGCAAGAAACAATGGACGTCATTCGAAAGTATGCACCTCAATTTACGGCCAAAGTCGGTATCTTGCTAGGGTCTGGGTTAGGCGCGGTTGCGGAGCAATTAACGCATCCGATCACCATTCCCTATCAAGCAATTCCGGGTCTTCAAGCGGGGAGCGTGGCAGGGCATGCATCGTTATTGGTGTTAGGTTTTCTGCAAGATGTGCCAGTGGTTTGTTTGAAAGGGCGATTGCATTCCTATGAAGGCGTGAGCTATCAATCGATTTGCACATTGATTCGTATCGTCAAGCAGTTGGGCGCAGATGATATTATTTTAACAGCTGCCGGTGGATCGCTCAGCGTGGAGATGGATTCGGGCGAAATTATGATGGTGACAGATCAAATTCATTTTCAATCAGGCAATCCATTGGTCGGGCCCAATGATGAATCGATTGGGCCGCGGTTTCCTAGCATGGAAAATGCGTATAATGACGAATCTCGTAATCTATTATTAGAAGTGAGCAAGCACCTGGATATTCCTGTTCGAGAAGGAATTCATGCATCATCCCCTGGCCCTTCTTTTGAAACACCTGCTGAGATTCGCGCTTATCGAACGCTCGGTGCTGATTCGATCAGTATGTCGATGACATCAGAGACTATTATTGCGCGCCACTGTGATTTGCGCGTATTGGGACTCGTTGCTATTACCAACTTAGCGGCGGGGTTGGGTCATGAAAAAGTGACACATGAACTGACGTTACAGCACGGTGAAGCAACAACACATAAACTGATTAAGTTAATTTCAGGTGTCGTTGTCAAGATGGGGCAGCGAATAGAGTGACACGCGCTTTCCTGATTGTGATGGATTCTTTTGGGATTGGCGCATCTGCTGATGCGTCACAGTATGGTGACGTTGGTGCGGATACGTTACGTCATATTGCAGAGCACTGCTTTTTTGGTCAAGCCGATAAAGTCGGTGTGCGCCAAGGTCCTCTGCATCTTTCTTATCTTGAATCGCTGGGATTGTATGCCGCGGCAGAGCTCTCTGGTGGAAAATCGATGCCCGGCGTGAGACCGCCCGGTACTCAAGGTGCTTACGGGTATGCCGTTGAAAAAAGTCTTGGCAAAGATACGCCGAGCGGGCACTGGGAAATGATGGGCGTTCCTGTGCTATCTCCATGGGGTTATTTTTCGGCTATGTCTTCCAGTTTTCCAGAGACCTTGCTCAATGATTTGATGTTGCGTGGAAAGTTAACGGGGGTGCTGGGTAATTGTCATGCCTCAGGAACAGAAATTATCGCGCAATATGGCGAAGAGCATCAAAAAACAGGCAAACCCATTATCTACACATCAGCGGATAGCGTTTTTCAAATTGCAGCGCATGAAACATCGTTTGGATTGGAGCGCTTATATGATCTTTGTGAGATCGCACGTGAATTAGTAAATTCCTATCATGTGGGCCGGGTGATCGCACGGCCTTTTTTGGGCGGAGTCGGATCCTATTATCGAACAGGAAATCGTCGTGATTTAACAATGCCACCGCCATCATCGACTTTGCTGGATAAGTTGGTTGAAGAAAATCGAGAAGTGATTGGCATCGGAAAAATATCAGATATTTTTGCTGGCAGAGGCATTACTAAAAAAATCACCGCTCATGGTAATGCAGCATTATTCGATGCGTTTTTAAAAGAAATTCAAATAGCACCCAATGGCAGTTTGGTTTTTTTAAATTTGGTGGATTTCGATACGCTCTACGGACATCGGCGTGATGTCGTCGGGTATGCCAAAGCGCTTGAAGATTTCGATGCGCGATTACCTGAACTTTTTTCTCTTCTTCAAAAAGGGGATCTCGCGATTATTACAGCTGATCACGGTTGTGATCCTACATTTCCGGGTTCTGATCACACACGCGAACATTTGCCTGTCTTAGCCTTTGGTCCATCTATTCAATCCGCATCACTCGGTCGACGAGAAACCCTCGCGGATATCGGTCAAACGATCGCGACGCATTTGGGGGTTGCTACCTTGTCGTGTGGAAAATCATTTGTTTGAGAGACAGTTTTATGACTGTTTATGCAGTCTTGCTTGTAGCGTTGATTTAATGTGCGGCCAATCGGGTTTGATGATGCTGAATATCACGGTGTCACGAATGACGCCGTCTTTTAAAATCATATGATGTCGCAAAATACCTTCCTCAGTAGCGCCGAGTTTTTTGACGGCAGCACGTGAGCGCAGATTGCGGGAATCAATGCAAAATTCCACGCGATTGGCGAGCCATTTTTCAAAGGCGAAAGTGAGTAGCAGTAATTTGCATTCAGGATTCACATGAGAGCCCCACGCATCGGGCGTATACCATGTATAGCCAATGGTGAGACGTCGATGCTTAGGGTCGACGTGATAGTAGCGCGTGCTACCGATTATTTTATTATCCGATAAGCGGCGCACAATAAACGGGGCATGTCCTTCGCGTTGAGTGGAATCGATTGCTTTATCAAACCAAGCAGAAAATGGATCGAAGCTGTATGTCCATATCGCATCATTCTCTGCAACGCTAGAGAGCGCTTCTCTATGCGATGTATCGAGCGGCTCCAGTTGAATAAACGTACCTTTTAAAATAGCGGGAGTCATATTTTTTCCTGTGGCTTACTGACACCAATGGTAATATGAAATCCTATTGCATATCCTTTAAAATTTAATAGATCAGGCAACATATAGCGTCTTCTTAATGCTAAAAGGCTAGGCGATTCTACTAAAAGAGCATAGTAGGTCTTTTCGCCAATAACGGCTGTCACCATTTCTTTGATTGTAAACACATGCTGTTGTCCAATCTCTTTTTTATCGATTATTGTATTTTCTTCAGGGTAGATCACGCTGATATGCGCGCCTGCCGATTTTTCCCGAAAATAATCGGGTTTTTGAGTAGCTTCATTTTTCAATAAAGGAAATAATTGATGAATATAGGCATCATCAATGTTCAGAAAAATAAGTTGATTATCGGATATCGCTAAGCGACCCTCGTGCGTCAATCGCGATGCGGTGTTAATCACATCCGGTGTGTTTAGCGTTGTGATGGCGGGTGTTTTCATGCGGCTATTTTAATGGAGAGTTATGGTTTATGCTATAGATAGGCGAAACTGTTAAAAGGTGTGCTATGAAAAAACGTGTTCCCATCACGCTTGATCAATTTCAGTCGATATTGCCGCCTCGTCCACGAGACTCACACAAGGGGTTGTATGGCTCTGTTTTGGTGGTCGGGGGAGATTATGGGATGCCAGGTGCGGTTCGTTTAGCCGGGGAAGCCGCGTTACGCGTAGGTGCGGGTCTTGTTCGTGTGGCGACACAGCCGGATCATGTATCGGCTATCGTGAGTAGTCGCCCTGAGATCATGGCATACGGTATTAATAAATCGAAAGAAATGATGCCATTGTTAGAAAAATCGAGCGTCGTTGTGGTAGGTCCGGGATTAGGGCAAACAGCGTGGTCTGAATCGTTGTTACGCTTATGTCTTTCTACAGCAAAAGAAAAAGTAGTCGATGCGGATGCATTGAATTGTTTGGCAAAAAATCCTTGTTATTCTGATCAATGGATTTTGACTCCCCACCCTGGAGAAGCCGCGCGATTATTGGGATGGAGCGTTCAGGATATTCAGAGGGATCGTTTGATAGCCGCGCAGACATTACAACAAAAATACGGTGGCGTGACTGTCTTGAAAGGCGTGGATACGATTGTCTGTACGGCAGATGAGTGGAGCGTGAATGATGCTGGAAATCCAGGAATGTCTTCTGCTGGTATGGGCGATGTGCTGAGCGGTATTATTGGCGGTCTTTTGGCGCAGCATGTATCGTTGTTTGATGCTGCTCGATGGGGTGTATTGATTCATGCATCAGCAGGTGATCGTGCTGCAAGGATACAAGGTGAGCGCGGGTTATTGGCAAGTGATTTAATAAATTATTTGCAAGAGTTGGCGAATATATAATGTAGCGTGGATTAGGCGTTTTTTGCCGTAATCCACCAAATCAAATACATTTTATCTTTTTATTTAAGGAAAATATATTGAGTGGGTTGCGGCAAAAAATGCCTAATCCACCCTACATTAAATGAATAGTGATCGCCCGCCATCCACCGCAATATCTTGTCCTGTGACATAGGGTGCATCATTCACTAAAAATAAAACAGCTTTCGCAATATCGTCTGGATGACCTGCTTTTTTCATGGCGGAATGATCGAGAATTTTTTTCTTCTGTTTTTCAGGTAAAGTATTTTTCCCCTCGGGCCATATGATGGCGCCAGGCGATACCGCATTCACTCTCACAAAAGGTCCCATCTCGCGCGCCAATGTCAGCGTTAACATATGCAAACCTGCCTTTGAAATGGAATAGACGGAATAATCTTTCATGGGGCGGGTGTGATGAATGTCGACAATATTAATAATACAACCCTTTTGTTTTTTCAAAAAAGGAAAAGCGGATTGCGCTAGAAAAAAGGGTGCCTTAAGATTGGTATCGATTAATGTATTCCATTCCATTTCTTTTATTTTTCCGACGGGTGTTTTATAAAAAGTCGATGCGTTATTGACGAGAACATCCAATTGCCCCCAGGCTTGGTGAGCTTTTTTTGTAAGGGCATCAATATCCGACAGCACAGATAAATCAGCATACGCTATGGTCGCTGATTGAGGCCGCTTTTTATTGAGCCCTCGACATAATGCATTAGCCGCTTTTTCAGAGCGATGATAGTGCAATACGATATTCATCCCATGGGCGTGAAGATGGGTTGCAATATGAGCTCCGATACGTCGGGCTGCACCTGTGATTAAAGCCACTTTTAGATATTTTTTTGCCACAAATTCTCCTATAATGCTTGTCTTATGATGACCCCTATTTTTTCAACTGACGCCATTGAACGCAGTCAGCATTTAACTCACCTGATTCGCGACGATATTGTTAATGCGGGCGGCGCCATCCCTTTTTCCTATTTTATGTCACGCGCGCTTT
>CANJVW010000039.1 GCA_947478495.1 Legionellales bacterium | reverse complement strand
GCTTAAGGAATAAGATACATACCAACGAACGATGAGTAAGATAATGTCTTTTTGGAAGTGACGCCATTTGAAGCTGATCATTGCGCTGATCCTATTTCAGAATTTTGACGCACTATACTATAGTGGCGGATTTTTTGCGACAGAACCCTTTTCAATGGCTGCCCAGCGTTTTCTGCGTTGGGTGTTATGAAAAATTTCTACTGCTTCTACTGTGTTTGATATAGTCATATTACTAGTCTTACTCCTAGTCGTTATTGATAACTAGGTGGACCGGTATTAGTGGGGGGCGTTACACTGATCCTCTTTCAGAATTTTGACGCACTATACTATAGTGGCGGATTTTTTGCGACAGAACCATTATTTCAAGTATTTTTTTAAAATATTTTCAATATGTGTTATTATCCTCGAAATGAATTTATTTTGGTCAAACAGAAAATGCCAACAGAATTAGCAAAAGAAATTGCCAGAAGATTAAAAGCGGCTCGTAAAGCAGCTGGCTATAAAACAGCTAGAGATTTTGGAAGCAGTCATTCCATACCGCCATCGACTTATGCGCAGCACGAAACAGGAAAAAGAAGTATCAACGCAGAATTAATTATTAATTATAGCGAGCTTTTACAAGTTAATCCGTATTGGTTATTAACTGGTAGTGGCGAACCTTATTTTGGAACAATCAATTATGAAAAAAAAGCTACCATATCACAGGAAAACTTTTCCATTTCACAGCCTTTCTTGCAAGAATCAAATCAATCTGAGATTTTTAATGTTGCTCTATTGAAAAAAATATTATTCCTCGCAAAAACATTATTCAATGATAAATCAATACCATTATCTTATGAAGAATTAATCAATTATTGTTTTGATATTTATAATATCATATCAACGCTCACAGCAAACGAAACAGAAAAAGAAAAAATAATTAATCTAACTTTTGCATCATTAAAACGAGGCGCAGCACCTGACACTAACCTAATTAAAGATAAAATGGTTGGTTAATACTTTAATATAATGGAAGAATTATGCTGCATGCCTCAGTAATCGATATTTCATTTATACATTATCATCAAATAAAAATGGTCTTTGGTGATATAATCGGTCTCCATGGGATAGAACATTTTTCTCTTGACCTTGTTAACCCAGCTGGTGAAATGTTGTTTTTCTCAAGTACACCGCAACATGCTTTTGAGATATGCAGCCAAGGGCTTGCAGAATATGATGGGATTATTTGCCCAGAATATTATAAGAATTTTGAATTTTATTGGTGGAATGAAGCAATTCTAAATAAAGTACACTCAGAAAAGATCAGAAAAATACGAGAAGAACGACTGGGATTAAGATATGGTTTTATGCTTGTTAGAAAATGGAATGATTTTTATTTAATTTACTCATTTGCAACTAAAAAATTCGATCAAAATTTTCAATCGCACGTAATCAATAGAATTAATTTATTTTTACAGATAGGAGATTACGCATATTCCAATATGCGTGAAACGTATCAACTCTACTGTGGTAATTATGAATCACCAGTTATTGAAAAATTTTATACTTTTCAGGGCGGAAAACCACCTGATAGGTACACAGAAAATCACTCATTCACTAATGAATTAAAAAATAAAATCGAACCATGTTCAAATGAACGTCCTGATAACATCATCATTGTGGATTTCAATAGAAAATCTCACATTTTAAGCTAACGAGAATACTATGAAAAATAATTGGAGAAAATTTATCCCAGCGTGTGTTGCCGGTAATATTCTTGAATTATATGAATTCATTATATATGGATATTTTGCAAACATTATCGGCACATTATTTTTTCCGTTTCAAGATAAATATTCTTCTTTACTGGCAACATTTGCTGTGTTTGCAACGGGTTCCATAGTAAGGCCATTTAGCGCAATTGTGTTAGGTTACGTAGGCGATAAAAAAGGGAGACGGGTTTCTCTTATTATTTCAATAGGAGTTATGGCTATCTCAACATTAGGGATCGGCCTTCTTCCCACATACTCACAAATCGGTATCACAGCGCCCATCATGCTTCTCTGTTTTAGAGTCAGTCAAGGGCTATCTATGACAAGCGAAGAAGTTGGCGCTGCACTGTTTTTATCTGAAAATGCATTTCAAAACGAAAAAGGGTATGCAAGTTGTGTTGTTCTCGGTAGTGTATATATAGGACTATTTTTAGGTTCAATCATCTCTGCTTTAATATTTTCAGCGTTAAACGAGCCTGCTCTATTATCATGGGGATGGCGAATACCTTTTATATTGGGCGGCATAATAGGATTAGCTACTTTAGTAGCTAGAATAAAACAACCAGAATCACAAGAGTTTAATGAGGCTCTCTTAAAGCATTCAATAGCAACAAATCCATTGATTAATCTATTTAAGAAAAATAAATTATCGCTTATTAGGATAACATTTTTAACGTCACTATTTGCTGTTGCTGTATATCTTTTTGCTGTTTACATCCCAAATACTATTGATATAGATCATATGCATCGCTATCAAACCATGTTGATATGTTCTGTTGAATTTTTATTAACGTTCGCTGTCAGTCTCATCGTAGGAAAATGGGTAGATAAAGCAGGACCGAAGGCCCCCCTTTTAACTTCCACTGTCGGATTCCTATTGTTTTCCTATCCAATTTTTTTGTTTTTGTCGAGCGGATCATTAATTCCTATTATCGTAGCTTACACTCTTTTTTCTATTTTACTTGGAATGAGCGCGGGAGCAATTATGTATTCTATTATAAAATGCTTCCCAGTCAGCACTCGATTTTCAGGAAGCTGTATCTCATTTAATTTAAGCATGAGCTTATTTGGCGGTACGGCACCATTGTTAGCTTTATACCTTACAAAATTAACGCACCATCAAACAGCGCCAGCGTTACTTTTGATATTGACCGCTATTTTTACTTTAATTTCCTTATTAATAGAAACCCAGGAGAAAATAAGTGACAGTTAAATCCATTATCAAAATAGGTAGTTCAAAATTAGCCACACTTTCCTTAAGGTGTTTCTGCGCATCAGTAATATGTAAGGCAGGATGGATTAGATTCGTTTTTTGCGAATGTTAACAGAATGTTATAAAAAATCGTGTAGATCAGCACTCTTTTCTAAACTCTCGTGTTTCTCTAAATGGTTTCCGACGCTTAAGAAGAGAGTAAATTTGATAGGTCCTAAACAGTCGCGTATCATCGTTTCCATTCTGCTCACATTGATGAGGAAGTCTTTATGCTAAAAACATCTGCCACGCCCTTCATGAAAACTATTTTTGATACTTTTAAAGACAAAATAAAAGATCCAACCTACTATCCAAAAGCTCCGATTGAAACGTTAGTATCTCGCATGACGGCTGTGGCGCATTTACAAGACGATGATCCAACCGTAGTAGAAGCAGCGGCTGATTTTATAAAACGTACTTCTATAACTAAAGAGAAAGATTTAGAGAATTTATGTGGTTTTTCGGCCACTGTAACAAAATGGCATTCTCTGGAGTTTTGTAGCACGTATACCAATGCTAACGGCGAAGGGCCTTTTTTAGAATATAAAATAGGCGTGAAAACATTAAAGGGAAAAGAGATAATTCATCGTCATGCTCTTTATAAGGAGCAGAAAGAGGGATGTTATTATATTTCACAGACGGTTCCTTTGATACGTGTAATCGGGGATCCTGTTTTACATAAACAAGGTGGACTCTTTCCATCTCATCCTACCGATAAGCAGCGCGCAGATTTGTTCGCCCAAATTTCTATTGCAAAAGATAGATTGGTCAAGACTAGCGGTGGCGGAATAGCGGCGAATCAGTGCGCAGAAATTGAAAATCCTTATCAATTTGCTATTGTAGGTGTTTTTAAGAATGACCCCGTTCATGGCAACGCCCACATTGAGGGTGTCAAAAAACGCTACCCAGGCACCGTCTTTCCCGATGCCATGATTATGGTTAATCCAGAAATTCTGCGCGTTAGCAAAGAAATACAGCCATTTAATCATGCTTGTTTAAGTGTGCCGAGCCCCAATCGATGTACAGTATTAAGCCCTAAGGAAATAATGGTCACGTATTTAGATCCGACACAAGGAATGGCACGGGTAACAAAAACAATGAAGAATATGGATGCTGTGGTGCTCTGGCATGAAATGAATCATATTTTAGATGGAAAAACCTATATTGATACGATGCTGGCTTCTTTGGCGCCGCGCGATTTGCTTCAATTTGAAAAAATGATCGTGGGCGAATTAAATCGACGAAAAGTAAAGAACGTTGTTCCAGTATTAACAGTTCCTCCGTTTCATATTACCGTTTCAATCAATGCACAGGGTATATCTCAACTTGATCAAAATGAATTAGCCAAGGTTTTGCCTAAATTGACAAGAGAAACCTTGGATGGATGTGTAAAGCGAGTCCGCTGGCTGAGAGCGGAGGTACAAAAAGATAATGAAAAAAAGTTGTTAGGTGTCTCTAGTTTGGCAGGTAATCCCCCTCAGCGGCAATCTCCTGTAGAGGCGGTAGGTGTATCGTCAAGCCTACGACGTGCACATTTATAAATAACGGTGAATCACCCTATTGGGGGAGCACACTCAGAAACATGTGCACAAACGTCTGAGATAGTTGAGCATATGAAAACTTCGCCTTCTCAATATTTTTTTCTTGGCCAGATTTATCACCAGCACATAGCAGAATAAAAATCATCTACCACCTAATCCGATCATAGATAAAAGATAAAGCAACTTTCTTTCTGTAAATTCGATTTTACTTCCCAATCATTTTTGCTTGGATTAAAAAAATTGCGTGTTATTTTAAAAAAATCATCTTATTGATAAATCAATTTAATCATTCGCTCGCTGCCTATCGAGTTTAGCGCTCTTGCGACAGTACGCACCCGTGCGCTGGGTGACCCGCTATTTTTGACAACAGGATACCTTGTCTGTCATCAAAAATAGCCGGTCAATAGGGAGCCCTGGGGATCGGTTCTGTCCCAAAAAATCCGCCACTATAGTATAGTGCGTCAAAATTCTGAAATAGGATCAGCGCAATGATCAGCTTCAAATGGCGTCACTTCCAAAAAGACATTATCTTACTCATCGTTCGTTGGTAT
>CANJVW010000038.1 GCA_947478495.1 Legionellales bacterium | reverse complement strand
GCACCTTCATCCCGCTTTCGACTTCTTTCAAGATCGATATAATTTGGCTTTCTGTGAATCGTGATTTCTTCATTTCTGGTCTCCTGGCTGGTTGCTATCATGCCAGAAAACTTCAATTTTGGATTGTGTCTTTAGAGGGGGAGTTTACGAGGTTATCTCTATACCAGTGCGATGACCGCCCTCATTAATGCCGAAGGCAGTCCGCCTGGCAGAGTGCCTCTTGATTTGGATCATCCCTTGGTTGTTACCCGAGGATGCGAAATAATAGATCATCAGAATAAAGCACAACCTATCGCAGGATATAAGCCTCTAAAAAAAGAAGAATATTTCGAGGTACATGAACTGCGATCTGCAGCAGATAATTTATTGTATCAAGCGACATTAGCAGATGGCTCAAAAGAAAATCGAGTGCATCCATTTAATGAAACGAGTATGCGACGCAAAATTGCAGCGCAATTAGATACCATGATTGAAAAAAACCAAGAATATGCTGTCTTAAGCGCATTTGGTTGCGGTGCATTCGGGAATCCGCCGGAACGAGTGGCTCAGATCTACAAAGAAGAATTGGAAAAAAGACCGGGAGCATTTAAAGGAATTAAATTTGCTATTCTGGGAGAGAGTAATGTTAATGTTTTTAAGAGAGAATTGAATGGCTTCACTTTAACAGCCTCTCCTCCCAATCCTGCTCCGGCAGAAATCGCTGCAAAAAATCAAGCAGAACTTCAAGCGCTTGAAGAAAAACTCAGCAAGATCGAAGGCGATTCCGCGTTTCTTCCTGAAACAAAAAAACTGGCGACAGAGGCGAGACAGCACCTGAGAGATGGTTTCTTAGCGTTTGATGTATTATCATGGCACAACACACAATTAGCACACCGACAAGAATTGGATCGCCGTCCTATTTTGTTGCTATGGTCGCAACTTCAACTGAGGGACGCTATTGCAGCACGCGTGACTGGCTTGCAAACAGCAAAGCCTCCTTTGCCAGGGCGTCTCGCTGCAGCGATTGATTTGCAAAATCGCATTGCTGAAAGTATTCTCAATGGTTCAGCGCTCCTCGGTAAGTTGTCAGCAGAACTAAGGGCATTAGATGATCCCATCGAATCCAAGCTTTTTGCTACATTCGCCTCAGAAAAACCCCTCACAAAATCGAGTAAAAAAATACCGAAAGCACAGCAGTTTATTAATGAAAAATATAGTTTATTATTGCGTGCAAACACCCTCATTGAAAATATAGGGGGCAAGAAACCACCTGATCCATTAGACCCAAAACCAGATGTGTTGAGGGCATTTATTGCTCTAAAGGATACGATTCATATTGCCACACCAGAGCAATACGTAAAATTTAAAGAACAATTCAATGAGATTCAAAAAACTCAAGAGTTGATTTTAAAACGAGATACGTTACGTGAAACTATAAAAAAAATAGGAAATGCTCCCACTAAAACAACAGAAGAACATTCTATAAAAATGGATGCAATGGTAATATTGATAGAAATAGATGAAGCATTAAAGGCAAAAGATCTAAAAATAGAAAAATATCAAGCTCTTGAGGCACGATATGATCATGTTAATAAACTAATGGATGCAATAAAAACACACTCAAGCACTTTTCAGCGACTAGCGGCCAGGGAAGAATTGAGCAAAGAGACATTTAAAGATAACATCGTATACATGACAGAGATAACAGATAAATTGAACTCATCAGAAGCTAATGATTTCTTCAAAAGACTCTCTATTGAGGCGATAGCCGATCCAGCATCAAGAAAAGAAGCGACTGATATTGCAAAAAAAGTGGCATCAAAAAAAATTAATGCGATTAATGGGATCGAGGAGATAGCGAAATTATCGGATAAATATTCTTCTTCCAAGGCAGCAAATGATTTTTTAATAGCGCTTAGCAAGATGACACCCGCCGCCGCCCTAGAAAATGTAATGAAACAGAAAGAAAAATCGCTCACAGAAACCGATATTGCGTCGGCGACTATACCTAATGGCAGCACAAGAGCCATTGTTATTGCAGATCGGGCTATTGCAAATCTAGAAGATTTTAAGAAATCAGTAAAATTACGGGGTAAAAAATACAAAGCCCTTGAAAAATCGATACAAAAAATTGAAGAGATTAGAAAAGGTGGCGATCTGCTAATTTGTTACGCTTTACCTAAGATTTTTGAGGGGCTGCAAAAGCAGGTAAATGATATTGGAATATTCAAATCTGAGCGAAGAACGGATACAGCTCAAAGACTTGGCACATTGAAACAGGATCTTGATGCGACATTAACAAAAGAAAATAGGCTTCCTGAGAGTAAGTTACATGCCGCCAAGCAGTTGGAAGAATTATTTGTTCACACCAAAAAAGGAGAAAAAAAATATCAGGCTGTTGAGAAAGCCATCCATGCGATCCTAAAAGATGAAAAAAACGAACCAAGAAAATTTGTTGCTATTCTTGATGAACTTGCTCAGGATATTGAAAAAACAAGAGGTGTATTTCAAAGCAATACGAGTCGTATGCTCGATCAAATTGAAAAGATAAAAAAACCAAGCGCTACGG
Source organism: Legionellales bacterium (assembly GCA_947478495.1). Classification (GTDB taxonomy): domain Bacteria; phylum Pseudomonadota; class Gammaproteobacteria; order DSM-16500; family DSM-16500; genus CANJVW01. The sequence continues at coordinate 2,982 of CANJVW010000038.1, read as the reverse complement.
AAGATAATTCTCAGGTGATCGAAAATCCAAGCGATGATGATCTTAAACTGGAACCCTCACACTTATACACAGCCACAGTCTCAGATGTCAGTTTTTTTGAGGAGGATGCATTGACTCGCGATCTTGCAATCATAGAAGAGCGATTTCAGGCTATTATAAGGTATCTGCCTGCTAGAGAAAGCAAAGAGGAAGCGCATGCGGCGATAGACAAAGAAATAGAGCGCTTAAAGGAATATTGCATCAAACAGCTCCAGGTGCACGACTCCAATAAAAATGCAGAGCAAGTCATGCAGGATCTTTTAACGACTGCTACAGATTCACAATCTAAGTTTTTAGCTGAGGTGCAAACTGCAATACAGGAAGAAGCTGAGGTGCACGAGATTAATGTACGATTTGACGCTATCGCAGAGATAAATGTACGATTTGACGCTATCGCAGAGATAACAGACAAAACTGATGCGATACGGTATGAGTTAGACGCTTTAAAAAGAGATTGCCTCAATAAAATGCTCGCATCTGGTCAAAGTGTAGATCAAGCCATGAGTGGGCTTTTAGGGGATCTTGAGATAGGTCTAGATGACTGTCGCGTCTCACTGGCTGTACAAGATGCAATATCTAAAGAAGCTGATTCTCGTGGGCAAGCAGAGGATAGGAGCCATTCTCCTCGTCGTTTGAGTCCGTAGCTCTTTGTTGTATTTGGCGTCCCCAACGAGATTCGAACTCGTGTTATCGCCGTGAAAGGGCGGTGTCCTAGGCCTCTAGACGATGGGGACAAGACTTATACAAATTCTGTCTGTTTCTGGAGCTAGGCGGGATCGAACCGCCGACCTCTTGCATGCCATGCAAGCGCTCTCCCAGCTGAGCTATAGCCCCGCTTACAGCAGAAAAGCGATTCTATCAGCCCCACTGCTTTTGTCAATCGAAAATCGCCCTTTTCAACCGCTCCAAGGTTCTCTCTCGGCCGAGCAACACCAGCGTCTGGTCAATGGGTGGTGAAACCGTATCGCCTGTGACCGCAACGCGTAATGGCTGTGCTATTTTGCCGAGCTTAATAGCGCATTTCTCGGCAACGTCTTCTAACGTTTTATGTAACAATTCTTTGTTCCACTCAGGAAGATTCGTCAATGCCTCCTGTAGCATGGTGAGAGCGGGCAATGCTTCAGGTGTAATATTTTTTTTGACCGATTCATCATTGTAAGAGACGTCTTCATAAAAATAGCGGCTTCTTTCTGCCATTTCTTTTAGTGTCTTCACACGTTCTGCTTGCGCAGAGATGATCTCAGCCAATGAAGGGCCGCACGTTGTATCGATTTTTAAGCGATCCATATGCCACGCTAATTCTTTCGCGACAACATCGATTGGGCTGGTTTTCATGTAATGCTGATTGAGCCAATATAGCTTTTCAAGATTAAATGCTGCAGGTGATTTATTAATATGATCCATGTCGAATAATTGAATTAACTCATCACGTGAAAAAATTTCTTGGTCGCCATGAGACCACCCTAATCGCACTAAATAATTTAATAACGCATCGGGCAGAAATCCGTCTTCGCGATATTCCATCACCCCTTCTGCGCCATGGCGCTTAGACAATCGCTTGCCATCTGCTCCTAAGATCATCGAGACATGCGAATAAATGGGTAGTGTTGCGCCCAATGCGCGCAGCATATTAATTTGACGAGGCGTGTTGTTGATGTGATCATCGCCGCGTATCACGTGCGTGACTTTCATATCGTTATCATCCACCACCACCGTAAAATTATAGGTTGGTGTGCTATCGGTTCGCGCAATAATTAAATCATCGAGTTCGCTATTTTGAAAAATTAATTTTCCTCGAATTAAATCGTTGAATTCAACCACGCCTTCTTGAGGATTGCGAAAGCGCACAACAAAGGGTTTGGCCTCACCCTTTTTTTTATCACGACAATGGCCATCGTATCGGGGTTTTTCTTTGTTGGCAGTTTGCTCGGCGCGCAGCGCTTCTAATCGCTCTTTGGAGCAGGTACAGCGATAGGCTTTGCCCTCTTCCAGTAATTGATCCATTGCCTCGCGATAACGATCAAATCGCTTGGTTTGATAATAGGGGCCTTCATCATAATCTAAATTTAACCAAGCCATGGCATCCAGAATGGCATCGACGGAAACTTGTGTTGAGCGCTCAATATCGGTATCTTCAATGCGTAAAATGAACTTACCTTTCATTTTTTTAGCATACAGCCAACAGAAAAGCGCAGTGCGTGCGCCACCAATATGAAGAAACCCGGTTGGGCTGGGCGCAAAGCGTGTGACGACGGTCATAGGAATTATCCTGAATGAAATAGCGCTAGTTTATCAGTGGTACCGCTATTTTAATATATCCATTAAAGCAAAAGCGTGGCGCTAGAAGGCGATCAGCATGATAAAATAAATTAGTCTTTTTTTAAGCATTTTGAGTCTCTTATGATCCAATAAAAATGTTCCACATTCTACAGTTGAATCAAGGATTCCACAATAAGAGCCCGTTCATCGCTTGACCCTCACGAGCATGGCCTGGCATAATTGCGAGCCCAGGGGCGATTAGCTCAGCGGCAGAGCACTGCCTTCACACGGCAGGGGCCACTGGTTCGATCCCAGTATCGCCCACCAATAAAATCAATCGGTTACACTTAAAACCCAAAATTTCGATATTTAACTGGAGTGCAATTGGAGTGCACGATGAGTGTGTTCCAGTCAATTCCGGGGATCTTCTATCTACAAAATGGAATGCCTTAGAACAAAAACCAGCCACTCTTAAAATCGATGAGATCATTGAAGTAACCGCAACGCAGCGATACACTCCTCCATCTTCGATAGACTGCGTATTCCGATCGAAACGACCATCGATTCCAGTCTGCAAGCGACCACTGATTCCGGCAACATCCGGGCAGTTAGCGCCGAAGCTCGCTGGCATTATCTGCTAAGCATCATTGGTCTGTAAAGATTTTTGATTTTTTCTCATTGATT
>CANJVW010000037.1 GCA_947478495.1 Legionellales bacterium | reverse complement strand
GCGTTGTTTGCGTGCCCACCACCAACGCTTTGGCACGGTGGTGGGCACGCAAACAACGCTTTGCCCACCCTACCTCACCCTACCCACTTATTCATAATGCGTCCACATCCTAATAACTTTAATTGTTTTTTCCTGAGAATGCACTTGATAAACTAAACGATGCTGAATATTAATTCGTCGTGAATAAGCACCATTTAAATCACCCATTAATTTTTCATAGACAGGCGGATTTTGAAAAGGATTGATTTCAAGCAATCGAAGCAATTTACTAACCTTCTCTTTAAATCCTGCAGCAACTATTTTTTTAGCATCTTTTTGTGCTTGCTTGGTGTAGACGACCTTCCATTTCGCTACCAATTCAAATCCTTATCGCATTTTTGCAGAGGTGTTTTTAAACCTTTCTTAATGCTTTCAGCCATTTTAGGAATAGACAGCAGATAGAGTGTTTCCTGTATCGTAGACCAATCCTCTTCTGACACAAGGACTGCGCCTGTTTTTTTACCGCTAATATGAACAGGCTTATGAGATTCATTAACCTGATCAATCAGCCTATATAAATTGGATCTTGCTTGTGTTGCGGTATAAATCATGCAAGCCTCTCCTGCAAAACGAATACATTAAATGTACGCTATACCGTACGTTTTGTCAAGGGCGCGCGCCACGCGCCCCTACCAATCAATTAATTTAGGTTTTCCAACCACAACTTATTCATCCGCTGCACAAACAACGCAGGATCCTTCAAATGACCGCCCTCTGCCAAAAACGCTTGGTCAAATAAAATGTGTGTCCATTCCGCAAATTTATCTTCGTCTTGCTCGTCATTTAGTTTTTTGATTAGCTGATGGTCGGGGTTTAATTCAAAAATGGGTTTTACTTCATCCACTTCTTGACCTGCGGCTTTCAGCAATCGCTGCAACTGCATACCCATGCCGTGCTCTTCTGCCACCAAACACGCCGGTGAATGCGTTAAACGATCCGTTAAGCGCGCTTCTTTAATTTGATCGCCCAACACTTTCTTGACGCGTTCAGCAATCCCTTCAAATTCCTTTTTAATCTCTTCTTTTTGAGCGCTGTCCGCTTGATTACCTAATTCCGCCAAATCAAGGTCACCTTTTGCAACAGAATGCAGTGTTTTCCCTTCAAATTCCGTTAAGTGGCTCACCAACCATTCATCGATACGATCTGACAACAACAACACTTCGATATTGTTTTTTCGGAAAATTTCTAAATGAGGGCTTGCTTTCGCGGCATTAAACGATTCTGCGGTAATATAATAAATCTTTTTCTGCGGTTCTTTCATGCGGCTCACATAATCCGCTAGCGATACATTCTGCAAAGAGGTTTCGGTATGGGTTGATGCGAAACGCAACAATTTTGCAATGCGTTCACGATTTCCAAAATCCTCCGACGGACCTTCTTTTAAAACATTACCAAACTGGGTCCAGAATGTGTCGTATTGTTGAGGTTCATCAACGCTCAACTTGTCCAACATATCTAAAATACGCTTCACAAGTGCGGTGCGCAATTTTGTGACGGTGCCATCGTCTTGTAGTATTTCACGAGAAATATTAAGCGGGAGAGAGTTGGTATCGACGATACCCCGCGCAAAGCGTAAATAAGACGGCAGAAATTGCTCGACTTTGTCCATGATAAAAACGCGTTGCACGTAAAGCTTTAAACCGCGCTGATATTGTTGTTGAAATAAATCAAATGGGGCTTTTGATGGAATATACAATAAACTCGTATAATTCAAATGACCTTCCACTTGATTGTGTGACCACAATAACGGGTCTTCAAAATCGTGGGATAAATGTTTGTAGTGCTCTTTATATTGCTCATCCGAAATCGAATTTTTAGGCAAAGTCCACAAGGCTGTTGCACGATTCACCTTCTCCCATTCTGTTTCGGTCTCTGTCGCCTGATCTTCTGCCTTCTGCATTTTTTTCATTAAAATAGGCAAGCTAATATGATCCGAATATTTGGTGATCACATTTCGTAATCGCCAATCATTGAGAAATTCTTCTTCGCTCTCTTTGACATGCAAAATGATATCCGTACCACGCGTCGGTTTATCGATGTTCGCAATCGTGTATTCGCCTGTTCCGCTCGACTCCCAAACGACACCGTGCTCGGAGGTGAGGCCTGCACGACGCGTTTGCACCGTCACTTTATCCGCAATAATAAACGCAGAATAAAACCCTACGCCAAACTGACCGATCAAATGCGCATCCTTTTTTTGATCGCCTGTTAATTGCGACAAAAATTCGCGCGTACCGGATTTGGCAATGGTGCCTAAGTTGTCCACGACTTCCTCGCGGGTCATACCAATACCATTATCACTAATCGTGAGGGTTCGAGCTGTTGCGTCAAAGCTGATTTTTATTTTAAGGTCAGGATCGGATTCGTATAGCGCCCCATCAGACAGTCCTTCAAATCGCAGTTTATCCGCCGCATCAGACGCATTCGAGACCAGCTCTCGAAGGAAAATCTCTTTGTTGCTGTAAAGCGAATGAACGACAATTTTCAGTAATTGCTCCACTTCGGCTTGAAAGTGTCTTTTTTCGGTGTGTGTGGTTTCAGCTTGCATGCGGTATCTCCTATTAAAATCATTGCGATATAGAGGTTATGTGGGCAGAATAACCATATTCAAGGGATCATCTGACTATTTATGACAAAACCTGCTCTCACGCTCACCGGTTTCGCATATGACACCCTTTTCCACTCAAAAGGCTTAAAGCAATTAGACGACGCCTTTTTAAATAGATTAAATTCTGATCAACCTGAGTGGCATACTGATTTAATCGCTTATCGCAATACAACGCGTGAGTTCTCGCCAACCGATCTCAGTGAGCTGCTGATTCGCGTATCTGTTGTATTGGATGCTTTTTTAATTAACCTATTTGACATCGAAAAAGAAGCGGCGCTATTGCAAGCCCAAACACTCAGCCACGATCCCGTCATGGCGTTCAAAAAATTCTTTGTATTGCACCGCGCCAAGAAAAAATCCGCGCATCCCGATCTTTTACAGGATTTTGATCATTTGCATCAATGGCTCATGACTCAACTCGCATCATCTCCTCTTAAAACAGAGGATACAGAGCTCGCCATTGGATTATTTGCAACACCCCTCATCCAAAACCCTGAGGAACAGGTTGAGGCAACTGAAAAGCTCACGCAATGGTGTGCGCATGCGCTCATCACGCCCGAGGCAAAAGCGTTTGTCAAAGGCTGGAGTAGTTTTCATATCCCTAAACGGCTTGATCATCAGCAACTTGTTTCTATCAGTACGATTCAAGATGATCCGTTAGAGCGCATCATGGCGCCTTCGGTTGATTTGCGACAACGTGATGGATTTGTTTTGACAGACACACGCATGAATGCACGCGACGTGCAAAATGAAGTGCACTATTGCATTTATTGTCATGATCACGAAGGGGATTTTTGCTCCAAGGGATTTCCGCTTAAAAAAAGTGATCCTGCGCTTGGATTTAAAAAAAATCCGCTCGATGTAACGCTCACGGGTTGCCCGCTTGAAGAAAAAATTTCGGAAATGCAGTATTTAAAAAAAGAAGGGTTTGGGTTGGCGGCACTCGCGATGGTGATGGTTGATAATCCCATGTGTCCTGCCACAGGGCATCGCATTTGCAATGATTGCATGAAAGCCTGCGTCTATCAAAAACAAGAGCCGGTCAACATCCCTGAAATTGAAACGCGTGTGTTAACCGATGTGTTGCATTTACCGTGGGGTGTTGAAATATATGATTTACTCACCCGCTGGAATCCGCTCCGTCAAACACAGTGGATGATGAAGCCTTATAATGGCTTGAAAGTAATGGTCGCGGGGATGGGGCCGGCAGGCTTTACGCTATCCCATCATTTATTATTAGAAGGATTTGCCGTTGTCGGATTTGATGGGTTGAAAATCGAGCCACTGCCTCGCGATCTCATCAGTAAACCCATTCACCGTTTCGATGATCTCATTGAATCGCTCGACACACGCCTCATGGCGGGATTCGGTGGGGTGGCGGAATACGGTATCACGGTGCGATGGGATAAGAATTTCTTAAAGCTTATTTATTTAAGTCTTGTCAGAAGACCGTATTTTCAAGTATTCGGCAGCACGCGTTTTGGCGGAACCATTACGGTTGATGATGCGTGGAAAATGGGATTCGATCATTTTGCGATTGCGGTCGGCGCAGGCCTTCCAAAGGCGTTATCGATTCCGGGTAGCCTCGCGCCTGGCATGCGACAAGCGAATGATTTTCTCATGGCGCTGCAACTCGGCAATGCCGCGAAGAAAGACAGCTTAACCAATTTGCAGGTTCGTCTGCCTGCTGTGGTTGTTGGCGGAGGACTCACAGGCATTGATACCGCAACCGAAGTGCAAGCCTATTACATTGCGCAAGTTGAAAAAACCCTGGATCGCTATGAAAAGTTGATTGAACACTATGGCGAAAAACATATTCTTTCTGAGCTCGATGCCGCATCTGAAATCATTTTGCAAGAACATCTCGCTCACGGGAGACTCGTGCGTGAAGAACGAGAACGCGCTGCGACAAAAAAAGAACTCCCGAATTTTATTCAGCTAATTCATCAATGGGGTGGCGTCAGCATTGTTTATCGACGAACCCTGCAAGAATCCCCTGCTTACATCAGCAATCACGAAGAAGTGCATAAAGCGCTCCAAGAAGGTATTTATTACCAAGAGCGCCTAGAGCCTGCGCGTGTCATGCTCGATCAATGGGGCCATACGGAAGGTTTGGTCTGTCATCGACGCATTAAAAATACAGAAGGTCTGTGGGAATCCACAGCAGAAGCAATTCATCTGCCCGCTCGCGCGATTTTTGTCGCAACGGGCACGCAGCCTAATGTTGCTTATGAATTTGAACACCGTGGCACGTTTGAAAAAGCCCAAGGCCAATATCATCATTATGAAAACGCGGAAGAAGGCCTCACTATTCCGCCCAATGCATCGCACTGCAAGGAACCGAATTTTGGTCCTTTCACCTCATACAAAAAAGACCATTACCGCGTGAGCCTCGTGGGTGACACACATCCTGTGTTTCATGGCAATGTCGTCAAAGCGATTGCATCGGGTTTGCGTACCTACCCTAAAATTGTGGCATTATTTGAAGATCGATTGAATGCAGAAGCAGAAGACAGTAAAGATGCGGCCGCTCACATCAACTCCTCTTTTTGTCATTCCCGCGAAGGCGGGAACCCATCTTCCCCCGGCACCGATCATGCCAAGAGCAGAGTGGGTTCCCGCCTTCGCGGGAATGACAAGATTTTTTATAGCCGCGAACAGTTGCGCGATAACGAATACGCGGATTTTTCGAAAAAAATGACGCATGCTTTCTCATCAAAAGTGGTGGATATTCAACGCCGTGCTGATAACATCATTGAACTCAGCGTTCATTCACCCTTGGCGGCTGAACATTATCAGCCGGGTCACTTTTTTCGATTGCAACGATATGAAATGCATCAGCCTCTTTGTCATCCTGAGCAACGCGAAGGATCTGATTCTAATGAAGAGATCCTTCGCGTTGCTCAGGATGACAGAAATGCAATGACTATGGAGCCTTTAGCATTGCTCGCCATTGGCGGAGAAAAAGAAATATTACGATTCATGGTCATTGAAAAAGGCGCCAGCAGTCTGCTCTGCCAAACACTGCAAATAGGTGATCCTGTCTCAATCATGGGCCCGACGGGCGTACGCGCAAAGATAGCATCCACGCATGAAACCATTCTCATCATCGGCAATCAAGTCAGCATGGCATTTGCGTTGAGCTATGGACACGCGGCACGGGCCGTAGGTAATAAAGTGATATATGTCGGCGCTTTTCACGATAAAGAAGAGTTGGCTTATCAAGACCAGCTCGAAGCGGCGACGGATGTGATTATTTGGTCTGTGACAAATGGCGCCCCGATCACAACGCGACGCCCTCAGGATTATTCTCATGTGGGCCAAGCGCATGAAGCGTTGTTTCATTACGCAAAGAACGCTGCCAAACATAATCTCCTCGATCAAATCGATCGTATTTACATTATGGGGGATGCGAGCGTGATGCATTACTTCCAAGATCATCGCCTTGAACTCTACAAAAAATATTTTCTTAAAAATCCGCCTATGGTGGGGAGCGTCCACAGCACCATGCAATGCATGTTGAAAGGCGTCTGCGCGCAGTGCTTGCAATGGCAGATCGATCCGGAGACCGGGCTTCGCACTAAAGCGGTGTTTGCGTGTTCTTGGCAAGATCAACCGCTTGAACGCATTGATATTGATAATATTGGTGAGCGACAAATTCAAAATCGGTTGCAGGAAACGCTGACGCGGTTGTGGGTAACACCTCTGTTAAAAAATGACGAACAGAAATAATGAATTAAAAATGTAGGGTGGGCAAAGCGCTTTTTGCGTGCCCACCAATTAATAAATTCCCATGCTTTTTGTTTGTCCACTAGCGCGAACGTTGGTGTTGGGCACGCAAAAAGCGATTTGCCCACCCTACCTCTATAACG
>CANJVW010000036.1 GCA_947478495.1 Legionellales bacterium | reverse complement strand
GTATAATGACCCCCACAATTTAGACCACTTATTCACAAAAATTTAGGCCATAATAACCCTCCCATTGGAGGCAAAAATGGCAAAACGAAAGAAATGGTCAGCAGCATCAAAATTTGAGATTGCATTGCAGATGCTTAAAGGAGAGCAAACGCTTAACGATATCTGTAAACGTTATGAAGTAGCGCCGACCCAGGTTAAAGCATGGAAGAAACAACTGGTAGAACAAGGCACTGAGATATTCAGCAAGGCCGCGCTGAAGGCAGACACTGCAAAAGAGGCTGAGCACGAGCAAGGCAAGCTATATGAGAAAATAGGTCAATTGACCATGGAGCGAGACTTTTTAAAAAAAGTGTTGGGCAAGTTCCACGGGGACGACGACAGGAGTTAGTCAACGCAGGGCATCCTGTTCTCAGTATTAGGCGTTGCTGCGACCTCTTGGGAGTCAATCGCAGCACGCTGTATTACAAAGACAAGTCGACTGACATCGACGATATGGATTTGCTCAATGTGATTCGTGATACATGGGAAAGAAGACCCTTTTACGGGTAGCGACGCATCACCAAAGAGCTACGAGCAAGTGGCCTCAAGGTTAATCGTAAGCGTGTTCAGCGATTGATGAGTTCGGGTGGGATAAGAGCAATCTATCCTGGCCCAAATACGAGTCAAGGTGATAAACGGCATGCGATTCATCCTTACCTGTTGCGCGATATGCCGATAGAGCGTATTAATCAGGTGTGGATGGTTGATATCACCTATTTGCGTGCGCCAGGTGGCTTTGTGTATCTTGTCGCCTTGATTGATGTATACAGTCGATATATTGTGGGTTGGTCGCTATCCAATACATTGGACACGACTTTTTGCATGGATGCACTCAAGAGAGCGCTATCGAGTGCAAAACCCGAAATTATTAACAGTGATCAAGGATGCCAGTTTACCAGTGATGAATGGATTCATTATCTGCAGGAGCAAGAGATTAAAATCAGTATGACCGGTAAAGGACGATGTAATGATAACATCTATATCGAACGATTCTGGCGTAGCTTCAAATACGAGGAGTTCTATTTAAATGAATACAAGAGCGTGTCAGCATTACGGAATGCGATACACGCTTACATCGAATTTTATAACCAACAGCGCTGGCATCAGGCATTGGATTATAAAACACCTGCTTCTGTTTATTTTGAGCAGGAAATAAAAGAAAAACAAACGTGCGAACAGACGGACAATAGAGCGATTTTTTATTAACTGTAACAAGGGTGAGAATGGACTTTAATTTTTTTGGGTAGTGGTCTAGACAAGGGGGTCGCTTAACTAATTTAGGGAAGCCTTACCCTCCCACGCGCCGATGGTGGAGAATGCTGGGTTAGTGAAGAGCCCCCAATGAGAGGGTCAACGCAGAGATTTTGTAAAAGATTTAAGCTTGGATTAAATTTTTTCTTCTACATAGCTTCTACATGATATTTTTCAGGTTTTGGATATTTATGTAAGCCGTTGATTTTATTGTGCTGGCACCAAGAGTCGAACTCGGGACCTACTGATTACAAAAGCTCCAGATAGGCCATCTACCAAGTTGGCGCATTCTAGCTCCAAAAGCGACGTCGCCCCTGGCTACTGATAAGCGATTAAAGCGACCTGCCGCGCTGTCTCCATTACCACTCCGATTGGCTTTCTTACCCCCTAGATCGAGTTGTAACCATTCATCTCCCTGACGCTGTTAATGCAAGAGACTTATATGGGACTATATTCATTGGCTCACTTTTTGCATTAAAACTTACTGGTTTTATGATACAATGAAAAAATTTTTGAATGGAATAAAATCAAATGCAATTACGACAAAAAATTAGATTTTTTGATGAAAATAAAAGTCACTACATGATTCCTGTGTCACAGTTAAAAAGTTTAACAGGAAGGGCGTGGTTTGATTTTGATTATTCTCAAATAGCGGTAGAGGGAGGCAACAAATTTCTTCAATCCTTTCTAAAAGACCCATATTCAATAACATCTAGTCTTGAGATTAGATATATGGATTACAAGTCTGGTTATGGTCTATATGCTGTAAATAGGATACAAAAAAACACTGTAATTGGCTTTATATCTGGGGAGCTAAAAAAACTTAAATCTGAAGATATTGATTTTGATCGAGAAAATCCAACAGACTCTATTAAATCTGGTTCTATATCGTATGATGATCACGGAAATATCTTTATTATTGATTCTTCCAGAAAAAGTAATCACACGCATTATATTCAACATCTTCCAACAAAAAAGAAATTAGCAGAGCTTGGTATTCCGTCAAAAAAAAGAAAAGAGATTGCTGATAGCAATTTGTCTGAGAAAACCATTCAACACGATGGATTTGATTTTACATATTTTTATGCAAATAGAGAGATTTTTCCCGGTGAAATAATAGGCTGTTCATACCAGGTTAATGAGCATGAAATAAGCATGAACACATATTCTTTTTTTAGTAAAAAAGGAAAATTTATGGATGTGGAAAAACTCATTCATCCTGATCATATAAAATCAAGAAAGCTACCGTAAAACAATAAATATGATAAATGATTTAGATGCGCTCGTTAAATATGATCCAAGGTTTTTATCTAATATTTTTTTAAAAAAGATAGATCTTCGGAACAAAAGCTTAGATAATTTATACGATAATTATTTTTCTGATCATTTGATAAAGCATACTAATTCAGGAATCTTATGTGACATTCAGCTAACCAGAAACAATGAGTTGTTTTATTATGTTGAAAAAAATGCGGATTATTTTAAAGAAATAAAAGAATTGTTCCCTGTTTTTTATAAATCTTTGCTGCCATTTTATTTTTGCTGGGACGAAAATAGCTTGTTATGCCTGAATGATTCTTGGTCCAGTCTTGGATGGATTGATATCATTCATAAAAAAAAATTACAAGATACAGAAGAGATCGCATTAATCCATTTTGATTCTCATCAGGATATGGCAAATCCTCTTATTGGGATAAACAGACACACAGGTGAATACTTTGATTTGTTAAGAGGAGCGCCTATATCTAAAGAAAAACTGTTTGATTTTTTTGTTGCTATAGCGATAGGAAGTATAGGTATATCTAATTACATCAGTATTCTTCCTATGTTTTTTAAAAAAGTGAATGTCTTTTATATTAATCAATTTAAGGGGTGCTTTAAAAAATACAGGTATAAAGTAGACTTTATCGAGGATAGTGTTTTTAGCGCAAGGTATCCCAACATACTTCGAATGAAAAATATTTACGGTGATCTTGAAAGGGGCACTGATTATCCGCATACTCGCTTTGAGTCGAGATCCATTGAAGAGGTCATAGAACACATCCCTTCTAATGCTAACATTTTACTACATTTTGATATGGACTATTTCAATAATTTTCTAGATGGATCAGCGGAGAAGTACAGAAAAACAGAGAACCTCCGAAGCACTGAAGAACAATCCAATCAAATAAAAACCGTCAGCGATATTCTTGGCTCAATAAGTAAAAATATCATTCACACATCTATAGGATTATCCCCAGGATTCTTTCCTTCTAAATACTGGGGTAGCTCAACAAAAAACTTAGTCAGCGCACTCAACAATCAAGGAATATCTGTTTCCCCTAAAAAAACATTCCCAAATTTTGATATTATTTGACGTTCATCAAAAGAAGTATTCTCTTTTAAATAATCCAACACACCACGATAAAATACCTTAAGGCCTTCGCAGTATACTGAGGCATTATTAAAACCATTTTTTATACTAAATCTATTTGTAATGGATCCGCCGCGACAGATCTTCACCCATTCGCATTTTTTGCAATCTTCATGCACATTTTCTAAGGCGAACGCAATCTCCTGAAATAGAGGGATGCTCAAATATTTTTCCAGTGTGGTGTTGTTTACATTTGAATTTGTGTAGTATATTTCAGTCGATGTGGTTCGAAACTCATCTGTGGGCCCGAGCGAACCATCTGAGTTGATGCAGATAATGGGAATGTCGCCACTATTGTTCGAACCCACTCCATACATGTAATGGGATTTTCTATTGAATAAAATGTCTAGCATGGAAGATATAAAGCGAACGTATATCGATGGGTCATCATCCTCAATCCATTCGTTAAATATGGCCAACAAAAATTCACCGTATTTTATGGGATCAAGCCCCGGTTTAACGTCATGGTTACAATGCGGAAGCAAAAAATCGATGCATTTTGCATCTAGTTCATCTACAAAATGCCTATATATCTGCTTTGCATCATGCTCTGGGTTAACGACGCATAATAACCCATAATGTCCCATTTCTTTTATGAAATGATTGCTAGAGAGTTTTCTGATGCCCTCAACAACCCGATCATACGTTCCTCGACCCTGCTTATCTCTTCTGTATACATCATGATGTTCTTTGACGCCGTCAACGCTGACACCGACTCCAACATTGTATTTGTGGAACAACTCAAGCCATTCATCGTCTATCAGCATTGCATTTGTATGCAAATATAAATCAACATCCACAACAGGAGAGAGCTCTTCATAGAATAGTTTGCAAAAGAACTCAAACGAGCTTTTCTTTTGCATCATCGGCTCTCCGCCGTGAAACGAGATGAATAGAGTTGAGACACCAAGATCAACGCATCCTTTTTTAAGAAAATTAACGATGCCTACAGCAACATTTTCCGACATATACGGAGGTCTATTGTCATAGGTTTTATCCCCCATATTAAACATGTAGCAATAACTACAGTTAATATTGCATCTCTCAACTGTTTTCAATATAACTTCAAGTTGCTTCATAAGTCTCCAGACTGAGGGGTGCTTCTGCACTAAAGGGTGCGCTTATCATCCCGTCGATCAACAGCTTGTTTTCAATGTGCTTATAAAGCATCTGTAATGCAGAGCAATATATGCTTGGATTATCAAACCCTCTCTCACTACTATAACGATTAACGCTGGCGCCACCATTGCATATTTTTAACCAGCTGCAGTTTAAACAAGCTGTTGGAGTATTTCTTCGAATCTCTTTTAGAATTTTCACTTGATCTGACTCAGTAAATTCCTCAAAAGTAGAATTAGATAACGTCTTGTTTTTTGAGTTAATATTTTTATCTGTTGTTAGATACGTGTCATCTGGACTAATGCGCCCGTCATGATACACGGTTAATATAGGCAGGCTATCACCGTCATCGCAAGAAGAAACGGGGCCCGTATCCGCCATTAAGACGGTTTTGCCGCCCATCATAAGCATCACAATTTGTCTAAACAATACGATATCAATTGAGTCATCATCATAATTTATCCAAGACTCAAAAAGTTCGCATAAAAAATTTCCATAATCTTCAATGTTTAATCCTGTTTGTTCTTGGTGAGCCGGAAAGGTGTCGTAATTGTAGTCCGGCAACAAAAAACTCATTCCTTTTATTTCCAGCTCCCTAGCAAAATGATCAAATACTTCTTTCGCTGAATATCGAGCGTCAATGACGCTAATTGTGCTTAATCTTTTTATCCTTCCACTGTTTACAAATTCCTGGGTTTTTCGAATCCCCTTGACCACTCTTTCATGCGTTCCTCTGCCTGAAAAATCAATGCGTTGCATGTCATTGTATTTTGCAGGTCCATCCAAGCTGATTCCAGGAGATATATTATATTTTGAAAATAGCTCCAGCCAGGCGTAATGAATACAAATACCATTTGTTTGTATGCCAAATTCTAAATTAACATGTTCAGATAACCCATTAACAAGGGTTGAGCACATATGATCAAAATCGCTTTTATTTTGCAACAATGGCTCTCCCCCATGAAAAACGATTCTCATCAAATCAATTTTCATTTTTTTAACGCCATTCCTTAAAAAAAGAACCAGTTGCTCTATGACGTCAATCGAAATAATTTTTTTATTAAACTTGGTAATTTGTCTCTCGGAGACACTAGTGTCGACATAAAAATAACAATAACTACAATTGATATTACATGTTTCGACCGTTTTTAAGATAACTTCTAGTAGACGCACGCTATACACCTATATTTTAAATAGAAATAAATTGTTTCAGATAATTATCGTATTCCGTGTAAAATGCAATCAAAGGAGAATAACCGAAGCCATTCTCGCTACCCCGAACAAATTCAAGGATCGCTCTTTCAGATTCGACTTCTAGTCTGCTCATGCATGAATGCATGGCATAATCGTAATATTCTTTCCGCAATATCAAATCAATCAAATCTTTTTCATGAACATTCCACTTTTCATGAAAAGACTTTTTTTGATCGTTTAAGTATAAATAATTTTCTAATTTTAAAATATCGCCATTTAATAAAATGACCAGTCCAGCAGTCTCATGAGCAATAGGTCTGTTGAGCTTAACCCTAAAATAATTTTCTACTAGTTGATCAATACACAATATTGATGTTTTATTTTTTTTCTCGAAATAATAGGAAGCCAGCTTTATCAATTGCCCTGCAAAAAGATCTAATTTTCTATTAGATGGCAACAAAAAATCAATAGAATGAAAGTTTCGCATTGATAGTTTTTTAAATAAAGCTATTGGGTTAGCATCATTTTTTAATTGAATTTTAATATCTAAAAATGAATCCATGTGTTTTTCAACAAAAAAATCATCATGGGGGTCAATCGCGACCTCTAGACTTACTTTTTTTTCGTTGCATATGGAAACAAGTTCTTTAGTTAATAATGGGGCACTTAGAATAATACTTATTCTTTTTGCAGCCGAGAAGTCTGTATTTTTGATAAAAAAACCAAATTCTTCAAAATCAAATGTCGTTTTTTTTACCTCAGAAAAATCTAAATACAGGGAGGGAGGCTGTTTCATTAAGAAAATGATGCTAGAAATATTACGAAATACTTCGCTTACTAAATTGATAAGCGTTTGACATGACGCCTGATCTCCAACATTGATAACAATGTTGGAGATCGGGGATAAACCAATACTCACTGAATATTTTCCAAATAAGACGCTTCTAAAACAAGAGCGAGCATCGACTATACTGCTTATGAATATCGATTATACTGTTTATGATACACGCCTTGGTTGAATTGAGTCCCTCCCTTTACATAATGTGCTTTTGGAGTAGCGTTTTCAGAAAGGTTTGAAGAAGCTTCCTCCTGAACTTTTGCAAAAAGCGTCGACAATATCTTCGATTTAGGAGAAGAATCTTGGCGGGCAACCTGAGGTTTTACATTTTCATCAATCTTAGATACTTTTCCCATAACCTTATCCTTCTAAAGTAAGTGATATTTAAGTGACGTATAGTAACAACTTCAACGTCTTTTCTCTAGATTTTATTTGCCATTTATTGGACAAATAATTAACATAAAATAAAAATTCAACCATTATATTTTCAAAATTCTTAATTATCCGTGAGTACCGTATTTTAATCTAGATGTTAGCCACCGGTAAGGCTTCCCTAAATTAGTACACCATCAAAGTAGGGTTTTTGTTAAAATAAAACCCAAAGGAGTACTTTGATGAAAAAAGCACGATTCACAGAAACACAAATTATCGCTCTCCTAAAAGAAGCAGAATCTGGTCTATCCATTAGCGAGCTGTGCCGAAAACACGGTGTTAGCGATGCTACATTCTATGTCTGGCGTAAGAAGTTTGGCGGGATGTCAGAAACCGATTTAAAACGCTTGCGACACCTAGAAGAAGAAAATAGACGACTGAAGCACATGTATGCCGAGCTCAGCATCGATCATTGCAT
>CANJVW010000035.1 GCA_947478495.1 Legionellales bacterium | reverse complement strand
TGGAGAATAATAAATAACCCAGCGATTAATGGTTGAATGATCGACAGTAATGCCTCTCTCTAGCATCATTTCTTCGATATCACGATAGCTTAAGGAATAAGATACATACCAACGAACGATGAGTAAGATAATGTCTTTTTGGAAGTGACACCATTTGAAGCTGATCATTGCGCTGATCCTATTTCAGAATTTTGACGCACTATACTATAGTGGCGGATTTTTTGCGACAGAACCGTCCAAATTCGCTGCAGTTGTGATAGAACCCTTGCGCATGAATAGAGTGATTATTTTATAGTGTAACGGAGTAAAAATAAAATCCCCGCGTTATTTTTTTAAACCATAACCCGTTTTAAAAATCCAAGCAATAATAGCCAAACATATGATGGTAAATAATGAAATCATCGTGACGCTGATCATAAGACTCACATCACCGGAGTCATAAAAGCTCCAGCGAAAACCACTTACCAAATAAACGGCTGGGTTTACGAGCGAAACCTGATACCAAAAAAGTGGTAACATGTGAATGGAATAAAAGCTGCCGCCAAGAAAAGTCAGTGGTGTAATCATGAGAAGAGGGATAAGTTGCAATTTCTCAAATCCATCTGCCCATATCCCGATAATGAAACCCAACAGACTAAAGGTCACACTGGTCATGATCAGAAAAAATAACATCCAAATCGGATGCGCAATATGCAATGGTACAAAAAACCAAGCCGTAGTAAGCACGATAAGACCAATCGCCACAGATTTGGTGGCGGCGGCTCCCACATAGCCTATCACTATTTCAACAAAAGAAAGGGGTGCTGAGAGAATCTCGTAAATGGTCCCTGTAAAGCGTGGAAAATAAATACCAAGCGATGCATTCGAGACGCTTTGGCTTAAGATAGTCAGCATCATCAGGCCGGGCACAATAAAAGCGCCATATGGTACATCATTAATCGTTTGTATGTGTGAGCCAATAGCAGAGCCGAACACAATAAAATAAAGAACGGTCGAGATAACAGGAGACGCTATGCTTTGACCAAGCGTGCGCAACGTACGCGCTATTTCAAACTGATAAATCGTATAAATGCCCCGACTATTCATTTTTTCCCCACTAAATCAATGAAAATTTCTTCCAAGCTGCTTTGATGACTATAAATATCTTTCGGTCTTATGCCATTCAATTTTAAATTGTCCAGCACATCTGAAATATCATGCTCCGTTTCAGCATTGTAAGTCAAAATAAGCTTACTACTGTTGTTTTCTTTTTCCAAAGTCAATGGATAATTCACTAGACCTTGCGGTATGCTGATCAAAGGTTCACGTAACACAAAAATCATCTGTCGTTTTCCCATTCTCTGCATCAGCTTTTGTTTTTCTTCAGTCAAGATTAAGCTACCTTGGTGAATAATGCCTATGCGGTCAGCCAGTTCCTGGGCTTCTTCGATATAGTGCGTCGTGAGAATAATGGTGATCCCCTTTTCTCTTAAAGCTAGCACCTCTGCCCACATCGATTTGCGTAACTCCACATCAACACCCGCTGTCGGCTCATCCAGAAAAAGAACTTCTGGTTCATGCGATAACGCTTTGGCCACCATCACTCGGCGTTTCATGCCGCCCGACAAGTGTCGAATCTGCGCGTCTTTTTTATCCCACAGTGAAAGATGTTTGAGAATCTCTTCAATGTACAACGGGTTCTTTGCCTTGCCAAACAAACCTCGAGTGAAGGAAACCGTATTCCACACCGTTTGAAATAAATCAGTGGCGAGCTCTTGTGGCACTAAGCCGATGAGAGCACGTGCTTTACGGTATTCGTTGATGTGGTCATACCCACAGATAGAAACAGTGCCGCTGGTCGGCTGCACAATGCCGCATACTGCATTAATCAATGTCGTTTTACCAGCGCCATTCGGGCCAAGCAGAGCAAAAATTTCGCCACGATGAATCGTCAGATGGATCTCATTTAATGCGTTTAAACCATTGCTATACATTTTTTTAAGCGCTGTAATTGAAATAGCGATATCGCTTTTCATGAATTATTCTGCTCTCTTATTGTCAGTGATGGGGTCTCGCTTCGGAATAGGGGAATTTGCACTTTTCCATTTATTGCTAGTCTAAATATAATATCACAATATAATCTAATAATCAGATCATCTAACCTTATTGCTCCACCAACCAAAAATAAGAGGCCAAAGGTCGATTGGATAGTATATTAAGCCCCGTTTTTTGGGGCTATCACATAATAAATAGGAAGTTCCATGTCGTTCATTATCCCTCGATTCACATCTGAAGTGCAATTAGGGTGGCGTGGGTATTTTGTAGCCCTACCCAGGCTGCGTGGGTTTTATTGAAAATGGCTGTCTGTTGTTGGTACTGCTGTTGGTGATGTGTGCGATCGGTATCACGTTGTTTGATGGATTCAGTGCGTTCATAGGCTAATTGGGCTTTAACATCCTCTGTTTGTTGCTGTAGTGCAGATAAGTGCCCTTCCCTATCTTGATATTGTTTTTCAAGGCCGGATATTTTTTCAATCAGTGTTACCTGAGTAATTTTTTCCTGAGAGAGACATTGTATGAGCTCTTCTTTATCGATTTCTAATTGGTCTTTTTGTTGATGAATATAGTCATGACTTACCTGTAATTGAGAGAGATTGTTCCCGGGATTGGATAGTGGATTGTAAGGCGGATTGCCTATGAGACATCAGCGTACGTAATACCGGGTCGTGGCATAAGAATCTCCATTTCATATGTATAATGTTACATGTTAAATGTAACATACTGCACAGTATATGCAATCGATGTTGACTGGAAAGACACATCGAATTGATATTGCATTTGTTTAGGTTTGCATTATGATGTGCGCTTATTGTACGGGACAATACTTATGCCGCGAACTATCATCGAACACAATTATTCTGATGCGCTTGATGTCCACGAAAAAACATCCGCCGCGCGTGAAACCTTTTCTGACCACCATGCATCGGTGACATTGTTTGTGGAAATGGATAAAGCAGAAGGATGGACAGCATTTAATAAACTTCCTGAGCATATATTGCCGCCCTTGCCTCCAGGCTATCTCTGGGCTCGTGCGAATAAAAAACATTGCATTATCAAAGAACTTGGTGCCGATGATAAATCGCTAAGACTTGTGATTTATGGCCCAGATCGCGTGACAGGACATATTAATTTTATCTTTTGTGTAGATAAGTGCACTACCTACAGCTTTGCTCATACACAAAAAGCAGCGGTAGCAGAGCAACGCAAATACCCCATGAACGATGGGGATTATATCGTTCCCGGCTTTTGCTATCGAGGACATGCCTTCAAGAGTCATGTTAAAGGACATCTCATAGACCATCAAGATACTGTCACAAACGCCACGGATAGCGATTTATGGTCCACCTATGATAGTCGAAACTATGTGCCAGAACCTCCGGATCGCGAATGGGGCCTTAATGTGCGACGCCTAAAAGTTGCAGAGCTTCGGAAAGAAAAAGACGTGACAGCTTATGCTCAACACAGCATGTATTCTAGAAGACCTGATATGACTGCCAATCAGGTTGCGGTTCCAGAATATGTCACATTATATGCATATCATTTTGCGAACGGCGACTATCAAGCCATGGACATAGTCCTAGATGTCGATTTTGAAGAAGATCTATCTGGTCGGCCTCGTGGCGTACGCGTTCTTGATCATGCGGCAGAAAATTTTGTTACTGATTTAGCCGCCTGCCCTGTCGTTGCAGCGTATTCTCCTGATCAGTCAGATAGAGCGCTTCGATTACAAAGCAGAAACTCTGCTAAAAAATCTCAATCAATCGATACAGGCAAAACCTATTCTCGATTTCCTTGTAGGGATATCTTGACTGCTCAAGTGGATGCAGCAGATTGTGAGTTTGAAACGGCAGGTAGGCGTTTAACAACGAGTGTCAGTGCTTTTGATTACGGCAAGTCTGATGTCAGTTTGCAGTATGTAAAGCGTTCTCTATTTTTTGGGGAAAAACTCAATAAGCTCGACGCTAAACAAAAACCTTTTACCGAAGATGAGATACGAGATGGTATCGAACTATGCAAAGAAGGAGAATGGGATGATCTTGAAGATCGGATAAAACAGTTTTCGATGGGGCCTTAGAGATGATAGTGAACAAAAATGCTACCCTCAAAGGCTATACGCAATATCTGACCCCATGAATCATAGCATTTTTGAGACTTGCTTGATTATCGAATGTTTCCAATCCGTTGGCTAGGTGGGATTATTGGGGGCATACAAATGATTCACCTCAAGCGATTTTTGAAAAATATTCAAATCGCATTGCGGGAATGTCATTTAGCAATAATAATGGACAACAAGACCAGCATCTCTCGCTTGAACGAGGTACAGTAGATTATTATCAACTAATCCAGTCTATTTTATCATCAGGATGGCGCGGCATCGTCGCATTCGAAACGCGTGATCAAACACCTTCTGAAAGCATTCAAACTTTAAATCAAATATATGATAATCTAATCCATCAAAAAGACAGATCCATTGCAATGCACAGGCCAATCGCCTCATGAATATATCATCTACAAAAAAGCAATCCATCCTATTCATTGCGTGCTTATCCGTCATGTGCACGCAAGCAGGGCTTATGATGTATTCACCCTCCATCCCCTATCTATTAAATGTCTTTCATGTGGGATATGCACCGATTGCTTATACTATGACCGCCTATCTCTTGGGTTACGCTATCTCCATGCTATGCATGGGAGGTGTTTCAGATCAGCTGGGACGTAAAAAGAGTTATTTAATCGTCACGGGTATTTTTAGCATATCCTCATTGCTGCTAATGACAACCTCATCGATTACGGTCTTCACCCTATTAAGATTGCTACAGGGTCTCGGCGGTGGCGGATGCGCTGTGATCGCACGAACATCTGTCCGAGATACGCGCGAAGGCAAAGACTTAGTTAAAGGCATGTCTTATATCTCAATTGCATTTTACGCCTCCATGGGGATTTTCCAATACTTAGGTGGGTTAATTCAGGTATATGGAAATTACAAAATGGATTTTTTATTCATGTGTCTTTTCTCGCTCTGTGTTTTACTATCCGTTATCTTTCTATTTGAAGAAACACACCATCAAAATAACCGGTCTGTTTCTCTTCGACAATTCATGACAGATTATGCCAATATTATACGAGAAAAACGATTAGTCATTCTCGCACTAGGCGGCGGGATCGGTTATGCAATTTTACTCGCCTTCAATATTATGGGCGCATTTTATTTGCAGAAATGCCTTCATGTGTCCCCAGAAACGATTGGTGAAATAGGCATATATTGCGCTGCTTGCTATGTCTTTGGTGGCACCTTAACAAATTATCTTGTTAAGCACTGGGAAATCGATTTACTCATCAAAATCGGGAAAATTATTTTATTGATAGCAGGCATCGCATCACTTGCAACGAGCATGCTAACCACTCAAACTATTGTCTTAATCGTTTCGCCTATTATGGTGGGTATTATCGGTCAGGCAATACTCTACCCTTGTGCTATGATTCGAGCGATCGAACCCCATCGACAAACAGCGGGAGCAGCGAGCTCTTTATTCGGCTTTACGCAACAGTTGAGCGGATTTATTGTGACCTTGGTTATTGGATGCCTTCCCTATCAACCTATTGCGTGGTTTGGCGGCGTCATTTTTTCAATTGTATGTATCAGTTTCTTACTACTTAAACCTTCTCTTTTGATGGAACAATGCGAAAATACACGATGCCAAACAACATAATCAATTTCCCGAAACATCTGATACGTGAAAATGAAGAAAAAGAACGAAAAGCCTATCGTTATCTCATTTTTTTCGCAATGCTGTGCATGACTACCATGCTCTGCAAATCCATCTTCAGTTATCGATTAGTCGAGCTACATGGCCATATCCTTCAAGCGGGACAATTAATTGCGCCCCTATGGTTTATTCTCTTCTATGCCTTGGCAGCAAGGGATAGCGCGATTTGGGATACCATTACCAAAAGCAATCATGTTTCATTGCATGCCTTCTTAGGCGGTCGTTTATCATGTATCCCAGCCTATGGAACGACGGGATGGTTATCGTTGAACATTCCGGAGTTAATCCAGGAGTGCGAATTTTATCGTAATAAAGGCATTAACGCATTCAAGCTCAGATTGGGTCATCCAGATGACATAGCACGCGTCAGCGCCATTAGAACTGCCATGGGCGATGACTTTCAGATCATGGTTGATGCTAACCAACGCTATGCGCCTGAAGAGGCCAGTGAAATTTCAACCGCATTATCCCCATTCCGCATTACCTGGCTAGAAGAACCCACCGATAATAAATTAGAAAATATTGCAGCGATCAAAAAATCCAGCTGCATCCCGATTGCGCTCGGTGAAACGATTATTGAAAAAAGTAATTTTGAAGCTATCTGCCGAAATAAATTAACCGATATTTTGCAACTCGATCTTCCGCGCTGTGGTGGTATCACCGGATTTTGTGAGATTGCAAAGATAGCGATGCACCATAACATCCCTCTGTGCAGCCATCTTATGTATGAAGTATCGATTGGTCTCCTTGCCGCATTTCCTAATGCGCATATGCTGGAATATGATAATTTACTTCCAACAGGGATTTTTGCTGAAGCATTCCCCGTTAGTCAAGGGTGCGTATCTCCCGCTAAAGTGCCTGGCAATGGGGCAACATTGACAGAGGCAGCCTTAAGGCAATTCCAAACAGATTCGTATCATTTTGAGCCGAAGAGAAAGTTATTTTCCATGCTATAGCCACAAAATTTTCTCTCGCAGCGACAAATGCACTTTTTAACGTTCAAAATTAAAAGCTTAGTCACTTTCACAGTAGTAATTTTTATATAATTTGATATACAATAAAACAAATTTGATTTAAATTAGATCACTTATAGAACAAGAGCACTTTTACGCTCGTGGAGAAAAAGTGAAGAGGATCACCCAATGACCACCCAACCTATCATTAGCATCAACGACACCGAACGCCAATTGCTCTCCATTAACTTGCGTCGATTGCTAGATGAGCACCATATCAACGAAACTGATATTGCACACTCCACTGGACTCCCTGTCATGACAGTGCGGCGCATTCTCTCAGGTGAAACGGCTAATCCTGGTATTTCAACGCTCACACCCATTGCCAGTTATTTTAATGTCAGTCTAGATTCCCTTATCAGCAATAACAATCAACGGCCGATTAGCGCCATGAAGAAGAATGCTCCAATCTTCGTTCCTGTTCTAGACTGGAAAACCCTCGCACAATACACATCTACTAAAGAAATAGATTTAAAAACGTGGAAAACCTGGCAACCAGTGATTACAAGCCAATCTTGTACATTAAGCGAAGAAGCCTTTGCTGTAGAAAGCAGGCCATCGATGCAACCTCGATTCCAGCTGGGCACCCTATTTATCGTTGACCCCAAAGAAGCGCCGACAGATGGGGACATTGCGCTGATTAAAATGCGCAGTACTGGCGACCTATCACTCAGAGAAATAGTTATTGACTCTCCGCAATGGCAATTACAACCTATCATTGCAGGGTCTGAATTATTATTTTTTGATCCGCATCAACATCAAATTGTCGGCATTATCGTCCTGACAATACTACATGCCCGAAAAGAAAAATAATTGGAATGTACCACTGACATTGTGATTGGCTAGACAGCTCCTGTCCTACCTTAAATTAACCCTTCAAAGACGAGCTCGCAATGAACATTGATTATTTAACTCCGCCCATTCAAGACTGAAGTGCAATTTTCTGAGGCTGCTTAATCCCAAGAAAAACTTCTCTAGGTGTTCGGTATCCTAACACTTTTCTTGGCCTGTTGTTAAGTTGATCTTCAACATATTGAATCTCTTCCTCTGTGACCTGATCGAGATTCGATTTTTTTGGAAAATATTGCCTCACCAATCCATTGGTGTGTTCATTCAAGCCGCGCTCCCAAGAGTGATACGGTGTTGCAAAATAACAGCGCATGCCCGTCAGTGTTGTGATGCGCTCATGATGAGCGAATTCTTTGCCGTTATCCCATGTGATGGA
>CANJVW010000034.1 GCA_947478495.1 Legionellales bacterium | reverse complement strand
TTTGCTCTCCTTTAAGCATCTGCAATGCAATCTCAAATTTTGATGCTGCTGACCATTTCTTTCGTTTTGCCATTTTTGCCTCCAATGGGAGGGTTATTATGGCCTAAATTTTTGTGAATAAGTGGTCTAAATTGTGGGGGTCATTATACCACGCTTGGTGGAAAACACATGGGATGCCTGTGCTTGTAATTCTTTTTTCCATTGGCTTACCTGGGTCGGATGGGCTCCCGCGTCTTGTGCGATTTCATTGACGGTCTTAAGACCACGAATTGCTTCAAGCGCTACCTTTGCCTTGAATTCACCGGTAAAAACTTTTCGCTTCGTTACGGTCATGCAATACCCCTTTTCTTGCAGCAGAATACCACCTTAAACTATTGTCTGAAAATAGGGGTCCACTATACTTTTGGGAAAAATAATTTGACTTGGTGAGGTGGATATGAAATTCTAGCACTGTTTTAAATGGCAGAGATGTTAAGGAAATTTTTTCGGTTGTTTACATGCTTTAAATAAGACTCCTATTAATGGAGGTGATATATGCAGATTCGAAAAATTATCCGTCAACTGTTTATTCAAAGCACCTTACGTCTTTCTATTCTCATCAAAAAACTCGATCAAATCTGGAAATTTTTTTGCGACATAAAATTTTTGCTTCTGCAAGATACTTTTACATATTCCCATTTTTATAGTTTAGTTAGTATGAGCAGTATAATTATCTCAGTGCCAACACTTTTAGTGTTAGATTTTCTTAAACCCATTATTTTGAGAGGTTAAAATATCATGCCAATAAATAAAGACAACTATGTGATTATTAATGTGTGGACCTCCAAGGGCAACAAAGCTATACCAGGCGCGAACGTTGGTCATGTCTCGCTTACAACGCCAAACCGTTATATTAGCTTGTGGCCAAATAATGGTGATTCTTATAAGAAATTTGCGGGTGTTTCAGTGCGACCACCCGCATTTCAACGAGATTATGAGCAAGATTGTATGGATGAAATGTGGAGTGAAAATGGTGATTATGAAATTTGCTTGATGCCAGAACTTGCTGATGTCAAGGACTACGATTATTCCGCCACTAAAAAAGTAATTGAACCACATAAATTGTATGTTGCTCTTCTTGCGGATGGATCTCTTCAATATGTTGTTAGTGCCCCATCTAGAAAAATAATTAATGGTAACATTGACCTTGCAACTCTTAGAAGAATGAGGCTAGGACTGCCAGATCTGAAAGCTCCCTTAACTGCTGAAAAATTACTTCAATTAGAGCCTTTTTTATTTGATATTTTGGAAATTACTGCAGCAAGACATCACACCAAAGAAGTTCTCAACCGTCGCGTTCATCATGGAAGCGTTCTGCGAGAGGGTGAAACGCTGTATCGATTTGAGAATAATGGTGGCTATATGATATGGCGAGATGCTATTCCTGCAGATGTAGAGGATAAATATAGTTTTTTAGCTATCAGATTGGTACAAGCTAATTTTAGGATAGCATTATATTCTTTAAATGTAACAGCAATTGAGGATACATTTGATCGCTTGAAACCACAAATCCCTGGTTGGTCAATGGCGGGGTCTAATCTGCTTTCTCAAACTTTCTGGCAAAAAGGAACGGTTGAAAATTGTGCGTCATTGGCTCTTCGTTGCTTAGATGGTGGTGGTTTTTCTGGAGAACTTAGATCCAAGTTGTCTTCAAAGACATCCAGCGCTGTCTCTCCAGATGATTTGCTAAGACGTGTAGTGGCACTAAAAGAAAGGGAGCTGAATGACCACCCAGCAACAGCTGCATGGATTATCGAGAATGTAAATGAATCTCCATTTCAAAATGTAAAAGATGCATATAGTAGGATAGGTTTATCAGCA
Source organism: Legionellales bacterium (assembly GCA_947478495.1). Classification (GTDB taxonomy): domain Bacteria; phylum Pseudomonadota; class Gammaproteobacteria; order DSM-16500; family DSM-16500; genus CANJVW01. Next base: position 9,127 of record CANJVW010000034.1, on the reverse strand, counting down.
AATGCGGAGGAAGATATTTTCCCTGGAGTTGTGCCTTCTTCCCCAAGCTGTATTATGCTGTAATTAAATTTTATCCCTAATTAATTAAGGTGTGTTTTGAATATAATTAATTGGTGCTAACGAGGATGTTATTGTGCCAACAATTTTTGAAGTCGGTGAAAAAGGAGATACCGCTGAATTAATCTTATTAAAAGAAAGAGGAGCCAATCTTAACGAAAGAGATAGTGACGGTAACACGGTCTTATTAACAGCTGCCTGTCACGGCCATCTGGACACCGTTAGATGGCTATTGAATAGCGGTTCTGCTCAAATAACAGAAGAAAATAGAGCAGGCAACACCGCCCTGTTATTAGCTGCAGCTTTCGGTCACTTGGAGACTGTTCGGTGGTTATTAAGCGCACAAGTTGGTGTTATAGTTGCAAAGCAGAATCAACATGGTAGTACGCCTTTGTTGCTGGCCATTTATCATGGGCAATTGCCTGTCCTAGACTACTTAATCAGACATCATTACCTTTCTGCTCATTTTAATGAAAAAGAAAAAGAAGTACTACATTCCTTTTCAAGAAAAAAATCTATCCGTTACTATCTCGACGTATACCAGTTATTTACCCAAGCGATTGTCAATCATACTGAACTCATATCTTTATTAACTAAAGCGTCTAGATATCTCACTAGCACTGAGATGTCATTTGTCTATCTTCTCTGCTTTTGGATGCAAGTACGCGATAAAAAAGAAGCGCTTAGGCCTATTGGGACAATGACAGATCAGTCTTGCATGAGAAAGTTATCACCATCACTTCAAGTAGAGCTTATTTCGTACTTGTTTCAGGAAGGTTATATATTGGATAACTGGTCTATCCATAAAAGCCAATTGATAATCACAGGGATTTGTCTCGATGCTAATCAAATGGCTGCTGTAACTAGTTGGCTTATTAATCAACGAGAAAGCGATCCCGTTTGGGTGTCACAAGTTTCTGATATTAAAAAAAATAACCTCTACGTCAACTACTATTTAAAACCCTTATATACCAGTTTAATTCACGCATTTCGTACCAATGACCCAGAGAAAATTCTGAGCGCACTGTCAGCTCCGCGTACCTATCATCTACGCAGTACTGTAGAACCTATCAGTGAGGATAGCATTGCAAAATGGACAGCCTATCATCTTTGTCAGCAGCGCGATATCTCAGAGAAAGAACATCAAGCGGCCTATGCTCGCCTCAGCGATAAAAGTCGCCTGGGTTATTACCACACGGTAAAAAAATACCTGAACGATCCTGCAAAAATGGACTTATTATTTAACTTGGGTAGTTTGCCGGCCTCGAATGGTGAAAGACTTTATTGGGTAGAAGAATATCCGACTTGGCTAGAAGGCATTCGCCATCAGTTTAGCGCACAACAGAATACGCCGCAAAGACTGGTATTGATTGGCTTGGATCAACCTATCCCGTTGCCTGAGGAAATGAGTCTAGACTTGTGGGATAAAATAACACATAAACCACAGCCTTTACGATTGCCAGGAAATCATCCTGTTTATCATCTTAAAGCAGGACAATTATCGCTGTACTGGAAGCTGTATCCGAGTTTGCCCGGTATTAATGATGCCTTGCAGTATCTCTATCGCAGGACATTTGGCGCCACAGGTGGTCTCCCTTGGAGTGTAGCTGGCCTTCTCCATATTGACAATCAAACCATCCCCGTGCTGCTTTCTGAAGACGTAGGCGCCCCTATTGAATCTAATGATCTACGCCTAAATCAGCTCAATCCCTATGCTCTGAGCAAACTGATTCTTTTTACTATTCTAACAAATACAGAAGATGGCAAACGTGAAAATCTCGCTTTAAAAATAAATAGCCGCGGGTTGTACGATATTTACAGCGTTGATAATGATCAGGGCTTAGTGGAACCCATTACTGAATCAGACTTTTTTTTCTTTAAAACAAAAAAGTTAGCAGTCAAAAGCTATCTGTTTTGTTTGGATGCCATGAATATAAGCTTGGATGCAACGGCAGTGACTGAATTACTAGCGTTAAACCCGATGGAAACCTTAAGTGCTTGGCTACAAGATTTAATTCAATTGAACGCACAATATGAAGTTTTATTTGAAAAGTATAAAGCTAAAGCAATGCAAGAAAAGAATCTTTTTCGTCGAAGCTATTTACAAATGGTATTGCCAGTGGCAACCGTTCTACGTATCGCCTATAAACTGCAACGGTTACAGGAGATACTACGCATCAATTCCCATACCTCTCCCCTTCAGTTGCTGAAAACTCTAGAGCCCGATGTTGCTCATTATTATGAACCAGTTTTACTAAAACACATATCGGCAACGGAGCGTTTTGATCAGTTGGTCAAAGAAGGACATTTATACGGGTGGTGCTCGAAAACCAAAACCTACAGTACGTCTACTACCTCAGGCAGAGATGTGTACCAATCGTTGGTGCCTGACAATGAGGCGGAGGTAGTAACACCACAAATTGCCTTAAGGGTACTTGAACAAGTCCATCAGCAGTGGGCTAAAATCCATGAAGAGCAAGTGGAGGTCATGCGTGGGGAGGTAGTCCGCTTAAGCCAGCTTCCTCTTAAAGATCAACAAGCTATGCTCAAGCTAACGCAGCTTAACCAGTACCCAGCTAAAAAGCGCACGCTGTTCTTAGAAGCCCTTGCTAGACGAACGGATTTTACGGAAATCTACTTACGCTATCCTGAAGCCAGCCTGACAGAGAGCGTATTGGCAACCTTGCTGAAAAACAACATAAAGCTGCGCTATCTATCGCTAACCTCTGCAAACAGATTAACCTCTTTAACAGCGTTGAATCAATTGCCATCGTTAACAAAGCTGAAGCTCGCTTTATTGCCACAGGTTGAGGCGTTCACCGTGGCATTACCAAATTTGACTGAACTCATTCTAAAAGATAACCGAGAGTTGACAACATTACGGCTCGATGCACCGCAACTGCATAGTTTGTATATCACGAATTGTCCGAATCTGGAAACCCTGGATTTACCCATGAGTCTCAGACTGGTAAATGTCAGCATTCAAGACTGTACTAAACTACCTTTAGCTGATTTTTATGCCCGCTGGCCAGGGTTCCTTAGTCGGTGGAGCGATGTACCACGAGGTTTTCGTCAACGGCTTGCGGATTGTATCAGTCAAAGCTTCATTGAGCCGACCCTCATATTGCCTGAGGCGGTCTATGAAATTGTTACGCAATATCTCAATGAATTAAGACAGTTAGTTCAGATTTTGCTATTAGCAGAGGTTTCGTATCAAGTTTGGAGTACTGCCTATACTATATTAACGCATGTGGGCTATGATCACCCGAGCGTTGTTACAAAAACGCTGAGTTTATTGAAATATTCGAATTATTCTCCCAATTATCAGATCGCAATAGACGCTGCCTACGCTATGGTCAAATTGCAACTAAGGGACGAACCAGTTGTTGAGAAACTTTTGAAGATGCTGAATTGTGTTTCACCGTTTGTTAGGGTGGCCTACACAGCTGCTCAGGTTTTTGGTAAATTATGTATAAAAGATGAAAGAGCTATCGTGGTCTTGTTAAATAGGCTGAAGGATAAAGATGCGTTTGTGCGTACAGAAACAGCTGAAGCCTTAGGTGCGCTGAAAATAAAAGATGAACGTATTATCAGGGGGCTTCTAGATATATTGGAGTATGATAATGCGGTGATTGCTCGTATAGAAGCTGCCCGGGCTTTAGGGGTGCTGCAGGTTAAGGAAGAGCGAGTTATCCGGTTGTTGCTTAAATTATTAGAGAGCAAAAGTCGGAAAATTGAAGTAATTGCTGCCTATGCCTTAAGCGCACTGCAAGTTGAGGATCATCGGGTCAACCAGACTCTGCTGAAGGCATTGAAGTCTGATATTTCAAAAAAGAAGTTTGAGATTTCAGAAAATGCTGGGTTTTGGGTTTGCCACACAGCTGTCAATTCCTTAGGAAAGCTACAAGTAATAGATAGGCGCATTCTTCAGGCGCTGCTAGATTTGTTGCAATATCCATTTTTGCCTGTTTATAAGGATGATTATCCATCCCATGATTTAACGAATTTATGCGAAGCTGTTGCTCAAACCATGAGCAGACTGCAAGTAAAGGATGAGACACTTATCAAAGCGCTGCTGAAGCTAGTAGAACACGGCCATCAAGATTTCTGGATATTTTCGACCAAAGCTTTAGGTGAATTACAAGTAAAGGATGATAGAATTATTCAGATATTGTTGAAGAGGGGGCTGGAAAACAATATGACTGCTATGAAAGCCTTATGTGTATGGCAAGTACAGCAGGATGAACGAGTTACTCAATGGCTTCTAAAGAAACTCGAGAAGCATATTATTTGGCTTATTTCGCCTTCCCCGCCAAAACACAATTTCTTACAGACACTACTAAAGCTATATACCCTCGATCCGCGCCATGATGATTATTCGATTTCGATGGATAGCCGGGTTTTTGATTGTTTGGCTATATTGAAAGTGAATGATAGACCACTTTTTCAGATGCTTCTGGAGATGTTGCAGCATAAAGATAAAGATACGTGTATGCACGCCATCACGCTTGTAACAGAATTGAAAATAAGAGATAAGCAAGTTATCCAAGCGATACTAACCTCACTGCTAGTAAATTGCCCGTTAGAAAACTTAGAAGAAAGTTCTATCTACAAGCATTCTTTTCTTTATTATTTCCAACAACCTGACGAAGCACTAAAGCCTCAGTTTGCTGAATTACTTGGGCTACAGAAGCAACAAGTTGGATTACAGCCTTTAGTTCCCGAGATAATTGAAATAGCAGCTGATCCTGATATACCGATAGAAAATGCGTCTCCTGCTTTGCCCGTCGACGCATGCCTATCGAGGGCTCTCTCATCATCTGTGGCTCGATCGGAGGAGGTAAAGGAGGATAAAACAACCAAGAATCCGCTGTTACTGGCGGTTGAACGGGGCGACTTGGATAGTATTAAGCAGTTATTGAATCATAAAAATGGCATTAAGGTTAGTGCCAAAAGTCAGCATGGCAATACAGCTTTATCCATAGCAGCTCGTCACGGATTTTTACCTATTGTAGATTACTTGATCCGCTATTATTATCTTGCTTCGAATTTTGATAAGAAAGAAAAAGAAGCACTTGATTTATTTTCAAAAAATAATGTTTTTCATCATTATTTTGATGTATTCAATTTATTTTCTGAGAACTCCACTAATATTAAGGCGATGGAATCATTGCTAGATATCGCCTCGAAACAGCTTAATCGCGATGAGCTTTCCTTTATATACCTTATTTATCTCTGGATGCAAATACATCATCGAGCAAACAATCTATTGAATCCATTTGAGAATGAGCCCTGTATACAACAGCACCAACTGCTACCTGAGCATCAAAGCGAACTCATTGCGCATATGATTCGAGAGGGGCTTACACTAGATAACTGGTCTATCACTATAGCTGAATTGGTTATTGAGGATCAGATGTTTGATGAAAAACAAGGCAAAGCACTTGAAAAGCTGCTCGAGCAAAGCGAGCATGATCTTTGTGTGATGTCACCACAAATTATTATTCAAAAAAATGTCGTGTATGTTGAGATGATGCATAAGAGTTCACTTCAATACACTGTAGTTGACCTAACCGGTGAAATCAAAGTTGATGAGATCTCTAAAGACGATCTGCTTCAGTTGGGATGTAGACTCATCGCTCCATTAACATTAGATCAATTGCATCCATTCTCAGCTATTTTGAAAATGATATCAGATAAGAACAACATACTCCCTGAACTCCAAATCTTAACTTTTAACAAAGTTCGTTTTACTAAAGAGTATAGGCTTCTGACCCTTCCGCCTCCAGATGAATCCATTCTCATTGCAAAGAATACATTATACATAAGATATGCGCAGGACTTCATTAACTATGTCGTTCTGTCTCCTTTAGGAAAAAAAGAAACTGGTAAAATTTCCAAGATCGAACTCTTAAATATAGGGTTTGTGCTCGATGCCTCTTTGCCTCTGCGTCAATTAAAACCTTTTTTGCTAACCGTATTAGCAATAACTTCACAAAAAAAACATACGCTTCCTGCAAGTTGTACACAAGGATATAAAACATTTTTAAATCTTTTGAAAAATCAGAGACTAATGCCTCGATTGCAATCGCTTAATTTGCAGGATTGTGATTTATGGGATGATTGGGATTTATGCGTTGATGATTGGGATTTATCCGTTGATAATAGAAATATGGATCTTCTCATTCCGGCTCTGGCTCAACGGACAACCTTGCGTCATTTAAATTTGGATAATAATCACGTCACAAAGAATGGCGTTAAAAACATATTAAAGTTATTATTTCAAACTCCAGAATATTTGTCAAAGCTTACAAGTTTATCTGTGCGTTTTAATAAAATTGAAATAACTTCACCAGAAGAACTTGAAAAATTAGAAAAACAAGCCTCTAAGTTAGAGGCGCTTCATCTTGAAGGGAATATGATTATTGAAAGTAATACTCCTATGAGCACCCTTTGTAAAAGAGAGCACTCAAAGCGAGCAACTGCCTTGGAGGCCCTGTTCTCATTGCTGTCCTTAAAGGACGCTAGTCTCACTATCGATATGTTTTTAATGGCAACTCAAGTTGGTTTCAATGACGAGGAGGGACAGCTACGTTTGAAACTAGACAATGAAAGTATCATTGATGTGGCATTAAATGCTTCTGCACTCAATTCCTATGAGAAGTTATGTTTCCAACAACACATTGAGGGACAAAAGAATATACGCAAATATCGAGAGGTGTTTCCCTATCTTAAAGAAAGCATCCAGTTCGTTCGCGCGAAGATCCCAAGAGAGTTACGTGAAACAACGTTGGATAAAAGCTCAAAAAAAGTATGCAAACAGTTATTAAGTTTCCACTGTGATGCCAGATTAAAAGGACGACTTACCACACACCGAATATTTAGCAGTAGAAAAATACAGGATGCACCTAGCTTTTTATTTCCAGATGCTCGTTTAACCTTGAACATGGGGTGGGTGTACTTAATCGAAAAAAAGGAGCATGTCAGACTAGTTTACGAATATTTAACGGGTTATGGTCAGCGCGGTTTTCATATAGCAGAACTACTTAAAAATAACGACTCTGGCATGCCTTTTATTAGATTTGAGAAAAAAGATATTGAACAAGAGATACAGAATTTACACAGAGGTCATCAAATCGCTAAATTTCAAGCAGCCACCAAGCGTATTAAAAACATGCATGTCGCTATTCAACATGACGTAGTGTTAAATGAGAATTTAGACAAACCCTATCAAAAAGTGATTTTTGGCTCATCACAAAATCACAGCGTCCAGAACTGTCTTATTTATTGCTTAAGGAAAATGAAAGATTATTTGGATATCTCTATTCAAATGGATAGACTGGATGTTTTGCCCAGTACTGTAGTAGGAAAGCTTGTTAAAATTCAAACCATCTCTGAACTCCAAAACAGGTCAGTTTCTTTGCCTTTCATATTGGCTTCAAAACTGGAAACAGGTGTTGCATCCACTTCGCAAGCGGCAACATATGCTGCAGTTACGATATCTAAACCTTCTGTCTTTGTTCAACAAATACCGCCACCATCAATAGTAGAATTCTCAATTGTTGAAAACACTGCCAAACAACTTGGCTGGAATTGTTTCGATGTGGCAGTGGGTCTTCCTCGAGAAAGACTAGTCGCATTTGCTCTTGAACAGAAAGTCAACCCAGCTTATCGCAAGCTACTCGCGCCTGAGATTCGAATGGCAGCTGGGATCACGGCTGTGTTAATGAATATGAAGCTAGAAGAAGCCGGTAGAGATGCTACAGCAAAAAAAGAAAGAATAGCACAACTTGCAGAGTTGTTTAACTTGTTGGATGTCGTGAATGAATTTGGCGAAAGTGGCCATAAAGCCATTGCTATGAGCAATATCCATGCAGTCTTAAGCCAACCCATACTCCAACCATCGGATTCTCATGGTATCCACGACATGAGACAACAAGCTTTACCAGAAGCTATGCAGACAGAAGAACTCCGCCAATTAGTCAGCCGCTATAATGATGCCCATGAAGCCATTAAACCGAAAGTGAGACAGTGCAATGATTTTCTCGGTCACAGAGAAAGAAGCATATTGCCTTATGCAAATTTAGTTGATTTCTTTGCCAATTCTGAGCACTGTGAAGCCCATCGCGAAGCTCATGGACTGTTTTTAGAGATTCAACAGCAATTCTTACCTTATGAGCAAGCTTTCTTTAATTACTGCGAGAACGAGACTGTTTATGAAGCTTATCTAACTCATTATTATGGAAAACAACAATGGATCACCTTCCAACCGAGCAACGCGGCACAGCGGCCGGAAGATAATACGTCTATTATTGATATTGCGGCTCGATGTCTCAATCGACAGATTATCGTTCATCAAATGAAAGGAGATCAGCGAGCAGAGGTTTATCATACTGTGATTTCCTATAACGCTGTACCAGAAGATAGCTCCTTACCTAAAGCCAGTGCTGCTGCCACTCATGCTTTGATATCTGACTCTCAACCTATACATATTCAATATAATGGACGGAATCACTTTGTTGAATTAAGATCGAATTTCATGTATCAAAAAGAGGTTCAGTCCGAACTATTAAAAAGGTTTGGTGTGTTTAGCTTAACGTCATCGCCTATGCTGTCATTAATGGTAACAGCAACACAAAATGGAGAGCAGACTGTGAGCGCTATAGATCACTTGCCAACAAAGATAACGATGAGTTACTTGCGATAAAAGGGAGATCGAACATCTCAAGCAAGTCAACAGTATCGCCCAAGCCATTTATTACGCTTAATTTTTTTCAGGTTCAGATAAATCAACATGAATGTCAGCTATTATATTCTTATCGAATTTTAGCCAGTACTCACATCTAAAATGTATCCCCCCAATAATCCCACCTCCTCACCACTGAATTTTTCATTAAACTAACCCGACTATTCAGATACTGCGGTAAACACTCCCTAAATTAGTACACCGCATTAGTAAGGTTTTTTGATAACATAACGATCAAAGGAGCCTTACCATGAAGAAAACACGATTCACTGAATCTCAAATTGTTGCTGTTTTAAAAGAAGCAGAAGCAGGCATCCCTGTTTC
>CANJVW010000033.1 GCA_947478495.1 Legionellales bacterium | reverse complement strand
GTATAAAATAACCTTAGTGAGCTCGTGGTAACTGCCCGAATAGCGCCGGAATCAGTGGTCAGATAGACCGGAATCGGTGGTCGGATACTATCGGATTGAGTGGTCGGATGTGGCCGGAATCGGTGGTCAGGTTAGGTCGGAATACACATCCTCTGGGCTGTGCTGCCGGATTGGCCTCATTAGCACTTTTAAAAAATGATAAAACACAAAAACAGATTGAGGGCATTGAAGCGATTCATCATCGTTTGCTGAATGAACTATCGAAAAATTTGCTCATCGAACGCCATCGTTATTGTGGTACGATTGCAGCATTTGATTTAAAAATACCATTAGCATACGGTGATTCAATCAGTGTTAATATGCGACAATTTTTTCAGGAGAAAGGTTTATTGGTTAGACCATTAGGTAATACTATTTATTTTATGCCACCTTATTGCATGACTGAGCTTGAATTAGAAAATGCATATCAGATCGTTATTGATGAAATTCAAAGAGTCAGAGAATGATCGCTAAAAAAGTGATATTATTTTCAAAAAAATTAAGCGAGTTCTCGCGTGTACTTTCATATGACAAGCTAATGCCTAAGTTTTGCAAGTACAAACTGTTCAAACGATAATAATGCCTGATTTTTCGCATCATGCTTTAGCAGGCATATGTGAGCATCATCCAATGATGGAAGGCTTGAGTAATTTAACGCACTAAGCTGATCTGGGATCATTGTACGTGGTAAAACAGTCATCCCAAGTCCTGCTTTAACTGCAGCAATCGTACCCGCATAGCTTGGACTTGAGAATACCAGACGCCACTTTATACCAGCATCTTCTAATGATTTAATCGCTCTTGCGCGATACACGCAAGGTTGTGGTGCAAGTACCAGTGGCAAAGGTGTATGCGTTTCTTCTATCAAGTTTTGATGTCCAACCCATTCAAGCTTTTCAGAATAGACATCCACTCCATTAGGGAAATCTTCTGGGCGATTCATCTTAACTAACACCAAATCAAATTCACCACGCTTAAATCGCTCGAATAGATTAAGCGTCAAATCGCATTCAACATTAACAAATACACGTGGATGCAATAGCGAAAAATCTACCAAAACATCGGAAAGATAAACGCTGGCGAAATCCTCAGGCATACCAAAACGAACTTCTCCTTGCAACTCAGGCTCTTTAAATCTATCGATGGCTTCGCGCTGCAAGGTAAATATTTGGCGAGCATACCCCAAAAAAATTTCGCCATCACGAGTAAGGGACAAAGTCTTACCGCGGACAAATAATGGTTTACCTAATAGCGTTTCTAATTTAGCTATTTGCTGACTAACTGCCGATTGTGTGCGGCCAATCCGCAAAGCGGCTTTGGTCACACTACCCGTTTCGGTAATCGCGAGAAAACATTGTAGGCCAATCGTATCGATGCTCATTGAATATACCTGATATATTATTAGAAATATTAATTATAGCAATAATAAATATTAATTTTACTTATTCTATCTTGGTGCTTACTATAACGTCAATAACAATTCAGTCAGCAATGAGGATAAACGATGTCAACTGTTTCATTAGTAACACTTTTTAATTTTGATATCGTAGCCGGAATCATGATTACGTTAGTGAGTTTTATTGGGCTAATTGTAGGATTATTTGCTGTGAGGTACATGCAAGGAGATAGCCAATATTATAAATTTTTTGCATTATTAAGTTTGTTAGTTCTTTCTGTCATCACCATGGCGGCATCGGACCATTTGCTCGTATTTCTAGCTGCATGGGGAATTAGCAATCTGTTGTTAGTCAGACTAATGATACATAAGCCGATATGGAAAGCAGCAACCTATTCTGGTTGGTTGGCAGGTAAAACATTTATGATAGGCTTTATCTGTCTTGCTTCTGCTTTTACTTTGCTTTATTACTGCACGCGGCAGACTTCGATTCAAGCCATTTTACATTCATTAGATGTCACCAGTCCACTCAGTATCATAGCAATGGCATTGATAGTGGTAGCCGCCATGTCACAGTCAGCTATCTGGCCATTTCATCGCTGGCTGGTTAGTTCCCTCAACTCACCCACACCCGTTTCAGCCATTATGCATGCTGGACTTCTGAATGGCGGCGGATTTCTGCTGGTACGTTTTGCTTATCTCTATTTTTCATCCCCAACGATACTAACAATCCTTTTCATTCTGGGTCTTGTGACTGCATTGGTCGGTACGTTATGGGAACTCATGCAAAATGATATTAAGCGGATGCTTGCCTATTCGACAATGGGGCAAATGGGATTTATGTTTGCCCAGTGTGCGCTTGGACTATTTCCAGCTGCTGTGGCACATTTATGCTGGCATGGTTTGTTCAAGGCTAACTTATTTCTTTCCTCAAATAGCGCAGCTCAAGAAAGGCGTTTGTCCACAGAGTGTCGACCAACTATGGCAACATTTCCTCTAGCATTCTTATGCGGTATTTTTGGAAGTTATATGTTTGCCCTTGTTAGCCACAAACCATGGTTTGTGGCCGATACCACATTTATACTCTTAAGTGTAGTGCTTATCACTGCTGTCCAATTTGCGCTAAATTTACTACAAAGTACACCATGGAAAAAACTACCGATGACTATTTTGATAACAGGGCTAATGTCTGGACTTTATGGCTATAGCGTATATATGGTTGAGTATATACTTTCTCCGTTAGATTTAATGCATCCTCAAGCACTTAATGCTTTTCATTATATCGGGTTAATTTTACTAATCGCTCTGTGGATGATTATGTTATTCAAAGATAGATTAGCTCGACATAACAGCTTATCCAGACTCTTACCCATGTTGTACGTAAAAGCACTGAATGCCAGCCAACCCCATCCATCAACGATCACATCTCATCGTAATCAATACCAATATGACAGAGGCTAATATGCAATCTGATGTACAAATGAAAACACGAGCTCCATCAATAAGTATGATGAACAGCGAAAAAGAGCATTTATCAGAAATACATACAAATACATTAGAAGCGTGGAAAAAAATAGCGCCTTTTTGGCCCCTCAAAAATCTGATTGCAGTTAATCCGCTACAAGGATTAGAAGATTTGCCATTTGAACAAGCAATCATAACTGGCCAATCTTATTTTCAGCAAGCGATACTTCCCAAAAAAATGGAAGATATTAATAGAGAAACCATTAAATGGTGTCAGGCATTTTTTGATGAAGGTCAGGCTACAATTAATATGCCTTTTCGCAATCAAGGATTATATCAGGCATGGCGACAACTTGTTCGATTCGATAAACGTCTTCACTTAAACAGAGAGCATCGCATTTGGTTAGAAAATTTACCCCTAACGACTGAGCAAACGATTGCTGCTTGCCTTATTAAACTTAATATTCCACTTAAACAAAGCTTACTTTTTTTTACTCTGCTTTTAACAACACTTCCAGGATGGGCTAGCTACATAAAATATCGAACGGAATGGGCTGAAGTAAATTACATCGATTCTAATCCGGTGACTCAAGCTGACTACATAGCAATACGCTTAGTAATAACTTGCCTTTTATGGCCGGACGCAATCAATCTGCTTGATTGGCATCAAGATACCAAAAAAATTGATGCATCAGAACAAATGAAAAAAATAATAGATGCAGAAAAGAATTATCAAACAGAATTACTAGATGCTCTATCTCAGGAAAATTTCAAAAAAAATAGTAGAAGCGACCTACCTACCGCACAGTTTGTCTTCTGTATCGATGTGCGCTCTGAGCCTTTCCGGCGTGCACTAGAAGCGCAAGGAAATTATGACACTTTCGGATTCGCAGGTTTTTTTGGGATTCCAACCCAAGTTAAAAACGAATCAACAGATGAAACTTATTCCTCTTGCCCTGTTTTACTTAGCCCTAAACACACAGTAAAAGAAACGATGTTCTGCTCAACTAAAATAGCTGAAAAAGTATTACATGGAAAAGCGCAGATCAACAACATGAAGCGAATTTATCAAGCGTTGAAATATACTTTTACAACTCCATTCGTACTGGTAGAAGTACTGGGGCCTTTGAGCGGTTTATGGATGTTGCTGCGAACCATAGCACCTAGACTCTCAGAAAATGCAAAAAAAACGTTAATCGAATTTTTTCGTCCAAATCCGCCCGTTAGACCCGTTTTCACAAAACAGGATGCTGCGAGTGGTATTGATTTCAACGATCAATGTGTATATGCAGAAAGTGTTTTACGTATAATAGGTTTAACAGATAATTTTTCTCCGACAGTTATTTTGTGTGGTCATGGTAGTGCAACACAAAATAACGCTTACGCATCAGCGCTAGATTGTGGTGCATGCGGAGGCCATCAGGGTGCTGCAAATGCGCGCATTCTTGCAGCGATACTGAATGATATTGATGTCAGAAACTATCTTGCTAAACAGAATATTGTGATCCCATTAAAGACAAGATTTATTGCTGCACTTCATAACACAACAATAGATGATGTCACACTTTATCTAAGTGAAAATGAAGGGATTACGAAAGAGTTGAATAAAATAAAATATGATTTAGAAAAAGCTCGACAAGTGAATAACGAATGGCGTTGCCAAAAAATGGGTTATATAAGCAATAGCAAAAATAAAAATAATTATATGACACATGTTAAAAATCGTAGTGCAGACTGGGCTCAAACCCGTCCAGAATGGGGGCTTGCGCGTAATGCGAGTTTTATCATAGGGCCACGTCTTTTCACTAAGAAAATTGATCTTGATGGCCGGTCATTTTTGCATTCCTATAATTGGCAGCAAGACAAAGATGGAACGTCTCTCGCTACCATCCTAACTGCACCGATGGTCGTGGCACAATGGATCAACAGTCAATATCTGTTTTCGTCGATCGATAATGTAGCTTATGGTAGCGGAAGCAAAATTACACATAATGTCACGGGTAAAGTCGGCATCATGCAAGGTAACGGCAGTGATTTAATGCACGGCTTACCATTTCAATCTATTTATGCGAGCGACAAGAAAGCGTATCACGAACCTTTAAGGTTAATGACAATCGTCTATGCGCCTCGCTTTCTCGTTAGTAATATTATTTCACATCACAGTATTTTGCAAAAACTGTTTGGAAATGGATGGGTTTCACTTGCTTGTATTGAACCAGAAGAAGATAGCATCTACTATTTAAAACGTGATTTGACGTGGAATAAAAAACAGCAAACGTCCGCTAATGAACACCGAGCATGATGAACATGTATAATGATATTAAAATTGTTTTAGCAACAAAACATAAAAAAGAAAATGCAATTCAAAAGCCTTTTGAAGATGCCTTTAATGCTACAATAGTTGTTCCGAATGATTACGATACGGATCAATTTGGTACATTTACCGGTGAAATTCCGCGGCCTAGTAGTGCATATGATACAGTAATTAAAAAAGCAAACGAAGCGGCGTCTCAATATGGATTTGACTATGCGATTGCGAATGAAGGAAGTTTCGGTCCTCATCCGACGATTTTTTTTGTGCCAGGGGATATTGAGCTAATATCCTTTGTTGATAATAAAAATGATTTTGTTGTGATTGAATCAGAAATTACAACAGAAACAAATTATGCTCATCGAGATATCACCATCGCGGATGAATACGCTGATTTTCTTGAAAAAATCAATTTTGGTAGTCATGGACTGATACTTCGCTCTCTGGATACTAACGCTATTATTGCAAAAGGCATTACTCAGCTTGAAGAATTACATTCGATAGTAAAATCATCCTTTAAGAATCAATCAACAATACGTCTTGAAACAGATATGCGTGCCATGATGAATCCTACTCGAATGAGAATCATCAATAAATTAGCAATAAAATTAGTTCAACGTTTACAAAAAAAATGTTTCCAATGTAAAGCGCATGGATTTGGCAAAACATCTGTTACTGGAAAATTATTATGTGGATCTTGCGGAACCGAAACAGAACTCTATAAATTTAAAGTACTCAGCTGTATTAAATGCGATTATCAGGAATTTTATCCGAGAGCTGATAAACTTGAATACGCAGATCAACAATATTGTCCTTATTGTAATCCATAAAAAAGGTGATTTATGAATAATGAAAACAAACGAGTTGGTATTGTAATGGGATCACGGCATGATTGGGAAACACTTGTGCATGCAGCAACCACGTTAGACAAACTTAATATTAGCTACGAAGTCGAGGTAGTTTCTGCGCATCGAACACCTGATAAACTTTTTAGTTATGCAGAAAGCGCTAAGTCACGCGGTTTTGAGATAATAATTGCAGGAGCCGGAGGAGCTGCACATCTTCCAGGTATGCTTGCCGCAAAAACATCTTTACCTATACTGGGTGTACCAATTCAATCAAAAATATTAAATGGTATTGATTCATTATTATCAATCGTACAAACGCCAGCGGGTATTCCGGTTGCAACCTTGGCAATTGGGCAAGCAGGAGCAATCAATGCTGCTTTATTAGCTGCAGCTATTCTAGCTAACAAATATGCAGATATTAATGATGCATTAATACGATTTCGAGAAGAGCAAACTCATCAAGTATTATCTCATCCAGACCCGAGAGAGAGCGTAGCATGAAAATAGGTATTTTAGGTGGTGGTCAATTAGCTAGAATGCTTGCATTATCAGGTTATCCGCTCGGTATTGATTTTATTTGTATCGATCCGAAAATGGATTGCTCGGCTAAAAATGTTACTAAAGTCATTCATTGTAATTTTAAGAATATAGACGAAATAAATAGGCATTTTCATGATGTTGATTGTGTAACGTACGAAACTGAGAATTTGCCGATTGATTGTGTTGAGCTTATTTCAAAAAAATATAAACTATTGCCGGGCATTGAAGCTTTGAGAATCACGCAAGATAGATTATTTGAAAAATTTTTTTTTAAGGGGTTGAGCATACCTACAGCAGAATACATTCAAGTAGACACTTGGAATGATTTGAAAAATGCTATGAATATATTTAATTTTCCACTTGTACTTAAAACTAGGCGCAATGGCTACGATGGAAAAGGTCAAATTGTCATAAGAAATTTCAACAAAGCTGAAAGTGCGTGGAAATTAATGTGCACACATGCATTAATAGTCGAGAAATTTATTCCATACAGTTTTGAAATATCGCTTATTTCTGTCAGGAGTTATTCTGGTGATATTGTCTTTTACCCGCTCACTTTAAATCAACATAAGAATGGTATTTTACGCGTTTCTGAAGCACCTTACCTCGACGATAAATTAAAAAATGTTGCAGAAAAATGTGCAGCAGAAATTTTAGAAAAATTTAATTATGTTGGTGTCATGACAATAGAATTTTTTTGTATCGATAATAAGCTTATTGTGAATGAAATAGCTCCACGAGTTCATAATTCAGGTCATTGGACCATCGAAGGTGCTGATGTCAGTCAATTCGAAAATCATTTGCGTGCTATTTCAGGTTTACCTCTAGGCTCTACAAGAACCAAAGGTTTTAGTGCCATGATTAATTGTATAGGTAATAAACCAAAGAAATTGGATGCGCTACTAGAAATACCTGGATTACATTTCCATACCTATGGAAAGCTGCCTATGCCAAATCGTAAACTGGGACACATCACAATATGCGCTAATAGGAAGGAAGAACTAACTATGAATATTAAAAAAACCATGAATTATCTGTCAGAGTAATAAAGACAGTCTGCTTGAGTATAGACAATCTTAATAGCAATGGTCAGTTCATCGATTTTGCGAGCATTGCCGCAAATTCTTTCTGTGAGATGTATTCAGGAGCACAAAAACTCATGGGGCCCACGATGGTTGGGCGTTCCAACAGAAATTCAATCCCTGCAAAATCAAGACTATGGATGGTATTTTTAGCCAATATCATGATCCCCTTTCCTATTTTTGATTCGACAATAGAAGCTTAATCGCCAAATAAAATGAACCAAGCAATAACCGGCGATTGAACTGCATATTGCTACAACGGGAAGGCCAACAAGAAAAGGTTTTCCGACGCTATGCAGCCATTCTACAACCTGGCCTGCAATATCATGCAAAGACCTATCTGTGAACTCAAAATCTTTGATCGCATGGTAGCCGCCGCCATTTTGAACAAACAGCCTTCCTACTTTATAAATGAAATAATTAATCGGCAAAAAAGTAATTGGATTAGTGATCCACGTTAAAGCAACGGCAATAGGCAAGTTTGCATTAAACAGTATGGCTAACATTGCCGCTATCAACATTTGCATTGGCAGCGGCAAAAAAGCCATAAAAACGCCAATAGCCGTGCCTCTTGCAATAGACTGTCTGTTAATGTGCCACAACTGAGGTTTTAATAAGTAATGGCTAATTCGAGATAAACTTGAATCATTAGCTAATCGCTTAGCATCGGGAAGCATTCTTTTAAGATACTTTCTTATCAGCATAATACAGCCTTGTCTAAGCGATAAGCGTTGTGTTTTTTAATGCCTTAGCTTTACGTATACTTAACGCTATGCAAACTGTTAAAATAATAAAGATCATAGCCAATGTAACCAGTATGGGAATCTTCAACCAATGGGAGATAAGCAATTTCAATCCAACAAAGCTAAGCATTACCGCCAAACCGTATCGCAAATAATAGAATCGATCAGAGAGATTGGCGATCAGAAAATATAAAGCTCTCAAGCCAAGTATCGCAAAAATATTCGAGGTAAATACAATAAATGGGTCATTAGTAATAGAAAAAATGACAGGAATGCTATCCACAGCAAATATTAAATCACTTGCTTCAATGAGAACCAGCACTAAAAATAATGGCGTAACGTAAAGGAGTCCGCGCTGAGTAACAAAAAATCGTTCCCCATGCAACTCTTTAGTCACTCTAAAATATTTTTTCATCAGCTTGATCAGGAAGTTCTTTCCAGGGTCGAGCTTCTTATTGGCAAATATAAACATTTTAATGCCAAGTATAAGGAGAAAAAACCCAAATACATAGAGCATCCAATGAAACTCATTAATGAGCCAAACGCCACATAAGATCATGATAAAGCGCATAATCACCGCGCCAATGACACCGTACAACAAAACGCGGTGCTGGTATTCTGAGGGTATGGAAAAATAAGTAAATATCATCAAAAAAACAAAAATATTGTCTATTGATAAAAGCTTCTCTATCAAATAACCCGAAAAAAATTCAAGGGCATGTTCATTAGCAACGGCACTGCTAGCAGTGTGAGACAAGTACAGCCATAACAACAAGTTGAAAACAAAAGCCAGAATAATCCAGGCGCAAGTCCAGGCCAAAGCTTCTTTTGTTGATACACGGTGAGCTTTTCTGCCACCACATAAAAACATATCAATAGCCAACATCCCCACTACAAAAAGCATAAAAAGAGGCCACATCCACACTTCGCTAATTGTACTCATTTAACTTTTTCTCATAGGAGTATGCTCTCAATCTGTGATCGCTCTTTGAAGATGCTTTTTTTATTATAGCACGTACAGCTTGGTTCTTCCCCAATTAAGGGGGCACTTTAATCAAAAATAAATTACCTTACTCATTGATTAGATGAGAAAAAGGAGATTAAAGATGCCCCGAAAGGATATTATCCTAAATTTATCTGGTTTTGCTATTAAAAAAGTGAGTGGTTATAGTCCATTGATCATTGATGTTTCCTATCGTCATGTTTCCCATTGTATGCCTCTATGCCGGATGCTGCTTAACCAGTAAACAGGTTTCCGCTAAGCTTATCCCAGAGCAACACCACCTCTCTGGTTTTGACATCGTTTAAGCAATTTCGACACTTGAACGGTGGTTCACGTGTGTTCGTCTTCTTGTTCCATACCTGACATATTACTATGCCTTTTCTATAACGCTCACGACCTTGGCTTTTAGCACAACGCCGCTTACAGTGGTTTGTAATCTACTCCTGCAAGTCGATTACGAAGGGCCTGCCTTCATCTCTTATGCTGCTTTCTGCGGCACACTCACGTCGTCGCTCCAATAGTTTGAGCTCTTTTGTCTTTTTTGGCCTTCCTTTCTTTTTCAGTACAGAGAAGAGAAAATTCAGCATGTTGAAGATCAGCTTAACCACAGACCGAGAAAAGTGTTAGGGTACCGAACACCTAGAGAAGTTTTTCTTGGGATCAAGCAACCTCAGAAAATTGCGCTTCAGTGTTGAATGGGCCGTGTAATAAACAACCAGAGGAGGAAGGGATATGTCTAGCGCTCGCGGCTTACCGAATGCTGCAAGGCCGGCGATTAATGCATTTACTGCTAAAGCCAACGCACTTCATCATGCGGGTGAACTAAATACAGCACAATATGAAAAGATTATGCACGCAAAAAAAGAATTGGATGACGCGATCACCTCTTGTTCGAGTGGTGTCGTCGATACACAAAATAATCCATTCAACTGGAATAACCTCGATATCGCATTAAAAAAATTTCAAAAAGAAGCTTATATCCCCCATCTTGAAGATAATTTAGCCTATCTTGCTGCTAAGAACATGCTAATAGGGGGAGTCATCGCATTCGCGATCGCATTTGCAATCTTATTTACTTTACTGTTTATGGTGGTCACAGCCCCTAATCTTTTGTTTGCTGCAGAAGCGACAATCTCTTTAAGCGGTGGCTTAATATACTTAGTGTACGGTGGAGCGGCAGGAGCAGTGATCGGTCTCTGCAGACTATTGCGTTGCGGCCCGCGGCCCACCATTCAAACAGAAAGAGAGGCTATTGTTCAAATTTTTGAACAGCACCGCCGCACATAAGAAGTGAGGCAATAAACGCTTCAAAATGGAGGATTTATCTCTAGCAAATAAAATAGCTTTTGCTATAATACAGGCTATATACATTGTCACTTTTAGAGAATTTTTCATATGGCTATCACCAGCGTCAGAATTAGCGAAACGTTAGAGCCAGCGCTCGATGCAGCGGCGCACGATCTTAATCGCCCAAAAAGTTGGGTCATTAATGAAGCGTTGCGAAACTATTTAAATGACAGAATGATCGAAAAACAACGCTGGCAAGATACCGTAGAAGCGTTGGAAGATATACGTATGGGCAGGGTAGTCGATGGAAACAAAGTCCATGCATGGTTAGATACATGGGGAAGCAGCAACGTATCTCCTCTTCCTCGCTCTAAATAAAAAAATCATGAAAATACTATATACTGAAAACGCTATTCATGATTTACAACGATTGCACGATTTCCTTGTGAGCCACAATCCTCATGCCGCTCAAGAAATATCAAACAGGCTCCGTCAAGCTGTTAATCGATTACTTGATTTTCCTATGCTCGGAGGAGAAGTGAAAAATAGCGACCTCATCCCATCATTGCGTGACTTAGTAACAGGTAAATATATTATTCGCTATATGTCATTAACAAGTGAAATTCATATTTTACGAATCTGGCATAACAAAGAAGAAAGAAACCCAATGCAGGCAAACAAGCTACGCTCGTAGCTTGTTTAGCTACAAAATCAAGCACAACTATTCCTTCGTCAACTTCTCGTATTTAAGAAGCAACTCTTCTCGCGTTTCAACGACATCAGGATTCAAAGGAATACAATCCACGGGACACACTGCAACACACTGCGGCACATCGAAATGGCCGACACATTCCGTGCAACGTAAAGGATCAATTTCAAAAATGGATTCACCTTGGTAAATCGCTTTATTAGGACAAACCGGTTCGCAGACATCGCAATTGATGCATTCGTCCGTAATCATTAACGCCATGCAGAAATCACTTCAGGTGGAACAAACGGTGATACATCGCCACCAAGCGCTGCTATTTCGCGAATCAATTGAGATGACACACACGCCACCTCGCGTGACGGCATCAAAAATACCGTATCAATATCGGGTGCTAACAATTGGTTGGTCCCCGCTAATTGCGATTCATAATCAAAGTCAGACACCGTTCGCAATCCACGCAAGACAAAGTGCGCTTGGTGCAACCGCATAAAATCAACGAGCAGTGTGTCAAACCCCAATACGCTCACGCTAGGGCATTTTCTTGCAACAGCTGCGACCATAGCGACTCTTTCCTCAAGTGAAAAATGGGGGGTTTTATTTTGATTGCGAGCCACCCCCACGATCACTTGATCGAACAGGTGAGTAGCGCGCTCAATTAAATCAACATGGCCATTCGTGATAGGATCAAAGGTACCGGGATACACTACTATGCGCTGCATTGATCGCCCCTACTCAGAATGTAATTCATTCATCGCTTTTTGATAATAGCCGGCCATGATCCATGGTAATACGTGCTCGGCCTCTTTTAAAGCAGAATCAATTTGTTGACGCTCAACCTTAGTGGGCGCCTGCAATACATAGTCCACAACCTGTTGACCGGGATGCCCCACACCGATACGAAGACGATGAAAAGCACGTGTCCCGAGATGTTGGATGATATCGCGCAATCCATTGTGCCCGCCGTGGCCGCCTTCCCACTTCAGACGAACCGTTCCCGCGGGTAAATCGATCTCATCATGCAACACTAAAATAGATTCATACGGAATCTTATAATAATCCGCGACGGCGCGAACAGACTGGCCGCTGTTGTTCATGAACGTTGTTGGGATAAGGAGATGACAGTCTTGATTATGCAAACGAACGGTAGAATGTAATCCTGAAAAAGCCGGTGCTTTGCGCCAGGTACCATTAACTGATTCTGCAATTTTCTGTATTAACCAAACGCCTGCATTGTGGCGAGTGTGTTCGTACACTGCGCCGGGATTACCTAAGCCGACGATTAATTGGATACCCGACATGACCTGACCCAAAAAGTAGTATAAGTGTAGGGTGGAGTAGACGCTCTTTTTGCGTCGTAATCCACCAGCATAAAAAAGCAATTGATTTGATGGATT
>CANJVW010000032.1 GCA_947478495.1 Legionellales bacterium | reverse complement strand
AAGAGTAAACGACGGTACACGTGTTCCGAGCGGTAGCATTGTGGAGGGTGTTTCGGCCATGGCTTGTTCCTCGCAATTGCATTTTATTTGGTGGGTTACATATATTTGGTGGATTACGGCAAAAGGCGCCTAATCCACCCTACATTGATAGCCACATTTATAACAACGTTAAAAACTGCGTCTCATCCAACACCGCAACCCCTAATTCTTTCGCCTTTTGTAACTTCGAGCCCGCATCAGCTCCTGCCACCAGATAACTGGTTTTAGTGGACACGCTTCCCGCCACCTTCGCGCCCAAGCTTTCTAATTTTTCTTTTGCATCAGTGCGAGACAGGCTATCCAGCGTGCCCGTCAATACAAACGTTTTTCCTTTCAAGGGCAAATCTTTTTTCTCAATAGATACCTTTTCCCAGTGAATGCCGGATTTTAACAGAGCATCCATCACATGGCGATTATTTTTATCTTTAAAAAAACGCACAATGTGCTTTGCAACAACCGGTCCTACCTCATCAATCTCTTGCAACGATTCCTCTGTTGCCGAAAAAATACCGGGCAAATCGCCAACATGCATAGCCAATTGTTTCGCGGTCGCCTCACCCACTTCGCGAATGCCTAATGCATATAAAAATCGCGCTAATGTCGTTTTTTTACTTTTCTCCAGGGCGTCTAAAATATTATTAGCCGATTTCTCCGCCATGCGCTCCAGTGAAGATAACTGTGTCTCTGTCAATGTATACAAATCAGCAATACTATCCACCAATCCTGTCTCAACCAATTGATCGATGGTTTTATCACCCAATCCTTCCACATCCATCGCACGACGTGATGCGAAATGCTTAATAGATTCTTTACGTTGTGCGGGACACGCCAGCCCTGCCAGACAACGCGCCACCGCTTCGCCCTCTATTTGCTCGACAACGGCGTGGCACACGGGACAATGAGATGGCAATTGGATTTTTTTGGCATGATCGGGTCGATACTGTACGAGCGCTCTCACAATCTCAGGGATCACATCACCCGCACGACGCAACACCACTCTGTCGCCCACTTGAATATCTTTTCGGTGTATTTCATCCATATTGTGCAGTGTCGCGTTGCTCACCGTAACACCTTGCACTAAAACCGGTTTCACGTGTGCAACAGGGGTCAGCGCACCTGTACGTCCCACTTGAAAAGTAACCGACTTAACAGTAGTCATCACTTCTTCTGCCGGGAATTTGTGTGCGATCGCCCAGCGCGGTGCGCGAGAAATCATGCCCAACTGATTTTGCAAATCAATGACATTCACTTTATAAACGACGCCATCTATTTCGTAAGGCAACCGCTCGCGTTTTTTGGCTAATTTTTCATAATAAGCCACACAACCCACGATGCCTTTCACCACAGCGCTCTCTGGATTCACGCGATGCCCCCACGTTTGCAGCGCTGCCAATATATCACTTTGCTTATGAGGAATATCGCCAATAACATCGCCTATTCCATAGCACACAATCTCCAATGATCGCGCAGCGGTGATGCGCGGATCCAATTGCCTCACACTGCCTGCAGCAGCATTGCGGGGATTGGCGAATATTTTTTCACCGGATTGACTTGCCCGCTCATTTAATTCTTCGAATTTCTTTTTTGATAAATAGACTTCACCACGTACTTCCAACACGTCAGGATAATTTTTTCCACGTAACACCAAAGGGACGGACGCAATCGTTCGAATGTTTTGTGTGATATCTTCCCCCGTTTGACCATCGCCTCTTGTCGCGGCTTTCACTAACCGTCCTTTCTCATAGCGAATACTGACCGCCAAACCATCCATTTTGGGCTCGCACATATACTCAATCAAATCATTGTTTTTCAAGCGATCATGTATACGCTGATCAAACGCATAAATCTCTTCAACACTAAAACCATTGTCAAGTGAGAGCATCGGTATAGCATGTTGAATTGGCGCAAGACTGCCGGACACCTTCGCGCCCACACGTTGTGTCGGTGAATCATTGGTGAGGCATTCCGGATGAAGGGCTTCGTATTCTTTTAATTGTTTAAATAATTGATCGTATTTCGCATCGGAAATAATGGGGTCATCTAAGACATAATAACGGTAATTATGTTCGTTAAGGGTTGCGCGGAGTTTTTCGATGGATTGTTTCATGATAGCCATCTCATCACCCCTGCACCTTAGCCTGTCATCCCCGCGTAGGCGGGGATCCATGCGGCGTTGCCCTCTTTCTGTGTAAGGCTGACGCATCGCGAGCCCAGAATGTCTTCTGCTTGACGCAAAATGGATCCCCTCCTACGCGGGGATGACAAATGAGAGAACATATACAATTACCCAACACCCGCCAACGAAATAGCCTCTTCGATGTTAACGCTCACCAACCGAGACACACCCGGCTCATGCATCGTCACGCCAATCAAGGTTTGTCCCATCTCAATCGCTAATTTATTATGACTGATGAAAATAAATTGTGTTTTTTCAGACATCGATTTAACGAGCTTGCAAAATCGTCCGACATTCGCATCGTCCAATGGTGCATCCACTTCATCTAACAAGCAGAAAGGTGCAGGATTTAAGTGAAAAATCGAAAAAATGAGTGCAATCGCCGTCATCGCTTTTTCACCGCCCGACAATAAGTGAATGCTGCTATTACGCTTGCCGGGTGGACATGCCATCACACTGATGCCTGCATCCAGTACATTATCGCCGACTAATTCAAGATACGCTTTTCCACCGGCAAACACTTCGGGAAACAATTCTTGAAATCGATTATTGACCGTATCAAACGTTTCTCTAAACTTAGCACGCGTTTCTTTATCAATTTTAGTAATCGCTTCTTCTAATGTATTCAATCCCATTTGCAAATCATTATACTGCTGATCAAGATATTGCTTTCGCTCAGAGCATGTCGCAAATTCTTCAATTGCAACCAAATTAATAGCGCCCAAACGTTGAATGCGCTGTGTAATGCTCTCCAAGTTCGATTGCCACTCACTCGCGTCCACCTCTTCTGGTAAATCTTTCAATGCATCTTCGAGTGTCAACCTCATCTCGGTGAGCTGCTCCAGCAAGGAATCCGCCTTGACTTTTGTGCCTGTCGACTCAATGCGCAATAGTTCCAATTTGTCGCGCGCCACCGTGATGTCTTGCTCGAGCAAAAGCTGCGCCGCATTCAATGCTTGGATCTCGTTCTGTATCGATGAGATAGCGATCCGCGAGCTTTTTAATTTTTCTTCGACCGCAATGCGATCTGTGATGGCGTTGCCAAGCGCATACTTCAAAGAGTCAGTCGCTGGCAATGCGGTTAGCTCCTGCTGCAAGACCTCGATCCGCTCAGAAAATGTTTTCGCTGCCGCGTCGTATCGGGCGCTGGTTTGTCGTAAATTAACGAGCTCTGCTTGTTGGGTCTTGAGTCGCATCTCCAATTGATGCGCATGATCTACCGCCGTATCAACGGTTGCGCGCGCAGCGCGCCATTGCTCACGTGTCATCTCGCGTTTTTTTGCGAGCGCATCACGTTCCTTCGCTGTTGATTCCAGAGAGGAAAGGGCATTTTGCCATGTGGAACGCGCTTCCCCTAACCCCGCTTCCGCCTCACTCAACTGTAAGCAACTCGCGTCTTGTTCTCGCGTCAAACGATCTGCTCTTGACTGCCAATCAGTGCGCTGCGATTCCTTCATCTTGACGGACGCACGAATATCGGAACAAGCAGCCAATGATTGATTCAGCGTATTTTGCAATGCATCGCGTTGCTGATCGCATTCTTTTAATTGCTCCCTGATCGCGCTGAGCTGAAGCTCTACAGCCTGCAACGCATTCACGCGGGCCTCAATCGTTTGAGCCAGCTCTTTTAAATCTTGTTCACGCTGAAAAATACCCGTTTCAGGACTGTCATCAAGCGTTAGCTGCAACCACGATCCGCCTAACCATACACCATCGCGCGTAATAATCGACTCATGGTGATTCAATGAAGGCAATTGAGCGATCGCATCCGACAAAGAATCCGCCACAACGATATCGCCCAACAAATGGGTGAGATCCCAACGAGACGTCACCTTACTTAAAAGTGCATTCGATTGATTGACGCCAGAAGAAGGCGATGCCGCTTTGGAGATAAAATGAATTTTTCCCTTTTTCAACTCCGCAACGCGTGGAATCACATCCGCTAGTGTCTCAACACACACTGCTTGAAGATACGCACCTAGCACTCTCTCTACAGCCAATTCCCAGCCCGATTCCACCGTGACTTCTTGTGCTAATCGCGGATTTTTATCGAGTTGATGTTCCGACAACCACGGTGTCACTGTCGAGAGACGCTGACCCAGCGCTGTTTGCTGTAAGGCTTGCAATGATGATTCTTGGCCACGCAATTGCTGCAATTGATTGCGAAGCACATCCAGTTGTTGATTGGTTTCGCGCTCAATCTGCTGGGACGCAAGGCGCTGTTCCCGAATCGCATTTAATTGTTGCTGATATCCGCGAGCACCTGATTCCGCTTGACGCAATTCATCCGATAAACGCGTTATGTCTTCTGCTAACCCCGAAAAGTTCAACTGACTTTTTTCATCATTCAACTGAGTGGCGCGTTGCTTCAATGATTGAATTTGTCGTTCAAGATGTTGGATGCGTGTTTGCTCTACCTCTGCTGTTTTTTGCGCCTTAACGCTCGTCTCAGTCAATTGCTCCCACTGGCTTTGGGTCAGCTGCATCATTTCTTCTGAGGCCTCGGATGTCTCTATCGCACTTTCAACGTCTGTCGTCGCTTTTGCTAAGTCAGGCTCAAGAATTGCAATATCTAATACAACGCTCTCCATTGTCTCACGAGCATCGCTTAATTGGCTTTGGGTAGTCCACACTTCTCGCTCAATCCGTTGAATGTCTCCCTCCAATTGAGAGCGACGCTCTTCTTGGTAATGAATATCTTGCTCAATTCGCGCAATATCCCGACCTCGATCATCAAACTCGCGCTGAATCTCATAAGATGATTGAGTGGCAGACTGTTCAAGCTGACGCTTTTCCTCCAATTGCAGCAGGCTGCTGCTGCGCGCCGCGAGACGCTCTTCCAGTGCGGTAGAGGATTGCTGAATGTGTAGCGAATCATTAACGAGTCGCATATCCAATGAGCGCCACTGAATCGCGTACCACTGGCCTCTAATAATCAATTCTTCTTGCTTTAAACACTTAAATTTTTCCGCTGCGTTCGCTTGGCGCTGCAAAGTGCCCAATTGCTTATCCAGCTCAAGACGAATATCGTCGAGACGTGCAATATTCTCCTTCGTATGCTGAATACGATTTTCCGTTTCGCGTCGACGCTCTTTGTAGCGAGACACGCCCGCCGCCTCTTCCAAATACATTCGCATATCATCTGGCTTCGCCTCGATGATGCGAGAAATCATATTTTGACCAATGATAGAATAGCTACGCGGCCCAAGCCCTGTGCCTAAAAAAATATCAATGACATCCCGGCGACGGCAACGCGCCCCGTTCAGATAATAAACAGACTCCGCATCGCGTCCAATTTGACGTCGAATAGAAATTTCAGCATAGCTTGCATATTCGCCACCCAATGAGCCGTCTTGGTTGTCAAATATTAATTCAACAGAGGCTTGTCCCACCGGCTTTCGAACGGTTGAACCATTAAAAATAACGTCCGTTAGAAGCTCGCCGCGTAATTGTTTAGCAGAGCTCTCCCCCATAACCCAGCACACCGCGTCAATCACATTGGATTTTCCACAGCCATTGGGCCCAACCACCGCCACTAAGGGGGTTGCTAGCAAGATGGTGGTCGGATCAACAAAAGACTTAAAACCGGCTAATTTGATCTTTTTAAGTTGCATGAAGCTCTCACTTTGAATGGCATTTTCACCAGTCTACCCGATTCAAAAACAAGTACCAATCAGTTTATTACATGAGGCAGCAGGGACTCTTGCAGGCAGTATATGGCTCTGCAAAAGAATCGGTTGATGGCGAACCAGGCAGCAACCCCCCTGACCGCGGACTGATGGGGATACCTTTAAACTGACGCGCGAGATTAACCGGAGCAATAGGACTTGCCAAAGAAAGCTGACGGGCAACAGCGGTATCAGTTGAAGGCGGGCTTGTGGGGGTATCGACGACGATTGGTGTCGCAGGTGTCATTACTGTTGTCTTTTCAGAAGAGCCTATGCAGCGTCTTACTAGACAGTAAAGAACGCATCCTCCAGCGCCCCCACTCGAGAAAACAGCAAGTCCAATCCATAAACCACAAAAATGCGTCGCAACAACGCCTATCCCAATTAAAAAAGCCAGCGCTGCTAGCCGCTTAAACCATTTCATCCAACCTCTTTGCCTCGCAACAGCCCTTCAATCAAGATATCCGTCACTTTTTTATCAACCGAAACCACTGCTGGCGCATACCAAAAACGCGCATCCGCAAACGCCCTGCACTTCACAGCATCTTTTTCCGTCATCAAAATCGGTGAATCATCTGAAAAAACGAAATCCGCCGCCGTATAGACATAGTGATCCGGAAACGCGTGTTCAATCACAACGATGCCCTTGTCGCGCAAACTCTCAAAAAATCGGGATGGATTGCCAATCCCCGCCACAACATGAACGCGCTGACCGCGAAATACATCCAATGAGGCTCTTTTGTGTGACCGCTGAATCAGCGCGCATTCTTCTATCGTTAATCGCATCGAAGAACGATGAGGCTTAAGAGCACCGCCATTCTGAACAATAATATCAACTGTTTTTAATCGAGAAATGGGTTCACGCAAGGGGCCTGCTGGCAATAAAAAACCATTACCGAATTCACGCACACCATCAATCACGGCGATTTCGATAGTGCGCCCCAAATGGTAATGCTGCAATCCATCATCTGATAAAATAACCGTGCAATGCGTACTCGATAATAATGCCTGTACCGCTGCAACTCTGTTCCGGCAAATCACAACGGGGCAGTCGCTGTGTATTGCGAGCAATAATGCTTCATCACCCACAATCGCGGGATCCGATTCACTACCGACCCACACCGGCTCTTCTTCTTGGACACCGCCAACACCACGACTCACAATGCCTGGCACAAATCCGTGTTGCTTCAGAAAATGGGCCAAGTAAATGACTAACGGTGTTTTACCCGTCCCACCCATTGTGATATTACCTACCACCACAACAGGTACTGAAAAGTGAGTCACTTTTTTAATGTGACAGCGGAACAGCAATCGACGGATGAAGACAATCCATCGAAACAATAGAGAAACAGGCCAAAGCAAAACAGTGAGAGGCGTCATACGATAACCATAATTATTAAAATGCAGCACGATTAATTATCCTTAAACTGCATTTTATATAATTTCGCATACACGCCATCCATCGCCAATAATTCCGCGTGGCGCCCCCTCTCCACAATGCGTCCCCCATCAAACACCAGAATCGTATCGGCATGCTCTACTGTTGATAAGCGATGCGCAATGACGAGCGTGGTGCAATGTGACATCAATTTTTGTAGCGCCTCTTGAATGTAGCGCTCTGATTCAGTATCCAATGAGGCTGTTGCTTCATCAAAAATAAGAATGGGCGCGTTTTTTAAAATAGCGCGTGCAATTGCGATGCGTTGCCTCTGCCCCCCCGACAACAGTACGCCGTTCTCACCAACCAGCGTATGCATACCATTAGGTAGCGCTTCAATAAAATCCAATGCAAAAGCCGCTCGGGCCGCGTCACGAATATCGGCTTCATCAACGGCTCGTCCATAAGCAATATTATTCGCCACCGTATCATTAAATAACGACACCTGTTGCGACACAATGGAAAATTGGCGTCGCAGCTCGAGCAAAGAATAATCAGTGATTGAAACACCATCCAGCAAGATATCCCCTGAAAAATCAGCATAAAAACGCGGCAATAAATTAACCGTTGTCGATTTACCGCTACCCGAACGCCCTACCAATGCCACCATTTGACCCGGTTCCACGGTAAAGCTCACATCCTGCAATACTTCCTTTGAATCGTCATACGAAAATCCCACGCGAGAGAAGGTAATTTCTCCTTTGGCACGCTTCAACGGTTGACGCCCCGTATCCACTTCAACAGGCTGATCTAAAAATTCAAACACGGTCTGCGCGCCCGCAAGGCCTCTGTAAAATCGATTTTGTATGGAGGATAAATCTTTCATCGGCTTTAAAATCGCAAGCATCGCGGCGACAAATGACAAGAAACCACCGGCTGATAAAGTCGATTTGACAATATCCAATGATCCAATATAGAGTATTAAAGATAATCCGATCGCGGCGACCAGCATAACACCCGACGAACTCAAGGAGCGCGTTATCACCATTTTCATTTCTTGCCGACGATTATCGTTTGCGAAATGATTAAATTGATTGACCTCAAAAGACTGCCCTTCGAATGTCCGAACAACTTTATAATTTTCGATATTCTCTGATGCACGCTGTATAAGTCCTCCCATCGCATTCTGAATCGCAAAACTAAAGCGGCGCACAGCGCGCCCACTGAGTCGGGCAATCATTAATACGACGGGTATGATAATAAAATAGAGTAATGTGAGTTTCCAACTCAGCGAAAACATCACCCACAATAATCCGATGACCAAAAACGCTGCTTGAAATAACGTTGTCAGCACATCAGCGCCCGCATTCGAGACCTGCTCAACGCTATACAAAACAACTGATATAATTTTACCCGGATCGGTGTGATCATAAAAACGAGTTGGCAACCGCTGAAGGTGTGCAAACAAGGCTTGCCGCAAATGCATAATGACATTTTGTGACGCATCAGCAATCCAGTAGCTGGACAAGAAGCTCGAGATACCGCGCAATGAAAAAACCGCCAACACCAGGAGAGGCGCCATTTTCAAAAAATGCGGGTTCTGAGCAACCAGCCCTTCGTTCAGTAAAGGCTTTAGAAAGTAGACAAACCAGGCATCCACACCGGAATACAAGATGCTTGCCATCAGCGCCGCCACTACCATCACCCAGTAAGGTCGTATATACTGAAACAATCGAGCATAGAGAGTTAGCGCATTGCCAAACTTTTTCTGGTTCATGAGGCGGCTCTAAAAAAGAAGTTATGCTACCATAAATCGCTCTGGTGGACATATAATACAGATTATGCTAAAAATAATCGCTATCGTCACCCTGTTTCTTGACAAGCCCTATCATTACGAGCCATTAGGTGAGGGAGAGGATGGCATCTACTCCACCCTCCCCCTGTATCGCTTTGATCAATTCGATTGTGTTACCTTTGTAGATACCGTTCTAGCAAAATATTACTCACATGATGACGCGTCATTCAAACACATTCTCATCAAAATCCGTTACCGCGATGGCAAAATAGATTACACTCGCCGCACGGACTGGTTCATTGATCTTGAGTGGAATCCGACTATGCACAAACTAGGCTATCTACATGACGTCACGCATCATATCGCGAATACCGAAACCGCCACGACTTTCATCAACAAGCCTGAATTTTTTTCAAAAAAAACAGCGGCCAATATTGTAATCCCGGGTCTCTCAGAAAAAGAGATTCAAAAAAAATGCGAGGCATTGCGAGCAGAGGGTAAGCGCTTTCAAGCAACCCAAAGCACGTTGTCTTATATCCCGTTATCAACGCTATTGCATCATAAAAACGCATTAAATCACTTTCCCCATGCAGCTGTCGTTGAGCTAGTGCGACCCAATTGGCGTCCCGTGAATCCGCTCGACACCACCCAAGATTATGGAACAAACTTAAATGTGGCGCATTTAGGATTTGCGGTTCGCACCCCTTTAGGCATCATGTTTTACCATGCCAGCAGCACGCAAAAAAAAGTCGTTTGCGTACCCCTGATTGACTATTTAAAATCATTCGAACACGATACACGTCTCGCGCCCGTTGCAGGTATTCACGTTGAAGAAATAAAAGGATAAGACAGTGCAAACGCTCATTGAATCCGCCTTTGAAGACAAACAAAAGCCTCTTTCAGCAGAAACGATTGATGCGATCGAACACGTCATTGAATCGCTGGATAAAGGCAAGCTCCGCGTCGCAGAAAAAATCAATGATATATGGGTTGTGCATCAATGGATCAAAAAAGCGGTGCTTCTCTATTTTCGCACACAACAAAATCAAGTGATAGACGGTGGGTTCACGCATTACTTTGATAAAGTACCCTCTAAATTTCAAAATAGCACTGATATTGAATCAACCAAAGCACGCATTGTGCCGCCCGCGATGGTGCGAAAAGGCGCTTATCTCGCGCCCAACACCATTCTAATGCCATCTTATGTGAATATTGGCGCCTACATTGATACCGGCACGATGGTTGACACTTGGGCTACCGTCGGATCTTGTGCGCAAATCGGTAAAAATGTGCATTTATCAGGTGGCGTCGGCATTGGCGGCGTATTGGAACCCCTTCAAGCGAATCCCACCATCATTGAAGACGATTGCTTTATTGGTGCGCGCTCTGAAATCGTGGAAGGTGTGATTGTCGAATCTGGTGCTGTGATTTCGATGGGCGTCTATATTGGGCAAAGCACTAAAATTTACAATCGCTTAACGGATACTGTCACCTACGGCCGCATACCAGCCGGATCCGTTGTTGTTCCCGGTAATTTGCCGAGCGATAATGGCAAATACAGTCTCTATTGCGCGGTCATTGTCAAACAAGTGGATAGTGAGACACGAAAAAAGACAACGCTCAATGAACTATTGCGAGAGATTGAGCCATAAACCATAGCCGATCTCACTATTGCCATGTCAACTTATAGTAAGCACAAGTAGCTGTATAAGTGCATACAGAGGGAGTTTCAGTGTAATTGCAGTTTCCAAAAGCACTGTTGCAACAATTATTCGCTGAACCAGCGCACCAGCATGACAAACCACTCTGAAACTCTCCCGCGTAACACCGATGAGCCACTGCGGCAGTACATGAATTAGCGACCAGTCTAAGAGTAGAGTTAAGCGGGCATGTAAAAGTGGTATGATTGCTAGCATCGAGTGTCGCAGGCACATCAGTAGACCCATTGAAAATAACCGAAGAAATAGCTGAGCGAACAGAAGTGTTGCTAACGAAAGGCGAAAACACTTTTGTAGAATCCTCGGCAAAGCAAAAGGTAGATAAAAAAACCATTACAATAAACAACGGGTTCCATTTTTGCTCCATATGCCTCACTTCCCTATTAGTTGATTACATTTTCAATGCCTTTAGATCCTAGCACAACATCGACTCAAAATAAATGGTCTGCTTTTCGCAGTAAAGCTTCCTTATAAAGCAGGCATTCGCTAATATTAAATAGGATAAACTATACGAGCTATGAGATGACCCTCAGCCTTCTTAAATATCTGATTCGCAAGCCTTCTCTCACCCCAAATGATGCGGGCTGCCAAGACATTATCATATCTCGGTTAGAAAAACAGGGATTCACCATTGAGCGATTGCGCTTTAATGACGTCGATAATCTCTGGGCGCGACGCGGCACAAAAGCGCCGCTGGTTGTTTTTGCGGGACACACGGATGTCGTGCCAACGGGACCGCTGGACGCCTGGACGTCACCGCCTTTTGAACCCACGATTCGCGACGATTTTCTCTATGGCCGAGGCGCTGCGGATATGAAAAGCGGTTTAGCTTGCATGATTACCGCTGCTGAACAATTTATTGAAAAACATCCCGATCATCTAGGCTCCATCGCTTTTTTAATCACGAGCGATGAAGAAGGCCCGAGCATCGATGGCACCAAACGCGTGATGGAAACGCTGACAAATCGCCATGAAAAAATTGATTATTGCATCATTGGTGAGGCAAGCTCTGAAAAACAATGCGGCGATCAAATTCGCGTTGGTCGACGTGGATCGCTCACCGGAAAACTCATCATTCAAGGCAAACAAGGCCATGTTGCGTTTCCTGAAAAAGCAGTAAACCCCATTCATTTAAGTGCGCCTTTTTTAAAAGAGCTCGTTTCAACTACCTGGGATGCTGGCAATGATTTTTTTCCTCCCACGACGTTTCAACTATCCAATATTCATGCGGGTACCGGCGCTACCAATGTCATTCCAGGTCGCATCGAAATCGTATTCAACTTTCGATTTTCATCCGCCATCACGGCGGATAAGCTAAAGCAACGTGTGTCAGAAATGCTCAACAAGCATCATTTAAAAACCACTCTTGAATGGACTCATGGTGCAGAACCGTTTTTAAGCAAACAAGGAAAGTTGATCGCCGCTGCTCAAAAAGCGATCCGAGAAATAACAGGGTTAGAAACGACGCTCTCAACGGGCGGCGGCACATCGGATGGCCGCTTTATTGCGCCGACAGGTGCCGAAGTCATTGAGCTAGGGCCCTGTAATGGCAGTGTTCATCAAATTGATGAGCATGTCCGTTTGGTGGATTTGGATATTTTAACAGCTACCTATGAAAAAACACTGGAATATTTGCTTTGATGTAGCGTGGGCAAAGCGCTACATTTTCACCTCTACGTTTTTATTGCGCAAACCTTCGTTCTAGTTTAGTCTTACTGCTCTCAACTGGGAGAGGTGTCCGAGCGGTTTAAGGAGCACGCCTGGAAAGCGTGTGTACGTGAAAACGTACCGAGGGTTCGAATCCCTCTCTCTCCGCCAGATTACAGCGCTCGAACTTTTTGGGCGTGAATTTTCAAATTCACAAACACCCCTCTGAACCCCAGTATTCATAGGCTTTAGCGCGTTTTAGTCGTCCGATACATGCGTACTTAGAGAATCACAAAATCACCGATTTCACCCCAAAATCTCCCTTTTTGTTCTCCGTTTCTCCGTTAGATGCGAACGTCGGTCGTCAAGGTACGCATGTCTAGAACCCTTGATTTTGCTGAGTTTTTACAAAACAGGTCTTGAGGTTCGTTATTGGGGCGGAGAATAGGCGCATGTACCCACAGAGCGAGATTTTTCTGCTGAAATGCACCTGATGTGGTAAAATTATACTAGGGAATCTTTAGGTTAATCAGTGAGTTATTTGGTTAAATAATGAGTTTATTTCAGTTTCTGCGGGGGCTATAAGAATGAGGATACAGCATGCAAGTACAAGTAGTTAAAGCCACCATAGAACAGAAGCCCGTGCTGGCTAATCTATTAGAATTATACGCCTACGACTTCACAGAATTTTGTGATTTT
>CANJVW010000031.1 GCA_947478495.1 Legionellales bacterium | reverse complement strand
GTATAAAATAACCTTAGTGAGCTCGTGGTAACTGCCCGAATAGCGCCGGAATCAGTGGTCAGATAGACCGGAATCGGTGGTCGGATACTATCGGATTGAGTGGTCGGATGTGGCCGGAATCGGTGGTCAGGTTAGGTCGGAATACACAGGCTTTCAACACTTTTTAGAATAACAGCAAAGGAGTTGCCCCCTCCAAAGAAAAAATCTATCACTAATGAGAAGAGCGTTAAGGCACAAAAGACGCGAATAGCGGCCACTGTAGTAAAAAAAGTTTGATTTTTAATCAGGTTAAGCATACAATTTCCGGCTATTATTTTCGCGTTGAGCATTCCAATGCAGTAACTAGGCAATTAAACATCGTATTAAATCAGAGTTAGGATGATATCAGTCTGAAAACAGATTGATGTTTACGGTATTTATTTGCCAGTTATTACATAATGGCTTCCCCCAATGCTCCTGTTTTTCAGGTAATTCATTAGCCTTCCCGAGACCCTTTTTCACGGCACGTGAAAAGTTGGGCGAGTCATTATTAAAAATCAGCCTACAGCTGCTTTTTGTAACTGGCCCTATATGGGTTAGTGAATTATGTGTGTAGAATATGTCTGGAAAATTATTCCGAAAGAGACGCCGGCGATAGAAATGATTTGTACTCGCTGCAATAACAATCGCTTTATTTGCAGCGATAAATTTCGCATCAACTCAAATAAAAAATTGAGCGATGTGTGGTTGATTTACAAATGTTCTCATTGTGACAACACATGGAACATGAACATCTTGACTCGCAAAAACTTGTCGCATATTGATCATCATGTGTTTTGCGGATTTCAGGAGAACAATGTTGATCTCGCGTGGCATTATGCTTTCAATAAGTCAATCGTGAAATGTAACAAGGCTCGATTAAATAGCCATATCAATGTTGAAATTGTAGATCATCAAGGTAATTATTTGCATTCAATAGACAGCGTAATTTCTGTTTTAGTGACATCAGAATATGAGCTTCCGATGACTATTAAGAAAGTGTTGCAGCAAAAGTTGAATCTTTCAGCTAATCAAGTGGCAAAGTTGCATCAAGAAGCGGCTATCGTGATTAACGGAGATAAAAATGATGATCTATCTAAAAAAATCGGATTTGGTTGCAAAATTGCAATGGATTTCACAAAGTGGATTTAGCTACCTACCTCTTCGCCCTCGCTAAATAAGTGCGGGGGCGAATGCGGGTTAACCTACAATCCAAAAACGATAGATCATCTAGCTGAACCTGGGTTATTATGGGCAATATCGATTTTTTTAGACTGATTTCTGTGAGGATTGAATTTTATGAATGATTCTAATCTAATGCTGCCAGCCTATCCCTCAATGGAGGAGTATGAAAATCTCAAGAAGAGACCCGATATTCTTGAAAAAGCAGCACGAGAGATAATCGCTCGTCATGCGTTATCGGATGAGATGCTTTCACTGTTTGATGGTACTAATATTGTTTTTTCTCATGGCAGTCATCGCGTTATCAAAATTTTTCCACCTTTTCATCAGGATCAATTCGTCAGCGACTGGATGGTCATGGATCATCTTCAAGGTAAGTTGTCTGTTGCAACACCCGTTGTTGAATATCGTGGAGAAATGAATGGCTGGCCCTATATCATCATGAGTCGACTTGATGGCACTCCATTGGAGGGTCTCTGGGAAAATCTAGAGCATGATAATAAAAAGGTAATCATGCGTGAGTTGGGACAATTGATTCGCGAGGTGCATTCGTTATCAACGGATGGTCTGGAAGCTATTGATTCTCACTGGGAGCAATTTATTGAAACCCAAATCAAGCAATGTGTATTGCAACACAAAAAGACCAAGCTGTCGGATATACTATTGCAACAAATTCCAGAATACATGAAATCAGCCAAAGAGACTCTGCCTAAAATAAAAAATCCCGTTCTTTTAACGGGAGAATATACGCCGATGAATTTTTTAGTAAAACAAGTGTCAGGTGTTTGGCATATCGCAGGATTAATTGATTTCGGCGATTCGATGCTTGGATTGCCCGAATATGATTTATTGGGACCAGGTGCTTTCTTGATTCAAGGCGATAAGATACTGCTGAGAGAATTTTTAATTGCGTATGGCTACGCATCAGAAGAGCTGACAGAAATATTAAGCAAACAGCTCGCTATGCTGATGTTGCTGCATCGCTATAGCAATTTAAAAATTCAAGTTAGAATAGACAATTGGATAAATACAGTAACCAGTTTGAAAGAGTTAGAAAATTTAGTTTGGGGCTTTACGACTTCCCCTGATGCTGGAGAAATAATTTGAGCCATCCTACCTTCAACGATAGCGGTATTGCAATTGTGCCCCGATATCGATTATATCGCGAGCATAAATTTGTGACGTATACCTTGTCTGAGTTCAGCAGAACAGTAAGCAAATCGGATTTTTCTTTGACCGAAGAAATTCAGAAGATTAAAGACAAATTAGATGACATGATCGATCTGATCAAAGGTCATGCTGAGCACGAAGATAATCATATTCATGCTCTTTTAAGAAAGAAGGGTTCACTTGTTTATGAAAAAATAGAGCAAGATCATGCAGGTCATGCGGACCTATTTAATCAATTAGGGCAACTGCTAAATCAAGCCATTTTATCTAGTGATCGGGCAACCCGCATTGAGTATGGATATCAATTTTATCTAAAATTCCAAAAATTCGAAGCCCATAATTTGTTGCATCAGATTTATGAAGAATCCGTCATCATGCCTGAATTGCAGTGTTTATATACGGATGAGGAGCTGTTATCTGGGGTAGACGCAAAAACCTATGAAGCGATGACGGTTGAAGAAATGATTGATATGATTTCTGTGTTATTCTCACATTTTAATGCAGATGATCGCGAAGCGTTTTTAAAAGATATTAAAATGTCTCAGCCCGAAAAATTTAAACTTGTTTGGAAAAATATCGGTGTTCTGATCACTGATTCAGAGCGGGCACAATTAAGGGTTCAATGGGATTTAGATTGATATATATTTTTATTAAAAAAACATTTATTTTTTATCCAAATTTTTCAAGATCGTCAATCGATTAATCAAAATCGCTATCATTATTATCATGATGCCTGAAATGATAAACAACAATCCAATACCACGACCTTTGCCCGCTCCAATCAAATAACCCACTGTTGATGAAAGTGGACCATTGTTCTGTAGTAATGGGTTAAATGCATCTGCCAAATATCCAGCGATGCCAAACGCAATAGCCATTCCCAATTGTGAAACGAGAGAAACAATGGACCATATGCGTCCCTGGATTGTATTGTCGACATTGCTTCGAATAAGAAAATCGAGACTGGTGTTCGCCAGCGGCAGAAAAAGAAAGGCAAGGAATCCAAACAGGGTGATCGCAATCATGTTATTTGAGGCACCCATCAACGCAAAGAACATTCCACACAGCAGCAATCCTTTTGACAGGAGCGGAATTTTTTGAGGGATCTTTTTATAAAGACTCATTAAGATGCCACCCAATAACATACCCGAGACAGAAATACTTTGGATGATGCCAAGCGCCTGTGAGTTAGAAAAACTCAGAATCATGGGGCCAAGCAGCGCTTGATACAGACCAATAAAGAAAGTCACGATAGACATAATAGAGAGCAGCCAGAATATCGCTTTATTTTTGAATAAGTATTCGAATCCTATTTTGAGATCAGTTAGAAAGTGCGTTTTTTCTGTCTCTTTCACAGCAATAGGATTAGCGGGCTTTATGCAATAAACCGTTATGGCTGCAAACACAAAACTCAGTACATCGATGATTAAAACTTGCTTCACATCCATTATCTTTAACAAAAATCCTGCGATAATAGGCGGGATCAAGAATTTGGATATTTCCACCAATTGCATCATACCGCTTGCTCGCGTATAAAAATCTGCATGTACTAAATCGGTGACAGATGCTTTGTAGGCAGGATTCTGAAACGCTTGAAAACAAGAACTGATAATAGTGCCAATATAAATAGGCCAGAGACTTTGATTGTGAGTTGCTAACATCGCGATGATATATACCAATCCGAGCGCAGACCCGAGATCGCCGATCATCATTAAATATCTTCGATTCATTCGATCGGACAGCGTTCCACCAATGGGTTTTAATAAAAGGGCGGGCAGAAAAGCCGCAAGCAAAATAAGCGAATAATGTTCAGCCGAGCCCGTCAGTTTAAAAACATAAATACCCAACGCAAAAGCGGTCAAGCCGCTGCCAATATTCGAAATCAATTGTCCTAACCAAACGATATAAAAATTTTTCATAGAGACTTATCCTCATTAGAGATTGGCAATAAAACGGAGTGAACCCGATTTAGCGCCTCCGAGGCGCTCCAACATCTCAGCCATTGTTTTTAGAAAAACCTTTCGCTTTTGAGCGGACCAAGAAAATAAGCCGGAGTCTAATACAAACTGAGATCCTGCCAGGATAAGTTGCACGCATTCCACTGAAATAGTGTTTGTAAATATACCTTCCTTTTTACCTTGCGCTAAAATGGTAGCAATCAGCGGAGCAAGGACGTTAATGCTCTGGATATTAAGCTGTTCTTGAAGCTCCCGATTTTCAGGTTTATGGAGAATATTCATGATAGGGGAGGAACTGATTTTGCTTTTTTCAGGCCCTCTTAATATTTTTTTTAATTTCTGAGTAGCGGTTAAATCAGGGTGTTCTGCCACTCCATTAAAAATAGATTCCATTTCGGAGCCCATGTGCTCAATGAGCGCGCGCAAAATATCCTGTTTTGCTTTGAAATAATAATAGAAAGTACCCTTGGCGATACCGGCTTCTGCAATGATAGATTCCACCGATGTTTTGGTGTAGCCATTTTTTTCAAACAGCTGTTGCGCTGCCAAGATAATCTCTAAGCGCCTGACATCCGGTTTTTTTACGATTCTTTTTTTCATGTTGTTGCCTGTGTTTTTATTAATGACTGACCGTCAGTCTATATGATAAAAAAAAGCCAGTCAAGGGATTGCAGGGGGGGGGGGATTGATTTATTGGATGGATAGGCAATCCAATAAGCGAGATTGATGGGATATAGCGATTTATTTTTTCTTATACAAAGGCTATGCTTATCGGTTCTAAAATAGAGACTTTACCATGCAAAAAACAATGATCCAGTTGCCCGAAATGAGACTGATAGGGATCACCTGTCGAACGAATAACGCACGCCTCTTCGAAGCAAACCCCAAGACCAATCCCGTGGCAATGACCGTTCAGCGCTATTTTCACGAAGGGTTGCCTGAAAAAATAGCCCATCGCCATAATCCAGGTGTAACCTATTGCGTTTATACCCAATATGAAAGTGATTTGAGTGGCGATTTCACCTATTTTATTGGCGAGCAAGTTGACTCTTTCGAGCCAATATCATCTGAATTTGAAACACTCACCATTCCTGCTCAGGAGTATGCAAAATTAACCCATGGACCGGGACCGATGCCAAGTGTGTGCATTGACCTATGGAAGCATATTTGGATGTTATCACCTGCTGAGTTAGGCGGTGAAAGATCCTATATTGCGGATTTTGAAGTGTATGATGAACGCAGTCGAGATCATCAACAGGTAACGCTCGATATTTATATTGGAGTGAAATAATGGATAATGCTTTAGAGCATTTTAAACAGTTTTATGAGTGCCCTAAATGTATCTCACATTGAAGACGAGCGATAAGGGCCTCTTAATAGGAACTAGGGATGCTTTTACAACACAAGGTTGAAAGGAGGCAATATGAGTAATTCTAATTTATCGATCGCTGAAGCGTATTATACCGCAATGGCGGAAAAAAACGTCTCAGCAATGGAAAAATATTTGCATCCAGATGTTAAGCTCATTGCGCCCCTTGCTGAAGCAATAGGAAAAAAAGGTGTTCTAGAGGTGATCACTAAAGCAACCTCTATTTTCAACGCGCTCACTATACGAGCAAAGTTTGGTTCGGATGATCAAGCGATGTTAGCTTATGATGTTAATTTCCCAGCGCCTATCGGGAAGGTAGCGTCAGCAGTGTTGCTGACTTTTCAAGATAACCTTATCTTAAGAATCGAACTTTTTTATGATGCACGCCAAGTAGAAAAGGCATGGAAAACCTAGAGCTTGTTCTTGGTAGTTTACAAGTGACTATTTTTTTTGAGAAAAATATATGACCCTATTTGAAAGCCAGACAAAGAAATGGCTGGTACTAATTGGTGTGAGTACCGCGAGCTTCCTGGGCTGCATTGATTTCACGATCGTGAATACAGCATTGCCTGCTATTCAAGGCAGTCTTCATGCCAGCGTTACCGAATTGCAATGGGTGATGAGTATTTTCAGTTTGGCGCTCGCGACCTGTATGGTTATGATGGGGCGCTTAGCAGATATCTATGGCCGACGGCTTTTGCTCTATATTGGCATGATTGCTTTTGGATTAGCATCATTAGGCGCTGGCTTATCGATGAGTATTGATTGGCTTATTCTGTTTCGTTTGATGCAAGGTATTTTCTGTGCCATTTTGTACACTGCCTCAGGTGCTATTATCTCCAATGCATTTCCCGCTAACGAACGCGGCAAAGCAATGGGTGCATTGTTTGGTATTAATGGTGTGGGGCTTGCGATTGGGCCCGTCCTGGGTGGTTTTATTGTCAGCGTATTGAATTGGCGTTGGATATTTCTGGTCAATGTACCTATCATTTTAATGAGCTTGTTCATTTGCGTCTGTAGTGTGACTGAATCGCGCAATCGAGAAGACGGGACAAGCATTGATTGGCTGGGTTTAATGGCGTTGATGATCGGATTGTCTTGTTTGATTTTAGGTATTACGCAGGGCAATAGCTGGGGCTGGCACTCCAGTGTGATTACAAGCTTGTTATCAACCGCAATCTTGATGTTGGTTTTATTTTATTTCATTGAACAGAGTGTTCGTGCGCCCATTATTCAATTTCATTTATTTGCAAATCGGTTATTTATCGTTGGCGCTGTGGCTACTTTTACTTTGGCTTTGTTTTACTGTACTGCCTTTTTCTTAATGCCGCTTTATCTTCATAATATACTCAATGAAACAGCGGGCAGGGTAGGGTTGATGTTGCTCCCGACCACAGCCATGGTTGCGCTCTTGTCACCTATCATTGGAAAAATAACAGATCGCCATGGTCCTCGAAAACCGCTGCTCGCAGGTCTCCTATTTTTTATGATTTCTGCCTTATTACAAGCCAACCTGACAGATGCGAGTTCGCTATGTTACATATTATCCGCCTTTATTTTTATAGGGATAGGCTGGGCTTGTATCTTGGGTCCATCTACTGTGGCAGCGCTATCATCTGTTCCCGATAGGATGAGTGCGGTTGCTATGGGATCCTCCTGGACAATACACAATATCGGAGGCGCAGTGGGGTTGGGTGTGGGCGTTGCTATGTATCGTGAAAGTGCGCAAAACACACTCTTAGATGAACTGGCTAACCATCATGTTGCGTCATATCATTGGGCGGCTCAAATCGTATCTAATCCTGAGCTGACAATACAAACATTGGGCGCACAGACTCAACTGAGCACATCGGATGTGCTTTCTGTATTCCATCGATTTTTTCTGGCGGGGTATTCGTCTGCCATGGAGTTTCTAGCTATCTGCTCTTTAGCAGCGTGGTTAGTGGTGTTTTTTCTGATGCGAAAAAAATAGCATGAACGAACAAAGAGACGCACAAGTCATCGTGATTGGAGCAGGTATTGCGGGTTTAACGGCTGCATGGCAATTAAAAAAAGCAGGTGTTCAGGTACTTGTTTTAGAAGCTGAACCACTTGTTGGCGGAAGAATGCAAAGCATTCAGGTAGATGACGCTTTAATTGATTGTGGTGCGCAGTTTCTTTCAAGCGCTTATTCTGTTATCCCAAAATTAATTAAAGAGATGGGATTAACGGATCAATTGATTCCGACGACCCCATGGGCGGGGTTGGTTAACAATAATGGCATTGCTCTCGTCCATCCCAAGAAACCATGGCTTTTAGTCTTTCATCGGATACTCTCTATTGGGAGCGTGTTTCGCTTGTTGTTTAACCAGGTTAGACTATTTAATTTTCGCAAAAAATCATTTGCCTTGAATGATATTACCAGATGGACACAATATGATAATCAATCAGCCGCGCATTGGGTTATGCAATACTTTGGAGAGCCGGTTGCGCGCGAACTCACATCAGCGATTTTTAATGGATTTTATTTTCAATCATTAAGTGATTCATCGGCAGCCATGGTAGCAGCGGTATTAGCTTTTTCTGCGCATAATCCACTGACGATGGCATTGATGACAGGCATGGGAAGTTTGCCAAAAAAATTGGCTGATCAATTGGATGTCAAAACAGGTGTATCGGTATCATCCATTTTTGATGATGGACCATGTATGAAAGTCACCTCCAGTGTAGGTGAATTCAGTGCTGATCACGTTATCGTGGCAGTGCCCGCACCCATTGCAAAAAATATTATTCAACAATCAGACGAACAAACATCATTATTATTTGGAACGCCTTATAGTTCTAGTATAGTCATTTCATTATTAACGCATCCTAATTGGCTGCCGCCTCCAAAGATTGCTTCAGCGTACGGTTTTTTGGTTAATCCAAACGTTAATAGCAAAATTGCCGCATTAACCATTGAAAATAATAAGTGCCATACTCGAAAAAAACAGGGATATCTGATTAACATTATGCTTTCAGATCAGTGCGCGAAAAAATTGATGCATCTAACAGACGAAGAGATTTGCGTAGAAATTCAGGTTGATGTAGAAAGCATTTTACCTGCTATTTATGCAAATCTTCACGGGAAAAAAATATGCCGATGGCCATATGCCATGCCTTGCACACCCATAGGACGCGCAAAAGCGGTGAAAGAATACCGTGACACCAGAAACAAAAACCATAAAATATGGATGGCTGGTGATTACTTAGGTTTTCCTTGGACGGATAGCGCAGCCCAAACGGGTCTATGGGCTGCGGATCAAGTAATTCAGGCGATGAAAAATGGAAAGTAAACCGAAATTAAATAAACAAATCGACCTTATTCATTTTAAAAATCACTATTGGCTAAAAGCAGAATTAATCAATTTCTGTAGAGAGCAGGGTATTGCTGCAACAGGTTCAAAAAAAGCACTTGAAGAACGTATTGAGACCTTTATCTCGTTGGGTATCAAAACCAAAGCATTGCCAAAAAAAGAAACGGGAGACCGAGACAGCAAGAAACCTATCACTCGTGATACGCCTGTGGTGAATTACAAGAATGATGCCGCTACAAGACAGTTTTTTGTGGAACAGATTGGCCCTTCTTTTCGTTTCAATGCCTATTTACGACAATTTACTGATAGAAAAAATGTAATAGATAAAAATGTAACGTATGGCGATCTGGTTGAGGGTTGGATGAGAGAAGAGGCTCGCAAAAATGATCCGAGCTTTAAGACTGAAATCGGGGATCAGTTTGAATATAATCGATTTACGCGGGATTTTTTTGCTTCCGAGAAAGGCAAAACACGGGCCGATGCGATTGCAGCGTGGAATATTGTAAAAGAAGCACCAGGAGAAAAAACGTATTCACTGCGTATTATCACCCAACGTGAACACCTAATATTATCGAACGTGAACAGTCAATATTATTGATCGTGAAC
The DNA here is from genome assembly GCA_947478495.1 of Legionellales bacterium. Lineage (GTDB taxonomy): Bacteria > Pseudomonadota > Gammaproteobacteria > DSM-16500 > DSM-16500 > CANJVW01. The sequence continues at coordinate 5,151 of CANJVW010000031.1, read as the reverse complement.
GGTGATTATTATTGATGGTGAACAGTTTTAGAGTTTTTTTAATATTGACCGTTCACGATATGATAATCGCTGTTCATCATCATGATATCCGCATCAAGATATCAATCTATCGTTCATTGGAAGCCCTATAACCATGGTTATATAACCCCTTTTCTTAAGAGGGGTTATATGCCAGCTAAAGAGGTTTCTATGCGTAAGATTCGAGAATTGCTACGACTTCATTTCGCTGCCGGCTTTAGTCAGCACCAGATTGCTGCCAGTTTGAGTCTATCGGTAGGTGGGGTAAATAAATACGTGCGATTAGCCAAATGTGCGGCATTGAGCTGGCCATTATCGAGCAATCTGGACGATGATATGGCATTAAAACGAGCATTGGTCCCGTTAAAAAAACAAACCGCAACGAGTCCGCCAATTGATTTCCCAGCGCTTCATCTGTCCCTGAAACAAAAAGGCCTGACGCTGCAATTGCTCTGGGAAGAGTACCGTCCGACCGTCGTTAAACCCTACAGCTACGTTCATTACTGCTTGCTGTACCGCACGTGGTGCCGCACCCAACAATATAGCATGCGACAAACACATCAAGCGGGTGAGAAAGTCTTTGTAGATTATGCCGGTCCAACCATCGATATCATTGACCCTGATACAGGAGAGATACGAACAGCACAATTATTTGTCGGTGTCTTAGGCGCATCCAATTACACTTACATTGAGGCGACATGGGATCAGAAATTATCGAATTGGGTAGGCTCTCATGTGCGTATGTTCGAGTTCTTTGGTGGCGTTCCATTGTTGGTGGTGCCCGATAATCTGAAGGCAGCTGTGACTCGTGCATGTCGCTATGAACCCGATATTAATCCGACTTACGCTGATTGCATTGCTTATTATGGCACTGCTGTGATGCCGGCACGGCCTTATCGTCCCAAGGATAAAGCAAAAGCTGAAAATGCCGTATTGGTCGCAGAACGTTGGATCCTCACTAAAATGCGTGACCAGACTTTCTTTGGGCTACATGAGGTGAATGCGGCGATACAACCCTTGTTGCTGGAATTGAATCTCCGTCCCTTTAAAAAATTACCGGGGTGTCGTCGCAGTCAATTTGAGCAATTTGATAAACCCGCATTGAAGCCACTTCCGGCGCGGCCGTATCAGTTAGCTGAATTTAAAAAGGCGCGCGTTCACATGGATTATCATATTGAATTTGATGGTCATTATTACAGTGTGCCTTGTTTATTAGTTAAACAAGAAATTGAAATACGTTTTACCACGACAACGATAGAGTGCTTTCACCGAGGCAACCGCATAGCGGCTCATGCACGCTCTGATCACAAGGGAGCGCATACCACGCTAATAGAGCATATGCCAAAAGCACACCAGAAATATGTGGGTTGGACGCCGGAACGATTTCTGCGTTGGGCAAATGATATTGGTCCATTTGCTCGTGAGCTGGTGAATTATCTATTAACCAATCGCCCCCATCCTGAGCAAGGCTTTCGTTCGTGCATCGGGCTACTGGGGTTGTCAAAACGTTATGGCAATACTCGGCTTGAACAAGCGTGCAAGCACGCCTTAGCGTTGGGCTCGCCACGCCGAAAGAGTGTCGCTTCTCTCTTAGAAAAAGGATTGGAGAGCGTACCATTACCTGAAAAAAATCTAACATTATCTTTACCTGCCCACGATAACATTCGCGGTCCTAGCTATTACGCTGAATAAATACACTTTTACTTTAACCTTGGAGATGATACCAATGCTGCTGCAACAAACGTTACAACACCTACAGCAATTAAAACTGATTGGCATGGCTGATGCCCTGCGAGAGCAGGAGAAACAGCCAGCACTTCATGCGCTCTCATTTGAAGAGCGCTTGGGACTATTGGTCGATTATGAAGTCACGGATCGCCGCAATCGACGGGTTGGCAATCTATTGCGACAAGCTAGATTACGCCAGCAAGCCTGCGTTGAGGACATTGACTATCATCACTCGCGTGGATTGATCAAAAGCAAAATAGCCTCCATTATTACCTGCAACTTTATCCACCATCATCAAAATATTCTCATTACTGGCCCTACAGGTTGCGGAAAAAGTTGGCTCGCCTGTGCGTTAGGACAGCTTGCTTGTCGTCAGGGATTGCGAACACGCTATTGGCGTATATCTCGATTGCTGGAAGAATTACGTATCGCACATGCCGATGGTAGTTACACTAACTTGCTTTGCCATCTCGCAAAAATTGACTTACTCATTCTCGATGACTTTGGCCTAGAGGTTTTACAGCCAACCGATCGAAATGACTTGTTTGAAATCATCGAAGACAGACATAATTTAAAATCAACACTCATCACAAGTCAGTTAGCCGTCAAACATTGGCATGAACATATCGGCGAACCGACGATTGCCGACGCCATTTTAGATCGATTACTGCAACACTCTCATAAGTTCGAATTGAAAGGAGATTCTATGCGAAAAGCAGAAAAAGCAGAAAAAGCAGAAAAAATTGACTTATCGTGAACGGTCAGATTAAATAACCGCTTCCAGTGAATGGAGAGATTGAAGACTGTTCACCATCATAATATTCGTTGTTCACGTTCATGATAATACGCACCTTTAATAAAAATGAGTCTATATAGAAGTACTGCAGGAACGACAGTAACAACCACATATATCATTGCTAAAAAAACGAGGTATTTACTGAGCTTAATTTTTTCATAATTGTTGGCATATACGGATTTCATATTAATCACCCTAGAGTTTGCATCGCATGGTTTCTTTTTTTTCAATCTTGTTAGTAAAATCTTTGATAGCTTGGCAAAGTGCTTCAGGGGTTTCCGTCTGAACCATGTGAGCTGAGTTATCTATAATTACAAAATCGGAATTTTTAATTTGATCTTTTAAGATGCGAGAGACATCAGGCGTCATAACTTTATCTTCTTTACCTGTAATCACTAATGTCGGAACCTGAATCGAGGAAAGGATTGCTGTTGCATCATGTTTAATGCAAGCAATTATTTGTGCTTCGAGACCAAGTTTAGGTTGGGGGTATGGATTGCTTTGTGCTGCTTTAATTATAGATTGAATTTTATCTTCTGTTAAAAATTCAGTGGTATGTAACCAAGGTAGCGCACTTCTAATCATTTGCTCTAATGGGGTTTTTTCTTCACGGATTAGCGCTAACCTTTCAGTTAAATAGGTGATTCCTTCGTTGGGCTGTTTTGCACAGGTGCTACATAGTATTAAACCAGCGACTTTTTCAGGATGTTTCGCTGCAAGATGTTGAGCTGCAAAACCGCCCATGGAGTGCCCCACAATATAGGCTGATTTAATATTGATTTTATCAAGTAATGCAGCTAAATCATCTCCAAGCATTTCAGTGGTATAAGGACCCTGAGGCTTATCTGTTTGTCCGGCACCACGATTATCATAAACTATAACATAGTAATCATGTACAAGATCGTTAATTACCGGATTCCAAATGGTATGGTCACGTGTAAGACCTCCAACAAGCACAAGAGGTGGGTTTCTTTCTTTTCCATGAGTTTCGAAGTAAATATTAATACCGTTTGCCAGAGTATTTGGCATGATTGATTTCCTTTGATCAAGATTTGATTATATTAATTTTGTTGAATAATTTATTTCGCATTTATAAGCCAGCATACTATCTCAGATATATCTTGTCTTTTACATGCTTGCTATTTTCGCTATTTTTTTTGTTTGAATTAACCCATCATTTTAGTTGTTTAAGGGCTTCTTCTTTTTGTTGTTTTTCAGATTTTGCGCTCTCAGATGCTAGTGTATAGCCAACTATATGAGCATCATGTGCATTAAGATTATTTAAAATATCTTTTTCTTTAATTATTTCATCTGCAGTTTTTGTTAGCAATGAGGTCTCTCCTTTTTTCTTTAAGGCGAAAATAAGTTTTTTATCATTTTCGGAGAGGCGCTTAACAAGTATTTTATACTTCGGGCTATTGATTCCTAGATAGCCCAAGTAAGTTAAGGTTCTAACCCCGCAGGGGGAGAATTTATTTACCATTTCATCATTGGCTAATAGGTCTTCAGGTTTAATATCAAAAGTCATATTTTTATTGATTACTTGTATCTTAACTAAATAATCTTCCGTATTATCTTGAAGAATTTCAATAACCCTATATTTAGGTACAAAAACATTTTTGGTCGCTGCAATATAGTTTATGAAAAGCTTAATTTTTTTTTTGCAGTTCTTTGAAGTTCATGTTGATACCTCTATTGCATCGATATTGTCGTCAGGATCATAATTAATTCTCGATTCAAACAAGCAGGCAAGAATTAAATCATTTTCTTTTAGCAAACGCATTGTATATATATTGAAATCAGGGTTTATTGGTTTGAGATACTTGTGATCAACATCAATCAGTAACTCTCTAAAAATAGGAATATTTATCTCTTCAAGAGCAATAAGAACATAACTTCTATCTACTGGTTTTTTATTTGGATCAAAAATTAAAATGGTTTTGCGAGGAAATAGGGGAGCCATTGAATGATCATGCATAATCAACGCAAAACAATTATCATTAATATCTCCACTTACTGCAATTTGTCGTTTGCTTTTTAATCTTGCAGTTGGTAAGTCTCGAATATCTTCCCAATTAATTACAGAGATAGCTTTAATTAAATTTGTGGAAAGTCCAGCAAATGGTTGTTCCGTGCTAGCTTCGTTTAATGGTCTCTCCCCTAATAACTGTTCTACATCAATCGCAAAAAAATCTGCTATGGGTTTGAGGGAGCTTTCATATGGGCGCGTGGATTTACCAGTTACAAGACGATGAATGGTGGGTGGTGGTATGTTTAGTGCTCTAGCTAAATCTGCAGGCTTCATATCCTTATCAAAGAGTAACCGCTTCAAGATCTTGCTTAGTTGTAAATATTCTTTTTCCATTATTGGTAGGCTTCAATCAAGGTTGGGGGTAGTGTCGCAAATTTAAATTCTACCTACTAAAAATCGAAGACGTATTTCTCCGGGACGCAACTACACTGCTAAAGCATAGAACTGCTCAAATGCCGATGAGTTGCTTGCATTTTTATGCTGGCTTTTTTTCAACATACGATATAATTCAATGCCAGATAATGTTGCCTCTGCAGAATAAAATGCTTTGAAGCCCATCATCGGATGAGTGATTCGC
>CANJVW010000030.1 GCA_947478495.1 Legionellales bacterium | reverse complement strand
TTTTATAAGCGATTCGGTTCTCGTCCAGGCTGCTCCAGACCCCGCAAAAATCCTCGCGACGCTAGCAGTGTTTCTGTCGAGGACAAGGGGCGGGATTTTGACGGGGTGACAGAAAAGGGTAGGGTGAGATTTGTCGAAGTGACAATAGGATTGTTATTTCTTTTTTTGCCATTGTGCGCTCGAGCCAGCCCCATTGTGATTTCCGACATTCATTTCATGGAAGCACAGGATGTAAGTCGCCTGGTTATCACTGCATCCGCGCCTATTGAACCGCATATTTTTGCGCTAGGAAATCCTGATCGTCTCGTGCTAGATTTTAAAGGCGCTCAATTAGGTGTATCGTTAAAATCAGTCTTGATTGCCAATCATCATATTACTAGCATTCGAAGTGGGCGTCCGTCATCGGATGTGTGGCGCCTTGTGATTGATTTAGATTGCCCGCCTCATTACGAGAAAATACCGACATCCAGTTCGTTGAAAACCGTTGTTGAGATGAGCTTACCGGTGACAGCTCCTGTTGTTTCAAAAGAAACAGCCATGGATTCACCGCATGCTTTTGTTGTGATGATTGATCCAGGGCATGGCGGAAAAGATACGGGTGCAATCGGTCCGGATGGTGTCACTGAAAAAAAAGTGGTCTTAAGTGTTGCAAAAAAGTTGGCGGCCCTTATTAATCAGCAGCCTCACATGCGAGCTGTTTTAACTCGAAACAACGATCATTATGTGACATTGCATAATCGTTTGGTGATGGCGCGACTTAATAAAGCCGATATTTTTCTCTCGATTCATGCGGATTCTTATTTTAATGATAAGGCGTCCGGCGCATCTGTCTATGCGCTTTCTAAGAATGGCGCGACGAGTATTGCTGCTCGATGGCTTGCTAATGCTAAGAATTATTCGCAGCTAGAAGGTGTACCTTTAAGTGCACTGGAAGATCAAAGCGTGGCATTGCGTTCCGTGTTGATTGATCTCGCGAAAACCTCAACTGAAAAAGACAGTTTACAATTGGGGAATGGTTTATTGAAATCCCTCGATCATATTGTTGCATTGCATGATCCTCGCGTAGAGCAAGCGCCTTTTATGGTATTAAAATCACCGGACATTCCATCTGTTTTAGTGGAAACGGGATTTATCTCAAACACGGAGGACGAAAGTCATTTGCGAGATCCCGTGTATCAACATCGCATCGCACAGGCTCTCCTGAAGGGTGTATGTGCTTATCAAAAAAAATGCGCGATCATGAATGTTTAAAAAACAAATTATTTTTTTAATGGGCCCGACAGCGTCCGGGAAAACACAATGTGCGGTTGAATTGGTTCAGCGCTACCCCTGTGATATTATCAGTGTGGATTCTGCCATGGTGTATCGCGGTATGGATATTGGGACGGCGAAACCGACCCCTGATATTTTAACAATCGCACCGCATCGTTTGATTGATATTCGTGATCCCAGCGAGCCTTATTCAGCTGCACAATTCAGGGAAGAGGCTTGGCGAGAAATCGACGTCATTCACGCAAAAGGACGCATACCCTTGTTGGTGGGTGGAACTATGCTCTATTTTAAAGCCCTGCAACAAGGCTTGGCGGAAATGCCATCCGCTAATCCAGAGCAGCGCGCTGCTTTATTAAAAGAAGCAGAGACAAGTGGTTGGCCTCTGTTGCATGAGCGTCTTCAAGCGATCGATCCTGTTTCAGCGAGTCGCATTCATCCGAATGATGCACAGCGTATTCAGCGCGCCCTCGAAGTGTATCTATTAACAGGAAAAAACCGAACAGATTTTCATGAAGCCCAAAAAAGTGAAAAAAGAGATGTTCATATCCATTCTTTTATTTTAGCGCCCACTGACCGCTCTCTGCTGCATCAGAAAATTGAAGAACGTTTTTTGGCGATGCTAAAAAGCGGTTTTATTGATGAGGCCAATGCATTGTTTTCCCGATCCGACTTAAATCCATCGATGTCATCGATCCGGTCGGTGGGCTATCGTCAAGCATGGGATTATTTGAGCGGCGAAATCGATTATCCCACCATGCGGGAAAAAGCGATTATCGCGACGCGTCAGTTTGCTAAACGTCAATTGACTTGGTTGCGGCATTGGCCGGATGGTGTCTGGTTTGAATCGGAATCGCCCTCTGTCGCGGATGATGTCGCGAATGCGCTCAATAGCATTTTAAAGGGAGAGAATAATGGAGCGTGCTGAAAATAATTTGTCTCGCATTGCGTATTTTGGGATAGCGGGTCTTTGCAGTTTATTTGTTGCGGTAGGCCTTTGTCGATTTAGCTATACACCGCTCGTGCCGGCGATGATTCAACAAGGGTGGCTGACAAAAGTCAGTGCCAGTTACTTGGGGACTATTCATTTTCTCGGTTATTTATTAGGCGCGCTATCCGCGCATCGCATTACAAAATATATTCCAGCACACCGACTGTTGCGATGGAGTTTTTTGCTTTCGGTTGCGGGGCTTGGGATGTGCTCGGTTAACTGGGGATTTGCATGGCTCAGTGTAGGGCGATTGACAGTGGGGGCGACGGGCGCTATTTTAACGATTATCACACCCTCTGTTGTGTGGCGGCATGTGCCGTCCATCTATAAAACACGTGTGATGGGCATTGTCATCTCAGGCGTCAGTTTCGGTGTGATTACGTCGGGACTGTTGCTACCATTTCTCGTGCAAATCAGTTTGTTGGTCGCGTGGTTAGGAAGTGCCTTCATTGCATTGCTTGCAACGATTATTGCGTGGTCTGCTTTTTCTGATCGAGAAGCAACAGTGGAAGTGGGCATACCATTATCTAGCCCAACAAAAATTAATCATCGCGCAGTGACACTAGTTTGCATTGCGTACGGTATCGGTTGTATCGGATTTATTGCGTTTTCTATTTTTCTATCAGACTACGTGCACCAACAATTGCATCTGTCTATTCTGGCGAGCGGATTGTTTCTCGGTATTTTTGGTTTGGGCGGACTGGTTGGCTCCTACGCGTCAGGATGGATTGCAGATAAAACCAGCCCTCATCATGTGCTCGTTGCATCATTCGGCGTGACTTTTATCACTATTGGGACGCTGTTGATTCACCCTTATTTTTATCTCTACATTCTAACGACTTTTTTAATGGGTTCTTGCATACAGAGTGTTGTGACGCTGACATCCACTCGCATGCTAGAGCTGGGCGGTGCTGAAAATCATACCTTGCTTTGGGGGCGAGCGACCTTATCCTTTTCTATCGCACAATTTGTCAGTGCGTATGTGATGTCTTTGTTGTTGGCGCATGGCGCTGATTACCGCGATTGTTTTGTGCTGGCGGATGTGACAGCGCTGATGGCGATGGTTATGGTGTTTTATGCTAAGTAAAAGATCTGTTTTATAACTCCTTGTATTTAATCGATTTTACAGCGAAAGCGCAAAAATTCATTTCCCGACTATACTCCATTTATAGAATCATTTTGGAGGGGTCACAAGAAAGCCCTAGGAAATTTGTCATCCCCGCGAAGGCGGGGATCCATTCTGCAAAAATCTCGGGTTTAGCCAGGCGCAAAATGGGTCCCCGCCTTCGCGGGGATGACAAGAAAGAGCGGGGATGGCGGAATTAATATGATTTTGCAAACACCACTCGCTGCGTGCTTGCCTCACCGCTAAAAATACATTTCCCCGGCCCGGAATGCGTTGTCGGAATGCATCGAATCGTGACATTGAATTCTTTTTTGATTTTTTCTTCAATTGCTGCATCGCCATTCCAGTGAGCGAGCGCAAATCCACCGTCTGTTTTCGTAAAGAAATCACGGAAATCTGATTCGCTGTTGATTTCAACCGTATTTTTTTCACGAAAATCCTGTGCGCGCTTCAGTAAAGTGGATTGCATATCATCGAGTACGCTGATAATAGATTGCAAAAACTCATTGCGATGTTGTGAGTAGCGCTCTTGATGCGACTGATCGCGACGTCCGACAAAAACAGCATTTTGTTGACATTCTTTCTGGCCCACTTCAATGCGAATCGGCACGCCTTTCTTAATCCAGCTCCAGGTTTTTTCGCCACCGGTGAGTTCACGCGTATCAATTTTGACGATGATGTGTTTGTGATGATAATGCAGCGCACGCAATTCGACTGCTAATTGTTCACAATACGCAAGTATGTCTGCGCGCTGTGCTTCATCCCGTAAAATCGGAAGAATGACGACATGAACCGGCGCTAACTGGGGCGGCAATACTAATCCATTGTCATCGCTGTGCGTCATGATAAGTCCACCGATCAAGCGCGTGGAGACACCCCAGGACGTGGTGTAGGCGAATTCTTGCTGGCCTTCTCGATTTAAAAATTGAATGTTAAAGGCTTTTGAAAAATGCTGTCCTAGGAAATGCGATGTACCCGCTTGCAAGGCTTTTTTATCCTGCATCATCGCTTCAATGCAATAGGTATTTTCAGCGCCCGGGAATCGTTCTGATTCTGTTTTCTCACCCTTGATCACGGGCATCGCCATGTATTGTTCCGCAAAATTGGCATAGAGAGAGAAGATCGAGTGGGTTTCAGCTTGTGCTTCTTCAGCAGATGCGTGCGCTGTATGGCCTTCTTGCCATAAAAATTCTGACGTTCGCAAAAAGAGACGCGTACGCATTTCCCATCGCATCACGTTGGCCCATTGGTTTGTGAGCAAAGGTAAATCACGATACGATTGCACCCAGCGCGAGAATGCTTCACCAATAATGGTTTCAGATGTCGGTCGAATAATGTAGGGTTCTTCTAATGGGCTGCTCGGCACCAATTTTCCATTGCCATCATTGACCAATCGAGAGTGGGTGACCACAGCGCATTCTTTCGCAAATCCTGCAATATGTGCCGCTTCTTTTTCCAAAAAGCTCATTGGAATAAGCAGAGGGAAGTAGAGGTTTTCATGTCCCAGCGCTTTAAATTGATCATCCAAAATACGCTGCATATTTTCCCAGATCGCATAGCCCCACGGTTTAATGGTCATGCAGCCGCGGGTAGGGGAGACTTCGGCTAAATCGGCGGCCTTAATAACTTGTTGATACCATTCGGGATAATTGTCTTTTCTGGTTGGGGTAATCGCGGTTTTGGTTTGAGACATGGAATAACCTTCATTGATTAAAAGTGACTATTGGGCAGAGTATAAACGAGCGGGGGTTGGCGGGCAATAAACCACTTGATTTCTATGGGTTATCATTTTACATTGCGGATCTGTTGCTCATAGGAGATCCCCATGAAAACCGCTGTTATTATTCCAGCTCGTTACGCCTCTACTCGTCTACCGGGAAAGCCGTTAGCGAAGATTGCGGGACAAACCATGCTAGAGCGTGTTGTGCGTTTAGCGCAGGCGGCGGCTCAGGGGCTGAGGGATGTATCTATTGTCGTTGCAACAGATGATGATCGGATTGTGCAGCATTGCAATGAGCTGGGTGTGGATTCTCTCATGACACCTGTTGCTTGTTTAACAGGAACGGATCGCGCAGCTCAAGCAGTACGCTTGATGAAAGACAAGCCGGATTTTGTGTTGAACATGCAGGGGGACGCACCACTCACGCCACCGGATTTTTTGCGTGCAATGATGGATGCTTTTAAAGAAGCCCCTTGTGATATGGTAACGCCAGTGACTCAGCTGACATGGGTAGCGCTTGATAAATTGCGTCAGAATAAATTGACGACTCCCTTTAGCGGAACCACAGCTGTTTTTGATGAAAAAACCGGAAACGCCTTTTGGTTTAGCAAGAATATTATTCCTGCGATGCGAAAGGAAAATGATTTGCGTCAAAAAAGCGATAAAAGCCCCGTGTTTCGCCATATCGGATTATATGGTTATTCGACTGAGATGCTGGAAAAATATATTCATATGCCAGAAAGCGCTTTTGAAAAATTAGAAGGGTTAGAGCAAATGCGTCTCCTGGAAAATGGCTATACGATTCGTTGTGTGCCGGTAGATTTTAAGGGTCGTGCGAATATGTCGGGCGTTGATAGCCCGGAAGATATTGTGCGCGCCGAAACGTTGATCAAACAACATGGCGAATTATTATGACGAGATTAATTGTGGCGCGTCATGGCAACACATTTGGGCCGGACGACATTGTTCGACGGGTCGGTAGCACGGATTTACCCTTAGTGGAAAGCGGTTTAGCGCAAGGGCGCGCTCTTGGTGTTTATCTTAAGCAACATAATTTAATACCTGATATTATTTTTACGTCACAATTAAAACGCGCAATTGAGACGGCAGAGCAAGCCCAAGCCACGATGGGAACGACTCTTCCTCAAGAAACACTTTCTATCTTCAATGAAATTGATTATGGAGTTGATGAAAATCAGCCGGAAGAAAAGGTTGTTGCACGTTTAGGCGCTGAAACGCTTAAGGCATGGGAAGCGACAGCGGCTGTGCCACCCGATTGGCATGTTAATCCATCCGAGATTATTCAACATTGGCATGATTTTTCGAATCAAATCGCCGATAAGCATTCAGACAAAACGATTCTAGTTGTGACAAGCAACGGGATTGTACGTTTTGCGCCATATCTTACAGGTGATTTCGTGTCTTTTTGCGTGAAATATCGCATTAAGTTATCGACGGGCGCGTTTGGTCTATTTGAAAAAGAATCTGTTGGTGATGCGTGGCGTTGTCTTCAATGGAATGTGCGCTTTGCCCACCCTACATTTTCTGATTAATTGCTGCAATTAAATGATTGGTTGTCGATCGCAGCATATTCTTTATCTAGTAGTTAATTTGATCAATTATAAGGATTAAATAGTCGTTTGGTAAGAGCCCGTTCAAAATCTTCATCAACAAGGAGGTATTTATTGGGTCGAGGTATGCTATATTAGCGCCTCAAAAAATGGAGTATGGGTTTCACCATGATTCACCGCGCCTTATTCTCAGAAAAAACAGCAACGGCCTGTATTTTTTCATCGTGCTTTATGTTCATTTTAGCCTCCTTTTTTCTGTATCCCTATACCGACACCTATTACTATTGGGATTGGAGTCGCCATCTCGCCCTGTCTTATTATGACGGACCGCCGATGGTGGCATATCTTTTGCGCGGCTACACCGTCTTTTTTGGGAATACGTTTTTTGCGCTGAATTTTTTTGGCGCGAGCATGCTGTTTATTACGGCATTTTTTATTTATAAAATAGGGTTGTTATTATTTGATCGTCAGATTGCCTTGAATGCCGCTTTTTTGTGGCTGGTGGGTCCTTCGCTGAATTCTCATTTATTTATACGCATAACCTATGACGCACCATTTTGTTTGTTTTGGGCATCGACGCTCTATTTTGTAGTAAAATATCTCGAGCATCAAAAAACGAGAGATATTTATTGGGCCGGCGGCATGATTGGCCTGATGCTACTGTCAAAATATATCGGCATTATATTGGTGTTGGCATTATTTGTTTTTATTCTTTTTCGTCGTCGATCTCTCTTATTCAATAAACATATTTATTTTTCAATGCTGCTAGCCGCTTGTCTTTTTTCGCCCGTCTTAATTTGGAATGCTGGGCATCAGTGGACATCCTTTTTGTTTCAACTGAAGGCCCATTCGTATTGCACCTCTTCTTTTGTCGCTATGAAGCGACTTTTGTCAAGAATGGTTCTTTCTTATAATTTTCTTTTTTTGGTGTGTGTTATTGGGTTGTACAAAGTAAGGGCAACCAAAAAAGACAGTGTTTTATTATTGAATATCACCTGGATTCTTGTGTCGTTGTTTTTTTTAACGTGCGCATTTCTCAAGGATGATATACTTGAAAATTATTTTTTTCCGGGCTTGATTTCATTGGTGCTGCTGTCTGTTTACTATATTGCGGCACTGCGTTTACGAAAAACATTTTTATTGATCGCAGCGGTTTATTTATGTCGTTTTGTTTTGTTGCTCATTCATCATAGTTTGCCGAGCCCTTACGGTGGCACAGAACATATGTTATTTGCGTTATCGCACATCTTAGAGAAGCAGTATATCCCACAACATAGCGTGATCATGGTACCTGATTGGGAGACGGCAGCGCGACTCTCTTTTTGGCTGAAAAATCATCCCACGGTATTTGTTTCTCCATGGAGTCAGCGCGCCAATCAATACGCGGAGTGGAGCCAGCCTGTGATCAACACCATTCAGATCAAAAAAATACCTGAGGTTTTTTACGTTGATTTTCAATACCAACCTGATCGCATCCATTCTGTTAAGGGTTTTTTACACCATTGCGCCGCGCTGCAGCCCTTGGCCAATTTAGGCGATTCCCCTCGTGTGTTTGTCTATCGCTGCCGAATGTAGGATTATATTTTTAATGTTTTTTTTAAAAAATGCCCCGTGTAAGATTTTTTATGTTTTGCAACTGTTTCCGGCGTGCCAACTACCATGATCTGCCCGCCTTTTTCCCCGCCCTCGGGACCTAAATCAATAATCCAATCGGCGGTTTTAATGACATCTAAATTATGCTCGATAATGACAATAGTATTTCCTGCGTCGCGCAATCGATGCAATACTTTGAGTAATTGCTCAATATCAAAAAAATGCAATCCAGTTGTTGGTTCGTCTAAAATATAAAGCGTATTGCCCGTGTCACGACGCGAGAGTTCTTTTGCGAGCTTAATGCGCTGCGCTTCGCCGCCTGACAAGGTGATGGCGCTTTGTCCGAGTGAGATATACGATAAACCAACATCAATCAGCGTTTGTAGCTTTCGAGAGACCAATGGTACAGCATCAAAGAAAAGGCGCGCCTCTTCAATTGTCATCGCAAGTACTTGCTGAATATTTTTACCTTTGTAAGTGATATCGAGTGTTTCGCGATTATAGCGCTTGCCCGTGCAGACATCGCAGGTGACATAAACATCCGATAGAAAATGCATTTCGATTTTCTTAACGCCATCGCCCTGACAGGCTTCGCATCGCCCACCTTTGACATTAAAGCTGAATCGCCCTGCGTTAAAGCCGCGCGAACGGGCGTCGAGCGTTCCTGCGAATAATTCGCGAATCGGTGTAAATAAACCGGTGTAGGTCGCAGGATTGGAGCGTGGCGTCCGGCCGATAGGGCTTTGATCGATATTGACAATTTTATCGAGCGATTCAATTCCGCTGATATCAGAGTAGGGTGCCGTTTCTTTTGACCCACCATTGATCATTTGCATAACGATAGGGGCCAATGTGTCATTAATTAATGTGGACTTACCAGAACCGGACACACCTGTTATACACGTCATGAGCTTCAGCGGGATAATCACATCAATATTTTTTAAATTATGACCTGATGCGCCTTTCAAGGTAATGACGTGCTTGGGGTTGATGGGTAATCGTTTTTTAGGAATAACAATGGAGCGTTTTCCTGATAAATATTGACCGGTCAGTGAATCTGGATTATTTAAAATAGCGCTGGGCGGACCTTCCGCTACAATATGGCCGCCGTGCACGCCTGCACCGGGTCCAATGTCAATCACATGATCAGCGCTTAAAATAGCTTCTTCATCATGTTCCACGACAATGACGGTATTACCTATGTCGCGTAATCGATGCAATGTATCGAGCAATCGTTGGTTGTCGCGTTGATGCAGACCGATTGAGGGCTCATCTAGAATATACATCACGCCAACTAAACCGGCACCAATTTGGCTTGCGAGTCGGATGCGCTGCGCTTCGCCGCCTGACAACGTATCAGCAGCACGATCAAGACTGAGATAATCCAGTCCCACATTAATCAAAAAAGTAAGACGACTGGTGAGCTCTTTTAAGATTTTAACGGCGATATCGGCGCGCGTTCCGGTGAGCTTTAATTCCTCAAAAAAATGTTTTGCTTGATGAATAGAAAGTGCGGCAATATCGGGCAAAGATTGTTTTTCGATAAAGACGTTTCGCGCTGCGCTTCCGAGTCGCGCACCTTCACAGCTTTCGCATTTCTTTATCGCTAAATATTTAGAAAGCTCTTCACGTACCATATTTGATTCGGTTTCGCGGAATCGTCTTTCCATATTGGGAATGACGCCTTCAAAGACATCGGTTTTATTGAATTGTCGACCATTGTCATTTTTGTATTGAAATTTAATGAGTTCTTTGCTTCCGTATAAAACAACCTCACGGATTTTTTTCGGTAATTTGGAAAAAGGTGTTTTCACATCAAATGCAAAATGTTTCGCGAGCGCGACGAGCATTTGAAAATAATACGGACTGCGCTTGTCCCACCCACGAATAGCGCCATCAGACAGTCCTTCATGGGGCTGTGTGACGATTAAGTTGATATCAAAATCTTGTTTTACACCCAAACCATCGCATGCTGTGCAGGCACCCGCCGGGCTATTAAAGGAAAACAAACGGGGTGACAATTCGGCAAGGCTGTAACCGCAATCCGGGCATGCAAATTTAGATGAAAAAACGCGTGGCGCTTTGCTCGGATGGTCAAGTAAACCAACACAGGAGAGGCCATCCGCTAATCGTAAGGCTGTTTCAAAGGATTCAGCCAGACGCATTCGCGCATCAGGCCGCACTTTCAATCGATCAACGACGATTTCAATCGTATGCTGTCGACGCGCATCTAATTTAGGTGTTTGATCTAATTCGACTAGCTGACCATCAATCCGTGCACGAACAAATCCTTGGTGACGCCATTCGTTAAATAATTCAACATGCTCACCCTTGCGCGCACGCACGACAGGCGCGAGTATCATCACTTTGGTGTCTTCTGGCATCGCAAGAACGGTATCGACCATTTGACTAACTGTTTGTGCCTCTAATGCATGATGATGCTCTGGGCAATGCGGCTGTCCCACTTTCGCAAATAGCAAGCGCAAGTAATCATAAATTTCGGTAATCGTACCAACGGTTGATCGAGGGTTGTGCGATGTCGATTTTTGCTCGATTGAAATAGCGGGGGAGAGCCCTTCTATATGGTCGACATCCGGTTTTTCCATCAAAGACAAAAATTGTCGCGCATAGGATGAGAGGGATTCCACATAGCGGCGCTGCCCCTCAGCATACAGAGTATCAAAGGCCAAGGATGATTTACCTGACCCAGACAGTCCAGTAATAACCGTTAATTGATCGCGTGGGATATCGAGATTGATGTTTTTTAGGTTATGCGTCCGAGCACCGCGTATTTGAATTTCTTTCATCATGATCTACTATCCATTACAATGGTAGTCCATTATACAAGAAAACAGATGAGATAACCCCTTAAAATGACTCCGATTGAACGCCGCGCCATTTTTTCTCTCTCGACCCTGATGGCGCTGCGCATGTTGGGTATGTTCATGATTTTTCCACTTTATTCACTGTATGCCTCCCATTTGATTGGTTCAACCCCCTTTTTGGTGGGGTTATCGGTGGGGGTTTATGGATTGATACAGGCATTATTGCAAATCCCCCTCGGGGCGTTATCAGACCGAATTGGCCGAAAAAAAATCATTGGCGCGGGGCTTATTGTTTTTGTGATAGGAAGTTTTGTTTCAGCCTGCTCCACAACGATGGAAGGCATGATAATGGGTCGCGCATTGCAAGGGATGGCTGCTGTCGGGAGCGCGATTACGGCTTTAATGGCTGACCTGACTTCCCTAGAAGAGCGCACGAAAGCGATGGCTATATCGGGCATCACGATCGGACTATCTTTTTCATTAGCTATGTTGCTCGGTCCTGTGATTGGCATCTGGTTGTCTGTCGCGGGATTGTTTGGGGTGTCTGCGATCTTTGGGTTAATCGCTATCGTGCTGCTATTCATCTGGGTGCCGCCGACGCCGATGATCCAGCCGAAAGCACGTATCTCCCTTCGAACAGAGTGGCTTAGCTTATGGCGAAACACTGAATTGAAGCGCCTCAATGCCGGTATTTTTTTATTGCACGCTATTTTTGCAGCGAGCTTTATTGTGATACCGATTACGCTGCATGAGCGCATTGGGATGCATGGCGATCAGCAGTGGAAGCTGTACTTTCCCGCTTTATTGTCCGCCTTTGTGTTAACGATTTTGTGCGTGATGCTTTCTGAGCGAAAAAAATGGTTAAAGCCCATCTTTCTGATGAGCGTCGGGTTATTGGGTATTACTGAATTGTCATTGTGGTTTTTTGCGGATAATCTCTTGCTTTCTGGGTGCAATCTATTATTATTCTTTTTCGCCTTTTCTACGCTAGAAGCTTTCCTTCCTTCTCTGGTCTCGAAATTGGCACCCCCTCATCAACGCGGTATGGCCTTAGGTATCTATTCCTGTTTTCAGTTTTTAGGAGTGGCAGCGGGCGGCATGATGGGTGGTTGGCTTCACGGTGTTTTCAGTTCGATCGAGGTCTATCTCTTTTGCGCTCTGCTCACTATTCTCTGGCTGACTATTGCGTTTAAGATGAAAAACCCTCAGTATCTTCCTAACGCATCCATTCATTAACACGTGTTTTTATAGGAGAGTTTTTATGGCAAAAGGTACAGTCAATAAAGTGATGTTAATCGGTAACTTAGGTCGTGAGCCCGAAGTACGTTACACCCCCAATGGGTTGGCCGTTGCCAATATCGCGATTGCAACAACGGAATCCTGGAAAGATAAGCAGACGAATGAAACGCAAGAACGCACCGAATGGCATCGTGTGGTATTTTATGGCCGTACCGCAGAGGTCATTGGGGAATATCTTCATAAAGGCAGTAAAATTTTTGTTGAAGGCCGTTTGCAAACCCGAAAATGGCAAGACAAAACAACCGGTCAAGACAAGTACACGACCGAAATTGTCGGTGATACCATGCAAATGTTAGACGGTAAAGGTGGCGCAGCAGTTGGTCAATCCAATGATCATGCGAGCCAGGCTCACCCAGCGGATGCTCAGCAGTCACAACCTGCATTAGCGAACGATAGCTTTGATGATGATGATGTGCCGTTTTGATATTTAATTTGTAGGTTTTATGTAGGGGCGCACGCAAACAACGCTGGTGTGCGCCATTTTCTAGAAAATGAGCCTTACCTCCCACCTAAAGAGGCCTGATTTGCTTCTTTCAACATTGGCAGCTTACATCAAAGCAATGGTCAGTGTGGCGGCTAGCATGAAAAATATCGCAATCAATCTCTGTGCTGAATAGCAAGCGATTTTTCTTATACCACGTTGGATGTCTTAATTAGCCTTGTCGCTCACAAAACATTTATGCTACTCTTTTCGCCATTGTCACTCATTACGTAAGGATCTGTATAATATGTATACATCTTCATTGTTGGAAACAGTGCGTGCGCTTTCCACGCCTGGAAAAGGGATTTTAGCCGCTGATGAAAGCGGTGCCACTGTCGGCAAGCGTTTTGCAGCGAATGGTATTGAATCAACTGAGGAAACGCGTCGCGCGTATCGCGATATGTTGATCACCACACCGGGCATCAACCAATATATTGCGGGCGTCATTCTTTTTGATGAAACGTTGCATCAAAAAACCCTGGATGACACTCTTTTCCCTGATAAATTAAAGCAATTGGGTATTCTGGCCGGCATTAAAGTGGATAAAGGCTTGGTGGACTTGGTCGGAACCGATCATGAGCAAATCACCCAGGGGTTGGATGGGTTATCTGAGCGTTTAGCGGAATACAGAGAGAAGGGTGCTTCTTTTGCCAAATGGCGTGCCGTTTATCCGATTTCCGATAAAACACCGAGCATGCAGGCTATCAAAACGAATGCAGAGTGTTTGGCGCGGTACGCCGCTATTTGCCAAGCTAATGGTATTGTTCCGATTGTGGAGCCCGAAGTATTATTTGAAGGTGATCACACGATTGAGCGCTGTGCTGAAGTGACAGAAAGTGTATTGCATATTTTATTCCACGCATTGTTTAGACACAAAGTAACGTTAGAGCACATGGTATTAAAGCCCAGCATGGTGATTCATGGAAAGAATGGTTCTAAAAAGGCAAGTGTTGATGAAGTTGCAAGACAAACATTAATGGTATTGCGTCGTACGGTGCCGTCAGCTGTTCCCACTATTAACTTTTTGTCAGGTGGTCAGTCAGCACTTGATGCGACAGCTCACTTAAATGCGATGCACAAGCTGATGCCGACACTTCCTTGGAATTTGAGTTACTCGTATGCGCGTGCATTGCAGGAAAACCCGATGCGGATTTGGGATGGTAAAAAAGAAAATATTGTCGCTGCGCAACAGGCGTTTGCTTGTCGAGCCAAGCTTAATAGCTTAGCAGCGAAAGGTCAGTATGCAGTGTCAATGGAAAAAGAAAAGGAATGCGTGCCTAGTTAATGGTTTAAAATGGAATTTTAATTATGTCGGTGACTGTGTTAAATACGTTGGACGCGAAAGAACAATTTACGGACTTGGTTAATCGTGTAGTTTATGAAGAGGGCCGGGTTATCTTAACTCGCGGCGGCAAGGAAATTGCAGCTATTGTTCCTCTCAGTGATTTGCTTCTTTTGAAGGAATCGCAAGATAGATATGATTTGGCAGACGCGATTGATGCTTTGGCGGAGGCGAGAGAGGGGGGCATGTTGACACTTGATCAATTGAAAGAAGATATGGGAATGTAATGTCAGCACCTTATCATGTAAAAGTGTCGCCCGCTGCAGTGAAGAGCATCAAAAAATTGGCGGCTAAGCAGCAACGCGGAGTCATTCAGCTAATGGAATCGCTCGCTGTTAATCCGCGCCCCTCTGGTGCCAATCGTGTAGCGGGTATGCGTGGTTTGTACACTGAGATGGCGAATGAGTTTCGCGTCGTTTACAAAATCGATAATCAAGATGTGTTATTGCTGGTCGTAAAATCTAAAAAAATATCGCATCACAAAGGGGCTTTGCCTCATGCGTCAGAAAATCATTCAGTGATTGCGTCGGAGTAAGTGTATTGGTGCGCGCATCTCCTACGTATAGAGGTAGGGTGGGCAAAGCGCTTTTTGCGTGCCCACCACCATGCCACAATATGGGTG
>CANJVW010000029.1 GCA_947478495.1 Legionellales bacterium | reverse complement strand
GTAGGGTGGGCAAAGCGCCGTTTGCGTGCCCACCACCCACCCCGCACAAGAAGCGGTGATATTTGAAGGAGTGTTTATGTTAAATAAAGTAGTCATTGCTAATCGCGGCGAAATTGCATTGCGAATTCTGCGTGCATGCCAAGCGTTAGGCATTAAGACAGTTGCCGTGCATTCTGAAGCGGATCGCGATTTAATGCATGTGCGACTCGCTGATGAATCGGTTTGCATTGGCCCGGCAAGCGCGACTGACAGCTATCTCAGTATTCCAGCTATCATCAGTGCAGCAGAAATTACAGATGCCGTCGCCATTCATCCGGGCTATGGATTTTTAGCAGAAAATGCGGCGTTTGCAGAGCAAGTCGAGAAAAGTGGATTTATTTTTATTGGCCCGAGACCGGATAGCATCCGTCAGATGGGCGATAAAGTATCGGCTATTAACGCCATGAAAGCGCTGAATATTCCGTGTGTGCCCGGCTCCAGCGATCCGATTAATGATGACGATGCAGCCACTATTAAAATGGCGCAGACAATAGGTTATCCGATTATTATCAAAGCCGCCGGCGGCGGTGGTGGACGTGGGATGCGCGTTGTTCATACCGAATCACATCTTTTGAATGCGATTGCCATGACCCGCACGGAAGCACGTTCTGCCTTTAATAATGATAAAGTGTACATGGAAAAGTATTTGCAAACGCCACGACACATTGAAATTCAAGTGATCGGTGATGGACAAGGTAAAGCGATTCACCTCGGCGAACGCGACTGCTCGATTCAACGACGTCATCAAAAAATTATTGAAGAAGCCACAGCGCCAGGGATTACAGCAAAACAACGCGCTAAAATAGGTGAGCGGTGTGCGAAGGCGTGTCGTGATATGCGTTATCGTGGTGCAGGCACCTTTGAATTTTTATACGAAAATGGCGAATTTTTCTTTATCGAAATGAATACACGCGTCCAGGTTGAGCATCCCATCACAGAAATGGTGACGGGTGTGGATATTGTGCGAGAGCAGCTGCTAATTGCATCAGGACAATCGCTTTCTTATGAGCAGGATGATATCAAGATGAGGGGGCATGCGATTGAATGCCGAATCAATGCTGAAGATCCTAAAACGTTCATGCCTAGCCCTGGCACGATTACGCATTTTCATGCGCCAGGCGGTCCGGGTATTCGCGTGGATTCTCACATTTATAGCGGATACAAAGTGCCACCTTATTACGATTCATTGATTGCTAAAATTATTGCATATGGCGACGACCGGGATATTGCTCTGGCTCGCATGCGGCAAGCGCTTGATGAGCTGATCATAGATGGCATTAAAACGAACCTACCTTTGCATCAAGAGATTTTGCGAGCAGGGGAGTTTCAACGGGGCGGGGTCAATATCCATTATTTGGAAAATTGGCTGAAAATCTAGAAAAATCAACGTGATAGAATATGATTGAGGTAGGGACACCCTTCGAGACAACACAAAAAGCGCGCATCCGGAGGGTGAGCGGCCTGATGCTTCTCGCTCACCCTCCGGATGCGCGCTTTTTGCGCCGTCTTAAAGGGTGTCTACTCCTCTTCTGCCTGCAAAGTAAAATATTTGAACGAAACATTTGATCGAACTCTATGCATAGCGTATAGTGCTGGTTGTTGGAAGTTTCGTTAATTTTGTTAATATTGAATGCTGAAGAGAGGAAGACAATGACTATTTACACCAGTGAGTCAGAAGTATTAAAAAACCAAGCTGCGCCATCTTCTTTTGTTGTCGCTAACAAGAATCAACCATTGCATGACAGTGTACGTCAAGCATTGGAGAGCTATTTAGGACAATTGAAAGGCCAGTCTTTAAAAAACTTGTATGAGTTAGTATTGGCAGAAGTGGAAGTTCCTTTGTTAGAAGCCGTCATGGAATATACAAAAGGCAATCAATCCCGCGCTGCAATCCTGATGGGTTTAAGCCGTGGCACGCTTCGTAAGAAATTGAAAATTTACGGTATGTTAGACTAAAAAAATTAGGTTGGCGCCTGTGGATGCTCCTGCTGTTTTTTCTCATGCGTCTTGTCGCTCTTCTCTTGCGGCAGGCTGCAACCCGTTAATTGATGCAGCCAATCCTTTATTCTCTCTTGCGGGGCGACTGACAGCTGCCTCGCTTTCTTTGCCAGTCGATTTAATTCAAAAAGAATGCATCCGAGAAATCGAGGCGTTTCAGCGTGCCGCTGAAAATCATGGGCTTAGAGCAGAATATGTATTTGTTGGACGTTTGCTGCTCTGCACTATGCTGGACGACATGATGGCAGAGACTGCTGTGGGCAAGCACGGGTTGTGGCTCCCTTATCGTTTATCTCTTGTTTTTCATCCAGAAGCATCTAATGAAGAGCGATTCTTTTTCATTCTTCAACGCATTCTCAAAGATCCGATTGTCTATATGGATCTGATGGAGTTAATGTATATCTGTTTAAGCTTGGGCTTTAAAGGCGTTTACCGACATGCTGATCGGGAGGATGACTCACTGAATCAGGTGACGAATCTTCTCTATAAGCAAATTCGCCTCCATCAAAATGATACAGGCAAAAAATTATCACCCGTTTTCAAGGATGCTCCTTTTGTTTTAAAAAAAGAAGCGCCCCCGAGGATTGCCTACGGACAACTTTTTTTTGTGACTACCGCTGTGATTATGTTATTGTTCTTAGGGTTGAGCTTAGGGTTGGATGTTATTTCAAAACAAGCTGTTCATGTGATGAGTAATGCAGGAGTGTAGTTGTGATGGATTCATCATTGGTCGATTCGGTTGTGATGAAAAAACAACAACAATTGCAGAGACGCTTTCAAGGTGCTGTTAGTTTTTTAAAGAAAACCTTTTTGCCGGGCGCAGCGCGCAAAAATACGTATCTTTCCACATTGCCCTGGTGTTTTTTAATAGGCCCCGCGGGCGCCGGTAAAACCACATTGCTTGCGCGTTCTGGTCTTCGTTACATTTTATCTAAAAAATTTCAAGAAGACAGCATTCCGCCATCGGAAGACTGTCATTGGTGGGTGACGCGACAGGCTGTTTTGGTTGATGTGCCGGGCAGCTATATCGCATCAAATCGGGTATCACGTGCTTTGTTTCGGCATGTATTGTCGTTGATGACAGGATCCGCTCACAAAAAAAAACTCAATAGCATCGTTCTTGCGGTTCATTTACCCGCGCTAATGAAGAAAGAGCGATCTGAAGAGCGCAATAAAGTGGTTGCTCATTTGCGAAAACGATTAATTGAATTGCGAGAAGTATGGGGTCCCTTACCGATTCATTTGGTTGTGACGCAATGCGATCTCTTATTGGGGTTTTCTGAATTTTTTAGCGAGAGCGATCGCGACGATATCGCCGAGCCGTGGGGCGTGACGCTTTCTGCGCTGGAAGACAATCAAAAAATAGAATCCGTTTTTTCTGAGCAATTTGATTTGCTGATTCAGCAACTCAACAAACAATTGATTTGGCGTTTGCATCAAGAAAGAAGTGTGGATGCGCGTGTTCGTATTAAAGAATTTCCTGTTCAGGTTGAAAAACTGAAACGATTTATCGTGCGCTTCCTGGAGGCCTTGTCGCTTCCTGAATTGCCTTTGCAAAGCGTTTACTTGACGAGCGCGACACAAGATACCAAGCAGGAAAAATCGAGCGAACCATTGGTTAATGATGCAGCGTTGCCGATGATTGCGTCACTCGTTTTTCCTGTTGCTCCCAATCGCGCATATTTTACAAGACAACTTATTTTACATCGTTTTGTGGTAAAAACGATAATTGGTCGAGGGCTCACAAAAGATCCTTTATGGTGGAGGCGACGCATCGCGATCGGAGTGGCGGCGACTGTCATCCTACTAGCCTCTCTCTTTTTGGGATATGATTTCAATCAAAGCGTGCACGATGTGCGCGAGATGAAGCGGGATGTTGTTCACTACCAAGCAAGTCTACAGATCGCAGAAGCAGAGGGTAGTCGCACCCTTAAGATATTGCCATTATTAAATACGCTGTGGGCGGA
Organism: Legionellales bacterium; assembly: GCA_947478495.1. Lineage (GTDB taxonomy): Bacteria > Pseudomonadota > Gammaproteobacteria > DSM-16500 > DSM-16500 > CANJVW01. Next base: position 11,429 of record CANJVW010000029.1, on the reverse strand, counting down.
TATTCATCGTGTTGATACACACCCGTTGGTGTTGGCGCTGTATTCGCGTCAATCGAATAAAACAGCGAGCATTCTCTATGAAAAAGCGCTGCGCACGATGTTGTTGCCTGATATCAAAAATACATTTGAGCATTATTTAAAAACGGCGAAAAGTCAAAGTCCAGAGCAGGTCTATACTATGCTGGAGGCTTATTTAATGTTGGGAGATAAAACGCATTGCGATGCGGATGTGATTGTCGCTCGATTGCAAATACTAATGAATGATTCTGCTTCAAGGGCGCTTGTCGGTTTGAGCGACCATATACAAAATGCCGTATTTTCTTCATCAACACCGATTGGGCTGGATAGTGCGTTGATTGCGGATGTGCGAGCTGAATTAAATGCGCTACCGGGTAATACATTGGGTTTTCTGCTTCTCAAAAATAAGAATAGTACAGCTCAATCGCTTGATTTAGACGCCGATTGGGGGCAGCCACCTGTCTTTATGAGCGAGGGGATTGCAACGCATATCCCTGCGATGTTTACAGCGAAACGATTTGATCCTATCGTTGACACAGAGGTGAATGACGTTGCTGAAGTTGCACTGGAAGGAAATTGGGTTTTAGGTATACATCCTATGCAGCAAGCATCCTCTGCTGTTGCGGCGCTCGCATCGCAGTTGCGCATACAATATATTGCGAATTATGTCGATCTCTGGGAAAATTTAATTGACAACATTCACTTAAGTTTCGCCCATGATTTGGTAGAGCTAGATGCTATGCTAGGTGTGCTCATCGGCGATCATTCTCCTTTGTTGCAATTGCTGGCTACCATCAAAGAGAATACGGTGTTGGCACCTGTGATGGCGGCAAGCCCAAAACTGAAACGCTTGGACGCACTCCTGACAGCGGATACTCATGCAGATGCCTCATCCGCCTCGCTCTACACCATTTTTATTGGGCTGCATGATTTGCAAAATTACCTTGATCAAATACTAAAAGCGCCGAACATTAAAGAGGCCGCGGCTGATGCAATTACCAAGCGTATGCATCATTTCAGACAGAAAGGCGCCCCGAACGACGATCCGATTTCATCCATTTATTTGTTGGCTGAAGTGAGTCCCCAGCCCATGAAGTCGTGGCTTCATCTGATGGCGTCCGATGCGTGGCGGCTGATGATGGCGGCGAGTGCCTAGCTAACGTTAAATCATTAATCTTGTCGTGTTGATCAGGTTTATTGTCCTGCAATAGGTTAAAAAGCAAAAGGTAGGGCGCGCAGGGCAGGGTATAAAAAAGACCTTGTTGTCTAAGACCATATGCCCTATCCTATGCTCCTGCTTCTTTTACAGCCACTACACATAGTGTGATAAAGAGCATGTTACTTTGCTTAAGGTCCGCTGTAAGAGGAGAGAGCGATGAGTCTTCCCCAAAAAACACCTGCATTAACGCTTTTTGCGCTTGTCATGCTCATGACGGGTGCGATTGATAGCATTCGCAACTTACCCGCCTCGGCTTTGTTTGGCAGCTCCTTGATTTTTTTCTTTATTTTATCTGCAGTTGTCTTTTTGATTCCCGTTTCTTTAGTGTCTGCTCAGTTATCCGCTAATGCCGTAGATGGCAAGAGTGGTATTTTTCATTGGGTTCGCGCCGGATTAGGCGAGAAGGGGGGGTTTCTCGCGATTTGGTTGCAATGGATTAATACATTGGTGTGGTTTCCGACTGTTCTCTCTTTTTTCGCAGGGATTGTGACTTATCTAATAGACCCCGCTCTGATTCAACATAAAATCTATCTCGTCAGTATTATTTTAGCGACCTTTTGGCTGTTAACTTTGCTTAATCTCCGAGGCCTGCATTTTTCGGGCGTTTTTGCGAGTATTTGCGCGGTGGGCGGTTTAATTGTTCCGATGGCGTTGATTATTGTATTAGCTATTACATGGGTGGCGTCAGGTCATCCCGTGCAGGTGCATTTTACCGCAACGGAGATGTTGCCGTCGTTAGCGCATATGGATAATTGGGTGTCATTAACCGCTATTATGGGGGCTTTTCTAGGGATGGAATTAGCGATGGTGCACGTGAAAGGTGTTGCCAATCCACAAAAAATGTTTCCGAAAGCATTATTAATTTCCGTTGTGATTATTCTGGCAACCATGATCATGGGATCATTGGCAATTGCCATTGTATTGCCTCACGACAGCATTAACTTAGTGAACGGCGTGATGCAATGGTTTGGATACATGCTAGCGGTTTATCATCTCTCAACTTGGATGCCGGTTGTGATGGTGTTGTTATTGTTAGGCACGCTAGGCAGTGCGGTCAGTTGGATTATTTCACCGGCTAAAGGGTTGCTGCATGCAGCCCAATTAGGCTATTTACCTCGATTTTTCACGCAGGAAAATCGACACGGTGTGGCGTCACGCATTTTGATCGCGCAAGCAGTGATTGTGAGTGTGATGTGCTTGGCGTTTGTCTTAATGCCGAGTGTTAATGGGTCGTATTGGCTTCTCACAGCGCTTAGCACGCAGCTTTATATTGTCATGTATGTCTTGATGTTTATCGCAGCGATTCGCTTGAAATATAAAACAGTGGCTCTGCCTAACGCGTTTGCGATTCCCGGCGGGAAGTGGGGTCTCTGGCTTGTCTGTCTGCTCGGTTTGGCAGGGTGTGTGATGACGCTCATTGTGGGGTTTGTTCCGCCCCCTGGGATGGACGTGGGTGGATTTTCTCACTATGAAATGATCTTTGCCGGCGCGCTGGCGGTAATGCTGGTTCCCGTCTTATTCTTTTGGTGGTATCGCGCTCGCTCTCTCGGTAAATAAATCTAGCAATGCCGTGTATTTTCGATTACATTGACCGCTCTATAAGCTCGAGAGGAGAGTCCTATGCCTAAAAACACAAAGGCCCAATTATTGGCGACCGAAGTCCGCCATATTGATATCAAACAATTCGATTTTTCATCGCTCATTGAGTCGATGGAAGGAACGGCTTTCCAAGCTAAGAACTTGAGCCGCGCGGCTAAAATTTACGATCAAATGATCTCTGACAAAAACTGCGGGATTATCCTGTGCTTAGCGGGCTCACTGATCAGCGCAGGCCTCAAGAAGGTTATTCTAGATTTACTTGAAAATAATATGGTCGATGCGATTGTGTCGACGGGCGCGAACATTGTCGACCAAGACTTTTTCGAAGGGTTGGGCTTCAAGCATTATCAAGGTTCGCCGTTACTAGATGATCTTGAATTGCAGTCACTCGCCATTGACCGCATTTACGATACCTTGATCGATGAAGATCAATTGCGTATTTGTGATAATACTATTAATGAAATTGCAAATAGCATGCCGCCAGGCGTTTATTCCTCACGAGAATTTATCGTTGAAATGGGCCGCTATCTTGAGGCGCATGGCAAGAATCCAGAATCGATTGTGTTGCGTGCTTATCAGAAAAAAATCCCTATTTTTGTGCCTGCGTTTAGTGATTGCAGTGCAGGATTTGGCTTGGTGATGCATCAAATTGCGCATCCTGAAAAACACGTCAGCATTGATACCGTGAAGGACTTCCGTGAGCTCACACAACTCAAAATCAAAGCGCAAGAAACGGGATTATTGATGATCGGTGGCGGTGTCCCTAAGAATTTTGCGCAAGATGTGGTGGTGGCGGCTGAACTTTTAGGTTCCGATGTTCCTTTGCATAAGTATGCCGTTCAAATCACCGTGGCGGATGAGCGAGACGGTGCGTTATCCGGTTCCACATTGCGAGAAGCATGTTCATGGGGTAAGGTGTCAGTTGTGCATGAGCAAATGGTTTTTTGTGAAGCGACCATTGCATTGCCCTTGATCGCTGGTTACGCTTACAGCAAAGGTCATTGGCGCGATCGTCAACCCCGCGCTTATACAACGTTGTTTGATTAAAGAGGATAAAATTGATGGCTGAATGGTCTGCGCAAAACTCCCGGGATTCATCGCTGATTAAGTACTGGAGCGATGGTTTTTTTGATATTTCTGATCAAGGCCATATCCAGGCCTACCCGAAAGGTGCGGGACATGAGGCCAACATTGATTTAGTTGAGTTGTCAGAACGAATCAAGGAGGCAGGGCTATCGTTTCCTGTCTTAGTGCGTTTTACCGATATTTTGAAAAAGCGCATTCAGTCTTTGAATGATGCGTTTATGCGTGCTATCAAAGAAAATGATTATCGAGCCCCTTATACGTGCGTTTATCCGATTAAGGTTAATCAACAGCGCCATGTCGTTGAGGCGATTCTTGATAACAAGCAAATTCGCGTAGGACTAGAGGCTGGCAGTAAACCCGAGTTGCTGGCCACACTGGCACTTTCTGTGAATCCTGACTCTGTTATTGTCTGTAATGGCTATAAAGATCGTGAATATATTCGGCTCGCCTTGATTGGACAGCGACTGGGGCATCGTGTTTGCATCATTCTCGAAAAGCTATCCGAGCTCTACCTCGTTCTCGAAGAAGCGGAAAAATTAAAAATAGAGCCCTGCATCGGTATTCGTGTGCGCCTAGCTTCAATGGGGACGGGACAATGGCAAAATACAAGTGGTGAAAAAGCAAAATTTGGTTTTTCAGCCACTCAAGTCTTGAGCGTCATTGAAATTCTGCGCGAGAAAAAACAATTGCATCTCTTGCGTGCATTGCATTTTCACCTTGGATCACAGATTGCAAATATTGCTGATATTCATCGAGGTATGCGTGAATGCGCCCGCTATTTTGCAGCGCTTCGCGAACTTGGGGCCCCTATCAACATAATGGATGTGGGTGGCGGCTTAGGTGTTGACTATGCTGGCACACGCTCACGTAATGATTATTCCATCAACTACAGTATGCAAGAATATGCAAACAATATTGTTTATGTATTAGCTGAAATTTGCCAACAGCACAATTTCCCGCATCCTGAAATCATTACTGAATCGGGACGAGCCATCACCGCGCACCACGCTATGCTGATTACCAATGTGATAGCAACGGAGGAGGCATGCGATTTAACACGCCTGTCTCCGCCTGACGCCAGCGAATTGCCCATTATCAAAAATTTATGGGATGGATATGTTAATTTATCCGATAAAAATGCTCTAGAAACTTACCATGACACTTGTCTTTGGAATGCCGAGGCGCAAACCATGTTTAGCCATGGGCTGATGGACTTGAAAAGACGTGCTTATGCCGAGCAAATTTACTACGGGACATGTACGAAAGTGAGGGACTTTTTAAAGCCTTCTGTCCGAGCGCATCGTGAAGTCATTGATGAGCTGCATGAAAAATTAGCGGTGAAATTTTTCTGTAATTTTTCATTATTTCAGTCGTTACCAGATTCTTGGGCGATCGATCAAGTTTTTCCTATTTTGCCAATATCGGGACTTGATCAAGAACCTACTGAGCGAGGCATTTTGCATGATATTACCTGCGATTCTGATGGTCTCATTGATCATTATGTGAATAATTATGGTCTGGATAGCACGCTCTCTTTGTTGCCTCATAACCCTCTAAAACCCTATTTGATGGGTATTTTTATGGTGGGTGCTTACCAAGAAATTTTGGGCGATTTACATAATTTGTTTGGGGATACCCATTCAGTGCATGTCGATTTGAACGATGATGGTGGCTACGTGCTTTCCCAGGCCATTGAAGGCGATACAGTAGAATCTGCATTGGTGAATGTCAATTTCAGCAGCCAACAATTGATTCGATCATACGAAGAGCAGCTCAAAAAATCAGCACTGTCTCTTGAGGATCAAAAAGAATACCTCGATGATTTGACGGTGGGATTAAAAGGCTATACGTATTTTGAGGATGAATAAGCTGTTTTTCATCCCGGCGCAGGCCGGGATTTATTCCGCAAATCAGTCTGTTCTAGAGCTGTTGGATTCTTAGGTGAGACTACTATGGGTCCCCGCCTTTCGCGGGGATGATAGCATTTTATAATATAGTATTTTGTAGGTGATGATGTATGTCTATTAATAATTTTGATGTGAATGCTGCAGCTAGAAAAGACTCCGGTGTTTTCGGCCTGCCTTTTTCAGTGGAAGAATCTGAATTAGTCTTAATTCCTGTGCCGTGGGAGGTCACAACGTCTTATGGTGGTGGCACGTCACGTGGTCCAGACGCTATCTTGCAAGCCAGCAAGCAAGTCGATTTATTTGATGCGGACAAGGGTGATTTTTTTAAAAAAGGCATCGCCATACTGGATGAATCAGCGGATGTACATGCGTGGAATGATGCAGGTCGTATGCTCGCACAAAAAATCATTGCGCAAGAAGATGATGTCACCGATGAAATGTTTGGCAAAATTAACGCTTATAGCGATCAACTCAATCAATACGTGTACGCCGAAACAAAACGATTACTGTCATCTGGTAAAAAAGTCGGTGTAGTAGGGGGCGATCATTCGGTGCCGTTTGGCGCAATTCTTGCGTTTTTAGAAAAATATCCCAAGATGGGTGTTTTGCACTTTGACGCACATGCGGATATGAGGAATGCGTATGAAGGCTTTGAGCATTCCCATGCTTCCATCATGCATAATATCATCGCAAAAACATCACTGCAAAAATTGGTGCAAGTCGGTATACGGGATTTTTGTGAAGAAGAAGCGGATCTCATCAAGGCTCACCCAGAGAGAATAAAAACATTTTTTGATGCCGATTTATCCGATGCCAAAATGCAGGGTGAATCATGGGACAGCTTGTGCGATAAAATCGTCGCTGCATTACCCAAAGAAGTATATGTTTCGTTTGATATCGATGGCTTGGACCCTCGTTTTTGTCCTAACACAGGCACGCCAGTGCCAGGTGGACTCGATTGGCGAGAGGCGCTCTATCTCCTCAAGAAAGTCGCGCGATCAGGTCGCCAGATCATTGGGTTTGATCTTAATGAAGTGTCTCCCGGCTTATCTGAATCGGAGTGGGATGCTAATGTTGGGGCACGGTTATTGTATCAATTGTGTGGGTGGGTCCTTACTTAATGCAATGACCAATCATGTCGCTGCTCTGCATTTTATTATTGGCGTATTCATCGTCTAGTCGATATCATAGTGACCCGCAATCAATCATAAAAAAACGAGGAAAGTAGTGTGCCGAAGATAGCTCAAGGTGAGTGGAGGAGAGCGCGCGCAGAGGGAGCGGTTTATTGGAGAAAGTGTCAGCGTGAACTGAAAAAGCTGTCGCCCTTGCTCGATAGTGATAGTTTAGAGCGCAATCCTTTTATGCGACTCGTTGTACATGTCGCTGCTCATTATTTTATTGTTCGCGGGGATCTTAAAGGTGGGGTGCCCGCTGAGGCTACCAATCCTTTAAATGCCTGTGTTGCGTTATTCGCAAAGGAGTGTTTTGCAACAAGAGCACAGCAATGGCCAACAGAATGGAAGGCTATTTTTTCTGCATTGGCGGATGCGTGGGATATGGACTTACGCCACACAAAAACACGCGAAGCTTCTATCCGTTCTTTGGAGAGCGCTATGATGCCTTTTCGCGCTCGTTTTCGTTTGCATCAAAGAAAGTGGGGGTTTTATCAAGGTTGTAGCGTGGGAGCGGCGTTAGCGTTTGAGCTCTTTGCGGCGCATTCTCTTTTTTCTGAAGAAGATAGCGTAATGGCGTCACAGTCAGCAAGAGCTGGATTATTTTTTTTATTAACAACCCATTTAATGCAGCGCCATGGATCGCATGATGCTGTAATGGATGCATTAACGGCGCTGTATCAGTTGACGATCCGAGAGCAAGATCTTATTTTGACACGCATTCCTCTCTCTCTTTCTATGTCGAAGCCATCTCTTCTTGAGCAACTCAAGTCGTGGTGGACGAGCCCACCTAAAAAAACACCTGAGAAACACCCCTCCAGGCTGAGCATATTAAGAGAGAGGGTTAAAAATAATCCTGCTGTTATTGCTCCCGGCTCTTCCATTGAACTGAGCGCTGTTATTTCTGCTCAACATGATGATACTCGCATGGAAAAATCAAATATTTCAGCACAACAACAGACTGTTAAAACAAAGTTAAAGCCAACAAAAAAACAAAAGCAGAACGAGAGGCAGAGGCAGAAGGCAACACGAACATTGACGACAAAGCAAAGCTCATCATTTAGGCCCTCTTTTACAATGCCTCCGACAGCGGTTGTTGGCTTTTCGCATGACCCAGAAGAATCAGATCAAGAGGTAGTGCAAGAGGTAGCGCAAAATACTACAGCGAGCTGCATCAAGCCACAAGATGTTGCGGTGAGTCGCGCAGAACCGTTAGCGGATAGGAAGGAAGAAAGGCTTTTTCGTTACGATAGCCAGCCAATCCCTATTTCTATTGCGCCCAAGGCTCAGGCAGTGATCGATGCCATGGGCGAGCACCCTATTTATTTGATTGGTGCTGCTGTGCGGGAAGGATGGCATAAATTGCCGCAAAATAGATTTCATTTTATTGTTATCGCCTCAACTGAAGAAGTGAAGAAAAACCTGGCATGTTATTCACTGGATGAGGCGGGCCCGCATTCTTTTGTGATCGAGAGTACGATATATATTAAATGCATCTCACGAAAAGAGCAGGGTCAGGACGATCTCACTATTTTATTTGAGGAAAGCAAAGCACATTATTTTTCAGCGAATAGTTTGTGTTGGGATCCCAAGAAGAAGGTTATAATCGATTTTCATTGCGGTTTATTTGATGCAAGAAACAAGCAGATGAGATTGATCAATTCTGCCATTGATTGTGATAATTATAATTCTTTATTTTTCTCAGCGGCAATTAGCTTGACATCGATTGGGTTTTTTTCAGTTTATGATAGCTTGAAATCATTGCGCGAGACTCCCATTGCTTGCCTAGGCCATGCTTCAGAAAAAGAACGCGAGGCATTTTTTCGCGCCCTGAATGGTTAGCGCGGTATTGCTGTTACGTAGACGTATATGACCCACCGAGCACAGTCGCTTTTTTCGCCCCCGTCACAGCCGGAATATTTCCCGAGCGACCATCCAGTGTTTGTTTGGCGAGCCACGCAAATGCCATGCTTTCAACCCAACCGGGATCGACGCCCAATTGCTCGGTGGATTGAACAGTGAAAGGGTGCGCCAGAATACGCAGTCGCTTCATTAGGAAATCATTATGCACGCCGCCGCCACAGATAAAAATATCGCCTTGCGACAAGTGTTGTTGGATGGACTGAATAATGCTTTGCGCGGTTAGTTCGACGAGCGTGCATTGGATGTTTTCCGGCAATAATGATGCTGAAATATGGCGCTTCAGCCATGTCATATTAAAGTAATCTGGCCCTGTGCTTTTGGGGTGGGGTAATGCAAAAAAAGGATCGTTTAATAAGGTTTTTAATAGAGGTTGATGAATCGATCCGCTAGCTGCCCAGCTGCCTGCTTTGTCATAGGGTTGAAATGTTTCTTGCTTGGTCCATGCGTCAAGCAGCGTATTCCCTGGTCCCGTATCGAATCCCACCACCGATCGAATATCATCGGTAGGAAGTAATGTGATGTTTGCAATGCCACCGATGTTAACGATCGCGCGTGGTGTGTCTTTTTTAACAAAGATCGCATGATGAAACGCAGGTACTAGCGGCGCGCCTTGTCCGCCGAGCGCCATATCACGCCGTCTGAAATCGGCGATGGTCGTAATACCCGTTTCAGCAGCAATAATGTTGGGGTCGCCCACTTGCAGCGTAAAGCCTTGGGAGGGTATATGTCGCAGTGTTTGTCCGTGGCTGCCAATTGCGAGAATATCTTTGGCGGATAATTTGCTTTTCTTGAGTAGTGCCAACACGGCATTGGCGGACAGTTTGCCGATGATTTTATCGAGTTCGCCCATACGTTGAATTTCATTCATGGCGGGCTTGCAAAAAGACAAGATAGCCGTTTGAAGATCGGGTGAAAACGGATGATAATGGGTGCTCATAAGCTGAGGGGTGGGTTCGCTAAAATCAACGAGCGCTGCATTAATGCCATCTGCGCTGGTACCAGACATTAAGCCAATAAAAATTTTTTTCATAATTGACCTCCCTCTATGGCATACTACGTTTCATCTTACTAGGAGAAAATCATCAATGCTAGAGGAATCACTGGAAATTATTCGTCGTGGTACGGATGAGATTTTATTGGAAGCTGATTTGATTGAGCGCCTAAAAAAAGACGTGCCATTGCGGGTGAAAGCGGGGTTTGATCCAACCGCACCGGATTTGCATTTAGGTCATACGGTTTTGCTCAATAAAATGCGTCAACTTCAAGAATTGGGCCATACCGTATTATTTCTCATTGGCGATTTCACAGGGATGATAGGTGACCCATCCGGTAAGAATGAAACGCGACCCCCGCTGACGCGTGAAGAAGTCGAAAAAAACGCTGAAACCTATAAAGCTCAAGTTTTTAAAGTGCTTGATCCTGATAAAACGCAGATTTGTTTTAATTCTACCTGGCTAAATGCGCTATCGCCCGTTGAGTTAATTAAGCTTGCCTCAACACACACGGTTGCGCGTATGCTCGAGCGTGATGAGTTCCATAAGCGCTACGCTGGGGGTCAGCCGATTGCGATTCATGAATTTCTATATCCTTTGCTGCAGGGTTATGATTCTGTCGCGATGAAAGCGGACATTGAATTAGGAGGCACCGACCAAAAATTTAATTTATTGATGGGTCGAGAATTACAAAAACACTTTTCTCAAAAACCACAAACGGTGATCACGATGCCATTATTGGTGGGATTAGATGGCGTGAAGAAAATGTCGAAATCACTGGGTAATTATATTGGAATTAACGATGCGCCATCAGATATGTTTGGTAAAGCCATGTCAATCTCGGATGAGACGATGTGGCTTTATTTTAAATTAATCAGCTTTAAAAGCTTGAAAGATATCGCAGGTTTTAAGCGGCAAGTCGCAGAGGGCTTCAATCCCCGTGACATTAAATTTTTATTGGCTGAAGAAATCGTTGAACGTTTTCATGGCCAAGCGGCCGCGACTCGTGCGCGAGAAGATTTTATCGCGCAATTTCAAAAAGGCATGATTCCTGACTATCTGGTAGAGGTGGTGCTCGAGGCAGGGCTGCGGTTGCCCAATGTGATCAAAGAAGCGGGTTTGGCGCCTAGCACATCAGACGCGATTCGATTGATTGGTCAGGGCGCAGTGAAAATCAATAACGAGCGGGTAAATGACGCCAATCAAGTACTACAAAAAGGCGAGTCAATTGTGCTGCAGGTTGGCAAGAGACGGTTTGCACGAATTGTTATAAAGGAATAATAAAATAGTCTTAAAACTCTGTTGACAAAGAATCAGATCGCTGTAGAATGCGTGAACCCTAGGCGAAACGCCTAAAAGAAGTGGATCTTTAAGAAAACAAGCCAAGCAATAATTGTGGGCACTGCCATTCAGTTCGTATTTTCTATTTTCGGTAAAATGAACGCTTAAGCCAATCGATAAGAAACGCTTAATTGATCTCATTTTATTGTTTTAAAAGAAATAAATTGAATGG
>CANJVW010000028.1 GCA_947478495.1 Legionellales bacterium | reverse complement strand
TTGCGTGCCCACCACCATGCCACAATATGGGTGGTGGGCACGCAAAAAGCGCTTTGCCCACCCTACAGCAATTCGCCCTTGTGATAGCCAGCGCTCAGCGCATGCACCGCATCCACCAATATCCCAACATGCTCCGGTGGCGTTTCTTGTGGAACGCCATGCGCCAGATTGAATATATGTCCCGAACCTTTTCCGTAGTCTGCTAGGATGCGAGCGACTTCAGTGCGTATGACCGTTTCAGGTTGCTGCAACAAGGCAGGATCAAAGTTGCCCTGTAACGCTACTTTGTTTTCTGTAGCGATTCTGGCGTCTTTCAAATGAATCAATGTATCAACGCCGATAGCATCACACCCCGATTGCGCGATTTCATTGATCCATTGACCGCCTGATTTGGTGAAAACAATAATGGGTGTGTTTGTCTTATTTCTTAACTCGGCTATTATTTTTTCAATAAATGAGAGAGAGTAGGTGAGATACGATGCGGTATCGAGCATCCCACCCCATGTATCAAAAATCATGACGACTTGCACGCCTGCATTTATCTGTGCTTGCAAGTGAAGGGTAATCGCTTTAGCTAACTTTTCTAATAATATATTTAATAAATTGGGCTCAGTGCGCAAACATTTTTGTATCGCAGGAAATGTTTTATCAGCTCGACCTTCGAGCATGTATGTTGCGACAGTCCAAGGGCTGCCACAAAAGCCAATGAGAGGCGCCTTTCCATTTAGTTCGCGTTGCGTGATGCGAATCGCATCGAGCACATAGCGTAAATCCTCTTCGGGGTGGGGAATGCGGAGTGCGCGAATCTCTTTTGCTGTTTTGAGGGGATGCTGGAAAACAGGACCTTCGCCTTCAATGAAATGCAATCCCAACCCGCAAGCGTCTGGAATGGTTAAAATATCGGAAAACAAAATAGCGGCATCAAGCGGAAAACGTGCGAGTGGTTGCAGCGTGACTTCGGCAGCCCATTCGGGATTTTTGCAGAGTGCCATAAAGCTACCTGCTTTTTTTCGAAGCGCTCTGTATTCCGGTAAATAGCGACCTGCTTGACGCATAAGCCAAACGGGTGTCACATCCACGGGCTCATGGCGTAGCGCACGTAATAACCGATCATTTTTGAGGGCGATTGTCATTATCGTGTGCTTAACCAGTGGATGATGTCATCAGTGACAACGCGTACACTGCGGTTGTCCGTGAGCAGTCGATAGTCGGCGAGCGTCTCGTAGAGAGGAGTGCGCTCCTCGTAGAGTTTTTCAATGACTTCTTTTCGGTTAGGAACGCGCAACAAGGGGCGACGTGCTTCATTAACGGTTCGCACATGTTGGTATGACAGCGACGCATCTAAAAATACGGTCACACCGTGTTGTCGTAGCAATTCTTGCACTTCAGGCAAGAGGACGGAGCCGCCGCCCGTGGCGAGCACGATCCGGGGTAGTGTCACCAGCTCTTTGATGACGGTGAGCTCTCTTTTGCGAAATCCTTCATCGCCTTCGACATCAAAAATCCAACCAATATCAACACCGCTGCGATTCTCAATTTCTTCGTCAGAATCGTAAAAATCCATATTGAGCTCGGCGGCAAGATGTTTGCCTACGCTGCTTTTCCCGGCACCCATGGGGCCGATGAGGAAAATATTTTGATTCTGTTTCATAAGTTAGCTCATAATAATAGGTGAAACAAAAATTAACAATTCACGTTTATTCTTTTTAAGTGAGCGCTGCGTGAACAGCCAGCCGATTACTGGGATTTTACCTAAAAATGGGATGCTTTGCTTCTCTTGTTCGTCATTTGTTTCGTAAATTCCACCCAAAACAATCGTTTGACCGCTTTTAATGAGGATATGGGTGCTCATTTGGCGCGTTGTGATCGCTGGAACCCCCAAAACAAGCCGATCACTAGGCTTGTCTTGGTTGACTTGCAATGCGAGCGATATCATTCCTTCTGGCATAATATGGGGCGTTACCCGGAGACTCAGGACGGCTTTTTTAAAAGCAGAGCTCGTCGTCCCATTTTGATTCATTTGTTGATAAGGGATTTCTTCGCCGGATTCAATCGACGCGGTTTGTTGGTTGGCGGTGAATAAGCTGGGATTAGAGAGAAGCTCGGCATGGCCTTGATTTTCAAGAGCGATAATCCGCATTTGCAACCAGGATCCATGAGCGATATCGATGATCGCGAGATGGTCCAAGGGGCTTTCTGAGGCGGATGGGATTTGAGAAAAGTGCACACCCAAATCACGTTCGAAATCACTATCGATGCTGGCTAAATGAACATGAATTAAAACTTGTTTGACTGGGATATCGAGCCGATGAATCACTGCCCGGATGTCATTCAGTCGATCGGATGTGTCTCGAATAAAAAGTATATTGGTACGAGTGTCAACACGAAGATGTCCTCGTTTAGATAAAAAGGAATGAGATGATCCCTGGCGATCCTCGCCTGATAAAAGATGCGCTAAATCACGCGCATTCGCATAATGAATTTGCCAAATATGGGTTTCAAGCGGTGCTATTTCATGTGCAATTTTTTGCGCTTCTAATTCTTTTTTTTGTTGTTGCAACCACTCTGCGTGAGATGAAATATAAATGACGTTGCCTGCCTTCCATTCATGTAATCCATGAGTGTGTATTAATAATTGTAGCGCATCAGCAGGAGGGGTGCGCTCAAGGTCAATCGATGTGATTCCGCGCACCTCTGGGCTCACCGCAATAGTCAGGTGATTGCGCGTCGCGAGATATTGAATGGCATCGATGAGGCTTTTTTCGTTTGAAGCGGCGAAAATAGCAGGCGGCAGAATCAATAATAACATCATGAAAATCTTTAGCATAAAACTCCCGCTGTTAAATTCACCACCGTATTTTGATCAACGTCATTTTTTAGGGAAAATTGATCGATTAAAATGGCGGGGCTGTTATCGAGAAAATCGCTTAACAAGGATGAAAAGAAGGGGAGATAGCCTTTTAATTCGATATGAATAGGTAGGATAGCGCTACCACTTGTTTTTTTTGTGTCAAGAAAGGCGATGCGATAATGGTAGGCATTATTTTTTCGTAAGAGATGATCGATTTGCATGGCTAGTCGTGTTTTATCAACAGCAGGAATGGGATTATCTTTTTTTTGAAATGTCAATTCAGATCGGGCGATGGATTGTTTGGCGTGATCGATATTCTCGAGCACTGTTTTTTCGAGCACTTTCATCTCACGCCATTCCGTTATCTTATCTTTATTGTCTTCTAGAATAATAAAAATAAATATCCCCAAGAGGATGGTTAGGCTGCCTATTATTTTATAGGGTGGAGTGCGTGTCATGTTTTTCAGCGCTTAACAAAGGGCGTTCATTCGTCGCGATGCGCAATGAGAATCCGAGAATGGCGCTGCGTTCTAGATAATGCATTTCCACCAGATCGATCGGGTATTTTTTAAGAATGGCATCCCAATGATGAATCCAATCAAAAAGGATAGAGGCCGTATCGGACAGGCCTTCCACATGCAATACACCCGTTTGATAGCGCATGTTAAGCCACAGCATGTCAGATGGCGCTTGGTCCAGGATGTTTTTTACGATGATTGCGATCGATCGATGTTCTTGCTTGATGTTTGAAAGGGCGGGCCTGAAATCCGTACTGGATGAGGCTTTCTGGCGAAGCTCTGTTAATTGATTCTGAAGATCCGAGAGTATTGCCTGTTGTGATGAAAGCCATTGATGGATTGCGATATGGATGATCATTCCAAGCAAGGTGAATAGTGTGATGGCCGCCAACAAGAAAGAGCGGTATTTTTTAATCCAGTCTTTTCTCGTGATTCGCCAGGGCAATAAATTGATCTCTTTCTGTAAATAATTTCCTGAAAGTGCTGCGATATCAGTTGTGATGCGCGACACCTTCAATCCGGCGGCGTTAATCAGTGTTAAATCATGCTCGAGGGCAACACTGGATGTGGCAAATAAAAGAACAGTATCTTGCAAGCTATCACGCGTATCGATGGTGTAATAATCGTAATGCAGTGAGTCGAGCGCAAAGGGAAAATAATCGCAGAGATTATCTTTGATCTCTGTGTCACGCTCTGACACATTTTTTGTTTTAAATAACGAAATGGGCTTCATCAAAATACGTTCAGTGGGTAATAAGATCGTTACAAAACACCCTTCTAGGTTTTCACTTTCTACCACTTCTGCTAGATTTTCAAAGAAAGTGTCTATTGCATGACCATTTTGTTTCACTAGGCGCAGGGATTCCTCTCGAATCTCGAGCGACAAAACGCCTGGACGAAAAAAAGCACGCACAAAAATCTCCTGGGTGAGGGGTGAGGGGTGAGGGGCAGCAAAGAAAGAGGGTGGCGGCTATCAAGAAAAATGGAGAATGCGTGCTATGGTCTCTATTTTAGAGGTACAATGCAAGATATTTATGTGATGGATGCCTCTCGTTATGTTCTCCCATTTTTTGAAAAAATGCTGGACCGGTTTATTTGTCACGGCATGCGTTGGATTGGTCGGTATTTTTTACTACATGACATTTCAGCTGCCAAGCGTCGATGAATTGCTCACCATTCAATTGCAGGTGCCTTTACAGATTTACACGCAGGATAAAAAACTGATTGAAGAATATGGCGAAACGCGCCGCATTCCGCTTGCCTATCAAGAGATCCCTAAACAATTAATCGACGCCGTTTTAGCAACAGAAGATCAACGCTATTTTCAACACCCTGGCATCGATCTATTTGGATTGATTCGAGCAAGCGTTAAGTTGGTATTGACCGGTAAAAAAGAAGAGGGCGGCAGCACGATCACGATGCAAGTAGCGCGTAGTTTTTATTTAAATTCGCATAAAACATTTGGACGAAAACTTCGTGAAATTTTATTGTCACTTAAAATAGAACACAAGCTCAGCAAAGAAAAAATATTAGAATTGTATCTCAATAAAATATTTTTAGGGACGCGTGCTTATGGCGTCGAGGCGGCCGCTGAAATCTATTACGGTAAACCGCTTAAAGCGCTTTCATTAGACCAAATGGCTATGCTGGCTGGTCTCCCGCAGGCGCCTTCCGCGCTCAATCCGCTAAACAATCCCAAAGCCGCCATTAAGCGACGCGATCACGTGTTGGCGCGTATGTTGGAGGTGGGCTATATCGATGACAAAGCTTATAAAGCGGCGATCAAACAGCCGCTCAACGCGCATTATCACGATTTAACGATTCAGGTGAAAGCGCCTTATGCCGCTGAACTGGTTCGTGGGCAACTCCAGCAAATGTATGGTGATCGTATCTACACCGATAATTTTAAAGTCTATACCACACTGGATAGCCATTTGCAGGAAGCCGCCAATATGGCACTTCGCGATGGATTGATTGCGTATGACCAGCGTCACGGATTTCGAGGACCTGAGGCGAATTGGGGTGCACCTGATTTATCGCATATCTCTGACTGGGCGAAAAAACTCGATAAAATGCCGGTTATAAATGATTTGTTGCCGGGTATTGTCGTGGATATCACTGATAAATCCATGACTGTTTTGCGTGCTAACGGATCTCTCACGGTGGTGAAAGGACCTGGACTATCTTGGATACACAAACCCATTAACCAGGTATTGCACTTGGGCGATGTGGTGCGTGTGATGATAACCACACAAGGTTGGCGTTTATCGCAAGTGCCATTGGTTCAGGGAGGATTTGTTGCGCTTAATCCAAAGGATGGCGGCATCACTGCGTTGATTGGCGGATTCGACTATCGACGCAGCCCCTTCAATCGCGTGACAAGCGCGAATCGTCAACCGGGCTCGAGTTTCAAACCTTTTTATTACTCCGCCGCATTAGAAAAAGGCTATACCTTGGCGACTGTCATCAATGATGCGCCGGTTGTTGTTGAAAACCCGACGGACCATAGTTTGTGGCGCCCTCAAAACGATACACATCGTTTTTATGGCCCAACGCGTTTGCGCGATGCGCTGACACAATCGCGAAACGTAGTGTCTATTCGCCTGCTTGATTTAATTGGATTGCCGTATGCGATCGACTATGCAGAAAAATTTGGATTCGTGAAAGATCAGTTGCCTGAAGGGTTGTCGTTAGCATTAGGAACCGCGATGGTCACGCCATTGCAAATGGCAGCCGCTTATGCGGTGTTTTCAAATGGCGGCTACAGGGTACAGCCTTTTATTGTGTCAAGTATTTTAGATGCTGATGATAAAATTATTTACCAATCAAATCCATTGATTGCAGGGGCGAAAGATAAAGTGGGTGCGCCGACAGCGATCACCCCACAAAATGCGTTTTTAATTACATCGGCATTACAAGATGTTATCCAGTACGGTACGGCGAAAAAAGCGCGGAGCATGCACCGACCCGATTTGGCCGGCAAGACAGGCACGACACAAAATCAAGTCGATGCGTGGTTTGCCGGATACAACAGCGAGATCATTGCAGTCGCCTGGGTAGGGTTCGATCAAGCACAGCGTTCATTGCATGAGTGGGGTGCAGACGCCGCATTACCTATTTGGATTGAGTTCATGGAGTCCGCCCTTAAAGGTAGACCTCTCCGTCCTGTCGAACAACCATCCGGTATTGTGAGTGCGCGCATTGATCCTCAAACAGGGAAGCGAACAAGCAGCAATGATCCACTCGCAATCTTCGAATATTTTATGACACCTTACTTGCCTGAAACAGAAACAGAGAGAGCGAGCAAGACCGTTGTGCCAGTTGTAGTCGCGCCTGCGCGTGTTGCGGGTGCTCCGACCCCGACAGTAGCGCCGTTACCGTCACCCACACCTTCGCCGACTGTTGTACCAGCAGATAGTCAGAGCTTGTATTGATTTTTCGCAACCATTCACCACAATCTCCATTAGCAAAAAAACGTCAGTTAATTTTCCATCAAATAATGTTTTCTGCGACCTTTTCAATGGGCTGCATTAAAATATCGCGTGTTCAGGGGCGAGGGGTGGACGGTGGTGCGATACGACTGACTGATTTCATTGGTGGCTACGGGTGGACTCGAACCACCGACCTCAGCATTATGAGTGCCGCGCTCTAACCAGCTGAGCTACGTAGCCGACTTTTGAAAGAGGCCTATTCTCGAAGCTTTTAGCCCCCCCTGTCAAGGCAAAATCTCTTATTTATCAAGGCGCATAAAAAATTTGCATATTATCCCTTTGTTGCGTAGAATCTCTAACCTTTAAAAGACCTGTTGTTAAAGCAGGTTTCCTTGGTCTGCGGTAATCGCAAGGCCTTAACCCAAAAGGAAATAAGATACATGGCACACTATGAAATTGTGTTTTTGGTCCACCCTGACCAAAGTGAGCAAGTCCCCGGCATGATTGAGCGATACACCGGTATGGTGACGCAAAAGCAAGGCCACGTTCATCGTCTAGAAGATTGGGGGCGCCAACAACTCGCTTATCCTATCGATAAAATTCTGAAAGCGCATTACGTGTTACTCAATATTGAGTGTGACAAAGTGGTGCTCAGCGAACTTGAAAATGCCTTTCGTTACAATGATGCGGTGATTCGCTATCTCATTACAGCGATGAAAAGAGCCGTGACAGAGCCATCCGTTAAAGTGAAAGAAAGAGATCCGCGTTCTGAAATCGCTCCTATGGATCAAGAGTCAGGTGGTCATTACCGGTCTCGAGATACAAAAGAGAAGAGACAGTACGACAATTAATTTCACCTCACTTTTAGCTAGGAGATAGTGTATGTTTCGTCGAAAGAAGTTTTGTTATTTTACAACCAATCGTTTGACAGAAGTCGACTATAAAGATGTCTACTTACTGAAGAAATTTATTACGGAAAACGGAAAGATTGTTCCGAGTCGCATTACAGGGACGAAGGCGCGTTTTCAGCGTTTACTCTCTAAGGCGATTAAGCGAGCACGCTTTTTGGCATTATTGCCGTACACGGATAAGCACTAAGGCTAGACTATGCGCGCCATCGACCGCTTAAGCCATTTTTTACTAAAAGATCGTTTGCACAGTGCAGCAGCGGCTTTTTTATTGGCTTATATTCCCTTTTTAGGTAGCCTCAGCATTTTGATTGCAGCGGTTATTACGTTATTGAAAGGGGCAAAAGAGGGCGCATGGGTGCTATTAGCAACCATTCTTCCTTTTGTGATTGGTTTTGGTGTCTCGATTGCATTGGGCCATCCCGTTGGTATGGCGCTCCTGAACATGGGAGTGGTTGTTGTAGGTAATGGACTGGTTTTTCTCTTTGTCCTGTTGCTGCGACGTTATGGCCATTGGAGCTTTCTGCTGGATATCGCTTTGTTGCTGGGTATCGCTGTCGTTGTTGGACTGCATGATATCTACCCTCATATCGATAGCTGGTGGGAAAGTCACTTAACGCAATTTATCAACAACAACGCTCAAGCGATTGGCGGCTTGCCAGCTAGCAAAGAAAACGTTGCGCCGCTCCAGGTTATTGCGGTTGCAAAATCTTTTGCGACCGGATTTGTGGTCGTCGGTTTGTTGCTCAACACGCTGTTGCAGGTAGGGTTAGCGCGATGGTGGCAGTTTTTAGTGACTGGCAAAGGGCGGTTACGCAGTGAATTGCTTCATATTCGTCTCAGCACAACAACGGGCATTGTATTCTTGATCGTTGCTATGGCGTCTTATTGGCACAATGAAACAATCATGGATCTTACCCCTGTTGTGTTGGGTATCTTTGGTCTAGCGGGTTTAAGTCTGGTGCATTATGTGTTGTCAGGTATGAGACACGCTTGGGTTGCGTTGATCTTATTATATGCTTTGGTGGTGCTGTTGTGCCCGTTAAGTATCGGTATAATAGCGGTTATTGGGTTACTGGATGTATTTGTTCATTTTCGTAAAAGATGGGCAATACCTTAATTTTGTATTAACGTAGGGGGTGAGAACGTGGAAGTCATATTACTTGAAAAAATTCGTCGATTGGGCATATTGGGTGAAACAGTTAAAGTGGCACCAGGCTATGGCCGTAATTTTTTAGTGCCAAAAGGCAAGGCTATTTATGCGACCAAAGAAAACATTAAGAAATTTGAATTGCGTCGTGCAGAGCTTGAGAAAGCAGAAGCGGATGTGTTGCATGCAGCGCAACGTCGACAAAGCGCATTAGAAGCCATAGGCGCTATTACGTTGTCTGCTAAAGTCGGCGAAGAAGGCAAATTATTTGGCTCGATTGGCGCCAAAGATATCGTGGATGCACTCGGTTTGGCTGGTGCGGCGGTAGAGAAGCATGAGGTTCTTTTGACGTCAGGTCCTTTGCGTCAGGTCGGCGAGCATGAAATCGGTGTTGAAGTGCATGGGGATATTGTGGTACCTATTAAGGTAACTATTATTCCGGTGGAGTAGTCGGATATCGCTTGTCTTATCCCTCTCTCCTTGTGTCATCCCCGCGCAGGCGGGGACCCATGATGGTAAAATCTGTAAAATAGAGCGCGTTCTTGGAGCTGCTCTGCCAGAGTGTTTTGCTGAATGGGTCCCCGCCTGCGCGGGGATGACAAAACATGCAAGTAATGAGGGCAGGCTCCGCCATGGAAACAACCAACAAAAATACTCAGCGTCATTTCTCCCATAAGCCATCCACTGAGATGGATCATTTAAAAGTTCCTCCGCATTCCATCGAAGCAGAACAAGCGGTTCTGGGTGGTTTAATGTTGGATAATCGCGGTTGGGATCTCACCGCAGATCGCGTAAAAGAACACGATTTTTACCGCTATGACCACCGCCTCATTTATTCGGTGATGGCAACATTAACAAATCAAAATAAACCGCTCGATGCATTAACCGTTGGTGAAGCGTTAAAAGAGCTTCGTGAGCTCGATAATGCGGGTGGTGAAGTCTATCTTTATCAGTTAGCCAACAATACTCCCAGTGTTGCGAATATTGCAGCGTATGCGGATATTGTGCGTGAGCGCTCTGTATTGCGTCAGCTCATTGCAGCCGCGAACGAAATCGCAGGCAGCGCCTTTAATCCGGATGGGCGAAGCAGCACCGAATTGCTTGATACCGCTGAACGACAAGTCTTTGCGATTGGCGAGCAGGGTGCGCGCGTCGGAGGTCCAGCCAATATTAAAGAATACCTCACCAAAACCATGGACCGTATTGATTTGTTATTTCAATCCGACAATCCTTTAACAGGAGTTTCTTCCGGTTACCATGATTTAGATAGTATGACATCAGGTTTGCAAGCATCTGACTTGGTGATTGTGGCAGGACGTCCTTCCATGGGTAAAACCATGTTAGCCATGAACATCGGCGAGCACGTTGCGATTAAGTCACGCTTACCGGTTCTTATTTTCAGTATGGAAATGCCGGGCGAGGCGATTGTGATGCGTTTGCTATCGTCTCTTTGCCGCATTGATCAATTACGCATTCGAACGGGTAAATTATTAGAAGAAGATTGGCCTCGCATTACCTCCACGGTGAGCATGTTGTCAGAGGCGCCGATTTACATTGATGATACACCGGCGCTCAGCCCCGCGGAATTGCGCGCCCGCGCACGACGCGTCGCCAAAGAGCACGGACAACTTGGTTTAGTTATTGTGGATTATTTGCAATTGATGCAAGTGCCTGGATTTGGTGAAAACCGCACCGCCGAAATTTCAGAAATATCTCGCTCACTCAAAAGTCTTGCGAAAGAATTAAAGGTGCCTGTTATTGCGATATCGCAGCTCAATCGTAGCTTAGAGCAGCGCGCCGATAAACGTCCCGTGATGTCTGATCTGCGTGAGTCCGGCGCGATCGAGCAAGATGCCGATTTAATCGCTTTCATCTATCGTGACGAAGTCTACAATGAAAACTCACCCGATAAAGGCACCGCAGAGCTCATTATCGCTAAACAGCGTAACGGCCCTATCGGTAAGGTTCGCTTGGCTTTCTTGGGTCAATACACCTGCTTTGAGAATTTGACGCGAAATCCTTATTAATATCCCTTTCCCTGGTGGACTAAAGCAGCATGTAGTCTTGCAGCGCTTTTTGCGCGCGCCCACCATCATCGCGGTTTCATCCTTTTCAATTTAAAACCTAACTTGTTTGCCCAGCGGTGTTATCAAGCTTTTTAAAATGATTTTGGCTCAGCAGACCAACGGTCTGAGAGCGTGAAACGCCCAGCCTAGGCTAAGATGCGCGTTCTTTGCGCATCGTAAGCCTAGGTAAAGAGTTTTTTATTTTTTAAGCGCTGAAAGCGCGAAACAGAGGTGTCGCGCTTTCAGCGCTCTCCGGTTAACTTGAATCGTTACCTAGGGTGGCGGCGCATACAGCGCGCCTTACCCTAGGCTGGGCGTTTCACGCTCTCAGACCGTTGGTCTGCTGAGCCAAGAGCATTTTAAAAAAGCTTAACCTGATACCATCGCGTGAATGACTACCAAAACCCCTTGAGCGCATGTAGCCTATAAACTACAATTATAGACAGATTTTCGGGGGCGATGTTATGACTAAAGCTAAAATTCAAGAAATGACTGGTAGCTACGAAGAGTGGTTGCTTCACTCCTTGCGAGACAGAAAGGAAGCGGCTGCCTATTTGCAAGTAGCTCTTAAAGAGTTTCAAAAAGACGGTCATTTAGAGGCTTTTTTAATGGCACTCCGTCACGTGGTCGAGGCGCAAGGTGGTATTGGAAAATTATCACGAACCACTCGTTTGAATCGCGAAAGTTTATATAAAATGCTTTCCAAAAAAGGCAATCCCAAATTACAAACAGTCGGTATTTTGTTGGATAAGTTGGGGCTTGAGTTTTCCATAAGAGCTCATTAATTAAATGCAAGAGGAATGTGGGACGGACGTTTTTTCAGAAAAATTAATTCCGGCAACAGCTGTTTTTGAAGGATTAGAAAAAAAACTGACAAAGGCAGGTGCTTTGCTCAAGGGATTGCGGACGAGAGAAGTTCTATCACAGGTTTTATTTGCTAAAAAAATTCAGGTCACTCAAGCGAATCTTTCTAACATGGAAAACGGGCGGAGGAGCATTGGGAAAATCATCGCCAAGCGCATTAAGAAAATATTTCATATTGATTATCGATATTTTATTGAGTAATGGCAGCAAGGTAGGGTGGGCAAAGCGCTTTTTGCGTGCCCACCACCCCCCTGCGTCAGGAAAGTTGTCGCCTCTGATTTCAATTAATTTTAGGGGGCGAGAACGGAGCCCTTATGAAACAGGTCAACAAATATTCAGAAAAAGTGAAATCGGCTATCTTAGCTAAAGCCTTAGCGCCCAATGCCCCCAGTCGAGTAGAATTAGCAAAAGAATGTAACATCCCCTATCAAACTCTTTACATGTGGACGACAGGCATGCTCAAAAAGAAAAATAGCAAAGAAGTTGATACGCCTCAACGTCCTCAGGATAAGTCAGCTCAAGATAAGCTTCAAGCCGTAATCGAAACCATGGATAAAACGGAGACAGAAAAAAGCGCCTACTGCCGACAACATGGTATGTACGTCAATCAGCTAGAGTCTTGGAAGAAGCAGATTTTAGATAGCCTTGGTATTGTGAATGCCAAGCAGCAGAAAGCAGAGCATCTCAAAACAATAAGTGAAATCAAAAAACTAAAAAACGATTTGCATCGCAAAGATAAGGCATTAGCTGAAGTCTCGGCGTTATTAATATTGAAAAAAAAAGCAGATCTACTCTGGGGGGACAACGAGGACGCTTAGTCACCGAACAGGATAAGGCGGAAGCGATTCAGTTGATTCAGGAGGCATATGATGCTGGCGCTCGATTAAAGCCTGCCTGTGAGCTCTTAGGGCTGGATATCAGGACATTACAGCGCTGGAAGAAAGAAGAGAGCCGAGGAAGTCTTGAAGATAAGCGACACGGCCCTATAACAGCACCCGCTAATAAATTGACGGATATCGAGCGTGCACGCATTGTGGAGGTGGTAAATTCACCTCAATATCAGAATCAACCGCCAAGCCAAATTGTTCCCAATCTAGCAGACAATGATATTTATATTGGATCAGAATCGACTATTTACCGCGTGCTTCGCACAGAAAACATGATGGCACATCGCAGTGCATCGCGACCTAGAGCGCACCGCAAGCCCGATGAATTGTGTGCGATAAAACCGAATCAAATATGGTCCTGGGACATCAGTGTGCCGCAGAAAGCAGTATAAGAGATGGAGGTAGACCCTTCGTAATCGACTTGCAGGAGTAGATTACAAACCACTGTAAGCGGCGTTGCGCCAAAAGCCAATGTCGTGAGCGTTACAGAAAAGGCATAGCAATATGTCAGGTATGAATCAAAAAGACGAACACAAGTGAACCACCGTTCAAGTGTCGAAACAGACCAAATGATGTCAAAACCAAGGAAGTGATGTTGCCTTGGGATAAATTTAGCAGATACCTGTTTACTGGCTAAGTGGCATCCGGCATAGAGGTGGCGTGATTTTGATTCGGGCTCTTAGGCTGAACTGCGGGAACCTGTATAGCAATGGCAAGAGAACGGTACAAGTAGAGAACCTACAAGGCCAACAGTATCAAAGTGCTGTACAGGGACGGACAAGTTCGTAGTAGCGAAGAAATTGCGGTAATCGCAATGGAGCGAAGGGACTTGGCCACTTAGCTGTAAACAAATGATCAACTAGATATTTAGGAGGAACTTTTGGGAACAGCAAAACCGTTTGAAATAGATAAGAAACTAGTGTGGCAAGCATATCAAAAAGTGAAAGCTAATGGAGGCGCAGCCGGCATAGATCAAGAATCAATAACTGATTTTGAGGGAAATCTAAAAGATAATCTATATCGATTATGGAATAGAATGTCATCAGGTTGTTATTTTCCACCAGCTGTCAAAGCTGTTCCTATACCGAAAAAGACAGGAGGCCAAAGAATTTTAGGAGTGCCAACTGTCTCAGATAGGATTGCGCAAATGGTGGCGAAATTAAAACTTGAACCAACACTCGAAGCTATCTTTGACGAAAATTCTTTTGGTTATCGCCCTAATAAATCGGCACATGATGCCATTGCAATAACAAGAGCGCGATGTTGGAAATATGATTGGATCGTTGAATTTGATATAAAAGGATTATTCGATAATCTTGATCATAATCTTCTGATGAAGGCATTGCGACATCATTGCAATTGCAAATGGATATTGTTATATGTTGAGAGATGGCTTGTAGCGCCTCTTCAAGACAGAGAAGGAAATATCACCATACGCACTCTCGGCACTCCACAGGGAGGTGTCATCAGTCCAATTTTAGCAAATTTATTTTTGCATTATGCATTTGATGCATGGGTAAAAAGAGAAATGCCAGATATTTTATTTTGCCGCTATGCAGACGATGGCTTGTTGCACTGTCGTAGTCAAAAGCAGGCAGAGTATGTATTGAAGCGAATTGGACTGAGATTCCGTGAGTGCGGCCTTGAAATTCATCCAGGAAAATCTGGAATTATTTATTGTAAAGATAAAAATCGCAAGCTTGAATTTAATCGGGTTAGCTTTGATTTTCTAGGCTATACGTTTAAACCAAGACGTTGTGTGAACAAGCAAGGATTATTACATCCTAATTTCTTACCAGGAATAAGTCGAGCATCGAAGAAGGCGATCAATCAAGAGATAAGAAGTTGGCACATTCAAATAAAGAATGGCAAATCTCTTCTGGATCTTTCTAACATGTTCAATCCAAAAATAAGAGGTTGGTTCAATTATTATGGAAAATATTACCCATCAGAAATGTCTATCACATGGCGGCAGCTCAATTGGTATCTTGTCCAATGGACGCGAAGAAAATATAAACGGTTTGCCGGACATAAAAGACGTGCGCGAGATTATCTCAATCGCATAGCTCGTGCAAAACCGAATTTATTTTTACACTGGAAATTTGAAGCTTTTCCATAGGTTTGAGTGGTGGGAGCCGGATGAGTCGAGAGGTTCATGTCCGGTTCTGCGAGGGGCTGAGGCTGAAATGCCTCGGTCTACTCACCCATACCTTCTCAGCAACCTACGCGGTAAATATTTTTACCTGTATCTGTTTTTGGATATTTTTAGCCGAAAAATAGTGGGATTTAATGTATTTGACGAACAGAATGCGGAGCATGCCGCCTCTGTTGTCTCTAGCGCGCATAGAGCCGAGAATTGTTGTGAAGGAGATGTCACACTGCATTCAGACAACGGTGGCCCGATGAAGGGCTCTACGATGTTGGCAATGTTGCAAATGCTTGGAATTGTGCCATCATTTAGCCGGCCTTCTGTGAGCGATGATAATCCCTTCTCAGAGTCGTTATTTAAGACATTAAAATATTGTCCTCAGTATCCCAGCAAACCATTTTGTTCTGAACAAGAAGCGTTGACATGGGTCGCAAAATTTGTTGATTGGTATAACAACATTCACCAACATAGCGGCATTAATTTTGTAACGCCTGCTGCACGTCATCAAGGATTAGATAGGGAAATATTATCAAATAGGATACTCGTATATGAAAAGGCTAAACAAAAAAATCCTATTCGCTGGTCAAGACAAACAAGAAATTGGATGCGCATTGACGAAGTGTATTTGAATCCTAAGCATACCGATAGAAAAACAGCATAAAAAATTTAAAAAATTAAATAAAAAAATTGTTGCTTTATTTTTAAATGGAGATTATTGTTCGACAAGTCGATCAAGTTTGATCTGCTTCACGCGACAACTATCCTGAAAGTCACCGCCACTATGCAACAATATGGGTGGTGGGCACACAAAAAGCGCTTTGCCCACCCTACAGAACTTCCATTTAGCGTAAAAATAGGGTAGGTTGATAAAGCGCGCAAGCGCCTGCCAGTCCTTCCCTCTTTTTTTCTCTCTTTTTTAATTACCACAGGAGCCTTTCTATGAGCGAATATCGTCGCGCCTATTTTTCGGGCGGCTGTTATTTTTTCACGGTTGTGACATATGATCGAAATCCCATATTATGCACGCCATCTGCAATTGCTCGATTACGAAGTGCTTTTCGTCACACGATGAAGCGACATCCTTTTATGTTGGATGGATTGGTTATTTTACCTGACCATATCCATTGTATATGGACGTTACCAGAAAATGACGCCAATTTTTCAATTCGCTGGAATATGATTAAACGCTATTTTTCCATTGGGATTCCAGGGCCAGCCAATTTGCGTCGTGAAAAAAATATTTGGCAGAGACGATTTTGGGAACACTGCATTCGAGATGAAAATGATTTTGAAAAATGTTTAGATTATATCTATTTCAATCCGGTGAAGCATGGATATGTAAAACATCCTCTGGATTGGCCTTGTAGCACATTAAAGCGCGACGTCCGGAATGGAATGTATGACGCCCACTGGGGAGATGGCTACAAGCAGAACGAAGAAAACGGAATGAGGGAGTGAAGCAGGGTGGGCAAAGCGTTCTTTGCGTGCCCACCACCCTCGTTTTCATCGACAAAAAGTAGGGGAGCATCATTTAATGGGTAGGTGTGCAAAAAAATATGGAATACGCTACTCACTCACCTTGCATGATCGAGAAGGCGATCGATTATTGGGATTTGATAATGCACATGAGATTTCGTACGGCTGTGTATTCCGACCTAACCTGACCACCGATTCCGGCCACATCCGACCACTCAATCCGATAGTATCCGACCACCGATTCCGGTCTATCTGACCACTGATTCCGGCGCTATTCGGGCAGTTACCACGAGCTCACTAAGGTTATTTTATAC
>CANJVW010000027.1 GCA_947478495.1 Legionellales bacterium | reverse complement strand
TGCGTCTTTAAATTAAATTGAATAGTGATAGACATACTTCGCCGTGATTTTTTTATCGTTGTGTTGCGAATGTCTCGCTTAACAGAGTGATGCAGCTCAATCAGCCCTCGAAGAAATGCCCCAGAAGAATGGATATTTTGTGCCGCTATGACTTCCTCTATTGCATCGTCATGTGTATCAGTACGATATGCGATGCCTTTTACTCGATACGTATCGGCTGATAAAATATCGTTCATGATTAATTGTACTAATCTAGATTCAGTCACGGTCGCTTCCTATTTATAGTCCATTAAGTCAGCTTAAATAATCCATCCGATTAGATTGACCTCTAAGCCACCAATTAAGGTCGGTGACAGCTAGGGTCCAATACGATAGACTAATTCCCTCTGGAATTGCACAGGGGCAATCAACCCCAATTCCTTTTTAAACGTTATGCGGGTTAAATTAAACATTATTCGGGTTAATGTCAACATTAATTTTGCCTAAAGTTACGAATTAATAATTATCTAATTAGTATATTTTCTGATAAATTTAAGAAATTAAAAAAATGAGAAAATCATGACAAAAAACGAGAAGAAATCACCGACGAAAAATGCCGCGCCTATAAATAAAGTACTTAGGCTGCTCATGACGGAAAATAGTATTATAGAGGCAGAAGTTGCAAGACAAACTGGACTCCCGCAAACCACAATTAACAGGCTACTGCTTGGCGAAACATTTGACCCAAGAACAACTACATTGATACCAATTGCCAAATTTTTTGGAGTTACTGTTGGTCAGCTTGTAGGTGAAGAGCCTGCTAATCCCAATAGAATCCCAGGCATTTATAATCCTACGCATCGAGCAGCATGGTCTATTATTCCAATAATTGATTGGAACGATGCAGCATCATGGATATTTCAGAAAGAGAAATACAATCCTAGCAATCACAATGAATGGATTACTACAGAGCAAGAAAATAGCCAAGAAGCTTTTGCATTAAGAGCGCTAGAATTTATGGAGCCCCGATTTAAAAGAAACTCTATTATTATAGTTGATCCAAAATTTAGGTATAGCGATGGAAGCTATGTTATTATTTCAATAAATAGCGGCGATGCTACTGTGAGACGGATCATGAAAGACGGCTCTGATGTATCTCTAAAAAAACTATACGGAACTGACAAACCAGTAAAACTAACAACCCGCGATAACATTATTGGAACCATCACTGAGACAAGAATCAAAGAAGGGTAATTTCATTTAGAGGCTATTAAGATGAAAAAAGCAGTAATTTTATTTTCGGGTGGGCTGGACTCAACAACATGCTTAGCCATTGCTAAATCTCAAGGATTTGAATGCCATGCAATAAGTTTCAATTACGGCCAAAAAAGCATTTCCGAATTAGAGTCGGCTAAACGCATTGCCAAGTACTTTAGTATACATCATAAAATTATCGACTTACCGCCATCGCAGTTTCATGGCTCATCTTTGACGGATGCCAGTAAAAATATTCCAGAATTTACTGGGAGCAATGAAATTCCCAGCACGTATGTTCCCGCTCGCAACACCATCTTCTTATCCTATGCTTTAGGGTGGGCTGAAGTTTTGAGTGCTCACGATATATTTATTGGGGTTAACGCGGTTGATTTCTCTGGCTATCCTGATTGCAGACCTGAGTATATTCAGACATTCCAAAAGTTAGCTAACTTGGCGACAAAAGCTGGAGTCACAGAAGGCAACATCAAGATTCAAATACCGCTAAGCGAAATGAATAAAGCTGAAATAATTAAATTAGGGCTTTCACTTGGCGTTGACTATCAAATGACTGTCTCTTGTTATCAAGCAAATGAAAATGGACATGCTTGCGGAAAGTGTGATAGTTGTTCGCTAAGAAAAAAAGGATTCTTTGACGCCTTAGAGGAGGATGCTACTCTTTATTATTAAAAATTCTAAATTGCAGCAACCGTCCGAAACAAGAAGTTTTATTCCTCCAAACTAATGGAAAATGGATTAAATTTAGTTTTAAAATCATAATAATCAACTTTGTCCATTTTTTTAAGAAAAGCTATTAATGCATAAGTTGCGGGAAGCATGACGATCTCATAGCACAACTTAAAAACATACATACTAGCAATCATCCCCCATATTATATTTGTTGATAGGACTCCCCAAAACGCTATGTTACAAAAAATCATGCTATCAATAGCAACTCCAACCGCTGTGCTACCAATTACCCTTAAAAACAAAAATTTCCCGGACGTAATCACTTTTAATTTAGCTAAAATAGAAGAATTCAAAAATTCGCCACAAAAATAACCAACCACTGACGCAATAAATACTTGCCATGATCCAGTAAAAATTAAGCTATACGCACGTTGGCCATGACCAGTTTGACTATCCCACAAAGGAGAAGGTGGCAAATAAACCATAGCCCAAGAAGCTAGCATAAAAATAGTATTGGCAACCAACCCACCCCAAATAATTAAACGGCTTATTTTAAAGCCATAGACTTCAGTTAAAACATCATCAAAGCAATAAGTTAAGGGAAATAATATCAGTGCAGCGGGAAAATCAAGTGTAAAATTATTTCCATGGCTCAGCCAAAAAAAATGGCTTACCTTTATTTCTACGACTTTAATAGCTGTTAAATTCGATAAAATTAAGAAAGCAACAAATAGCATTGCAAGAATAACAACACTTTTTGTGATTCTTTGCTTTCTTCTAGAAAAATAATCAATTATTGGCAAGTTTCCAGACTGTTCAGCGGCATATAAAAATCCAATATAAGCGACATCTTCTTTGGAAAAGCCACTCAGCCATTTTTTTTCATATAGCTCTTCTACCGATTTTTGAAATGCATTTGAAGTCCCTTTAACATGAACAATAACATAAACCTTCCCACTTCCTTTGTGATTATCTAGCACACTAGAAATTTCGTAAATAGACTCCTGAGAACACCTCCCTTTTCCAAGAGTTTCTTTAATTTTTCCGTACCAACCAACTATATTGCCCATTGTCATTTTTATTGCCGATAAAGACGTGTATTGTCTACAGAGCCAGGCTTCTTGGTAGAACGATAAGGATTGATATCTAGCCCACCTCTTCTAGTGTATCTACCATAGACCGTGAGCTCTGTTGGCTTGCACATCCGCATAATATCGATAAATATTCTTTCAATACATTGCTCATGAAATTCATTATGATTTCTAAAAGAGACAATATATTTTAACAATCCTTCGCGATTAATCTTTTTTCCCTTATACGAAATTTGAACGCTACCCCAGTCTGGTTGATACGTCACAAGACAATTGGATTTAAGCAGATCAGAGCATAATGTTTCCTCAACCGTTTTATCCTCTGTTTTTAGAAAAGACGCATCGACTGTGTAAATATCACAGCTAACTGATAGACCGTCAATAGACTCCCCCTCAAGCTTGGGGGTTATTTTTTCCGCTTTCACTTCACCGAGTGGAGTCACTTTGATAGAAACGGCAGAACCCACATTTTTTTCTAAATCTTTTTTAATGATTTCTTCAATAGAAGCTACATTTTTAAATTTTGTATTATTAAACGAGTTAAAATAAAGCTTCATTGATTTAGACTCAATAATATTTAAAGAGTCACACCCATAAACCATTTCTGCCAAAGCAACGATTGGCTTCCCCCCATTATTGAGCCAGGATACTTCGTAATGATTCCAACAATCAAAACCAAAAAAGGGCAGCTGGTTTGGATTAACGCCAATTTCTTCACGTTTCCCTTTTCGAGGGATTGAAAATAATTTTTCAGGGCTATAGATAGGATCATACTCTGATTTTTTACCGAGCTCAGATTGCGTAGGTAGTAAATTTTCTATAATCATGAATTTTTTCTCTTATAATTTAGCGCGAACGGGGGGCAATGCCAGATCCATTTCTAGCTTAGGCTGTTGTTTATATAAAACATGAATTTTATAAGGAGAATATTCTTTTTCTGACCGCCATGGAATGCCATCTGAATCACGACCGATAGGCTTATGTGTTTCTAACAATTGCAACCCAGCTGCTTCATAAGCACTACGATAAGCTTTTCCAGAATGGAAAAAATCAAAAAAAGTAAAGCTCGCGCTGTTGCCAGCGGTATGCGTAAAAATCTGTACTTTAATAGGCTGATCGTCTTGAAATTTAGGCTTATTATTGCGTATTTCGGTTGGTTCATTTTGTGGAAAATTATTATTAAATGAATACCATTTATTAGATCGCTTATATGCTTTACTAGTACAATTGGTGACGATTAGCGCCCCCGAGTCTATTAGAAGCGGTTGTATTATTTTCAATACATTGAGCATGTTTTTCTGCTGAAGCTCTACTAAAACAAAGTTACAAACAATAAGGTCAAATTCACCTAATTTTTGCAAAGATTGATTAGGTTCTATTTTTAAAAAATTTCCTTTCGGCAGGCGATGACGGGCAAACTTGAGATTCTCTTCACTAACATCTACGCCAAGCACATCAACCTTGTAACCAGCTTTCATCACCATTTTTGCGATGATCTCCGTAGATAACCCAACACCACAGCCAAAATCCAATAATCTATAGCTCTCTTTTTTTGTTCTACCAAAAAGATGCCTTTCCAAAATAGCGGGAATATCACGATATGCCAAATACAGCGTTGAATTGAGCCCCATTTCATTATGAGCATCAGCAGCATGTTTATAATTTTCTTGGTTTAATATGGCGTGTGATGAAGATAACATTTAATACTCCCAAACTATATGAACACACTTATCAGTTCAAAATATAATCAACCCGAATTTTAGTTAATCTAAACGTTTATATAGTTAAGGTCAATATTTATTATTCGCTCTACTATCATTGTATAATGACTGCTTTGTAAATCTAAAGAAATTTTGCTAATTGCTTGCTATCATACTATCTTTTAAGATGAAATACGCAAAAATGAGTAAGGCAATTCCTAGAAAGCACATGACGTAATGAAACCATTTTTCAAAAACAAAACGAAACTTTTCAATAAGAAAAGCTGCTAAAATTTTTGTAGAAAAGGGCTATTATCTCTAAAGTCAGAGTGGTCTGAAGATCTCGTGGCAGCCTGCCCTCACCAATTTACTTTTCACCCCTTCCATTTTAGGGTATCTTTGCCTTACCCAATAAAATTCGGTTTTATGTCACGAGGCAATTCATTATTCAAAACATCAAGTGTGAGAAAAAATTAGCGATGAGTTTCGCAGGTAAAAATATGAATTTGGCGAAAATGTGGGTCATGTTCAACCCATTCAAAGTAAGTCATCAGTATAAAATGGAGATTAATCATGCTATCTGAATCACATTTATCATTAGGCCACGCTCGGAATGACTCCGGTCAGTTAGGCAAGAGAATAGATTTTGCTATTTTATCTGCCATGCCAGAAGAGCTCGATTTTTTCTATGCCACTTTTTCAAAATATGAATGCACTAGCTCCAAAATAGATGCCTTTGAGTTTAAAATTTATGAATATCACAATAAAAGAATATTGCTTGCTCATACCGGGCTAGGAACCGCATTTGCTGCAAGCATAGTGACTTTAATTCATTATTGTTTTCGTCCGGATTATATTTTATTCTCTGGTACAGCGGGAGGGATTAAGCCAAATCTAAAACTTCGTGATGTTATCCTTGTCGAAAAAGCATTTGAAGCCGAGATTCAAGGAGCATTTGAATTACTCAAAGGAACTCCTTTTGAAAGCTGCTTAACGCATCCCCTCAACAAACAAATTTTTCCATCCACTTATTCTGCAGATCAGGAATTACTTGATATTGCATCCAGCATTGATTTTTGCAGAATCAGAAGCTGTTTATAAAAAAATAGTGTTGCTATAAGAGATAAAGACATATGGAATCTGCTGACCACATTATCGAAGCGCAATGGCTCATCACCTGTGACGAGCAAAATAGAGTGCTGGCCAATCACGCGCTAGTCATTCAACACGGTTACATTAAAGATATCTTACCTATTGCACAGGCGAAGGAACGCTACACTGCCCGCGCAACAGAGCGTTATTTCACTCATGCCATCATGCCCGGGTTCGTTAATACACATACACATCTTGCCATGAATTTTTTTCGTGGGTTGGCCGACGATCTAGCGCTCATGAATTGGTTGAATCACCATATCTGGCCCGCTGAAAAACAATGGGTAACCCATGAATTTGTTCTGGATGCCTCTCTTTTTGCAATGGCTGAAATAATTCGGAGTGGCACGACTTGTTTTAACGATATGTATTTTTTCTTAGAAGCCACAGCGGAAGCAGCGCACACAGCGGGCTTGCGGGGCACCATTGGTATTACTGTTATTGATTTTCCAACTAACTGGGCCGCCAATACCGAAGAATATTTTGAAAAAGGATTGGCTTTTTATGATGCCTACAAAGGCCATGATAAAATTAAAATAGCCATGGCACCGCATGCCATCTATACGGTATCTGATAACAATTTACTAAAAGTTAAGGTGATGGCTGAGAAATATGACCTGAAAATTCATATGCACATTCATGAAACGGCAGATGAAATCAACCAATCTATTTTATCTACAAAGAAACGACCTTTGCGTCGCTTGTATGATTTAGGTTTGGTGTCGCCACGCTTAATGGCAGCACACATGACTCAAATTAGGGAAGAAGATATTGATATGTTGAGCATCGCCAAGCCACATATCATACATTGCCCTCAATCCAATATGAAGCTTGCTAGCGGTGCTTGTCCCATCCATCAATTGCGAGAAAAAGGCATCAACATTGCACTGGGAACGGACAGCGCTGCAAGCAACAATAATCTTAATATGTTAGAAGAAATGCGTTCCGCTGCATTGCTATCAAAATTAATCACGAACAACCCAGAAAGTATTTCTGCAAACGAAGCATTAAAATTAGCAACCATTAATGGTGCAAAAGCCTTAGGGATGGATCACATCACCGGATCTCTTGAAATAGGAAAATCGGCTGATTTTATTGCTATTAATTTAGAATCCATTGAAACACTTCCCGTCTATCATCCCGTTTCACAAATCGTATACGCTGCTTCATCTTCTCAAATCACGGACACATGGGTGGCGGGCAAACAACTCATGAAAAACAGACAATTACTCACCTTAGATGAAAAAGAACTGCTTCAGAAAGCAAGATATTGGGGTGATAAAATCATCATTCGATAGATAGAGGAAGCCAGACCATTCATCATGAAAATAAAAATACCCGCACAATCAATCTCTTCAGAAAAAACCTGTATATAAGGGAAGGGGCATGATCATGGATAAATACATTTATGATTGTATGGCAGAAACCATTGAAGTAGCCGCATCAAACACTATTGCTCCCTATGGTGCGATCATTGTTTACGACAATAAAGATATTCTTTTTACTTTGATTAACGAGGGCAATGTTTTTTGGCGCCCAGGTTTGCATAGCTTCAGGAATAAAAGGATAAATAGTCAAAGTGATTTTGCCACCATCGACTTTGAATCCACAATGTGGGCCGCTAGGAGCATATCTTCCTTCTGCACCATCAACATGTAAATCACATACCTGATCAAGGTCAATGAGAGCATCATTGGCTCAGTTGTCATTTGTCTGTCTGATGGTATTCTATTTTCAGTGCAGAAATTTGATGTTTCAGGTATTCGAGTTGAATTTTCATTTCGGATAAGCGCTTTGCATCAATGTAATCCAGATCTTCTTGTTTTTTGGCGAGCAAAGCCATTTCTTGCATCACTCGGTCGATGATGGAGTTACCGTTACTGTCCGCCATCATGGACATTTTCTGGGGTGTTCTAAAGCAAACTTAATCATCGCTTCAACGTGTCTTCGCCATTCTGCTTGTCCGCATCCATTGAAAAAATACACCTTCAGATTGAGCATAGTCAGGGAATGTCAAATAGACAGAATTGATATATAATCTATTGAAATATATGATATTTTTTGTATACGAGACGAGAAAATAGCATAGGGCAAGCACCACGCAAAAAATGGGTGATTCGCCACCCTTGTTCTGTGGTATCATGTCGACAATTTGATTGCGAGAAGCACCTGTGACAGCGTCCCATCCCATTGGTATTTTTGATAGCGGCATTGGCGGCCTCACCGTGGCAGCGGCCATTACAAACGCCCTACCCCATGAAAATATGATTTATTTTGGGGATACAGCTCATTTGCCCTATGGCGATAAATCTGCCGCCGCCATACAATCCTATGCGGTGAAAATTGCCGATTTTTTATTACAACAGCATTGTAAGCTCATTGTGATTGCTTGCTATTCCGCAACCTCTGTCGCGTCTGAATTAGTGAAAAACCATATCGCCGACAAAGCCATCGTCGTTGATGTGATTGACCCCATGGTGCATCATCTGCATACGCATCATCCCAATCAACGCATCGGTTTAATTGGCACGCGACACACCATTCATTCCAATGTCTACCGACAAAAATTAAATAGCGATTTAGATCTCCGATGTCTGCCAACACATTTGCTCGCCTCAGCGATTGAAGAATTTCATAACCAACCGGTGATCGATAGCCTTCTTGATGAATACCTCTCTCGACCCGATTTAGATAATATTGATGCATTGGTTCTCGCGTGCACGCACTATCCTATTATCAAAACACGCATTCAACATTACTATGCAATGCGCCATCAAGCGACAGAGGTGGTTGATCCGTCGCACATCATTGCTCATACCGTTAAGGATCGTTTAAAAGAAGCTAATCTTTTAAATACGGCGCCTCAACCCAAACACCATTTTTATCTATCTGACTACACCGAATCGTTTGCGCTGAATGCCAGAACATTTTTTTCAGACGAAATCGCTATCGAACATTATCCATTGTGGGATTAACTTAAATGAATTATCGACACGGCTATCACGCCGGCAATTTCTGCGACGTATTTAAACATACTCTATTAATGTCACTCCTCAAATCCCTTCAAAAAAAGGATAGTGCGTTTGGCTATCTCGATACGCATGCGGGTA
Organism: Legionellales bacterium; assembly: GCA_947478495.1. Lineage (GTDB taxonomy): Bacteria > Pseudomonadota > Gammaproteobacteria > DSM-16500 > DSM-16500 > CANJVW01. The sequence continues at coordinate 7,967 of CANJVW010000027.1, read as the reverse complement.
GCGGTTCTTACGACTTAAATACACCTGAAGCTAAAAAAAGCAGGGAATTTGAAAAAGGGATTAAAAAAATCTGGCAAGCGGATAATCCGCCACCTCTTATTCAAGAATATCTCTCCTATGTTAGCGAACTAAACCCTAATAAAGCATTGCGCTTCTATCCGGGCTCACCCATGATTGCAGCTAAACTACTTCGAGCACAGGATAGAGCCGTATTAATCGAAAAGCATCCATCGGAACAAAGGGCTGTCAGAAGGCTTTTTTTAGAGAATAAAAAAATCCATGTGCATTTTCTCGATGCGTATCAATCGCTAAAAGCTTTTTTACCGCTAACAGAAAAACGCGGCCTCACTTTTATTGACCCGCCTTATGAGCAAGATGATATCGCTCTGCTCACCAAAGCGCTGCCACTCGCCTTACAACGCTTTGAGACAGGCACCTATGCGATTTGGTATCCGATCAAACAAAAAACCGATATTGAAAAATTTTACAAAAAAATGCGGTTCGCCATTCAGCGTCCTCTTCTGGTCGCTGAGCTCTGTCTTTACCCGCCCGATAGTCCGCTGCATTTAAACGGTTGCGGCATGATTATTGTTAATCCGCCGTGGCAGCTAAAAAGTGAAATCAATACCTATTTACCATGGATATGGGAAACCTTAAGCATAGACGGGGAAGGGCATCATCGGATTTTTAAGTATGAATAGGCTGATAAATCGCCTCAGCCCGCTTACAAAAAATATCAACTAATGAATCCGCGATACCGTGAAAAATCGGTTGGAAAATTTTGTCGATCAAGCGACCGCCAACATCAAATTCCAAATCCAATATCACATGACACGATGTCTCATCAATCGGGATAAAGCGCCAATGCCCTTTCAGCTCTCGAAATGGTCCATTCACCAAGACAATATCGATTCGGTCATGCGGGTGTAGCTCATTGCGCGTCGTAAATGACTTACGCATACCACCCCATGCAATCTCGAGAGTTGCCTCAATTGTCTGTTCCGTGCGGGACACGATATGACTTTGAGAGCACCAGGGTAAAAAATCCGGGTAACGCTCCACTGCATTCACCAGATCAAATAACTGACGTACCGAAAAAGAGGCAACAGCCGTGCGCTTTATATGGGCCACAATGTCTTTCCAAATAATCGTAAACGAGGTAGTATACCGTCTCTTATGACACATAAAAAGACATTTGAATCGACTATCGCTCAGAACCGCAAAGCGAGGCACGATTACACCCTGGAAGACTACTTCGAAGCAGGGGTGGCACTGGAAGGGTGGGAAGTAAAAAGCCTGCGCGCAGGTCGAGTACAACTTGATCAAAGTTACGTCTTATTAAAAAGCGGCGAAGCCTTTCTGTTTGGTGCCTCTATCACCCCTTTGATTACCGCCTCCACCCACGTGAACCCTGAGCCCCAGCGCACACGTAAGTTATTGTTACATAAAAAAGAACTCGCCAAACTCATCGGTAGCGTTGAACGAAAAGGCTACACCCTGATTCCTCTCACGTTATACTGGAAAAGTAATCGCGTTAAGCTGAAAATTGCCCTCGCTAAGGGCAAGCAGTTGCATGATAAGCGCGCGACTGAAAAAGAAAAAGATTGGACCCGAGAAAAACAGCGCATCACTAAACAACAAATTCGCCAATAGGTTGAATGTCACGTGATCACACTAGACGACATAAACAAAAGTTACATTCTGCATAACCGATCGATTCCGGCTATCCGCTCGATTAATTTGACCGTCAAACCCGGTGAGATTTTTGGCGTCATTGGTAAAAGTGGCGCCGGAAAAAGCACGCTCATTCGATGCGTCAACTTGCTCGAAACCCCTGATAGCGGACGTGTTTTGGTCGATGGAAAGGACTTGATGCGCCTTGATCCTACCTCACTACGCGCCGCACGACGCAAAATCGGGATGATCTTTCAACATTTCAATTTATTATCATCTCGCACCGTCTACCATAATGTTGCACTCCCTCTCGAGTTAGCGGGGCATTCAAAGCAATCTATTACCAACACCATTATGCCTCTGCTCGAGCTCACCGAATTGCTTGATAAAAAAAATGCTTACCCCTCGCAATTATCGGGCGGACAAAAACAACGCGTCGCCATTGCGCGCGCGCTGGCGTCACAGCCCACTATTTTGTTATCAGATGAAGCCACATCAGCGCTCGATCCTGAAACGACTTTATCCATTTTGCAATTATTAAAAAATATTCGCGATACACTCAATCTCACCATTTTACTGATCACCCATGAGATGAATGTCGTTAAAACGATCTGCGATCGCGTTGCCCTATTAGAAAAAGGCACGCTTATCGAAACCAATACGGTCGGAGAATTTTTTATACGTCCACAAACTAGTACAGCGAAAAATTTTATTGCATCAGCCGTATTGCAACATCTGCCTGATGCTATTCAACGGCATTTACTTAAGCTTCCCGAAACCAACGCACATCCCGTGCTACGCTTATGGTTTCGACAAGGCACAGCCACTCAACCCATTATTTCCATGTTAAGTCTGCAATTTAATGTGCATGTTAATATTTTACAGGCCAACATAGAGTACGTCCAAAACCAAGTGATGGGGATTATGATTATCGTTGTGAAAGGATTTGATGCGAGCATTCAATCCGCCATTGAGTATTTAAAAGAACACTACGTTGACGCGGAGGTACTGGGTTATGCTCCCGATAACATCGCTGTTTAGCGCAACACTGGAAACGCTGGGCATGGTATCCATATCAGGCGGTGTCGCCTGCCTGATCGGTATACCCTGGGGTATTTTTTTATACCTCATACGCCCCAAAAGCCTTTTGCCCTTCCCCTTTTTCTATAGATTACTCAGCATGCTGGTCAACATCATGCGCTCCATCCCGTTCATTATCCTAATGATTACAGTCATCCCTCTTACGCGATGTCTCGTGGGCACATCGATTGGAACCGCTGCCGCCATCGTACCCTTAAGTCTTTGCGCTATGCCTTTTATAGCACGCATCGTCGAAACCGCTTTGTCCGATATTCCGCCCGGACTGATCGAAGCAGCTGTCGCCATGGGCGCCACATCCCGACAAATTGTTTGTAAAGTGCTGCTACCTGAGGCACTCTTTAGCATGATCCAGGGGATCACCTTGATGCTCGTGAATTTAGTCGGATATTCTGCCATGGCAGGTGCTGTCGGTGGTGGCGGTTTAGGGGATCTCGCTATCCGCTATGGATATCAGCGTTTTGATACCGCCACGATGTCAATGACAATTGTCATCATGATTGTGATCGTACAAGTGATACAATGGCTCGGTGATCGGCTTGCGAATACATTACTCAAGAGAAGATAGGAGCCCCTATGAGCCCCGTTAAATACATATTTATTATTATTTCTGCTTTATTGATAGCAGGATGCCACTCCCATGATAAAAATACTCTCCGTGTGGGTGTCATGGCAGGCCCTGAAGCCGCCATCATGGAAACCGCTAAAACCGTTGCTAACAATCAATTCGGGCTTAACATTAAAATCGTTGAATTCAGCGATTATCTGCAGCCTAATGCCGCACTCAGTGAAGGCGCCATTGATGCCAATCTCTTTCAGCATCAACCCTATCTCGATCAACAAATAAAAGATAGACAGTACAAGCTCGTTTCCATCGGGAAAATGTTTCTTTACCCCATGGGTATCTATTCCGATCATCTGAAATCATTAAAAAATATTGCTGTCGGAGGCACCGTTGTCATGCCAAATGACCCAAGCAATGAAGGACGTGCATTATTATTGTTGCAATCTGCCAAACTCATTTCGCTTGATACTCACGCAGGGGTCATCGCCACACCAGGCAATATCGTGAGCAACCCGAAGCATCTCATCTTTAAAGAACTCGACGCCGCACAGATCCCTCGCAGCTTACCTGACGTAGCGCTCGGCATTATTAATACCAATTATGCATTGCTCGCTGGATTATCAAAAACCAATGTATTATGGGTGGAAGATAGAAGCTCTCCCTACGTTAATATTGTCGTTGTTCGACAAGATAATGTAAGCGATCCGCGATTCAAACAATTGATGGCGACACTCCATTCGCCTGCTGTCCTTGAAACTGCAAAGCATATGTTTCACAATCAAGCGATTGCGGGTTGGTAAATTCCGCTAAGCCCTTACCTGCCCGGATCCGCGTACCTGATACTTAAAGGTAGTGAGCTGCTCAACGCCAACGGGGCCCCGGGCATGTAATTTCCCCGTCGCAATCCCTATTTCTGCGCCCATCCCAAATTCACCGCCATCGGCAAATTGAGTGGAGGTGTTATGCATCACAATCGCACTATCGACTTCGTTTAAAAAACGCTTTGCCGCGACAAGGTCATCTGCAATGATTGCATCAGTATGTTGTGTGCCATGTTTTGCGATATGCTCCATCGCTGCAGACAGATCATCGACTAGTTTAATCGAAATAATGGAATCTAAAAATTCAGTGTCATAATCTGCATCACCCGCTAATGTAACCGCAGGATTTAATATTTGTATTTCACGGTCGGAGCGCACCTCACAGCCCGCGCGCACCAAATCATCGATAATGACCGGCAAAATGGATTCTTTCACCGTGCGATCAACCAACAAAACTTCAGTCGCTCCACAAATACCGGTGCGACGCATTTTAGCGTTGAGGACAATACGCCGCGCCATCTCTTTATCGGCGCTCGCATGAATATAGGTGTGACACATCCCTGCTAAATGTTTAAAAACGGGAATTCGTGTTTTCTCCATGGTATATTGAATTAACTGCTGTCCACCGCGCGGAATAATAACGTCAATATAACGATCCATCGCAAGCATCTCATCCACTGCTTTTCGATCGGGAGTTTCAATCATTTGCACGGCAGCGAGAGGAATGCCCGCATGACTCAATCCTTCATGTAGCGCTTTCATGATTGCCATGCTTGAATGAAAGCTATCGCTTCCGCCTCGCAAAATCACGGCATTTCCGGATTTTAAACAAAGACCCGCCGCATCGACTGTCACATTCGGACGTGATTCATAAATCACACCGATCACACCGATGGGTACGCTGATACGAACAATCAATAACCCATTCGGACGTGTATTTTCCGCCAATATTCTTCCAACAGGATCAGGCAGCTCAGCAATACTTTCAAGCCCTTTTGCCATCGCTTCAATACGCACCACATCTAATTTCAATCGATCCAACAATGCGGCACTGATGTTTTTATTTTTTGCGGCTATGTTATCTTGCTCGTTCGCTTGCTGAATATCACTATGATGCGCGCGTATCGCTTTCGCCATATCGCGCAATGCATTATTTTTTTGCGTGTGAGGCAATGATGCAAGAAAATGTGCTGCATCGCGCGCCGCAGCTCCTACTGATTCCATATTCAAAATGCTCTCCCAGGTATAAACCACGTATTGTCTTCCGATGTATCAATACGGCGCAATGGGCTCATGTGTTTTCCTGCTGCAATCACCATGCGACAACCTGATTCCATTGCCATTTTCGCTGCCGCTAATTTTGTAATCATACCACCTGACCCATATTCAGTTGCTGAATCGCCCGCCATCGCCATCATTTCGGGCGTCAGCTCTCTCACTTCTCGAATGAGAACAGCAGTCTGATCGACCTGCGGATTCGCCGTATAAAAACCATCGATATCGGATAATAAAACAAGTGTATCCGCCTCAATCATGTGGGCGACACACGCCGCCAATCGATCATTGTCGCCAAATCGAATTTCAGCGGTTGCCACTGTATCATTTTCGTTAATGACGGGGATCGCTTGCAATTCTAATAATGTTTTCAGCGTATTTTTTGCATTCGCGAAACGTTCTGCATTTTGACTATCATCCAATGTTAATAAAACCTGCGCGACGGTAATACCCTGCGCATATAACGCTTCTTGATAAGCATGCGCGAGTTTGATTTGACCGACCGCTGCTGCGGCTTGCTTTTGTGGTAACGTGAGAGCAGCGCGATCCCCGAGTTGCAAGTGACGACGACCCAGCGCAATCGCACCGGATGAGACAATAATCATTTCTTTGCCTTGCTGCCAATAGAAAATAATTTCATTGAGCAAGCTCGTTAGCCATTCACGACGAATCAATCCCGTTTCATGATCAACTAATAATGATGAACCAATTTTAATAACGATACGCTGCCCGTGGGCGACTTGATGAAACATGATATTTTCTCAATAGGGCATTATTGATCAGTATCATACTACAAAATATTGCTAATTCATGTATAATGCTAACGTTCCATCATGGGGGCGACCCGGTTTCGACGTGGGTTGCGACGCCTGAGGGGCATGCTGAGGATATCACTCACCTCATAAAACATGTGGTAAAACAAATACTTGCCAAAAACGACAAGTTATTCGCTTTTGACGCTAATAGCGTCAACGATAGCATCTTCGCCTCCGGTGAAGACGCTGTTGCAGTCGCCTAAACACCGACTGAGTGCCTCTCACCAATCGTGCTTATACGGTTGGATTTAAGCCGCAAGGTTTAATCGAGGGGTCATAATATATAAGCTCGCGGTACGTTCTGCCTGAGAACATACTGCTAAAACACTTAAGGCTAGCTGTGTCTCGCCCTGCCCGTTGGGCGCTCCATAGCGAAATCTCTATAAACACGGCTAAGCATGTAGATCCTTTGGGTAGAGAACTTACGGACGCGGGTTCAATTCCCGCCGCCTCCACCAATTGAAAAGACCACGAAAGACAATAAAAGACCTTCACAAACCTTGATAATTCAAAGAGTTGCGAAGGTTTTTTTGTATCTGTTGGTTGTCTTTCATTGGCTAGAATTGTCCCAGGATGTGCCCGCAAAGTGCCCGCAAATTTGAAAAAAGTGCCCGCGTTGTGCCCGCAGATTAAATTTTATTTAGTCAAGATGTGCTGACAGTGCTCTACTTTTTTGGGTAAAACCCAACTCTCAAGTGGATGAGTTTGGCACCTTGGTATAACATTCATTTAAGTGAATCATTTATTGCAAGAGGATCAATCATGACCAAAACTAAACGTATTTTTGTTGTCGGACATATGGGCGCAGGTAAGTTTATATTTGCTGAAGCGTTGGCCAAAAAATTAGGGTGGCAAATCGTGGATGCAAATCCAAGTATTGAACGTTACATTGGCCGACAGACACGAGATATTCTAGGCGAGCAAGGTGAAGCAGCATTTAATCGTTCTCAAGCAGACATCATTTCTCATTACATTGGTAAAGAAAATGTTGTCGTTTTGCTGGAAGAGTGTGTTGTGACAAGCGAGCAATGTCGAAAATTATTGTCCTCTGAATTTGTTGTTTATTTGAAAGTCTCTATTCCAACGCAACTTGATCGCATGAAAGGTGGTCGTGTTTCATCACTTCCTGTGGATGATATGAAGGATTTTTTAGAAAAACAACATCGCGAACGAGATGCTTTTTATGAAGAAGTCGCTACGCTGGTTGTCGAGTCTGGTGGCTTTTCAGACCAAGATGAGGAAATCAATAAAACTGTTGATAGAGATGTCAATAAAGTTATAAAGGCAGTTGAAGAATAGGAAATAAGTCTCGCTTTTTTCAAGATAGCTACATTAATGCCGAGGATGGCAGCGGCGAACATTCGAGGCTGGCATATGAAAAACCATATTGAAATGACAGATCTACCCGACAAGTTACTCCCTTTTATATGGCATTTTTTGAAGCCATACAAAGGTATTGTTGCCATTTATATTTGTATTGCGATGCTCGCTGGTTACTGGGGGCCTTTCAACAGCATATTGATTAAAACGATGATTAACATTTTAACTCCATCGCAAATAGAAAATATATCGTTATTGACATGGCCAAGAGGAAAGATAATAGGGTAAGCTTTCCCTCTTTAGTATGAAGTGGGTGGCAAAATTCAGACCATTTTAAGAAGAAATTAAGATACAATTCTCGCGGAGCTTTGGAGGCGAGATGAGCACGAAACGTAAAAC
>CANJVW010000026.1 GCA_947478495.1 Legionellales bacterium | reverse complement strand
GCGCTTTGCCCACCCTACTAAAGAGTAAAAAATATGTCTACTGGAAAAAAAGGTCAAAGAATACGTATTCGCCTGAAATCGTTTGACTATCGTTTGATAGATCGTGCGACACGCGAAATTGTGGATACCGCAAAGCGAACAGGTGCGCAAGTAAGTGGCCCTATCCCATTGCCAACACACATTGAACGGTATACAGTCCTCACTTCGCCGCACGTGGACAAAGATGCGCGAGATCAGTTTGAGATTCGTACTCACAGACGTGTTGTTGATATCAACAAGCCAACAGACAAAACCATTGATGCATTGATGAAATTGGATCTTGCAGCGGGTGTGGATGTTCAGATTAGCGTGAACGCAGAAAGTTAACAAAAAAAAGATGAGGCTCAACATGACTATCAGCATAGTCGGACGAAAATGTGGTATGACGCGTGTGTTTACGCCAGAGGGTGTTTCCATTCCTGTCACTGTCATAGAAGCGTTACCGAACAAAGTAACGCAAGTGAAGAAACAAGGTGAAAAGGATCGCTATAACGCGATTCAAGTGACGACGGGTTTGCGAAAGCGATCACGCGTGACCAAAGCAGCAGCAGGCCATTATGCAAAGGCAGCTGTAGAGCCAGGCCGTGGATTGTGGGAGTTCCGGACGGATGAAGTAGCGGATGTCGTTGTCGGATCTGAGATCACGGTTAGTCAGTTTGTAGAAGGTCAAATGGTTGATGTGACCGGGACGAGCAAGGGTAAAGGATTCGCCGGATGTATTAAGCGACATCACTTTTCGATGCAAGATGCGACACACGGTAACTCACGTTCGCATCGTTCCCCTGGTTCTATTGGCCAAAGACAGTCGCCAGGTAAAGTATTTAAAGGTAAGAAAATGTCAGGACATATGGGCGACGTGCGTCGAACCGTTTTGTCTCAGCGCATTATTAAAATAGATTCAGAGCGTCATTTGATATTAATCAGTGGGGCCGTTCCGGGTTCGACCGGTGGCAGTGTGATTGTTCGCTCTGCAGTGAAGGGTAAAAAAGAACAGCAGAGCAGAGGTCGATAATGGAACTACAATTTGCAGGTCAAGCAACAGGTACGGTTGAAGTAGCAGACGATATTTTTTCATGTGCATTCAATGAACCGCTTATTCACCAAGTCGTAACGGCGTATTTAGCCGGCGGACGCGCTGGAACGGCAGCACAAAAGAATCGCGCTGCTGTGAGCGGTGGCGGTATCAAGCCATGGCGTCAAAAGGGCACAGGTCGTGCTCGAGCAGGTACTATCCGAAGCCCTCTCTGGAGGACTGGTGGTGTGACGTTTGCCGCACAACCGCGCAGCTATCAACAAAAAGTGAATCGAAAGATGTATCGTGGTGCGTTGCGATCTATTCTTTCTGAATTAATTCGAGCAGAGCGATTATATATCGTTGATTCATTCTCACTAGATACACCTAAGACGAAAGATTTTATTGCAAAAATAAGTCCATTTAATTTGGGTGCACGCGTGTTGATTGTGACGGAAATGTTGGAAGAAAATCTTTACTTGGCAACACGTAATTTGTCTTTTGTGGACGCACGTGATGTCTCAGCCATTGATCCAGTTGCACTTGTTAACAATGACAGCATCTTGATAACAGTCGGTGCGCTGAAGCAAATTGAGGAGTTATTGCAATGAACCAAGAACGTTTAATGAAGATTATTCTGCGTCCCCATGTCTCTGAAAAGGCATCGATCGGGATGGCTGAACGATCTTTGTATGTTTTTAAAGTATTATCTGATGCAGACAAGCTCGATGTTAAAGATGCGACTGAGTTTTTGTTTGGTGTGAAAGTCAAATCCGTTCGCATGATGAATGTGAAATCAAAGCCAAAACGCTTTGGAAAGATCGAAGGTAAGAGCAAAACGTGGAAAAAAGCGTATGTCACCCTTCAGGATGGACAAAAAATCGATTTTGGGCTGATTTAGTTATAGAAAGTGATTGGCTTTTCCCTGTCGATCATTATAATAGCGAGTCCAGTGATTGTTACTGCCCTTCTTAAGGAAGGGTCGAAAGAAAAAAGTAAAGTATTGAGGAACATATGGCATTAGTAGCATCTAAACCGACGTCTCCGGGACAACGCTTTGTCATCAAAGTGGTTAACAAAGAGCTCCATAAAGGCCAGCCTTACGGCCCCTTGGTGGTTGCAAAGAACAAGACCGGCGGTCGTAATAATCAGGGTAGAATTACCTGCCGACATATCGGTGGTGGACATAAACAGAGATACCGTATTATTGATTTTAAGCGAGATAAAGACGGCATTGAAGCACGTGTTGAGCGATTAGAGTATGATCCTAACCGCAGCGCTAATATTGCATTGGTGCTCTATGCGGATGGTGAGCGACGATACATTATCGCACCTCGCGGTTTGAAAGCAGATGATACGATTTTATCCGGTGTGAGTGCGCCTATTAAAGCAGGTAATTGCTTGCCTTTGACCAGCATTCCTATTGGTTCGGTTATTCATTGCGTTGAAATGAAGCCTAAAAAAGGCGCTCAGCTAGCAAGAAGCGCGGGTACATTTGTTCAGTTGATTGCGAGAGAGGGGAGCTATGCTACTCTTCGTTTGCGCTCGGGTGAGATGCGAAAAATTTTAAGTGAGTGTCGAGCTGTTATTGGTGAAGTGGGCAATTCTGAACATAATCTACGTTCTTTAGGTAATGCAGGTGCTTCACGAAGACGAGGCGTTCGTCCGACCGTTCGTGGTGTTGCCATGAACCCGGTAGATCATCCACATGGTGGTGGCGAAGGTAAAACGTCCGGTGGTCGTCATCCTGTGAGTCCATGGGGCACGCCAACGAAAGGATATAAAACACGTAAAAATAAACGAACTTCTAAGTTTATTCTACGTGGTCGACCCAGAGGTAAGTAATTTTTTGTAGGGGCGCGCGCCACGCGCCCTATGCGTAACTAAATTGAAATATAAGTGAGGGCACCGTGCCACGTTCAGTCAGAAAAGGACCATTTGTCGATAGACACTTGATGAAAAAAGTAGAAGAGACGATCGCCTCTCGAAACAAGCGTCCCATTAAAACTTGGTCGCGTCGATCGGTTATTTTGCCGGATTTTGTTGGTATTACGATCGCAGTACATAATGGACGTCTTCATATTCCTGTTTTTGTTACAGAGAATATGGTGGGGCATAAATTAGGTGAGTTTGCCGCTACACGTCTTTTCAAGGGGCATTCGGGAGACAAGAAAGTGAAGGGCGGCGATTCATCTGCTTCCAAAGACAATAAAGAAAAATCGAAATAATGAGAGTAGGGGGTTAGTGTGATAGAGGTTGCAGCAAGATTAAAATATACCAGACTATCTGCGCAGAAATGTCGCCTCATATGTGATTTAATTAGAGGTTTGCCTGTTGACCGTGCTTTAGATATCTTACGGTTCAATACGAAGAAAGCAGCGGGTATAGTGAAAAAAGTGTTGGAGTCAGCTATTGCTAACGCGGAACATAACGCAGGCTGTGATATTGATGAACTTAAGATCACACGTATTTTTGCAGATCAAGGTTCCAATTTTAAGCGTATGCATGCAAGGGCGAAAGGCCGTGGTTGTCAGATATTGAAACCGACTTGTCATATTACTGTTGTTGTATCAAATAATCAGGAGTCTCGCTAATGGGACAAAAAGTACATCCTACTGGCTTACGTTTAGGCATCGTTAAAGATTGGTCCTCGCGTTGGTATGCTACATCGAAAGATTTTGCGGATACACTCTGTGGCGACCTCAAGGTGCGCGCTTTTTTACAGAAGAAATTAGCATTAGCGGGTGTGAGCCGCATTCAAATTGATCGTCCAGCACGTAACGCTAAAATCGCTGTTCATGTGGCACGTCCCGGCATGATTATTGGAAAGGGCGGGAAGGAAGTGGATGCTTTGCGCGACGAAGTCAGCAAAATGTTGAAAGTGCCTGTCCACATTACGATTGAAGAGGTTCGAAAACCCGAGCTTGATTCAAAGCTTGTTGCAGAAACCGTCGCTCAGCAGTTGGAAAAGCGCGTGATGTTTAGACGCGCCATGAAGCGTGTTGTGACAACGGCGATGCGCTTAGGTGCAAAGGGCATTAAAATTTGCGTCAGCGGTCGATTGGGCGGCACTGAAATTGCGCGTAGCGAATGGTACAGAGAGGGTCGCGTGCCATTGCATACATTGCGAGCTGATATTGATTATGGCACAGCAGAAGCGTTTACGACTTACGGTGTGATTGGCGTCAAAGTGTGGATTTTCAAAGGCGAAGTCATTGGCGATATGAAAGACCAAGTTGAAGTCGTAGTTGAAAAGACGTCAGGGAAACAGGAGAAATAGCCATGATGCAGCCGAAACGGACGAAGTTCCGTAAACAATTTAAAGGGCGCAATCGCGGTTTAGCGTTGCGAGGAAACAGAGTGAGCTTTGGTGAGTTTGGTTTGAAGGCGATGGAATTGGGTCGCATCACCTCTCGACAAATTGAAGCAGCGCGTCGTGCGATGTCGAGACACATCAAGCGAGGTGGAAAAATCTGGATTCGTATTTTTCCAGACAAACCTATCACGAAGAAGCCATTGGAAGTTCGACAAGGAAAGGGTAAGGGTAACGTGGAGTATTGGGTTGCTCTCGTTCAACCAGGTCGGATGATGTTTGAAATAGAGGGTGTGACAGAGGATATTGCTCGACAAGCACTTCGCTTAGCAGCTGACAAACTGTCAGTTAAATCAACATTTGAAACGCGGACGATCATGTAATGAAAGCGACTGAATCAAAGAACAAATCAATTGACGAATTAAAAACAGAGCTGATGGCACTATTAAAAGAGCAGTTTAATCTGCGTATACAAAGAGGGATTGGGCAAGCGACTCAGCAATCTCATCTCTTCCGAAAAGTGAGAAGAGCGATTGCTCGAGTGAAGACAATCTTGACAGAAAAAGAAGGCTCATAACGATGACAGACATGACAGAGCAAAAAGTATCTAATGGTCGTAAAGTAACTGGACGCATTGTCAGTGACAAGATGCATCAGACGATTGTGGTAAAAGTAGAGCGACAATTTAAGCATCCGCTGTATGGTAAATACATGAAGCGCTTTTCTAAAATGGTTGCACACGATGTTGATAATATTGGTAAGGCGGGTGATCTGGTTGTGATTAAACAGAGCCGTCCTATATCTAAAACAAAACATTGGGTGTTGGTTGATGTGCTAGAGAAGGCTAAATCGTAGGGGCGGCTGGTGGCTGCCCGCTTTTGATAATTAGTTGGGGTTAATAAATAAATGATACAGACACAAACAATACTCAATGTAGCAGATAATACCGGTGCCCGTCGCGTGATGTGTATCAAGGTGTTAGGTGGATCGCATCGTCGTTATGCCGCGATTGGGGATGTAATTAAAGTCAGCGTCAAAGAAGCGGCACCAAGAGGACGAGTCAAGAAGGGCGAAGTCTTGAATGCAGTGATTGTTCGAACAGCCCATGGCGTTCGACGTGCTGATGGTTCTTCAATACGCTTCGATGAAAATGCAGTGGTCTTGTTGAATCCACAGTTGCAGCCGATTGGAACGCGTATATTCGGGCCTATTACACGTGAATTACGCGGTGAAAAATTTATGAAAATTATTTCACTCGCTGAAGAGGTGATCTAACATGAAGAAAATAAAAAAAGGTGATGAAGTGACTATAATCACTGGAAAAGACAAGGGTAGAAAGGGCATTGTTCTTTCTGTCTTGGCGAACAGCGACAAACTGTTAGTTGAAGGTATCAACACAGTAAAGAAGCATATGAAGGCGAACCCTAACACCAATGAAAATGGTGGTATTGTTCTGAAGACAAAGCCTATTCATCGTTCGAATGTCATGCTCTATGATGCCGCTTCAGGGAAAGGCTCTCGTGTGGGTATTAAGGCGCTAGAAGACGGAAAAAAAGTACGTTATTTTAAATCCACTAATGAAGTGATTGATCTTTAAAAAATAGGTGATATATGTCAGCGTTACCCCGATTATTGGAAAAGTATCGAAAAGAAGTCATGAGCGCACTTTCGGCTCAATTTGGCTATACATCCACGATGGAGATACCTCGTCTCAAGAAGATCACGCTTAATATGGGTCTTGGGGAAGCGATGGACGATAAAAAAGTCATTGTTTCTGCGATGGAAGATCTTGAGAAAATTACTGGTCAAAAACCTGTAAAAACGATTTCAAAGAAATCGATTGCAGGATTCAAGCTGCGAGAAGGGTGGCCTATTGGGTGTAAGGTGACACTGCGTGGTGTTCGCATGTACGAATTTTTAGATCGTTTAATCAGTATTGCGTTGCCTCGCGTTCGCGATTTTCGTGGATTGAGCAACAAATCATTTGATGGACGAGGAAATTATAGCTTAGGCTTTAAAGAGCAAATTGTTTTCTCAGAAATTGATTACGATAAAATTGATTCCCTGAGAGGGTTAGACGTGACAATTACGACGTCTGCTAAGACCGACAGAGAGGGCCAGGCGCTATTACAGGCTTTCAGTTTTCCTTTTAAAGAAAAAGAGATGAGTTAATTTATGGCAAAAACGTCGATGATCAACCGCGAAGAAAAGCGCGCAGCACTGAATCTGAAGTTCCATGAAAAGCGTTTAGAGTTAAAGAAAATAGTGCGAAGTCTTTTCGCATCCGATCAGGAGAGAGAGCAGGCTGAATTATCACTGCAAGCTCTTCCTCGTGATTCGAGCCGAACAAGGCAACGTAGCCGCTGCCGTTTGTGTGGACGCTCCAGATCATACAATCGTTTGACAGGTCTTTGCAGAATACATATGCGTCACGCTGTCATGAATGGGTTTGTACCAGGCATGCACAAGGCGAGCTGGTAAGATAATTTTTTAAGGTTTAAAGAGGAATAGCGTCATGATGTCAGATCCCATTGCGGATATGTTAACTCGGTTGCGTAATGCGCAGGCCGTTGGTGAGAAAAAGGTAAAATTTTTCGCTTCTAAAGTGAAGCTGGCTATTTTGTCTGTTCTGGAAGAAGAAGGTTACATTGCAGGCGTTGACGTGCTTCAGGATGGCGTTAAGCGTTATGCGGATGTGACATTGAAATACCATCAAGACAAGCCCGTTATTGAAAAAATTAAGCGAATCAGTCGTCCTGGTTTGCGCGTTTACAAAGATAGCGATTCGTTGCCTATCGTTCGCGCGGGAATGGGTGAGGCGATTATCTCTACATCAAAAGGCGTTATGACCGCCAAAGCAGCGCGTGCCCAGAATTTGGGTGGCGAAGTGCTGTGTACTGTTGAATAAGGATTAGTATATGACAACAACTGCATCATCACGCGTCGCTGGAAAGCCAATAACAATTCCTTCTGGCGTTGATATTAAAATTCAGTCGGAGTTGATTAGCATTAAAGGCTCTAAAGGACATATGGATTTAGCGTTACATCCGTTTGTCAAAGTTTCTGTTGATCAAGGTGTGTTGACGGTGTCAACGAACCCAGATCGAGAATATTGTCGCACAGGATCGGGCGCACGATTATTGAATTCGATCTCTGGAACGGTTCGTTCTAAAATTAATAACGCTGTAACAGGTGTTTCGAAAGGCTTTGAGCGTAAACTGACGTTAATTGGTGTGGGTTATAGAGCGCAGATGAAGGGGAAGTCACTTTCCTTGACAGTGGGTTACTCACATCCTGTTGAATTGGCAATGCCTGAGGGTATCACGATTGAAACGCCCACTCTCACGGAAGTGATTGTAAAGGGCGCTGACAGACACTTAGTGGGGCATATTGCTTCTAAAATTAGAGCGGTGCGTCCACCTGAGCCATACAAGGGAAAAGGTATTCGGTATTCGGATGAAGCGGTTGTTCGCAAAGAAACAAAGAAGAAATAGCGGGGTTTTTATATGATGAAGAAAAAAATAGAAAGATTGCGTCGAGCCAAGCGCGGAAGAATGAAAAACAGAGAGTCGGAAACGGTGCGTTTATGCGTTCACCGAACGTCTGCTCATATCTATGCTCAAGTTATTTCAGCGGATGGCGGTACAGTGCTGGCAGCCGCTTCCACCTTGGATAAGGCAATTCGAGGGAAAGTGAAATCAACTGGTAATGTTGAGGCAGCTGCGTTAGTGGGTAAAATAGTGGGTGAATCTGCTATCAAAGCAGGTGTGACAAAGGTCGCATTTGATCGATCAGGCTTTATTTACCATGGCCGTATTCGAGCATTAGCGGATGCCGCACGGGCAAGTGGCTTAATATTTTAAGATGAAGGTAAACTTATGAGTTTTGATCAAACAACAAAGAGCGATGGCCTTCTCGAAAAGATGGTTGCCGTTTCCAGACATGCTAAGGTTGTTAAGGGCGGTCGAATTTTCAGTTTTAAAGTGCTTGTCGTTGTAGGTAACGGAAAGGGCTTGATTGGTATTGGTGTAGGTAAAGCACGTGAAGTGCCTGTTGCCATTCAAAAAGCATTGGAAAATGCACGTAAAAATACCAAGCATGTTATTTTAAACGGTGAGACATTACATTATACGCTGACAGCTAAGTACGGCGCTTCAAAAGTATTTATGAAGCCTGCGTCAAGCGGAACCGGCATTATTGCAGGTGGTGCGATGCGCGCTGTATTAGAAGTGCTGGGCGTGAAAAACGTTTTAGCAAAAATTATTGGCTCAGCCAACCCAATCAATGTGGTGAAAGCGACATTGAAAGCGTTGGAAAGTACCTCTACGTTGGAATGGGTCGCTTCCAAGCGGGGAAAAACAGTTGAACAAATCAGCGGAGCTTAAGATGTCGGATAAAAAATTACGATTAACGTTAACGAAGAGTCTTATTGCAAGACTTCCTCGGCATAAGGCCTGCATTAAGACGCTAGGTTTGCGCCGAATACGCCACACGGTTGAAGTAGCTGATACACAAACGGTGCGTGGAATCATTAACCAAGTGAGCTACCTATTATTAGTTGAGGAAGTATAAGATGTATTTAAATACGCTACAGCCTGCATTAGGTTCAAAAACACCTGCTAAGCGATTGGGCCGTGGTATCGGTTCTGGAAAAGGAAAGACATGCGGACGCGGTCACAAAGGTCAAAGAGCCCGTGCGGGTGGATTTCATAAAGTCGGGTTTGAAGGCGGTCAGATGCCTTTGCAGAGACGCATTCCTAAATCAGGATTTCGCTCACAAGGCGCTTTAGCGCGCGCCGAAGTCAGACTGTCTGATCTTAATAAAATACCAGCTGACGTCGATGTCATTGATATGGCAGCACTTAAGGCGGCAGGACTGATCAACGCCAACATAAAAGATGTTAAGATTATTCTGTCGGGAAAACTGACAAGAGTAGTTTTTTTGAAGGGATTGCCCGTGACGGCAGGCGCGCGTCACGCGATAGAAACGATGGCGGGTAAGGTAGAAGCCTAGTGAAGTCATCTTCGTCATCAAATAGCGCGCGCGCGGGTATTGCTGATTTAAAGCAGCGCTTGCTTTTTGTGTTGTTGGCGATTGTGGTATATCGATTGGGTTCTTATATTCCGGTGCCGGGATTAAATCCGCAACGCCTGTCAGAATTGTTTAACGCACAGCAAAACAATATTGTGGGCTTGTTTAATATGTTTTCGGGCGGCGCCCTCATGCGCTTTAGCGTTTTTGCTTTAGGGATTATGCCCTATATATCGGCTTCTATCTTCATGCAGCTGCTCACCTTGATGATGCCGCGGTTTGCTGAGCTACGAAAAGAAGGCGAGTCAGGACAGCGAAAGATTAATCAATATACGCGGTACGCAACATTTTTTTTGTCGAGCATACAGGCCGCCGGGATTGCTAAAATGCTGGCGTCACATGGCATTGCCCTGGATCCGAGCTTGTCTTTTTATGTTGTTGCGGTGTTGACTCTCGTGGCGGGCACGTTGTTTTTGATGTGGTTGGGTGAGCAAATTACAGAGCGCGGCATCGGGAATGGTATTTCGCTGATTATTTTTTCAGGTATTGTAGCGGGTCTTCCTTCAGCATTGGGCCGCACCTTGGAGCAAGTACGAGAAGGGCAATTGCAGATTGTTGTATTATTATTGATTGTGTTGTCTGTGATGGCTGTTATTGGGATTGTGGTATTCATTGAAAGAGGGCAGCGTCGCATTACGATTAATTATGCACGACGACAGCAATCCGGTAATGTCTATTCCGCTAAGAGCAGTCATTTGCCCTTGAAGATCAATATGGCGGGCGTTATCCCCCCCATTTTTGCATCAAGCATTATTTTGTTGCCAGCGACGATTGCACAGTGGTTTGGTCATGGAAAAGGAATGGAATGGTTGGGCGCGGTAGGTATTGCATTGCAGAATGGACAGCCTCTGCATATGATATTATTCTCCGTGGCCATTGTGTTCTTTTGTTTTTTATATACAGCAATGTTATTTAATCCGCGTGAAACAGCGGATAATTTGAAGAAATCAGGTGCTTTTATCCCTGGAATTCGTCCGGGTGAGCAAACGGCGAATTATATTGACATGGTAATGACACGCTTGACATTGGCGGGCTCTATTTATATTACGCTCATTTGTTTGTTGCCTGAGTTTATGCAATTAGCTTGGAATGTACCGTTTTATTTTGGTGGGACATCATTATTGATTATTGTTGTCGTTGTCATGGATTTTATGGCGCAAGTGCAGGCCCATGTGATGTCATATCAATATGACTCGTTGCTTAAGAAAAAGAAGATACGTTAGGAAAAAGAGAAGGGGCAAGATATGAAGGTCGGTGCATCAGTAAAGAAAATGTGTCGCAATTGCAAGGTTGTGCGCAGAAATAGGGTCGTTAGAATTATTTGCAAAGAGAAGAAGCATAAACAAAAACAAGGTTGATTTTGTTGCTTTTTTTCGATGAAAATATTAAACTGATCGCCTTTTAAGTTTGTGGATTTATTAGAGACATTGCTCGGAGTGTTAGAATGGCAGCTCGTATTGCAGGTGTAAATATACCCGTACAGAAACATATTGTTATTGGTCTTACCGCCATTTATGGCGTAGGACGTCCACAGGCCGCGCGACTTTGTGGAGTTGCAAAAATAAACCCTCAAACGAAGGGAAAAGATCTATCGGAAGCCGAATTAGAGAGCTTACGTATCGAGATCGCTAAACTCAAAGTGGAAGGTGATTTGCGTCGAGAAGTCTCCATGAATATTAAGCGACTGATTGAGCTTGGCACTTATCGTGGCTCTCGCCATCGCAGAGGGCTGCCTGTCCGCGGACAACGTACCCGCACGAATGCCAGGACCCGAAAAGGAAAAGCTAAAAAAGTTAACAAGAATTAATATTAAGCAAACCAAAAACGGCCACATATGAGACAAGGCTCTGATAAAAAATTACGAAAAAGCGCAGCATACAAGTTTGTATGCGAGCATTTTGAGGAGTTTTTTACTAAAAGATTGTCCATAGATGACTGTTTAATGATTAAGGAATAAGAGTAGTATGACAGCCCCAAGTAGCCAGAAAAAAGAGACTAGCAAAGTATCGAAGGCGCCCCCTGCATTAAAGGAGCCTGTGTTCGATGGTTCTAAGGGAGTAGAGGCCGCGGCTTCCACAGCGGCGACTGTTGCAGCTCCTGTAAAGAAAAAAAAGGTCAAGAAGCAGGTTATTGATGGGTTGGCACACATCCGCGCCTCGTTTAACAATACCATTGTTACCATTACTGACTTATTGGGTAATGTTATCACTTGGTCAAGCGCAGCCAGCTGTGGTTACAGAGGATCGCGAAAGTCGACTCCTTATGCAGCAGGTGAGGCAGGCACAAAAGCAGCTTCAATTGCTGTTGAAAACTTTGGAATGAAAAATGTACATGTTTTTGTTAAGGGACCGGGGTCTGGTCGTGAATCAGCTATTCGATCATTGAATGCAGCTGGATTGAAAGTATTATCCATCACGGATGCGACAGGCATACCGTTTAATGGTTGCCGTGACCCTAAAAAGCGTCGCGTATAAGATTTTGTAGGGGCGGGCACTGCTCGCCCTGCTTTATATATGTTGTAAACAGGAGATAGTAATGGCTGGTAATCATAATCCGCGCGCTAAACGCCGCTGCAAATATTCTCGACGAGAGAAGACCGACTTGTCTTTGACAAGTGGCGTTCGCTCGCTTGATTCAAAATGTAAGTTAGATACAGCGCCTGGTGTGCATGGGGCGAGACGCGGTCGCGAAACAGAATATGCCCTGCAATTACGTGAAAAACAAAAAGTTCGCCGTATTTATGGTATTATGGAGCGTCCTTTTGTTAATTACTTCAAAAAAGCAGCTCGCTTAAAAGGGTCAACCGGCGAGAACCTCTTGAAGCTATTGGAAAGCCGCTTAGATAACGTTGTATACAAAATGGGATTTGCGGTAACCCGAGCTATGGCAAGACAGCTTGTGAGTCATTGCAGTATTTTAGTAAATGGCCGCTTGGTAAATATCCCTTCTTACTCTGTTGAAGCAGGCGATGTCATTGGCATTAAAGAACAAGCTAAGCAACAATTACGTGTACAAAATGCAATGAGTCTGGCGCAGGCAAGACCTGATTGCAGCTGGTTGGAGGTTCAAGTCGCTGAACTGACAGGTACGTTTAAACAAATGCCTGACAGGACAGATTTACCTCCTGATATTAATGAAAAGCTGATTGTTGAGCTTTACTCCAAATAATTGATGGTTTAATGAGGTTGACATGCAGAATAGTTCGTATGATTTTTTGACACCGCACGAAATTGCTGTCGAGGCAATCACTCCTTTCCATGCGCGCGTCACATTGGAACCCCTAGAGTCCGGCTTTGGCCATACATTAGGGACCACGTTGCGACGTATTTTGCTGTCTTCAATGCCAGGTGCCGCGATTGTAGAAGTTAAAATCGAAGGCGTTTTGCATGAGTACGGCGCGATTCCTGGCGTGCAAGAAGATGTGATTGAAATTCTCTTGAATCTTAAAAACGTGGCCATTAAGTTAGTGGGTCGTCACGAAGTGACTCTGAAGCTTAGCAAAAAAGGCCCCGGCGTTCTTTTGGCGGGCGATATTCAATTAGAACATGATACGCATATTGTGAATCCTGAATTGGTGATTGCGCACTTGAATGCGGTGGGTGAGCTTCATATGACTCTTAAAGTTCAATTGGGTCGCGGATATCAAACCGCCTCTGCTCGTCACACAGCGACGACAGAAGAAGGTGTTAAAACAACAACGGTAGGTGCTTTGCATTTAGACGCGAGTTTTAGCCCTATTCATCGAGTGGCTTATTCCGTTGAAAGCGCACGGGTTGAAAACAGAACCAATCTAGATAAATTGATCCTGGATATTGAGACAAACGGTACACTGGATCCGGAAGAAGCGATTCGTCGATCCGCTACCATTTTACAGCAGCAGTTAGCACCATTTGTGGATTTAAAATCGTCTCCGATGATGAAGGAAGTGAATAATCAGAAGTCAGTTAATCCTATCTACTCTCGTCCGGTTGATGATTTAGAATTGACAGTGCGTTCTGCTAATTGCCTGAAAGCCGAAAGCATTTTCTACATTGGCGATTTAGTGCAACGTGCGGAAAGCGATTTATTGAAGACGCCTAATTTAGGCAAAAAGTCACTGACTGAGATTAAAAATGTTCTGCAAATGCATGGGTTGGCATTGGGAACGCGCTTGGATCATTGGCAGTCTAACAAAGATAAAGAATAAGAGGGTATTTCAATGCGTCATCGTAACAAAGGTAGATTCTTTGGTCGTACAAGCAGCCATCGAAAGGCAATGTTTAGAAATATGATGGTTTCTCTGTTGAAGCATGAGCAAATCAAGACGACTGTTCAGAAAGCGAAAGAATTGAGAAGCTATGTTGAGCCAATCATTACTTTTGCCAAATTGGATACGCTTCATCATCGTCGTCTTGCATTCGATCGATTGCGCGACAGAGATATGGTAACAAAATTATTTAATGAGATTGCACCCCATTTCTCCGGCCGCCCAGGTGGTTATGTGAGAGTTCTCAAAATGGGTAACCGTCCAGGCGATAACGCACCGGTTGCGATTGTCGAGCTAGTGGGCCGTGAAAAAATTTCTGCATAAGTAGGTACGGTGGGCAAAGCGCTTTTTGCGTGCCCACCACCAACACATGAAAACAGGGCGGGCAATTTCATGTCTGTCCTACCGCTATACGTCTTGTTTGTTGAGGGTAATGGCGTGAAAGATACCCCTTATCTTGAGATTGTCCTCGAACTTGCTAAAAATCGCCGTGGCTTCTGTTTTCCTAATCCTTCTGTCGGTTCCTTGATTGTTCGCGACAATACAATCCTTGCCACTGGTTATCATCTTCAAGCAGGCGCACCTCACGCTGAGCGTCATGCATTGCAAAAAATAGCGATGCAGGCACCTGGCGCAACACTCTATGTAACGCTTGAGCCCTGCTGTCATTGGGGTAGAACACCGCCGTGTACCGATGCAATCATTCAATCCGGTATCTCACGCGTTGTGTATGCTTACCGTGACCCAAACCCTGTGGTCAGCGGTCAAGGTGAATTGCAATTGCGCGAGGCGGGCATTCTCTGTGAACACATTTCACTGCCCGAAATCGATCACTTTTATGAAAGTTATGCGCATTGGCTAACAACAAAAAGACCTTTTGTCACTGCCAAAATCGCGATGAGCTCAGATGGTAAAATAGCCGGCGTCAATGGCGAACCGGTTCGCTTAACGGGTCCGGTGGCCGATGAATTTACTCATCAACATCGAAAACAATCGGATGCGATTCTAACAACGGTCAAAACGATTATTCAAGATAACCCGCAGTTGAATGCGCGCTCTAATGGCTCTTTGCATTTATCAGACCTTGAAAAGCAAGCCTGTTATCTTGAGCAACGCGAAGGATCGCTTCATCTTGTTCAGGATGACAGCATGATGAGAGTATCTCCCAAGCCGCTCTACATCCTCGATCGTCAGCTGCGCCTTCCACTAACCGCTCGCGTGTTGGAAACAGCGCAATCAATCACTTTATTTCATGGACCTCACATTGATATCTATCAAAAAGAGAAATTGGAAGCAAAAGATATTCGCTGTATTGAAGTCGCCGAAACAGTAGATGGCTTGAATTTGGGGGATGCCTTAGATGTAATTGGTCAAGACGGCATTCATGATTTATGGGTGGAAGCAGGCGGAAGCTGTTTTTCGTCTTTTGTTAAGCAATCGTTATTACAACGTGCTTTTATGTATGTTGCGCCTCGTAAGCTTGCCGAGGGTCAGGCGGCTTTTCCTGCTGATTTTGATTTAAAGGCTAAAAAAACGGACTGGAGTTTGCTTGGAGAAGATGCATTATGCGAGGTTCGTTGGTAGGATAATTATTACAAATGCACAGCAGCAAGATGACAGCAATAAACAATAAAGATAAGGAATGATTATGAAAATATTAACACCCCAACCCATTTCCACCGACTTTAACATTGCCATCATCATCAGCCGTTTCAATGAAGATATCACCGAGAAGCTATTGGAAGGCGCGCTCGCCCAATTAAAAGAAAAGGGATTTCAAGACTCTCACATAACGGTTGCCTGGGTTCCGGGCGCGGTTGAAATTCCCCTTGCCGCACAACGCTTCGCACAAACCAAACGGTTTGATGTAATTATCTGCATGGGCGCAGTCATCCAGGGTGAAACCAAGCATTTTGATTACGTCTGCCAACAGGTGAGCCAGGGCTGTCAGCAGGTTATGCTAGCACATGATATTCCCATGATTTTCGGCGTCATGACAGTCAATGACAAGGCTCAGGCCTACGCAAGATTGGGCGGCGATCATGGTCATATGGGACGATCTGCCGCTGATTCAGCTTGTGATTTTCTCTCAGTATTGCGTCAGATATGACGCTTCTAATCTACTGAAATACTATACCTCATTCTTTTGTGAAGGCTGTCACTATGCCTGATGCTTCTGAGGAAGAAAAAAATCAAGCGGGTATACGCTATGCATCAGCGATGAGTCGTTACAGCGATTGCACATCCGTCATGATTGCAGCAGGCGTTACGTTAGGTGTGCTCTGCTTGCTTCTGCCTTTGGTGTCGCCTGCTTTTATGGCAACTCCACTTTTTGCGGGTTGCTCTACCGGTTTAGCGCTGGAGATGCTCGCTGTCGTATCCACTATCGTGGGAGGTGTTATGGGAGTGATGCGCAATGATGCTCCTCTACAGCAAGAAGTGCAGGCTGTTAAGGACGCTTGGGTGCTGCCGCCACCAGCAATAGCATAAATGATATCGTTCAGTGGTATTTCTGCGCTCGCTAGAATACAATTAACACATATTGCATGATTGGCGTTGTAGGGAAATACCATGAAAAAAGAACCGTGTTTTCAATTTAAAGCCAATTTTTTGCCCTGTGCCGTGCTGCAAATATTATCCGATGACTGGACTCACTTCGACCAGCAATTAACGGACGCCGTTCGTAAAGCACCCTCGTTTTTTTTGAATCTACCCGTTGTAATTGATTTGGATAAAATTAGTGCGGTAGAACAGATTAATTTTTTACATTTAAAAGAATTGTTGGTAGCTCATCAAATGGTGCCGTTGGGGGTGCGTGGTGGCAGTGATGCTCAACATCAATTGGCTGAAGCGAATAGCCTGTCGCTGCTGCCTGGCGGAAAGCTATCGAATTTTGATAAAAAGCAGGACAAAAAAGAAGAACTGATATTGCTTACAAAATTGGTCACCACACCGGTTCGATCGGGTATGCAAATCTATGCGCGCGATGGCGATTTAATTGTCACAGCATCCGTTAGTGCAGGCGCTGAAGTGTTAGCAGATGGCAATGTACATATTTATGGTCCATTGCGTGGTAGAGTATTAGCGGGTGTGACAGGGAACTTGCAGGCACGCATTTTTTGTGATGCATTAGAAGCAGAATTGGTTTCTATTGCAGGTTATTATTTAACAAAAGATGATTGTCAAAAACAGGCTTTGAGCCCAGGAATGAAGCAAATTTATTTAGAAAATGAGCACGTTCGAATTGAAATGATACAACCTCAGCGGGTACCCGCTGAGATGGTTTAACAGGAGGAAGGCGCGTGACAAAGACTATTGTAATTACGTCAGGCAAGGGCGGTGTCGGAAAAACGACAACCAGCGCTTCGTTTGCAGTCGGTTTAGCGACCCGCGGATATAAAACCGCCGTGGTCGATTTTGATATTGGGTTGCGCAACTTAGATCTTATTATGGGCTGCGAGCGCCGTGTAGTATATGATTTTGTGAATGTGATTCGCAAAGAAGCGAATTTAAATCAAGCGCTCATTCGCGATAAACATATTAAAGAATTATTCATTTTGCCGGCCTCCCAAACGCGTGACAAAGATGCGTTGACGGTTGAAGGTGTTGCTGAGGTATTGGCTGAGCTTTCTAAAACATTTGATTACATCGTTTGTGACTCGCCAGCCGGTATTGAACGCGGTGCACAACTTGCAATGTATTTCGCAGATAGTGCGATTGTGGTGACGAATCCAGAGGTGTCATCTGTTCGAGATTCTGATCGGATGCTAGGATTATTATCGAGCAAAACAAAGCGAGCAGAAGATGGTCGCGATAAAATCACAGAGCATTTGTTGTTGACGCGTTATTCGCCGAAGCGTGTCGCACGTGGTGATATGCTAAGCCTATCAGATGTGAATGAAATTCTAGCGATTCCTCTGTTGGGGGTGATCCCAGAATCGCAAGCGGTATTGCGCGCATCCAATTCAGGCGATCCTGTTATTTTGGATAAAGACAGTGATGCAGGGCAAGCTTATCTCGATGCCGTAGCACGTTTTTTAGGTGAAAATGTGTCGCATCGTTTTATTGAAGAAGAGCGTAATTGGTTGAAGCGCTTATTGAATTTCAAGAAGGAGGTGGTATGAAGCAGCTCTCTCAAAATATTCATAAAATTATTCAGTATTTTAAGGGGCCTGAAAAAACCTCGAAATTGGCTAAAGAACGCTTACAAATTATTATTGCCCATGAGCGCGGCTCACACGATCAGCCTGATTATATTGCAGCACTACAGCAAGATATCATTAACGTCATCTCAAAATATGTTGATATTGATCCAAGCACCGTCAAAGTTGATTTAGAGCGCAAAGACGGTTGTTCCATCCTGGAGCTTAACGTCACTTTGCCTTCATTTGAGCACGCATAAAACAGCCATCTATGAGCGTACGGTCCCGCACGTGTTGCGGGCTGTAGCCACACAAGAGATTTTCTAGCTGTCCCAGCAACAGAGTAAATGGAGTCAGTTGGCGGTCATTTTTTTGATATTTCAGCCGTAATGACCATAAATTTTGTAAGATAATCGCCATACATTGTGTGCATTATTCGGGATCGTTTATTGCAATACATCATGATTCGGTACTCGTATTATTTTTTATCTGTTTGATTATATTTATTATTTTTTATATACACCTCATCTGAAAAATATGTGTGATGATGGGGGTGGTAAGGGTAGGCTCTTCTTGTAATAAATTAACTTGATATACTGAAATTGCATCACGGATGATGCTGGTTAAGCGAAAGGACTCTTACGACCACTCCTCGTTTTGTATGCCCAAGGATGGATTGTGAAGCATGGATGGCTTATACTTAGTTGAGCATATTTTGGCGGCCCCTTAAAGGTCGCCTTTTTTTTATCTCACATTATTGCAGGGGGTTGGGGAATCGGTTTTTTGGTGGGTACCATTTTTTGGGGTGGG
>CANJVW010000025.1 GCA_947478495.1 Legionellales bacterium | reverse complement strand
TTAGATTTATTTTTTTGTGGTCCCCGTCAAGGCCGTCACTGGATCCCGCATAAATCCTCGCAGGATGCGACAGAGGCGCTGGGATCAGACAAGGGGCGGGATTTTGCGGGATGACAGATCAGTGGCGAAGCGTTGCGGTATTAGTGGATTGCGGGTTTCGAAAGAACTCTATTTTAGATTGGTTTCATATTACAAAGAAATTCCAGCCTATCCTCAATATGAACATCCTTGGTGAAGAAGATAAGAAACGACTGGAACAAGTCAAATGGGAATTGTGGCATGGAAAGCATGAGAAAGTGTTGTTCAATTTAACAGATGTCATAAAAGATATGGCTGACGAAGAGATGGTGTCAAAATTAAAGAGCCTATTCATTTATTTGAACGCAAATAAAAATCAGCTATGTCATTATTCAGAAAGAGAAAGCCAAGGATTATTATTTACAAGTCATGTGGCAGAATCAACAGTTGAACATTTGATTATAGCGGGATCTTAGCTGGTCCGCCCTTACATAACTTCGTCTCATGATGTTTAGCTGTGTTATCAATTTAAAAAAATAGCTCATTTAGAATAACTAAACTCGCCATTTTTTTAAATGGATGCCTTGCTAAACATCGTGATGCTCGTTCTTTAAGGGCGGACCAGCTAAGATCCCGCTATAATAAGCGCCACAAACGAAAACAGAAAATGGAATGGACAAGAGAAAGTGTGCACAATGTGCTGCAAATCTGAGCGGCTATGGCGAGCAATGAGTGGTTACAAAATTGGGAAGCCGCTGTTGAAAAATCCATACAGCAGGCAGCTTAATCACACCTTTTTGTGATGCACTCCATAAGCAATAATACTCTAAATTTTTCAAAAAAAATGATGCCATTTTTTTGGTAACCTTCCTCGTGCCTATTGCTACCCAAAAACAGTGTTTTTTGAACCATGCCAAAAATTGTTGCTTTATTTTTAAATTAAGATTATTGTTCCAGAGGTCAATCAAGTTTCATCTGCTTCACGCGACAACTATCCTGAAAGTCGCCCTTAAACATAGAAAATGGTTTATATGAAATCACACGCAAATGTTGTTTTTCCTGCTCCCTTTAAGATGCCCACCTCTCCGATACCTGTAGGCCTAGCATTACAACAAAAAGCTGAAAAAAAATACGCCTCAAAAGATTACCGGGGCGCGTTAGCGGATATTGAAAGTACGCTTGAACAAAATCCAAATAATTCAACAGCGCTTCTACTCAGAGATAACATTCGCTATTTTTTAGCAATAAAGACGGGGGTGATTCCTGCTTATAATCCAAGACACGAGGGCTTTGCTAGGACGGGTATTCCTCCTGAGCTCTGGGATTTCGATAGAATAGAGAAAGAATTTATAAAGAAATCGTTTAAAGATGCTCCGGGAGTTCATCTTTCTCATTATTCATTAACAGCAGGAAATCTGATAAGTTTTGGAGTACATTGGCTGAAATTTAGTCTGACATCGACGGATGTCTATATCTCACTCTTTTTACCACTTGATCAGCTTGATAAAAGAGATAGCTGGGATACCTGGCACCTCCATGTGCCTGAGTCAGATAATCTCTATGAAAGATTCTTTGTTGTCAGAGAAAAGGGCCCTGTGCATTACTATAAAAATGGAAAACAAAAAATCAAAAAAGCAGACAGAGGTGATATTGTTTTTCATGAAAATACCGTTTTCAAATATCATGAAGAAAATGATCGCTTTAGTCCGGTGAAATCGGTTTATAATTTTTGCTGTAACGCATCGGGAGAGAAAGAAAGAGATATTGCGGATGCCAGAGAATATTTGAAAAAAAACAAAACTGTCATTCTTTGTCAAATAGGAGATAGCCGCACCATTATAGTTCGCTCTGAGAACCAAATTTATTCGATGAGAAGAAAGATTGATTCAAGGCTTTATGGTGCTCCTTTATCAGAAGGTGAGAATTTGCAAATTCTCACCTCTATTCTGCCTTTCGATAGACGGGCGGCAGCTTGTACTATAACGCCTACTGGAAGAAACATATTCGTTCTGTCATACAACTTAGACGGGAATCCCACCGGGATCTATGTGGGGATGTTTAATAAAGGATTACCTCACGGGCCGGGAATAATTTATACAGATACTTATCAGATGAAAGAATCCTCCTTTTTAATATGGAATCAGGGGTCTATTATCTTCAGTGCTCCGCTGATAAAGGAAGATATTGAAAATTGTCTAGGAATTGAAAAATGTCTATATTTCTCATCTCGGCAGCGAGGCAAGCTTCTTCAAGTAGCTTCGTATCAAGCAGCTTTTGATACAATTGATGAAGCACAGCTTTCTCGATTTCAAAATTACGCTGACTTTAAGATGTGGTGCGAACAGCAAGTCGAAATCAGAGCCTACCGAGAACGCCAGTTGCGCGAAGAACAAAAAAGAGAAGAAGCGGCTAGACAGCGCGAAGCGCAGCTTCGCGCAGCAGAGTATGCTGCTGCATTAAATAGAGCAGCTGTTTTGCTGCCTAATGCAGTGCAAGAAGGGTTAAAAGTCATTCCCTTCCGCGCCCTTACCCTAGAAAGAGTGTTGGGGCGGGGAGGGTTTGGGGTAGTGAGAAAAGCAAAATGGCAAGGAACCGATGTGGCGGTTAAGCAGTTACTAGCGGGTGCATTATCAGAGAGCGCATTAGAAGAATTTAGAAGGGAAGCTGCTCACCATGCCAAGCTAAAACATCCTAATATTGTTATTCTTCATGGGGTTTGTTTAGAACCACAACAATATTGCCTGGTGATGGAGTACATGCCAGTGGGTTCATTATTTGCTGTTTTGCATGATAAAATAGAACAATTTCCGTGGCCAGTGCGCTTGATTATTATTAATGCCATCGTGGAGGGTTTGCAATATTTACATAATATTAATATGATTCATTGCGATCTAAAAAGTCATAATATTCTCCTAAACCATGATATGCAAGCTAAATTAGCCGATTTTGGTTTATCAAAAGTAAGAGAAAATGTCGCTGCTACTACAACAGTGGGCGGCGCGGCGGGCACTTTATATTGGATGGCGCCAGAGTTGTTTGAGATAGACTCTCATTGCACGAAGGAAGCGGATATTTATGCACTGGGTATGGTCTTATGGGAAATAGCCAGCCGAGATCTTCCTTATCGGCAAGCGAAAGGAAACGAACACTTGGTTATTAAATGGGTAGGGGAAGGCAAAAGACCGGACATTCCTCAATCCCAGGAAATCCCTAAGGGAATGGGCGCTCTTATTGGAAAATGCTGGGCGCAGCGTGCTGAATCAAGACCTCCTATTAAAGAAGTAATAAAAGAGGCGGTCCTTTTGCGGCCATGAAAAAGAGTTGTGCAATATATAGACTTGAGTGCGTCACAAAAAGGTCTGAACTACCCTTTAACCAGGCTTCGTTTTGAGCCAGAATGATGTTTCCATAAACCTAAATTCGGCAGTTGAGCCTACCCTTTCCGGGCCATTTTGTGTATGAATAGACATATTTTATAAGATTTAATGCGATGGAAGAGGAGCTCTTTTAGTAACCCATTGATTTTAAAAGGGTCTAGACAGGTTGGCAAAACTTATATTTTAACGATCGGCAGAACTTGATTTTGTGCTACAGATGAATGATGTGATCTATCCACTCGAAGTTAAATCAGGTGCTTCAGCGCACAAAAAGAGCTTGATGGCTTGTCCAAAAATATCGGCCCACTTTAGCGTTGAGAGTGTCATCGATGAATTTGAAATATGATGGCAGTGTGTTGAATTGTCCATTGTATCTTATTGGTTTGCTCAATAAATTGGTTTCTAAAGAGATAGAAATGAGCGATCATCCGTGATCTCGATTAACTTGATAATATTGTTTCTCGCAGTGTAGCGCAAACTGCTTGTAAGACATGAATATTATGAATGCACGCTAAATTACAATAGGTCATCGATTGTTGTTTGTAGAGATAATGCAAATAAGATCGTGAGAAATGTTGACAGGTATAGCAGGTGCAGCCGGGTAAAATAGGCTGATCGTCTTTTGCAAAAATGGCTTTTTTAATGAGAAGCTTTCCATTCTCGGCGTGATTTTCAAAAACAACCCAATTATCTTTTTTAACGGTGTGACCACAGTACAGTGTGCCATGTCGCGCATTGCGAGTTGGCGCGACACAATCAAAAATATCAATACCACCTGCGACGACATCGATTAAATCTTGCGGGTTGAGCCCAACGCCCATGGTGTAACGCGTTTTATTGTCAGGCAGCATAGGTACGACCCAATCAATGACTTCGACGGTTTTTGCCATATCAAATCCAATGACTTCGCCACCAATCGCGATGCCGTCGAGCGGCATATCGAGAATGCATTGCGTGCTTTGTTCGCGTAAATCACGAAAACGTCCGCCTTGAATAATCCCAAACAAAGCTTGTTTTGAGCCATAAATAGAATTTGGGTTTTTTTCATGAATCTCAACGGATTCACGTAGCCAGCGATGGGTTCGCTCGAACGCCGCGAGTGCGGCGGTCCGGCCACCCTCCTCTGGCGTGCATTCATCAAAAGCCATAATGATATCCGCGCCAATGATTTTTTGTGCGTGAATAGACGTATCGGGCGTTAGGTGAATCATTTTTCCCGAGATAGGATGCTTAACATGCCCTCCCTTTTCATCAATTTTACAAATTTGATTGTTTTTCGATAAGCTGAAGACTTGAAATCCCCCGCTATCGGTGAGCATGGGTCTATCCCAGCTCATAAAGCGATGCATCCCGCCGGCCGCTTCAATAATCTCCATGCCGGGTGCGACCATCATATGATATGTATTGCCCCCTAAAATAATTTGACTGCCCGCATCGATTAAATCGGTGGGCGTCATTAAATTGACGAAGGCTCGGGTTCCAACTGGCATAAAGGCGGGCGTGATGATTTCGCCATGGGGCGTGGTGATTTTGGTGACCCTGGCCGGGAGGGAAGCATGTTTTTGAATGACTTCTGTCTTAAAAGTATTGTGCATTGTTTTATAAAGCGCCAGAATAGAAACAGGAAGTATAGTACAGGATAGCAGGAATGATCCATGGATAAACGCATACCCATCGTTATCGGATTTTTATTGCTCTTTTTTGTATTCTGGCTACAGGGGACATCCTATCTGCCAGTTCGTCACTTTATTTCTCGTTTTGAAACCGTGGCATATGACATGCAATTGCGTGCCCGATTAATAGGGCGCCCCTCGGCATTCAATACTCGAATCGCGATTGTGGATGTGGATGAAAAAAGTTTATCCGCTGAAGGTCGTTGGCCTTGGCCGCGAGCGCGACTGGCTACTTTGGTTGCTCTCCTCAAAGACCAAGGAGCGGCTGTCGTTGCCATGGATATGCTGTTTGCTGAAAGAGAAGAAAATGCAGCGAACCTAGTACTACAAAACTTGATTCAGAAAAAAAAGATAACGCCCTCTTTTGTCGCCGACTTGCAATCGGTGATGCCTGATTTTAATAATGATGCTTCCCTTGAGAAAAGCTTAGCTCAAGTGGATTCAGTGATTGCGATGAGCTTTCTTCCAGTAGAAACAACAGCTTCTTTTAATGTGAATCCTTTGTTTGTGTTGCAATCGGACGAAGAGAAATCATTAGGGTTTATTAAAGCAAAAGGGGTGATTAGCCCCTATCTGGGCATTGAGCAAAAAGTAAAAAAAGTGGGGTTTATTAATTTTTTTGCAGACTCAGATGGGATTGTGCGCCATGTGCCGCTATTGATGCGTTATCATAATGGTTTATATCCTTCGCTTGCACTGGCGGCGGCGCAGCTTTATTTGATGAATGATGTTGCGTTGGTGACTGAGCGCTACGGGGATCATTTAAGGCTAGAAGGTGTGCGGTTTGGTGGGGTGACAATTCCCACGAATGAAAAATCAGAAGTGCTGATTCCTTTTCAAGGCTCTAGCTTTACTTTTCCTTATTTTTCAGCAACAGATGTATTGCATCACAAAGTCTCATCGGGTGCGCTTGCAGGAAAAATCGTATTTGTTGGCACAACAGCGGCGGGTCTTAATGATTTAAAAGCCACCCCTATCGAAAGCACTTATCCGGGCATTGAAATTAATGCAACTGTTGCCGATGGTTTATTGAAAGGCGGTTTTCCATATCGTCCGGCTTGGGCATTAGGAGCGGAGATTTCTTTCGTTGGAGCGCTCGGCATTTTATTAGTGTTGGTATGCCCTTTTCTGTCGCCTCGTCTATTGATATCAGCCATATTAATATTGCCAGCGATTTTAATTGTGTTGAACAATATGTTATGGGCAAAAACAGGATTTGTGTTTTTTATTATTGGCCCACTTGTGCTGGTTTTCATCATCCCCTTCTTTAACATGATATACGGCTATTTATTTGAAACGCGACGCCGTGAGCATTTGAAAGAAATGTTTGGTCAATATGTTCCTGAAAAACATATTGAGGAAATGCTAAAGGAAAAAGGCAGCTTGGGGCTGCACGGCGAAGATCGCGAAATGACCGTGCTATTTGCGGATATTCGTCATTTTACAACCTTATCAGAAGGCCTGTCCGCCGATAAAGTGAAAGAATTATTAAATGATTTTTTGAGTCCAATGACAGAAGTTATTTTCAAACATAAGGGCACTATCGATAAATACGTGGGTGATATGATCATGGCGTTTTGGGGCGCGCCTTTAAAAGATGAGGAGCATGTTTTCAATGCGTTATCAGCAGCTGTTGAAATGCAGAATAAAGTGGTAGCGCTGAGCGTGATATTTAAAGAGAAAAAATTTCCTGATGTGCAAATCGGGATTGGATTGAATACGGGCATGATGAGCGTGGGCGACATGGGTTCGGTTTTTCGTCGAAATTATACCGTACTAGGTGATTCAGTGAATGTCGCATCGCGCGCAGAATCGCTCACAAAATATTATGGCGTAAAGACAATTGTCACACAGTATACGCAACATCAGAATTTTACATCTCGCTTATTGGATCGTGTTCGTGTGAAAGGTCGGAACAACAGTATCGCGCTCTATGAGCTGAAGGGATATGCGGCAGACACCACCGCTACGTTACGAGAAGAGATACAGCAAAGTGATGCCGCATTGGCATATTACTTTAATCAAGAGTGGGATAAAGCGCGAAATGCTTTTACAGCGCTTCATCAGCGCTATCCTGCAGTTCATCTATACGATCTTTATCTTGAACGTATCGCGACTTACATCGCGACCCCGCCCGAACAGCCATGGGATGGGACGTATACGCATACGGAAAAATAACAGGAGTGCATTGATTTTCTTCAAGGTTTGAAGATGGATTGATTGCAGCTTTCCCAGGATTGTTCATCAACGTGAGCGATGCTGCAATAATTTTCTAGCCATTGATCGTGTGACGCATCTACCGCATGACTTGTAAAAAAATACTTTTTATATATACCATACTCCGTCGAATGATCCGGCGTAATCTTTTGAAGACCGTTGATTACTTGACACGATGACTGACAGTCTGGTTGATAAGTACTATTAAAATTATATTCTTTTTGCCACGCGTTCGGCAAATGATCGATCGGATAAAAATAGGTATCGAAGTCTGTTAAGCCGAGATCAGGCGATAGCGTCATGATTTTGAAACCCGGATTATTGCCATCAATGGGGCTGATAGAGGGCGTAAAAATAACGGGAATAGGAGGCTTTCCCATTGTGCCATCGATTATTTGAAACGTATCCATGTGTGTGTGACCAACCAATAGGCCGACAATGGGCGCAGGTGATTGCTGCAGGATGTCTAACATTCTTTGATTATATTCAGGCATCCAAAATGTTTTTCCGAAACGACTGATTTGAAAAGAGGAGAATGTTGTCTTGAATGTGTGTAATCCAAGAGGAATATGCATCGCGATTAAAACCGACTGATTATTTTGATGAGCTATTACTAGCTGATCTTGTAGCCATGATAGTTGAGTATCAGCGGCTCGATCCATCGCGATATCGGGAGGACGTTGACTGGAAAATAGCACACTATTTAAAACAATTAAGCGCTGAGTGGGCGAGAGGGACGTCGAATAAAATCCTGCATAAGAGAAGGTGTTCTGAAAGCGGGTATCCGGTACGTCCGTTTTAGAAATGCTTGCGACGTCTGATAAAAAACGACCGTAGGGTACTGTTTGATAGTCCAATGATGCACTATCATTATTACCGACAACAGGATAAATAGGAGTATTGGGGAGCGTTTCTTCTAATTGTTGATGGATAAAATCCATTGTCTTTTGAACAAAATCGCTGTAGCTGCCTTTGCCAGAATAGTTGCTTGCATAGGCGATATATTTAGCATGGAAACGGTGGGCGAGCGTATCCCCTAATACAATGATATAGGCGATAGAATCACTCTGATGATTTTTCAGTTCATTCATCGTTGAGCGTAATAATATGGGATTGCTATCTTCTTGGTAGGAAAAAGTCGTTGGGTAATGGTGTTTCTGAAAAATGCCTGCCCATTCTCCCGCGGGTGCGCTTCGCAATTGCTCGATCAGAGGGCATGGTGCGGGGTGCCTGTCACAGCCGATAAAGGGATCGAAATGAATATCGCTGATGACGATGAATTTCTGAGAGGGATCGGCAATGCATAGTGGGGCGCCAAACAATAGCGCCATTCCAACCACCAGGCTGATGATCGATCGAAGTGATTTGTGTGTCGTTTTTTTCATAGGATGTGTATTTTATATGTACATTACGATGTGTGTCAATAAATAACCAGGACCTATTTGCTGCAAATTAAAAAAATTGGTTAAAATAAGTACGATTCCGGTTATTGTTGGTTTTTCAAGAAATGATCTATTCTGTCTCGGTCTTCATTTTTATTGTCTGCCTTAAAATAGATTTCTATCAATTCAACGGTTTCGTTTGCTGAGCGATAAGCGTATATAATTCGAATACCACTTTGAACACCTCGACCTTTGAGTGACCGACAGGCAAATTTACGCATTTTATAGATTTTATATTGTTCGTTACCTGATTTTGGAATGAGCACAACGCTTTGGTTGTCAATGCCATGCAAATGAAATAATTCAATCGCATTTTTCTTTGCAATGCGAATATCATCGTCCAGCGTTTTGAATCTCTTTTTCAGTTTTTTCAAATCTTTTTTGAAAAAATCGGTTTCGCGATAATTAATCTTTTTTATCATGACTGTTATTTCGCACGGATGTATCGGATGTTCTATAAAAAACTGATTCATATTCAATAAGCGAACCGAGTTCCGCGCTAATCCAGGGGACATCCTTATGTGATAAATCAGATAACGCTGTTGCATTGAGGTCGGACAATCGTTGCAACTCCCATTCGATGTGATCTAATTCTTGGCCGTTTAAAATGCTTAAATCAGGCTCAACAGAAGGATTTAATAGATATTTTTTCTGTTCGTGTTGATAAAATTTACTTTTAATCACTTCAATTTCTTCATTTTTTATCATGTCTTGAATGATGGCATCGAAAATAATGGGCGTGGGTCCAAAATGATTTTTTTGATATTGAAGTCCCATGAGCTGTTCTTCGTATTTTTCGTAATAATCAAAATCCATGAAATACAGTAATTTGTAGATGACGGTCATTCCTACATTGGGCTTTCCACCTACTTTTTTGAGAATATAAAATAAAATTTGCTTTAACTTATCGACTTTTTGCTGAGGGACGCTGATTCGAATGTCATTTTGATCAAGTTTATTCGTCGCCCGTTTATCTTTTTTGACAGTAACATGAATATTTGGCTCTCTTTCATTGAGCAAATCATCGAGTGATATATTAAATAAAGCGGATAGTTTCTTTGCTTCAGAGATAGTTAAGTCATATTTTCCGCGTTCAAATTGAATATAGGTGGGGCGAGAAAGGTTTAACGCATTGGCTATATATTCCTGCGTTAATGAGAATTTTTTTCGACATTGTTCTGCAAATGAGCCAAGCATGATATGCAACCCGAATAAATGGACTAATGAGGTTATTAAAATACTTTACAAATAAAAAGTCAATACTTTTTACATTCTTGTATAAAACGCTATTTTTCCCACACCCCAATACTATGCGGAATCCCATCGGGTTGTTGCAGGATGTTGGCAGCGAGCGGCCAGTTGATGAGGGTCATGCCACTGGAGGGAGTGGCCGCTTCGATTTCTTGGACAACCGCTCCCATGTTGTCGTCATCCGACATATCATGTTCTTCTAATAAGGGATGTGCTTCAAGATAAAGATGATTGCCCTGCCAACCGACTTTATTCGGCATGTTGATGATGATGACCGGCGTGCCTTTAGTGACTAATGGGAAAAAGGTTTTTATATCATCTTCTTTCATACGGATGCATCCGAAGCTGGCGCGTCGACCAATGCTATCGGGATAAATTGTGCTGTGAATAAGATACGTTGGAATGCCTAAATAGATCGCGTAAGGCCCTAATGGGTTGTCAGGACCCGCAGGCATGCTATTGGGTAGATCAACGCCTTGGTCTGCATTATATTTTCGAATATTGGCGGTGGGTGTCCACGTCGGATTTATTTTTTTCTGAGTGACGGTGGTGCGCTGAATGGGGATCGTTGTACCGACTTTACCAATACCGACGGGCAAGGTAATCACTTCTTGTTTGTTTTCTGGGTAATAGTATAAACGCATTTCAGGCAAATTCACGACAATGCCTTTGTGAGCGATAGGCGGCAATAAAAAAGCGGTTGGAATTTTGATAATATCATGAGGTCCAAGATCTGTTTGGCTTGAACCAGGGTTGGCAGCGATCATGGCATTTAAACCGAGATCATACCGTTGCGCTAATGTGACAGGCGTATCAAAAGAAGATGCCGTGGTGTATCGGACCTCTCCGAGGAGAGAATTGCCTGATGCGGGCAATGGGAATTGTGCGGCAGTGGCATAGGATACTGCGATAAAAAAGAGGGGGAGTGATCTTAAAAAAATATGTTTCATGCGAAATCCCTAGCCACTTAAAAAGTTTGAATTATTTAACCATTGCCTATCAGGATAATACACAAAAACGAGTGTATTATCTTTAATTGTATTAATCAAAGGATGAACGGTTTTTTCATCGACTGCAAGACATCCCCAGCTGCGGCCTAAGTAACCTAATTTTTTGGCGACACTTTGGCTAGCATACCATGCACCGTGAATGACAATATCACGTTCATACGCGTTATCATTGATGCCGTGTTCTAGGCCGGACAAGCGGAGGGAATAACCATTGCCCCCAACATAAGGCGCGCCCGTTGTTAAAAAGACACCCAGACTGGATTTTAAGCTGCCAGGATTATTGGAAAAGGAAACCGCTTTATCTGTTCCGCTGTTTTTGCCATGCGTGACCCAGGTATTGAATAAGACTTTTGCTTTTTTAAGATCCACCACCCAGAGACGTCGTTCGTTCGAGGATTTGGTGTAATCGACAATCGTTAAGAGTTGTTTATCATCCAAACCTTGGTGACGCGCTCTCACGTAGGCATACAACCCTAGCTTCAAGACATCTTGATCCAGATTGTCTGCCTGAGTCTGAATTTTTGTCATTTCCTGATTAATCCACTCTGTTGAACCAGGTGGAGCGGTGGGTGCCGACGAAAAAAGAAAGGAAAATGGGCTCCACGCAACTAAGCAGCAAAGGATGCAAGGTATTGAAATAAAACGAATAATAGACCGAGATAACATCATGAGACAGGTCTCCTGGATAAATTTGAACTATTATTGATCATTTTAAGGGATTTGTCAAGGATATAGCGATCATTGGCTATAAAGAGTATCATTGATCATGGATCAGGCATGCCACAATAGGATACGAATAAATGACTGAAAAAACACACAAAATACGGGTTGCCGTGCTATATGGCGGACGATCAGGGGAGCATGAGGTGTCTCTGGTGTCGGCCGCGAATGTGATCAGGAACCTTGACCAAAATGTGTTTGAGGTGATTCCAGTCGGTATCGATAAGACCGGGACATGGTTTTTGGGTGATGCGGTATTTAAAGAAGCGTTAGAGGGTCCTGCGATGCCGCTACGCTTGGAGCGTGAACGGGGAAAAATGTTTTTTGATCCGATTGCAATAGGTAGGGCCTCATTGCCTGTCTCCCAGTTTCAGTCAAATAAGCACGCTTTTGATGTGGTGTTCCCCGTGATCCACGGACCGCTGTGTGAGGACGGCACTATTCAAGGCTTGTTGGAGTTAACCGAATTACCTTATGTCGGCTGTGGTGTATTGTCATCAGCAGTCGGTATGGATAAAGATGTTTCTAAGCGATTGATTGCGGCAGCTGGCATACGCGTCGCACCTTTTATCACGATTAAGTCTGGCCAATGGAAGAATCATTCTGCGGAGTGCATTAAACAGATTGAAGCAACCCTGTGCTACCCTGTTTTTGTCAAACCCGCGAACACCGGATCCAGTGTGGGCGTATTCAAGATAAAAAAATCAGCGGATCTGTCGGCTGCCATTGACGCTGCCTTTCAATATGATACCAAGGTGGTTGTTGAGCAAGGCCTCATGATGCGCGAAATTGAAGTGGCTGTATTGGAATCATTGGATTACGGAAAGGATCCCATCGTGAGCACGCCAGGTGAAGTGAAGCCGACCGGGTCGCATGAATTTTATTCTTACGCGTCTAAATATTTGGATGAAAATGGTGCGGAGTTAATTATTCCAGCGGTGCTCTCTGCCGAAATAAAAGAAAAAGTACAACAGACAGCAAAAGATATTTTCTTAGCGCTTGAGTGCGAAGGCATGGCGCGCGTCGATCTTTTTTTGGAGGAAGGAACGAACCACATTTACTTCAATGAAGTAAATTCATTACCTGGTTTTACTGAAGTGAGCATGTACCCTAAATTGATGATGGAAGCGGGATTGTCCTACAAACAAATATTAACACATCTTATTCAGTTAGCGATGGATCGCAGTATTCGCAAAAAACAATTGAGTCGAGAGTATGTGGATAATTCATCCGTTTAATGTCCAACGCTTACTGGGGTCGATCGCAGGATTTTTTTTTCTGTTGTCGAATTCCGACGCCTTAGCGCAGCCGCCACTGACACTGTCGTTGAACGAAGCCATTCTGTTGGCGGTTCGTGATAATCCGGATGTAAAAAAATCCGAATTTGCTGAAGTAAGAGCTAAATATCAGGTTGAGATAGAGCAATGGAAATTCAGTCCTCAGTTTGCGTTTAAAGCGACAGAGACGACGTCAAGACAATATTCTGTTGAATCAAATGGCCAGGTGTCACAGATAGGGACCGCGATTCAACCAGGTGTTTCGATAAAATCACCTATTGGAACAGATGCTACTTTAACCTCGACCAATGATTTTAGTCAAAATCATTTTTATCCTGGCGTGACGCTTCAAGTAACACAACCGCTCATGAGGGGTTTTGGCCGAGCGATTGTAGAGCAAGCTTTATATAATGCAAAAGATGATGAAACAAGTAGTCATTTGAGACGTGAAAGTCAATTGCGAAGAACCATTACATCCGTTATTCATTCCTATTTAGCGGTCGCGTCAGCAGAAGACACATTGCGTGTCGATCAAGAGGCATTAGCGCGCGCGACACAATCGATTATGCAAACCAAGTTATTGATTAAGGCGGGTCAAAAAGCCGGTACAGAATTGACGACACAGGAAGCAGGCGTTGCGACAAATCAAACGACTATTGAAAGCGCCAAAAATGATTTAGAAGAGAAACGCTATGCTTTATTGCAATCGATTGGCATCGATCCGAATACCCCCTTGACTGTCATAGCCATTAATCCATTAGCGCTCACCAAAAAATATAAAGTGCAGCCGTTAGATGACGCTAAAAAAATCATGATAGAGCATGATGTTGACTATCGAATTGCTGAAATGACATTACAGGGTGTGACGCAACGAGCGCTTCTCGCGGCTG
This sequence comes from Legionellales bacterium, assembly GCA_947478495.1. Classification (GTDB taxonomy): domain Bacteria; phylum Pseudomonadota; class Gammaproteobacteria; order DSM-16500; family DSM-16500; genus CANJVW01. The sequence continues at coordinate 9,409 of CANJVW010000025.1, read as the reverse complement.
AAGATAATCAGCGTTGGCAATTAAATTTAACAGGTAGTGTGCACGCAGGTGGCGTGGGTTCCAGTGAAACGGGTATCAATAGCGTGTTAAACGGTGTGAATCAGACAAGTCAGGCGGGACTCGAATTAACCATTCCAATTGATGATCGTGAAGCAAAAATAGCTGTTCAACAGCAGAAGATTGCGATTCGTGAAGCGACCATGGATCTTAAACAATCGAAATGGCAAAATGAAACGAAGGTGATTAATGGCTGGAATGCAATTTATAGCAGAGAACGAAAATTACGTTTGTCAGAGCACGCAGAGACATTGCAAAAAAAATCATACGCAGTGAGCCTCAAAAAGTACGCATATGGTTTAATTAATAGTATTGAGTTGCAACGAGAGCAAGAGCAACTCATGCTGCGACAGCAAGAATTGGTAGGTGATCAAGTGAATTATTTGCAAGCGCTGGTTGATTTTGATGAATTACTAGGATCTACATTGAAGACATGGAATGTTGCTATGAAGGATGTCAAAGATGATTTTAAAAAATAGATATGTTTGGATGGTGGTGGCCTTGATCGCAGCCTTGATGATTCGATTTTATTATGAGCATCATCGCGTGACGAACATGCCATTCACAGACGTTATCACCGTCACTTCGCAACCCACAGCGACACATTTATTTTATGCGGGCACCATACAGTCGTTGAAATCAATTGTTGTCACGAGTCCCGCGGAAGGCGTGATCAATGACATGACTTTTCATTATGGCGATGAGGTTAAAAAAGACCAACTGCTATTTGTTATTTTATCGCTCAAATTTCAAACCGATTATAAAGCTGCATTGCTGCAATATGTGAAAGCAAAAACGGATTTTAATAATGCTCACAGTCAATTAGTTGCAAACACTTTTTTGCATAACAACCAATTGATATCCGATGATGCGATGAAAGAGAAGAAAAGCGCTTTTTTCACCGCGCAATTAAATCTAATGCAAGCAAAAGATACGTTGGTCGCTATGTTAAAGCAATTGGATATCAAAAGATTTGATTTTGAAAGCCTAACCATTGAGGATATTGATAAAATCAATGATCTGTTGCATGGGCAAGGTGATTCTCAGTATATTCATATCGCATCACCCGCAGCAGGAGTTGTATTGTTGCCGACAGATAGCACCTCTTTGTCTGTTAAATTCAATAAAGGTTCTGCCGTTAAGCAAGGCGATGTTTTGGCCATGATAGGGGACGTTAGCGGCTTAACGATTCGTATCAGCGTGAATGAATTTAATGTCAATCAACTGAGATTGGGCCAGCATGTCAAAGTAACCGGCATTGCTTTTCCCAATATGGAATTAATCGGCCACATTGTGGGGATCGATCATCAGGGGCAAAGCAGCGGTGGCGGCGGCATGCCGATGTTCCCCGTCGAAATCGTTGTTCCGCAATTGACGAAAGAGCAAGCCGCGGTGATTCATATTGGCATGAGCGCTACAGTCGCAATTGATATGGATAATACGTCAGAGATGTTGGTGCCCATTGAAGCGGTTCATGAAAATGCGGGTAGTACAACGCTTAACGTGCAGACAAACGATAAAAAAATAGTAACTACACCGGTTAATACAGGGCAAACCACACCGACAGCTGTGGTGATTCAATCGGGCGTTAAGCCGGGAGATCACGTTGTCATTTCTCATTGAATTAAATAATGTCACTAAAACCTATCAAATAGAAGGTGGCGCCCCATTTCACGCGTTGCGTGGGATTGATTTCTCTCTCTCTCGAGGAGAGATGATTGCGATCGTGGGCTCTTCCGGGTCTGGCAAGTCAACTCTCATGAACATATTGGGATTTTTGGACCGTGCTGATTGTGGACATTATTATTTTTCCGGGAAAGATGTTTCTCATTTATCCGATGAAGAATTGTCTCAAACACGCAATAGACAAGTCGGCTTTGTATTTCAATCCTTTTTTTTATTGCCTCGTTTAAATGGATTGCAAAATGTGATGTTGCCCTTATTTTATCGTGAAGAAGATCCAACGCTTGCAAAAGAAAAAGCGTGGCATATGTTGGAGCAAGTGGGTATGGAGAATTTTGCGCTGAAGAAACCGAATCAGTTATCCGGTGGTCAGCAACAGCGTATTGCGATTGCTCGCGCGCTCGTGGGCGACCCAGAAGTGATTTTTGCGGATGAACCAACCGGCTCGCTGGATTCTAAAACAGGCCTTGATGTGATGAATGTATTGTTGAATTTGCATCAAAATCAACGTCGCACCATTGTTATTGTCACACATGGAAAAGAAATCAGTGAGCTATGTGAGCGCGTAGTGACATTACAGGATGGCAGAATTGTGTGAAATTGCTCACTCACATACAGACAGGTTTCAGCAATTTGTATTCGTCTAAATTGCGCTCTGTGTTGGCGCTGCTGGGTATTTTAGTGGGTACCGCATCGGTTGTAGCGATGGTATCGGCAGGTGATTTAGCGATGAATGAAACCTTGAAGCAATTTAAGGCGTTGGGAACCGATTTATTGTCCATCTCTGTTTCGAATGAGCCAGGCATAAAAGACGATGTGGGTTCGTTAAATTCACTAACACTTTCTCAGGCAAACAATATTTTAAATGCAGATAAAAATATACTCGATGTAGCGCCCTTTGTGGAATCCTATAATAATGCGCAATTTGCAGGCCATGAGTTAAATAGCAATGTGCTGGGCGTCACAGATGGTTTCTCTCGGATTGCACAAGTGCATTTGGACCAAGGTCGATTTATCTCTATTCTAGACGGTTTTTCTTTTTTTTGTGTGATAGGCGATAAGATTAATGTGCAAATTAAAAAATTAACGGCTCGCGATGCGCTGGGGCAGCAAATTAAAATAGGCGATTCTATTTTTACGATTGTTGGCGTTGCGAAACCCTGGGCAGAGAATGATTTCATTTATACAGATATTGATTATTCCTTGATGATTCCATTGCTTGTATCAACCGCTATGAGCTCTTCTGCTAAAATCAATAATGTGTTGTTGCGCTTGACGCCTAATGCGAATACTGACGCTGTGCAAAATAATATTACGGGGTATATTAATGAGGTGGTTTCAAATAAAAAAGTATCTTTTAGAAGCGCAAAAGCGTTAATTGCACGCATGGCTAATCAAGCCAAAATATTCACCATTTTTTTAGGGTTGATTGGTAGCATTTCTCTGTTGGTCGGTGGAATTGGCGTCATGAATATTATGTTGGTTTCTGTTGTTGAGCGACGGCGTGAGATTGGAATTCGATTAGCTGTCGGTGCGAAGCGATCTGATATTTGGGCGTTGTTTTTAGTGGAAGCAATTATGCTGTCATTGATTGGCGGAACGTGCGGTGTATTGTTAGGCATGCTCATTACCTATGTGATGGCGCTTGTATGGAATTGGGAATTTATCGTTTTTTTGATGCCCCCCTTGGTGGGGTTTTTTGTATCCGTGGCGATTGGTATCTTTTTTGGTTATTATCCTGCTTATAAAGCGTCACGATTGAATCCTATCGATGCGCTGCGCTCAGAGTAAGATCCCAGTCACGGGGCAACTTGTTGTTATCTCCGCAAACCTCTCACCTGTCATCCCCGCGTAGGCGGGGACCCATCGTTATAGCATCTGTGAATATAATAAAATTTTTTGAGCGATCTATTTATATGAAATTCATGGTCATTAAGAGTTATTTGCCGAATGGGTCCCCGCCTGCGCGGGGATGACAAGAAAGAGGTGAAGATGACAAGAAAGAGGTGAGGATGACAGGTGAGAGGTTTGCGGAGATGACAATATTTTAGCAGGTGATTACCTGCTCATCCAGCGGCGGGTCAACGCAATTACTAATCGGCCGTTCATCGAGCGTTGCTTCTCCCGCATACAGCGCATCGCGGCCCCATTCTGTCCATGAGCCATTATATAATGCATTGGGTGCTGTCGAGATTAAATCCAAAATAAAATTGAGTGTCGGTGCAGTCATTCCTGATCCGCAGGATGTAATGACAGGACAATTGAGGTTAACGCCCAGATCCCGAATTTTTTTTCGCATTTTATCGACTGACAAAAATAATCCGTTGTTAGTAAAAAAAATAGATAAAGGCGTGCTGAAGCTATCTGGAATATGTCCGGAGCGCACGCCTTCTCGTGGTTCAGGGCCGCCTGCGAAGCGCACCGCGTGACGGACATCGATGATTTGTTCCGTTGGCGTGATCATATTATCTTTCATTTGCTTGAGAGTGCGCATCCATTGGCTTTGTAGCGTCACCGAATAAGATCGAGGAACGATGACAGGCTGTCCCACTTCTGTTTTTCCTTTGTTTCTTTCCCACGCAGCGAGCCCACCGTCTAATATATAGAGCAGGTTGGGATTGTGCCCCACGAATTTCAATAGCCACAGTGCGCGAGCTGACGTGTGCAATGAGCTATTATCATAAAAAACAATTTTATAATCGTTTCGAATACCCATTTTTCCGAGGAGCGCTGCCATTCGCGCTTCGTCATCGAGGATCATATTGGAATGAGGTGCTGTGGGATCGGGATCATTAAAAGCTTGAAGATCAAAAAAATGCGAACCGATAATGTGTTTATCCAGAAATTCTTGGCGTGCATCCCGCTCATTGGTGTGAACGCTTGCATCGAATAGAAGGATATTTTTTTGATTTTTTCTAAATTTATCGAGTTGTGCGGCGTTGATCAAAAATGGCATAGATGAGCCTTAAATATGAATAGTTTTGTGCAGCGTTAACTTATCGGGAACATGTTCCGGATAAGGACGACTTATAAGGAGTATGTTCCGGATAAGTTAACTCTATATAAATAAAGGAGAATTTTCAATGAAATGGATCAATATAGCTACATTTTCAACGAAAAAACACCACAGGCCAATATAATGGCACCCGAGACTGCATTAATAATACGCATTATGCGAGGGGTGATACGATGGTGAAGAATGAAAGCCACTCCCCCGCTTAATAGAAACCACCATGCGCCTGATCCCAGTGTAATTCCCAAAACAAGTGCAAGCGCATAGGTATAGTGTGTGTTTGTACTGCCCAATCCTAAGCCTGAAAATACAGCAATGAACGATAGGATGGTTAAGGGACTGGTCAGCGTTAGCAGGAATGTTGTGCCGCATGCATGCCAGGGCGATCGATCAAGGCGGCTCGCTGTTTGTTGGCATGGTGAGGCACATGCCGTTTTAATGCCAAGATAGATGAGAAAAAGGCCGCCGATAACGCGTATCCATACTTGTTCTTTGATCAAAAAATGGGATACAGCTGTTAATCCGAAACCCGCAATTAATCCATATACTCCATCAGCGAGCGCCGCACCAAGGCCCGTCATTAATCCGACCCCAAAGCCATTATGCAACGATCGCTGTATGCAAAGCACACCTATTGGCCCAACGGGTGCGGCGATAGCAAATCCAATGATGAAACCTTTTAAGAAGAGCTCTAACATAAAGATACCTTTTCAGAGGTGACATTATAATGAATGTGGGTTTATTAAAATAGAGCGCTGTGATAGATTAAAATCATGACAACGGAATCTCATAAAACACATATCAAGGGAGTCGCCTACATTGGTTACGTGGCGGTTCAGCAGTGGCGAGGCTATCTCGCGTTCTTGGCATTTCTCGGGGAATGGGTTCTTGCTGGCATTCGTTTTTTTGTGTCTCCTAATCCTCGACGTTGGAAAACAGTCGTTCAGATTATTGATAAAACCGGTGTTCGGGCGCTTCCCATTATTGCTCTGCTGTCTTTCATGATAGGTGTTGTTATTTCCTATCAAATGGGAAATCAGTTGCGCGCCTACGGCGCCAATGTTTTTATTGTGAATCTCTTGGGGCTCTCTGTTCTCAGAGAATTTGGCCCGTTGATGACAGCGATTCTGGTAGCGGGCAGGACGGGCTCTGCTTTCACTGCGGAACTTGGTGCCATGCGTCTTCATCAAGAAATTGATGCGCTCAATACCTTTGGTATAGCGCCGTCCGTTATATTAATTGTGCCACGTATTCTTGGACTATTAGCTGTTATGCCACTGCTGATAGTCTGGGCAGATATCTTTGGCATTTTGGGCGGTATGGTGATGGCTCATCATATGCTTGATTTAACATGGTATGAATTTCTTCACCGATTTCAAACAGAAATTCCGTTGTCTGCATTGTTGATTGGTTTGACTAAGGCTCCTTTTTTTGCGTTGCTCATCGGGAATATTGGGTGCTTTCAGGGAATGCAGGTGCAATCTAGTGCAGACAGTGTGGGCACACGCACGACACGCAGTGTTGTTTTGTCTATCTTTTTTATTATTATTTCTGATGCATTGTTTTCTATTTTATTTAGTTGGATGGGTTTATGAGCGCGATCATCGATGTAAAAAATGTTTGCTTAGCGTTGGGCGAGCAGCCAGTTCATCAAAACATTAATCTATCGGTGAATGCAGGCGATGTCCTTGCGATTGTAGGAGGGAGTGGCGCAGGAAAAACATTGCTGATGCGAGAAATGCTCGGTTTGCAGCCCATTGATTCAGGATCGATTCAGGTATTTGGTGCGGATATGGCATATCCTTTTTCAAGAAAATCGCTCGCCACAAAGCGTCGCTGGGGCGCTGTGTTCCAGCAAAATGCCCTATTTAGTTCGATGACTATTCTTGAAAATACCGCATTCCCCTTGCGTGAATACACGACCCTTGATGAGGAGTCGATTAAAGAGAAAGCGCGTTCCGCCATTATGTTAGCGGGGTTATTGCCGCGCGTTGAAAAACAATATCCGTCTGAACTCAGTGGCGGCATGCAAAAACGTGCAGCCGTCGCGCGCGCCATCGTGCTGAATCCCGAATTGCTTTTTTTAGATGAAGCAACGGCAGGTTTGGATCCTGAGAGCGCAGGTGCATTAGATGATCTTGTTATTGAATTGCAAAAAAAAAGTGGGATGACAGTGGTGATGGTAACGCATGATGTCGATACACTGTATTGTGTGCCGAATCGAATCGCTTTTTTAGGCGAAAAAACGATATTATGTTGCGGAGATATTGAAATGATTTCGAATCATCCGCATCCTTTTATACAACATTTTTTTCATGGAGCGCGAGGAAAAAAGCATGGAAACAACGGTTAATTACGCACGGGTAGGTGCATTTGTTATCATTTTGTTTATTTTGATGATGGTAGGTGTGATTGGATTGTCGAAGGGATTTTCGTCTGGACAATATACGACGTATCAAGTTTTCATGAGAGAGTCCATTAGCGGATTGAGCGTGGATGCGCCGATTGAATTTAACGGTGTACCGATTGGACGTGTTCAAGCGATCGAAATTGATCAAAAAGATCCGCAGGTGGTGATATTATTGTTAGATGTGAGACGCCTTACACCGATTACACAAGGGACGCGAGCGATGCTGAATACCAAAGGGTTAACAGGTATTGCCTATCTTGCTTTAATTGACAAAGGAACGGATGTGCGGCCTTTAATAGCATTGCCGGGAGAGTCATTCCCCGTCATAAAAACAGCACCGTCTTTGTTGATGCGATTTGACAGTACCTTCACTGAAATTAGCCGCAGCTTGGCGGACGTCAGTATTGCAATGAAGTTATTGCTTGATACGGACAATTTACAATCAATCAAACATATTCTATATAACACGAATATTGCGACGAAAAATATCAGTGACATTACACGTTCTGTTAAATTGAATCCTTCCATTTTAATTCGTGGCCAAGCGCCCCTGCCGCTCGGTCCAGGAGAATCGCGATGAAGAAAACAATAGTCAGCGCTGAGAGTTATAAAAAACTTTGTCATCCCCTCTTTTCTTCTCATCCCCGCTTTTCTTGTCATCCCCGCGCAGGCGGGGATCTATTTTCCTTTGGCACGAATCTTGGTAAGAGCGGAATGAGTCCCCGCCTGCGCGGGGATGACAAGAAAAGAGGGGATGACAAAAAAGGCGTAAATGACAAAAAAGGCGTAAATGACAAGAAAGAGAGATGGCGTGAACAGCTAAAAAGAATGCAAATGATTTTAGGTGTAGCGATGTTAAGCACCGCTTTGGTCGGTTGTGGTTCATCGCTGTCGCCAGTTGTCATGCCTTCGCAAACGTCTTTCATGTTAAATGCATCGCCAGCATCTTCCATGTCTCCCTGTCATCATCCTCAAACATTGCTAGTGACGCTCCCTGATGCAAATGCGTTATACGACACCACACAAATGGTCTATAGCGTATCACCGCTGACAGTGAGTTATTTTTCCAAACATCGTTGGGCTGAAACCCCGGCTCGTATGCTACAAGTGTTGATGGTACAGGCTTTTCAAAATGCACATACTTTTTCAGCGGTGAGTGCTACACCTGCATTGGGTCAATATGATTTTGTGCTGGACACCGATCTCATTGCACTGAAACAACAATTTGAAGGTGCATCCAGTCACGTGGTTTTGATGTTAGACGCACAATTGATAAGAACGGTGGATAACAAAGTTATCGTATCTCAGTCATTCTCGATAACACAAGCAGCTCCTCAAAATACGCCGCTGGGCGGCGCAGAAGCGGCGAATCGAGCAACCGCTGAATTGTTGACGGAGCTCATGAATATGGTGGAATCGAGTATTCATGCACAATAAAAACAGCAACTCTCTTATCAGCCGAATCGAATTTTTTTGCCGGGTTGTGTGTCAGTATTCTGAGAATCACGAGCCTCTTCAGACGACGGGCGCATCACACTGCCTCCAAAGAAACCGTTTCTTGCTCTCGCTATAGATACAGTGACGGCTCCGATGAGCCCCTCTGGGAGGTCATCACATACACATCAGTTGGTGAAGCAGCGCTACACGATTGTAATTGAGCTAATTGGTGCTGTAATTCAACCAGGTGATGTTTTTTTCTTGAAGAAACTGCTCGTAACACGCTTGATCGGTGATGATAGCGGCGTCTGCGGCTGTGCGAAGATGATCTGCACTGGCATCAGCAACAGGAGGAAGAAGAGCAGCAACAATATCATCAAGACTTCGAGTGACACTGTCAGCCGCACTGGTGCTATTCGAGGAGCTTGGTAAGGAAACATCACCTGTCCAGCGATCCCCTGAACTGATGTGATCTCTTCCGATAAGGTCGCGTAACATCGTTGAATATGGGCTTGAGCATTCTGTTCCTTTTTCTGTAGCAGAGACGAGCTGGCGCAAACATTCTAATTGTTTAATTTCATGGTGTATTCTTTGGATAGAAATTGAAAGATCGGGCGATACTACTGATAGAGATGTTGTGACATCCCCACGTCGAGAGACAGAGAGTGATACCGATACGGGTGGGTTTGCTGGCGGTTTTAGTCGCACCAAGCGCAAGACATCCTGTATGCGCTGTAGACAGAGCAGTGACTGATTGTGCATGGAAGAAAAACGCATAATGCAATCCATTGCACGATCATCGTCTATGT
>CANJVW010000024.1 GCA_947478495.1 Legionellales bacterium | reverse complement strand
TGTCGGGGGGGTAAAGCGCGTTTTGCGTGCCCACCATGTCGTATCGCACGGTGGTGGGCACGCAAAAAGCGCTTTACCCACCCTACCGCTTTTATGGATATTGATAGGGAAATTATAAATAATGAAAAAAGGTCTAATCACTTTAATTGGGCTATGCATTCTCTCTATTTACCAAATAAGTTACGCCAACACACCGATCGGGCAAGTCATTTGGAGCGCAGGCGCCATCACCGCAAGACAACCCGCTGAAGCAGCGCGTATACTAGCGCGTCATTCACCTATTTATACGCACGACATGCTCTCAACGTCCAATAATGGCACAGGTCAGATAGCCTTCACTGATAATAGTGTATTATCTTTACAAAAAGACACGGTCGTGAAACTGGACCAATATCAATTTGGCGGTAACGTTGCGCCCCAAAAAGATGCGTTTGTCATCGCCGTCATTAAAGGTGGGTTCCGCACCATTACCGGTACTATCTCTAAAAATAATCCAGGGGGCTACCAAGCCACAACGCCGGTTGCAACCATTGGCGTCCGCGGCACGATGTATTCGGTCTACTTTAATCTGAAAAAAACCAACATGGCGGCTAAATTAGACAAAGGAAGTATCGTTATTTCAAACAAAAAGGGCGATGTCACCCTGAAGAAATGTGGTGCAAAAGACGTCGGCTGTCACGATAAACTGTTTTCTATTGTCGAGGGCGTCAATAGCGCACCGCAGATTATCACGTTTGAGCCTGATGTCTTTAAAAATGAGCCCGCCCTGATTCCGATAATACAGTCTTTTTGTTTGGCTCCAAAAGCCAAGCCTCGACCCTGCCTCGAAGGGAGTCAGTGCCCAGGTTCTTCAATGCCGAAAAAGTCTGCACCGTAACCTTTTCTGCTTCATTCACAAACGCTCGAGAAACGGTGTCGAGCGTTTTTCTAGCCTCTTGGTGAGAGAGCTTATCAGATTTGTTTAAGATAATATGAACAGGAAGGTCACATTGCAGCGCCCAGCCGATAATGTGTTGGTCAAATTCTCTCATGGGGTGACGAATATCCATCACCAACACAAGTCCTTGCAATGATTCACGTTCACGTAAGTAGGCATCTAACAGTACTTGCCATTTTTCTCTCATCGCAAGAGGCACTTTCGCATAACCATACCCTGGCAAATCGGCTAATCGCTGCTCTTCGCCCACCGAAAAAAGGTTAATTAATTGTGTCCGCCCCGGTGTTTTGCTGACGCGCGCCATTTGCTTATTTTGCGTTAACCGATTCAATACACTGGATTTACCAGCATTCGAACGGCCCACAAAAGCCACCTCAGCGCCAATATCTTCTGGTAATTGGTGCAAATCGGCCACGCTTAACATGAATGTCGTACTTTGGTAATTAATGGTAGTCATCGATTTTTTTTTCTATAGAATAGCGGGTTATGAAGTCGTCTATCTTACTCGATTCTTTGAACGATGCACAGCGCCAAGCGGTGTCGGCGCCCCTTGGCCATCAACTTATTTTAGCGGGTGCCGGTAGCGGAAAGACCCGCGTCCTTGTGCATCGCCTAGTGTGGCTCATTCAACAGGAAGGCCTATTACCTTCTCAGCTGCTCGCCGTCACCTTTACCAATAAAGCCGCCTTTGAGATGCGATCTCGCATTGAGGAATTGCTCGGTGCATCCGCTCAATCCATGTGGGTGGGTACGTTTCACGGCTTAGCGCACCGCTTACTGCGCTTGCACCACACAGAAGCCCATTTGCCGGAAGGGTTTCAAATTCTCGATTCCGATGATCAAGCACGCATTATTCGTCGTATCATTGCATCACTCAATTTAGATGAAGAGCGTTTTCCGCCCAAGCAAGCACAGTGGTTTATTAATGGGAAAAAAGATGAGGGCCAAGAACCGCATCAAGTACCAACGTACAATGACCCCAAAACCACGACCTTCATTAAAATATATCGCGCCTACGAAGATGCCTGCCAGCGGGCAGGGCTTGTCGATTTTGCGGATCTTTTATTGAAAACGCACCGACTACTGACAAACCATCCGGATATTTTAGCGCGCTACCAGCAACGCTTTCGCTGTATTTTGGTGGACGAATTTCAAGATACCAATGCGATTCAATATGCTTGGATTAAACTTTTAGCTGGTACTCAAAATCACGTCATGATCGTAGGCGATGATGATCAATCCATTTACGGTTGGCGCGGCGCGAAAATTGAAAATCTGTATCGTTTTAGCAACGATTTCTTAAACGTGCAGACAACTCGTCTCGAACAAAATTATCGCTCGACAGGCGTCATCTTGAAAGCAGCAAATGCCTTAATTGACAATAATACAGGGCGTTTAGGAAAAAATTTGTGGACAGCCGGGGATGACGGTCAGCGCATTACCGTCTATGCTGGTTTGAGTGATTTCGATGAAGCGCGCTTTCTTGTCAAACAAATTCGAGAACACCAATTTTCCGGAGTAATGTTGCGTGATATAGCTATATTATACCGATCCAATGCACAATCCCGCGTCATTGAAGAAGCGTTAATGCAACAAGGTGTCGCGTATCGCGTCTACGGTGGTTTACGATTCTTTGATCGCGCTGAAATTCGCGACGCACTCGCCTACATTCGATTAATCGGCAGTCGTCATGACGATGCGGCATTTGAGCGCGTCGTTAATACGCCGACTCGTGGCATGGGCGATCGCACACTCGAGATATTGCGCGACACCGCAAACGCTCAAAATATTTCATTGTGGCGCGCCGCTGCAGTCGTCTTAGCGCAACAGATTTTACCCGCTCGCGCCACTCTGTCGCTAAAAGCCTTTATCGATTTAATCGATCGATTAGCGGCCGAGACAGACGGTCTCGCATTGCATGAGCTCGCTGAACGCGTCATTCAAGACAGCGGATTAAACGCACACTACCGACAAGAAAAGGGCGAGAAAGGATTGACCCGTCTTGAAAACCTAGAAGAATTAGTCAATGCCGCGCGAGAATTTGATGTGACACAAATCGAAGAAGGCATGACCCCCTTGTCCGCCTTCTTAGCTTGCTCCGCTCTTGAGTCAGGCAATGAAAAAATAGAAAGCACTGTCGATGGCGTACAATTGATGACGTTGCATGCTGCTAAAGGTCTTGAATTTCCGGTCGTATTTTTATCAGGTTGCGAAGAAGAATTATTTCCGCACTATCTTTCTAAAAATGATCCGAATGGATTGGAAGAGGAGCGTCGACTTTGTTATGTCGGCATGACACGTGCGATGAATACGCTTTATTTAACCTATTCGCAAACACGTCGTTTACATGGAAAAGAATCACACCATCGACCCTCTCGATTTTTATCTGAAATCCCAGACGAATTTTTAAAGCACGTCAAGCCAACGACCTCTGCCTCTCGCTCCTACAGTGGCACATCATCATCGTATGGATATCGACAAAAACAAGCCGCTCCCCTCAAAAAAGCAGATTTTAGCGAATATGAAAGCGATTCACCTGTCGGCCAACGTGTTACACATCAACAATTTGGAGAGGGCACGATTTTGCAGTACGAGGGCCAAGGTGAACATGCTCGCATACAAGTGAAGTTTAAAAATGCGGGAACGAAGTGGCTGATTGCGAGTTTTGTGACAGCGGCTACATAATAAACGCAAACTGACTTTTTTGTCATCCTGAGTGAAACGAAGGATCGCTTCATTAAGACAAGATCCTTCATTTCACTCAGGATGATAAGATGAGCTCACAATCTAAACTTATTAACAATGGCTAATAAAAACAGGTAGTTGAATATTATCTTACTAAAACAAATACCCCTTTCTTATAGGAGATCATTAAAACAGATATCTGTTTTATTGACTTATCCGCTACATCGCACATAATACTTTCATCTCAATAAACTTAAGAACCCATAAGTGACCACTATGAAAAAGGCTTCTTTCTATCCCCTCATCCGAAAAATACTCTTTCAATTGAATCCTGAGACCGCGCATCACATCACGCTTCACCTATTGAAATGGGCAGAAAAAATAGGGCTCACACGATTTTTACCGCCAAAAACAGAAGCGCCGATTGAAGCGATGGGGCTACGGTTTCCGAATCGCGCAGGGCTTTCAGCGGGGTTCGATAAAAATGGTGAATACATCGATGCACTCGCGTCTCTCGGATTTGGTTTTATTGAAGTGGGCACCATCACGCCCAAGCCCCAGCCCGGCAATCCCAAGCCTCGCTTGTTTCGCTTAGTGAAAGAAGAAGCAATCATTAATCGCTTAGGGTTTAATAATAAAGGCGTGGATTATTTAGTTGAGCAGCTCAAAAAAACAAAATACCAAGGGATACTCGGCATCAACATTGGAAAAAATAAAGATACACCCATCGAAAAAGCGATTGAGGATTATCTTTATTGCATGAAACGCGCTTTACCTTTTGCGAGTTATATTACGATTAATATTTCTTCCCCCAATACAGAAAATTTACGTCAACTACAACATGGCGACTTATTAAAAGAATTGCTCTCTGCATTAAAGAAAGAGCAGGCTCACTTTCTAGAAAAACAAAAAAAATATATTCCATTGATTGTAAAAATTTCACCTGATTTAACATCAGATGAATTGAAAAGCATGGCAGATATATTTCTATCCGAAAAAATAGACGGGGTCATCGCCACCAATACAACGCTCTCACGCGATGGCATCACTTCCACTGAAATAGGTGGATTAAGCGGAAAGCCTCTCACTGCACGATCCACCGCTATCATCCGAGAATTGCATGCACTACTCGAAAATCAGATTCCTATCATTGGTTGTGGTGGGATTTCCAATAAAAAAGATGCGGATGAAAGAATCGCAGCAGGAGCGACTTTATTGCAAGTCTATACGGGATTAATATACCAGGGAGCGTCACTCGTTAAAGAAATGGCGTAACCTATAAAGAAGGTAAGATTAGATGCGTTTTGGCATCGTAATCCACCAAGATAAAAGCATTTAATTTGGTGGATTACGGTAAAAAACACCTAATCCACCCTACAAGAACAGAAGCGACTAAACCACATCCTTCATGCTCAAGCGAATACGGCCTTGCTTATCCATTTCCAATACTTTAACACGAACGATTTGACCTTCTTTCAGCTTATCTTCAACTTTTTCAACGCGTTCGTTACAAATTTGTGAAATGTGCACCAAGCCTTGCTTGCCAGGCAACAACGTGACCAATGCACCGAATTCCATGAGCTTAGTCACAGGACCTTCGTACACTTGACCTACCATCACATCCGCTGTAATCGATTCAATGCGACGTTTTGCATTTTCACACACCGCTAAATCCGCTGCGGCAATACGTACGGTACCATCATCGCTGATATCAATCACTGCACCGGTTTCTTCGGTCAAGGCACGAATCATCACGCCGCCTTTACCAATCACATCGCGAATTTTATCAACAGGAACCTTAATCGTGATAATACGCGGCGCATACGCTGACATTTCTGTACGCGGATGGCTGAGCGCAGTATTCATGATCCCTAGGATATGAGTACGGCCTTCTGCCGCTTGTTTTAACGCATCTTTCATGATGCCTTCAGTGATGCCATCAATCTTGATATCCATTTGCAAAGCAGTGACGCCTAACAGCGTTCCAGCTACTTTGAAATCCATATCACCCAAATGATCTTCATCACCTAAAATGTCGGACAAGATGGCATAACGATCGCCTTCCTTCACCAAGCCCATCGCAATACCCGCGACATGCGCACGTGTTGGAACACCGGCATCCATTAGCGCTAAGCTGGTACCACACACCGTTGCCATCGAGCTAGAACCATTCGATTCCGTGATTTCAGAAACAACGCGCATCACATAGGAAAATTCACTTTGGGACGGTAAGATCGCCATCACACCGCGTTTCGCTAAATTACCATGCCCAATCTCGCGACGCTTTGGGCTACCGACAAAACCGACCTCACCAACAGAGAATGGAGGGAAGTTGTAATGCAACATAAATGGATCTTTGCGATCGCCTTCTAATGCATCAATCGTTTGCGCATCACGCTCTGTGCCTAACGTTGCAACCACAATCGCTTGTGTTTCGCCGCGTGTAAATAAAGCAGATCCGTGTGTGCGTGGTAAAATACCCGTTTCAATCGTAATGGGACGAACTGTTTTGGTGTCACGTCCATCGATACGAGGCTGACCATCTAACACGCTGCCGCGCACAACATCGCTTTCCAAATCATGGAAGAGATTCTTGATTTCTTTATCAACGATCGCTGCTTTCTCAGTATCGGTCTGTCCGGCGCGGATTTTTTCAATCGTTTGATCACGAAGCACTGCGATGGCTTCTTGACGCGCTTGTTTATCACGTACTTGATAAGCCGTTGCTATACCTGCTTTTGCCACATCCGCAATTTGTTTTTGAAGAGTCGCATTCACAACAGGCGCTGCCCACTTAAAGGCGGGCTTGCCCGCTTCAGCGACTAATTCTTTAATCATTTGAATGACAGGCTGCATGGCGCGATGTCCAAACATGACAGCACCCAGCATCACTTCTTCAGACAATTCTTTCGCTTCAGATTCCACCATCAATACCGCATGCTCGGTTCCCGCAACCACCATGTCGAGTTGCGATGTTTTAAGCTGTGCATAGGTTGGATTTAAAATATATTGGCCGTCGGCATAACCCACGGATGCGCCACCTAGCGGACCCATAAATGGGAGCCCGGAGATCGCGAGGGCAGCTGACGCACCTATCATCGCTGTAATGCCAGGGTCTACATCCGGATTCGCTGACAACACCGTTGCGATTACTTGGATCTCTTCAGTGAATCCTTTCGGGAACAAAGGACGCACAGGACGGTCAATCAAGCGGCAGGTGAGCGTCTCTTTCTCGCTTGGCCTGCCTTCTCGCTTAAAGTACCCACCCGGAATACGACCACCCGCATAAGTGCGTTCTTGATAGTTGATCGTCAAGGGAAAGAAATCTTTCGCCTCGCCATTTGACGCCTTCACCACAGCCGTTACCAACACGACAGTATCATCCATTCTGACGATCACAGCGCCTGTAGCTTGGCGTGCAACAGCACCCGTTTCGATTGTTAGCGTACGACCGCCATACTGTATTGTTTTTTTAACGACTGGCACAGGTGATATCCTAATGTTAATGGTAAGGGGTTTGTTATCCGCGAATATCAAGCTTTTTAACAAGAGCCTGATAACGCACTGGCGCCGTTCGCTTTAAATAGTTCATTAGGCGGCGTCTTTGACTGACCAAATTGGTCAACCCATAGCGAGTATGAACATCATGTCCATTGGCTTTTAAATGTTCGGTTAAATAGACGATGCGCGCTGTTAGCAACGCGATTTGCACACCAGAAGAGCCGGTGTCGTTCTTCGTTATTTGATGTGTTTTGATGATTTCTGCGGTTTTCTCTGCCGTTAACGACATGTCTCACTCCAAAATTCTAATGACTAAAAAGAGCGTCATTGTACAAGGGTCAAGAGTCTTGGACAAGCACTAAATACACCAGACCTCATTTGGAAGGTTTGTCATCATAGAGGGGAAAGGAATCGGCGGTGCTCGGGGCGGCGCTTGGCAAAACAGACGCGGGGGCGGTCGCGAGCGGCGGCGTTGTTGTGGCGGCGTCTTGGAACTCCGCATTGATTTTTTCATTTTCTGGAAACGCATTATCCGCCAACCCTTTATTAGCTGAAGGTCCGGAAGGGGCTGGGTGGGGCTCATTGAACGCCCCCACATTGTTAAATGCGCGCTGTTTTTTGTCTAAAATTAATTGATCTTTTTGCGGATAAATGGTGATTTGAATGCGGCTATTTTCACGAATACTTGCATTGGAATAGGTATTTGCAATCGGAAAATAATTACCGTATCCCACATAGGTGAGCTTACGTGGAATCAAGCTTTGATCTCTAAACCCGCTAATATCCTTGGTCCAGAAGTAAGAGGCGACTTGACGGGCGCGATTTTCAGACAATTGATGCTCAAAGTGGCTAGAACTAAAACCGCTCATGTTGCCAGAGATGAGCACATTAAAAGACGGTGAGCGCTTTAGGATCGCGACAGCGCTGTCCAATATAATGGGTGCGCCCTCCAAGAAATCAGCTGAATTCGTATCAAATAATTTGTCTGATGGGATCTCAATTGTCGTGTAATCCCCCAGGCTATAGACTTGCCCACCCGCCTGAATGACCCCACCCGCATCAAAGCGAAGCGCTGCATCATTCAGCGTACTCGCAGGATCATGTGGATTCACGTTGCATCCGGCCATACTGAGCATCAGAAAAACCGCCAGACTTTTTCTCAATTTTATCTTATTAATCATGAGGTTCCCTGTGAAAAACATCCCTAATGTACTCCATTATATCGGAAATACCGTTTGTTTAGTAACAATTTATGCTACAATGTGCGCAATTAATAATAATCAGGAGGTTTCAAGATGCATGGGCTTCTACATCTACCTTGGTGGGGCATTATCTTAACAACGCTCGCGCTAACACAAATCACCATTCTCAGCGTTACTATTTATTTGCATCGATGCCAAGCGCACCGCGCCCTCGACGTCCATCCTATCGCCAGCCACTTCTTTCGCTTTTGGCTATGGATGACAACCGGCATGAGCACTAAAGCCTGGACGGCGATTCATCGAAAACACCATGCTAAAGTTGAAACGATTGATGACCCACATAGCCCACAAGTCAAAGGTATTATGACCGTGCTATGGCAGGGCGCAGAACTCTACCGTCAAGAAAAAGCAAACGATGAGACGCTGGAACGTTACGGAGAAGGCACGCCAGACGACTGGTTGGAGCGTCATCTCTATGCGCGTAGTAAGCTGGGCATTTTCAGCATGATGGCCCTCGACTTTTTCTTATTTGGGCCCATTGGCCTCACCGTTTGGGCTGTTCAAATGGCTTGGATCCCTTTCTTTGCTGCCGGCATTATTAATGGCGTAGGTCATTACATAGGCTATCGCAACTTTGAATGTGCGGATGCATCGCGCAATGTTTTCCCCTGGGGTATTTTAATTGGTGGGGAAGAGCTCCATAATAATCACCACACCTATGGCACGTCTGCTAAATTTTCAGTGAAATGGTGGGAGCTTGATACCGGTTGGGGTGTTATTCGATTATTGCAATTGTTTGGCCTCGCGAAACCAAAGCGTGTTCCGCCCAAAGTGCAGTTGCGTCAAGGCAAAGTGGCTATTGATATCGATACCGTCAAAGCAGTTTTAACTCATCGCTTTCAGGTGCTCGCTCAATATACTAAAAAAGTCATTTCGCCTGTGTTGCGAGAGGAAAAACATAGCGTTTTAAACACCGGCACATCCGCTCATCGTGTGCGATCTCTCGTAGCGAGTGATCCTTCTCGCATTAACACAAAAGAACAGGCGCAACTCCAAAATGCATTAACACTCTCTCACTCACTCAGCGTGGTTTATCAATTTCGATTAAAGCTACAAGCCTTGTGGGCAAAAAGCACTGCCTCACAAGCGGAGTTAGTGGAGACACTACAAGACTGGTGCCGACAAGCGGAAAGCTCTGGCGTCAAAGCATTAAAAGAATTTGCGCAACACATTAAAAAGTGTGCTTCGTAATCAACGCACAAAGGTAGGGTGGATGAGAGGCGTTTTTTGCATCGTAATCCGCCAAGCTTAGATTGCATATTGGGTGGATTACGGCAAACAGCGCCTAATCCATGCTACATTCTAATGTTGAAAACATGCTAGAAAAACACACCGCTACTCTTTTCTCAACTTGCTTGATAGACCATCAAGCAGAGGAGAGCGCGCTGTTTTCTTTGCTAAGTCCCGATGAAATAATACGCGCAGAACGCTTTCGACTGAAGATACACCGACAACGTTTTATCGTCACACGAGGACTGCTACGAAAGCAATTGAGCACCTACACTCGCACCCCACCTCAAACCATTCAATTCTCGTATCAGCACAATGGAAAACCCGCTTTATTGGATAATCCAATGAATCTGCATTTCAATGTGTCGCACTCGGATGATATGGCTTTCTTTGGTTTTATGCTGGATCATGAAATCGGTGTCGATATTGAAAAAATCCGTCCTCATTTCAACTTAAAGATTGCAAAGCGATTTTTTAGCAGAGAAGAATACAGCGCACTCCTTGCGCGACCAATAGCACAGCAAGCAAATGCATTTTATGCAATCTGGTCGGCAAAAGAAGCGTTGATCAAAGCGGCAGGCGCTGGTATTTTTTCTTCTACATCGGATTTTTCAGTGGATTTGTCCCAAAAAAAGCAAACTATTTTTTTACATAGCGACCACTACAGAATAGAGTGCGTGACTATCCATCCCCATTATGCAGCTGCTATTGCGGTGAAAACACCGACCTATTTTTCTCCGGCATATCCATCGGTATGGGCACCGTTGAAATAGGAATAATGGTTCCGCTTTGATGTGTATAGCTTGACACAAGCAGAGGATTCCCAAAGAGATAAATACTGCTGGCGCCCACCGCTGCTGCAAAGATTTTTCTATTGACATAGACATTAGCATGCGACTCTTTCTGCGTTTTAATGTAAGTCGCATCCGTCCGACAATACTGACCATCTAAGCGCGACGAACCTGCCAGTTCCGCTCTCATATTCTTTACGACACCCGCCAAACCAATGCGAGCCGAACCCGTCGCATTGACAGATAAATCATGGCTGCTCAACCAATAAACGTAGACGCGGCTACTGTCTGCTGCAACCACTTTTTTGAGATTGGCGTAGCCCACGACCGCTGTGTATCCTTTCCCCGATGCGTCAATAATCAATGAATCCGTATCCGCGCCCAACACCCGAACTGTGCCTGCGCCAGGGTGCACAATATGGTTGATTCCCACACGCCCATTGATATTGACATTGCCTGCCCCTATCGCATGAATATCCAAATGAGTGGTATTAGCACCTAGTATCACCATATTGCCCTGGCCGCTCTGCTCCACCATTGTTAGATTCATGTTACCAAAGAGAAAGACATTACCTTTTCCGCTGGAATGAATAGAAAGTTGATCGCTCAACACATCACGTCCATACACATTGCCATCATTTTGTAATGACTTCAGGTCGTGAATATTAATGCGCACGATGATATCTTTAAACGACTGCTTTGATTTTTTCGCCGTATAAATCGACAAACGATGGGAATTGACATCGACAATCAGATCTCGCAAGGCAGCGTTCGGTCCGACAATATAGACACTGTTATGTTCTTGCCGACCCACGATTTGCACTTGGAACGCGCCCAATACAGAAACATCAGTAAAGTCAGGCACATGCACAGTCATAGTGCTAATAGTTTGTGAGTCTATTGCCTTTAGATCATTTTTTTCGATGGCGTTAGGCGTACCCGTCAAATACCATGAATCCGCTCCTCTGACCCACGGACCTGTATCAAGGCTAATCGAATGCATCCAGGTTTCTTGCTGTAAATCGCCGCTCGCGACCGGAGCAGAGTGAGACGCACAGCCTCCCAACACAAGCAGACCCACTATCGCTATCACCGTACCGAGTGTTTTCATGTCGCCGCTCCATTAGCGTGTTTTTATACAATCTATCATAGATATGACACATAGAAAAGGATGAAGAGCATCCTTTTATTTTCTCTGTGCACCCGCTAAACTGACCAGAATGAAGATTTCACAAAAACGCTCACCTGTCCTGATGATCGTCTGCTTAGCCTCGCTCTGAACGCAATCCGGGCTCATGATGTATTCCCCTTCTATGCCTTTTTTGGTCAACGCCTTTCATACAATATCCTTTTTAAGAAAATACAGCATACCTGGCACGCCCGCGCCATGCTGTGACCGTGTTGACAACGCGATCGCGGACCGTATAGTAAAGTGATGCGCTTTGGCAAGTTGTTCTATGTAACTTGCGTGATGCGAAAAACGACCCGATTGATTCATTTTATAGGAATGAGAAGCATATTCTTCTTCGACATTAAAAATAAGCTCGCCTCCTGATCGCAATGCTTGATGCGCCAATCGAAACACATTCTCTAGATCACCATGATACACCAACACATCACCGGCGATCATCAAATCATAGAGTGCTATTTTATCGTTTAAAAAGATTAATGCATCCGCCTGAATGAGTTCATCATACATATTTTTTTGTCGAGCAACCTCCAGCATATTGGCAGATAAGTCAACGCCCACCAATTGGCGGGCATACGATTTAAATGGCGCGCCACTCAAGCCCGTGCCACAACCCACATCCAAAATATCAATCGATTTTTTTAAGCGAGACCATTTTGAAAAAAGCGCATGCATTTTATCGGGCACTTGATAGTCCAAGGCTTGCAACAAATGCGGCTCATAATGATCTGCATAAGCGTCGAATAAGGATTGAATATATTCAGGGGGCGCAGATAACAAAGGTGTCTCTTGTTCGAGCGCTGAAATGGTATAGCGCAGAGATGTATCATTTGGCTTTAAACGCACCGCTTCTTTGAAATGCGGCAATGCCAAATCACGACGCGGTTTCATTAAAAAAGCTACCCCCAGATTGCGATGCGCTTCATAACAATCAGGATCCACTAATAGGGCGCGTTGATAATATTGAATCGCCGTATCGAGCGACCCATGCTGCATCATCAAATAGCCTAAATTAAATAAAATCTGAGTATCACTTGAGTTTAATTCAAGCGCTTCTTTATAATGACGCGTTGCATCGAGAAACCGCCCTCGCTTTAAATAACATGTTGCGAGATTCACTTGAGTTTCTACATGATAAGGATGCGTCGACTCAATCAATAAAAATTCATTAATGGCGGACTCCATATTCTCTTGGCGCATCCAATGGCAACCCAAATGAAATCGAGCAGCCATATGCGTCGGATCATGGTGCAATAGTTGTCGATAGGTATCGGATGCTTCAACCAATAATTCTTTTTTAGTCAGCGCCAATCCTAAATTATA
Source organism: Legionellales bacterium (assembly GCA_947478495.1). Lineage (GTDB taxonomy): Bacteria > Pseudomonadota > Gammaproteobacteria > DSM-16500 > DSM-16500 > CANJVW01. The sequence goes on along the minus strand of CANJVW010000024.1, from coordinate 13,532 downwards.
ATAGGCATCCACATAATCTTTTTTATGATGAATAGCTTGACGATAATATAAGATCGCCTGATCCAATTGGCCCTGTGCGTAGCAAATGGTACCGATAGTATTTAATATCGCGATGCACTCCGGAGATAGTGCAGGCAAATGATCTTCTAGAATGGCTAAATAGCCTGCTTTCGCTTGATCGAGTTTTCCTGATTGATGCAATTGCCGTATCACTGTGATGTCCATCCATCGACTCCTTCATACTAAAAACACACTCACCAAATCATTCAAAAAAGCCTGTCCTAGCGGTGTTGCACAAAGCCTGCTGTCATCATCGACTAGCAATTTTTTTTGTTTGGCAATCTGTAACGCGGGTTCGACCACTGATAGAGACAACCCAGTCCGCGCTGACAATAATTCGGATGGAACGCCTTCGGTTAAGCGCAATGCATTCAGCATGAATTCAAAAATGCTGTCAGACTTATTTATTATTGTCGTTTGTGCTGTCATGTTTTTATCACGATTCAAATAGTCTGTTGGATTTTTAATCTGCCAATGTCGCACAATCTCATTCTTATCCATGTTAGTTAATTTGCTGTGCGCACCAGCACCTATCCCGAGATAATCGCCAAATTCCCAATAATTTTTATTATGTTGACATGCGCGATCGGGCGCTGCATAGGCAGATACCTCATATTGCTGCAACCCTGCTTGAGCGAGACGCGCCTTCCCTGCTATTTGCATTTCCCACAATGCGTCATCTTGCGGCAAATTTTTCGGCGGATTTTTATAAAAAAAAGTATTTGGCTCAATGGTCAGTTGATATCGTGATACATGAGGTGGATTAAATGCTAGAGCAGTCTCTACATCTTCTAATGCTTCTTGTTCTGTTTGGTTCGATAAACCATACATTAAATCAATATTAAAGTTATCGAACCCTGCGCGCTTAGCGCTTTCAATCGCACGTTTAGCGTGGTCACTATCATGAATACGCCCTAATATTTTTAATTGTTTATCCTGAAAGCTTTGCACACCAATGGATAATCGATTGACGCCCGCTTCGCGAAATCCCACAAAACGCGATTCATCTACTGTGCCAGGGTTTGCTTCAAGGGTAATTTCTGTGTCAGGACTCACCCGTAATCGCGCCTTCACAGCAGTCAATAATCGATCGATGGATTCAGGTGCAAATAAGCTTGGCGTACCGCCCCCCAAAAAAATACTGATGAGACTTCGGCCCCATATGTGAGGCAACGCCGCATCCAAATCATCGATCAGTCGATCGACATAAGCCGCTTCTGGTGTCGCGCCTCGCGCCGCGTGCGAATTAAAATCACAATAAGGACATTTCTGCACGCACCAGGGAATATGAATATAGAGACTCAAGGGAATAGGGGCTGAAAAATGACGTGGGTTCATAGATTGCATCATAAGATAACAATTTTGATATTGCAATGCACTTATTTTGAACCACTTTAGCCTGATTACCTGGTATGGGACAAGCATTTTTGTTATCCTGGCAAACTCGCTAAAGGAAAAAAAATATGAGCGATCAGCCATTACTTGCAACAGAAGAAGGCCCCCTGATACCTGCGTCACAACACTTACCTGAAATCACGGTTCGTGGTTTATGTTTAGGTGTTCTTCTCACGATTATATTAGGCTCGGCCAATGCCTACTTGGGTTTAAAGGTGGGTCAAACCGTTTCAGCCTCTATTCCTGCTGCGATTATTTCCATGAGTTGCTTGCGATTTTTTCGCCGTTCTAACGTTTTGGAAAATACCATGGTACAGACCATGGCATCTGTCGGTGAGGCGTTGATTTCAGGCGTCGCATTTATTTTACCTGCCCTGATTATCCTGCACACGTGGGATCACTTCTATTATTGGCAAACCGTTTCCATTGCACTTTTGGGGGGCACGCTCGGCGTTTTATTTACGATTCCCTTGCGACGCGCTTTACTGGTAGACAAAATACTGCGCTACCCCGAAGGTATCGCTATCAGCAATGTCTTTAAAGCCAACGAAACCAATGACGCACACGATATCAAAACCATGAGTCTAGGCGGTGCGGTCGGTGGTGTTATTGCTTTTTGTCAAACAGGCTTACAAATCTTGAGCGATCATTGGTATTGCTGGTTTAAAACGTCTACCAGCGTTTTCGGATTTGGACTGGGGTTTTCGCCTGCACTCTTAGCTGCAGGCTATATTGTTGGCATTAACGCTTCCTTAAGCATTTTAGTCGGTATCATCATTGGCTGGATTATTGGCGTTCCTTGTGTCGCAATCATCTTTGGCATGCCCCATTTAGACAGTGCTACCGATATTGCTATGGCTGTTTGGCGGACACACATTCGTAATATTGGTGTCGGCACCATGCTCGTTGGGGGTCTCTGGACGCTAGGTACGCTATACAAGCCGATTGCGCATGGATTATCAACGTCTTTTGCATCCATTCGCGCCCTTCGCAACGGGGAACAAAAGGCCGCCATCCTTCGCACCGATCGAGATATGCCAATCCATTATGTCCTGGGACTCATTATTTTATTGGCTGTTCCCATCTTTATCATACTGACACATAACATCATGCCGCCGAATACCTCGATTTCATCCAGTTTTCGCCTATTGCTCGGCGTCGTGACGACGAGCTATGTCATTATTGGTGGCTTTTTATTTTGTGCCATTGCCGCTTATTTTGCAGGGCTCATTGGTTCAACCAATACACCTGTATCGGGTCTCTTGGTCTCCGCCCTTCTGTTGCTTTGCTTGATCATTTTAGGATTATTCAAAATGAATGGCGGCATTCAGGGTCTCGAAAACGTAGGCGTACTATTAGGCGTCGGCGCCACCATCATATTAGGTTCAGCTCTCGCGATTTCCAATGATACAATGCAAGATTTAAAAGTCGGGCAGATTGTCGGGGCAACACCTTGGAAGCAACAGCTCATGTTGATTATCGGTGTCGCCGTTATCGCACTTGTCATGCCAGGCATTTTAAATTTATTGTATAACGCCTATGGATTAGGTGGCGTCTTTCCCCACCCTGGTATGAATAAAACGCAAATGCTGGCAGCGCCGCAAGCGGCTTTAATGGCAACGATCGCGCAAGGTATCTACGCTCAAAATCTCGAATGGAGCACCATTGGTGTCGGTGGTATCATCGCGGTTATCTGCATTGTGGCGGATCATATGCTCAAGCGCTTTGGAGCTTGTCTACCCGTGCTCGCGATTGGTCTCGGCATTTACTTGCCGCTTGATGCGTCCATCCCTGTTGTTGTCGGCGGGCTGCTTTCGTTTCTCATTTCGCGTCGGCTCAATAAGCGCTATCCAGTTAACGTACCGGCACGCGAAAAAGCCATTGCATCGCGTCGCCATCACGGATTACTGTTAGCGTGTGGGATGGTGGCGGGAGCATCGTTAATTGGTGTGGTTCTTGCGATTCCATTTGCACTTAAAAAAAGCGCTGACGCTCTGTCTATCATGCCCGCCCAGTGGTTACCTGTCACAGGCATATTGGGCGCCATCGTGACACTTATATTATGTATTTGGATGTATCAAAAAATTATGGGAGCTAAAGAATGAGCTGCTTATTTTGTCGAATGATTTCAAATGACTTGCCTGTCAATATCCTGCATCAAGATGATCAGGTGATCGCCATCAAAGATATTCACCCGCAAGCGGCAGAGCACCTCTTGATTATCCCTAAAAAACATCTTGATACGATGAATGCAGTCAAAAAAGAAGATGCTGGTCTGATTGCCCACCTATTCCAAACCGCCAAATACATGGCGACCGTCCAAAATATAGCGGATACAGGCTATCGATTGGTGCTTAACTGCAATGCGAATGCCGGTCAATCCATTTATCATTTGCATCTCCATTTATTGGGCGGTCAACCCTTAACGAATCAATTTGCCTAAAGAGTGCAACGCATGCTAGCCAATCATTTTAAACAGATTATCACAGACATCGGTGAAAACACGGAGCGCGAAGGGTTAATCGACACCCCGCAGCGGGCAGCAAAAGCATTTCACTTCTTAACAAAAGGCTATCAAGAATCACTCGGGGAGATAGTCAACAATGCACTCTTTGAATCGGATAACAATGAAATAATCATTGTGAAAAACATTGAGCTCTATTCGCTCTGCGAACACCATTTGTTGCCTTTTATCGGAAAATGTCATGTGGGCTATATTCCCCATAAAAAAATACTGGGTCTTTCGAAGATCGCAAGAATAGTCGATCTTTTTGCGCGCCGCTTGCAAGTCCAGGAACGCCTCACCAAACAAATCGCCGATGCCTTATTAGAAGTCACGGATGCCGCCGGCGTCGGTGTCATCATCGAAGCAAAGCATCTTTGCATGATGATGCGCGGGATTGAAAAGCAAAATGCGGCCATGACCACCTCCGTGATGCTTGGTGAGTTTAAAACAAATCGTGACACACGATTTGAATTTTTAGGGTTAATTCAAAAGAACGTCTGAACAGTGATTGCTTAAAAATTGATTTTTTCATCTTAATTAATCCAAAAAACCTTTTTTCATCTGTAAGTAGTATTTTTTTGTTTAAACATTTCTATGCTAGCATCATTTTGGAGCTCATTTTTTTAATGAACAGGAGGTGTCTATGCGATCAGCTAGCCTACTCTCGCCAGAAGAAGCAAAGATACAAACGTGGTCAGCCGATATTACCGCTGTCTCAGATATTCCGCCTCCTGCTTCATCTTTTCCTTTTAAAGCGCACGTATCCATACAAAGTCCGCCGCATATCGAACGAATAGAGAGTATGGTTATCACCACATACCCCACCCCGCCTGACTCTCCCAATGTTCCGCGAGACAGTAAAGACATCGTTGCATTTGTCACGCATGATTTGAAATTAAGCCAAAAAAAATCCGATCTCGTTGTATGGAAAGAAGAAAATGAAGAAATTCCTAGCGAGATATCCATGGATGATCGATATAAAGAACAAGAGCGTAAAAACATAGAGCAGCTCCTGCGAGATAAAAGTCAAGCATATTATCTTTGTTGTTTGCGAGACAGAACAAAATTGAATCAAGAGCCTCCGCTCAAAGGCTACATTCTTTTTCAAAATAATAACCGCTCTATTCGATTGGTGATGGCCGACCTCGAGAAACTAGAATCAACAAACCTTTCTCTTGAAAACGCCATGTTCCAAAAAATGTTAGATGAAATGCAACTCTTTTCTGAGAGGCATCATCTCTCTCTTGAGCAAGTGACTGGGCCAACAGAAATCGTAGACAGACTTAACACTATTATGTCGACGCTTCGCCGTCAAACGGACATCACTGAAAAATCAGACAACCCCATCATATCGACAGAAAACATCACAATCTCTATCGAATCCCCCTTTGAGAAGAGTGTATGGAACGAGCAAGAAGAACAAAAAAAATGGGGGGAAAATCATCACACTCCATGGGATGGAGAAGCAAGAAAAGTGATATGGGAAGCAAATCATAGTGGTCAATGGACAGGAGAAGCCAAAATAGATGAGCTCATCATTCAAACTATGCTTTGTGTTGATTTAAACAACAAAGACACCTATTCATTACATACCTATCCTCAGCCAAACGCAAACCTCAGCCCAGAGATAGAGCTAGCAATGGCCGCTATGTTTATTAATAAACTGATCCAACTCATTCACTACACATTTGATACAATCTACTTCAGGATCAATGGTTCCGAACATAAAACCTCATTCGAAAAATATAATAGCGATCTCCTAGCGCTCACAGACGCTCTCATTTTTTGCGCTCACCAAGCGGATCTGATTCTACACTCAGAAAAAGAAAAGCGTTTTATCGCTATAAGAGATAATATTAATACATCCGCCGTCCGTTATACCCATGAATCACTGATTGATGATTATGATCGCGCGTCCTCTACAGATTTTTTGCGCGCTATCGCCCATAACGCATTGCAGGATCAAGAATATACTGACATCGCGAGTTCAGCCAAGATACTATTAGATAAATTAAACCTACAAGAAAATGCTCGCCTCAGGGCTCTCATCCATTTAGATATTCAAACACACCTATCAGAACAATCTCCTAATCCGTCACTCCAGCACTATCAGCTCATGGCGTTTGCTCGGCTCACCCTAGACGATTTAAACCATACACTATTTTTACATTGTAAAAAAACAAATGGGCATGTTCCGATTGAAAAAATTCGAATAGCGGTTATCTCGGAGCAGCTGCTCGAAATTGCAAAACAACTTGAAGAGAAAACGAGCGGGTGGTGTAACTTTTTTCCCGGCATTCCATCAAAAAATTTTCAGTCTATTGTCAAAGCAGCAGAAGAATCGTTTACCGATCCAGTCATTAAAAACATACTTGTTAAAATGATTACATTGGCGATTCATCCCCGCTGGGACGCTGACCCCCACCGCAATGCCCAAACAAAAAGTGGGAAAACGCTGCTCGATCTCCTCAATCACCCAGATAACCACAGGATAAGATTGTGTCTCTTCCCTCCTATAGATCTATCATCAGAGGAAAAACACTTGCCTAATGAAAACATAGATACGCACAAGCTCACTTATCACGATCTGAAAATGCTTGTGGCAGCCAATAATCTGGGAGAAGTACGGGAGGTTGAATCGACTCGGTGGTGTTGTGGCCTAATAAACAGTCGTGCGTATACCGTTTGATTTTTTGTATCCGTTTGTGCAGATTACTTTAAACACGTCATCCCTTTCACGCGTTATCCCCGCATACTCCTTTGTCATCCCCGCTCCCTCTTGTCATCCCCGTTTTTTCTTGTCATCCCTGCTCTCTCTTGTCATCCCCGCGAAGGCGGGGACCCATTCTGAAAAAATCTCTGACGGTGAAAAGCTTGCGGAACGCAAGCTGGAGAAACAAGATACATCTATTTTGCAAGCATTGGCCAAACGCAGGATGGATCCCCGCTTTCGCGGGGATGACAAGAGAGAGCAGGGATGACAAGAAAAAACGGAGATGACAGGGCGCGGAAGCACACAGGGAGATAACGCTATGACTTATTTTCCTCAAACCGCGCCACACTCGCCAAGATTTCTTTTTTGGCTGTCTCGACATCTTTCCAGCCATCAATCTTTACCCACTTTCCTTTTTCCAAGTCTTTATAATGTTGGAAAAAATGTTCGATCGAGGCTAAAAATTCAACGCCTAGATCACTGGGTTGTTGCACATGCGTGTAACGCGACGAAAGCTTATCCACCGGCACCGCTAAAATTTTAGCGTCTTTCCCCGATTCATCTGTCATCGCGAGCATACCGATTGGGCGACAACGAATCACGACACCCGGATTCAATGCAAAAGGTGCGACCACCAACACATCCACCGGATCACCATCTTCAGACAAAGTGTGCGGCACAAATCCATATTCACACGGATAATGCATGCACGTTGCAACAAAGCGATCCACCATCAACAACCCGCTTTTTTTATCCACCTCATATTTAATCGGATCGCTGTGTGACGAAATTTCAATCACGACATTAATATCATCGGGTACATTTTTTCCTACAGCTAAATGATCTAAGCTCATTGTCTTATCCTTTTTTTATATCGGTTGTAAATTAGGGTTGAGTGCCACGCGTTCATCAAACACAAAACAACTACCTTGATAATGCGCGCCACCTGCTTCAGAAAAATATTGTAAAATACCGCCTTCGAGTTGATACACCTCAGAAAATCCTTTTTCCAGTAAATGCAATCCCGCTTTTTCACACCGCACACCGCCCGTGCAAAACATTACGATAGGTTTGTCTTTGGGAATATTGCTCACCGCTTCCGGTAAAGCGCAGAAATCCGCGATCTGCAAATCCACCGCCCCTTCAAATGTACCCAACGCTATTTCATAATCATTACGTGTATCTAACAAAGTAATGTCTCGCTTTTCATCGAGCCATGTTTTAAGTGCCATCGCTGAAATAGCGGGGGCGCGTTTTTCATCAGGACGAATCTCGGGATGACGCAACGTGATAATCTCTTTCTTGAGCTTCACTTTAAGTCGCTTAAAGGGGACGGTGTCAGAGTAACTTTCTTTAAAAGTCATATCGTTAAAGCGTGGGTCTTTTTTCAAAAAATTCATCCATAGTGCTATATTATCCAGGGTACCGCTTAAATTAATATTAATCCCCTCAGGGCTTAACAAAATGCTGCCTTTGATGCAAAATTCTTCGCATTGACGCAGCATTTCCTCTCGAAGAAGAGATAACTCATTCAATCTAATGAATTTATAGCTGGCAATATTGAGTATAGACATAGCATTATTCTGGACAAAATCAGTGCTCACTGTACTGCAGAAAAGCGTTTTCGTCAAATTAATGAATGGACTGTTGTAAAAAAATTTACTATGATACGCCCAATAAATAAACAAGAGTATATCCCATGTCAAGATCAGGCCCCACATTCAAAACGGCATTTGAATGGAAAGATGAGACCGTCAGGATCGCTGTTGAGTCCAAAAGTGAGCTAAACCCTGCTAGCGCTCAACAAGAAGCAAAGGACGTATCGTTTCTTCGTTTTATCGCTAAGCGCCTAACACCAGTTGACAGCAAAGAATTACAGCATACAAAAAGGGGTGATGCATGCACATGCCAATTGGACGCTGCGTGCGGGAATTGTGACAGCGTGATAGCAACCTTGAAAAATATTGGCGCTAACTTTTATATCGCCATCGATGCTAACACAGCAGACAGCTCAAAAGGTGTTATTGTGTTTCAAAAAACGTGTGGTGAGTCAGGACCGGGCAGAATAGTCGATATGATTTTTCTTGACCGCGATACCCTTGTGTCTATTGAAGAGGAGCGCAAAGTCTTTACCGCTATTGCAAAGAAAATTGCCTCAGCGCTTCCTGACATTACTTTCTCTGTCCCACCTGAGCTAAAGCATTACACGCCTCTAAAAAGCCTAAAACGCGAGCCAGAAGCAGCGTCCGGAGCAGAAGAAAAAAAAGATAGCCAAGATAGCCTAAAATTAAAAAACGAATTGCTCTATCTCACTGAAAACACAAAAAAAGCCACGAGTTGGTTAAGTTGGTTCTTTAACTGGTTTCAAACCAAGGAAACCATACTACAAGAAATCGCCAGTCGCATTGGAGGCGACCAAAAGATTGATAGAAAAAAGGCGATAAGATATTTAAAAGAAATAACGCATAACGCATTGGTCGAGCGTTTTTGGGCGTGGGGAACGGAAACAAAAAGCGGAAAGAAATTAGCAAAGTTGCTTGATAATGCGCCGGAACTTAGAGGGCTCGTTAATCTGGAGATCTCAGAAAATCAATTGAATTCTGCTACTATCACTTATGCCACTTTGAGAAAATTTTCTGGCGCAGTAAAAGGCGTCCCTGAAGACTATAGTCCTAACGAAGAAAGAATAGAGATGACACAAGAAAAAACGCTGTATCGCCATTTCATGCGTACAGACTTTAGATGTTTTGCATCGCAAGATTCGAACGCTAAAAAAGACGAACTGGTCGAGTCAATTAACAGAGAGTCGGACAAAAAGCGGGTCGTTCTTGAAACCATTAAAAAACCTAAAGATAAGGAAATCACTTCTGACGACTTGGAACAATTTATGTCGCGAGTTGCCGTTCGACGATAAAATACAAGGTGGGCAGCGAAGCGTAGCACTCTTTGCCCACCCTATATTCCAATCAACATAATTACCCCGCGCTTGCGCCCTTCAGCTGATTAGCCTCGCTCAAGATCGCAAGGCGAACCGCTTCGAGTTTAGGCATTTTGGCGCTGCATAGTATTTCGTAAACATCAGCGAGTTTTGCCAAGTATTTCGTTTTCATCAGTCGATTGGCTGTGTTTTGCTCCGGAATTTCTCGCACTTCACGCAATACTTTGGCTAATTGATCCCAGTTATAGGCAGAAACAAGATCGCGAGGGAGGCTCGCTTTAGATTCAGTCGTGCTAGCCGATGGATCGGGAAGCTTGGTTTCTAACATAGCTGCTTTATACTGCTCCGCAGCCACCATGAAATGCTCTAATCGAGACTCGGTCGTGCTACCTTCTAGATCTTCTTCGTGCGGGTAAAATGTCAGCGTCATGTCCGTATCCTCATCAATCATCCATTATATTAAAAGAATACCGCATTCTCGATAAGATGGTAAAGGTCTAATGCGCGCCCGCCTGATAAGGTGCTTCTATTTTTCTAAGCAATCCATGACGAATATCGCGTGTTTTTTTATCGCATTCTTCTAAAACGGCATGAATATGTTCGAGAAACAATGCATTATCTAACAACTCCTTATTATCAATCATCTTACATTGATACGCCCAAGTAGCGACTTCGCTCCATTTCCAAAGCGCCGACTTATGCGCCAATCGCATGACAGGATGAGGAAAAGATTGCCTCCTTTCCCCCTTAATCCATAACGAAACAAGCTGTCGACTTTTATTAAGCCGTTTTGCAATTTCTGATTCAGTCACCAAATTCTCTGGCGCCACACTTAAAACATGCGCGTCAACAGAAGCAGATTTCACCTCTCGAATAGCAGAAATAACCGCCTCTTCAAGCGACACCGCTTTTCGATCAAAATCTAAATACACTGCTCCATGTCTAAAATGGATCAAAGCATCATCACAGCCCGCTTCATACAAACTGTCTTCCAAATTCGGTGTGTGTTCGTGCACATCCTTTAAGACTAGCGTAAATGAATGCGTTTTCATTTTTTTCATGGGATTACCTCACTCTGTATTATGCTCACATCTATCAACTATCCGACGAATCTGTTTCGCATGATTCTCCGCGCTGCGGGGCGTTGACCATACCGACATTTGACACCCATCAGCAGACTGAAAGGAGCAAAGCAGTCTTCTCCATGCATGAGCAGAATATCCTGCTTCTTTGTATCTCCATCCTCTGTTTTCCGCATACTGAACAGCCAATTCAATCGCTTTGCTCGGGTGCTTTTTCCGTTTTGACATCTGACGGATTCCTATTAATGTGAAGTATATTCAAATGTTGACAAATGTCAACAAATTAGCTCGTTAATGGGTCTCGGCTTCCAATAACTCCGCCCGCATTCTGTCCAAACACCGATAGGTCAACGCCTCGCTCACATGAGCACTCAACACCGCTGATTCGCTCGATAAATCCGCAATAGTGCGCGCGACTTTCAATAAACGATGATAGGCGCGTGCAGACAAATTAAATCGCTGTATCGCTTTTTGAAGTAACGCATTCGTATCGTTCGATAAATTACAAACTGTTTCTAGTTCATTCACCAAAATCACTTGATTGCATTTCCCTTGTCGATGGTGTTGAGCAGCGCGCGCAGCGAGCACGCGAGATTTCACGATAGCACTCGCTTCACCCTGTGAAGCAGACAATGCCAAAACGCTAGGCGGCAAACTCGGCACCTCCACTTGCATATCAATCCGATCTAATAGAGGCCCCGATAATTTTCGAAGATAACGTCGCACTTGTTCCTCTGTGCAATAACATTTTTTGAGTGTGCTACCCGCATAACCGCAGGGACATGGATTCATGGCGGCGAGCAATTGAAATTGTGCGGGAAAAACAGATTGAAAGGCGGCACGTGAAATCGTAATTTTTCCGGATTCGAGCGGCTCACGCAATGATTCAAGCGCTGCTCGATTAAATTCAGGGAGTTCATCTAAAAATAACACGCCGCCATGTGCCAAGGAAATTTCACCCGGACGAGGAGGGCGACCACCTCCTGCAAGCGCCGCACTGGAGCAACTGTGATGCGGCGAACGAAAAGGCGCGCGGCCCCATTCTGCCACCTGAAATCCTTGGCTGCTGACTGATGCGATCGTTGCCACTTCCACGGCCTGTTGGTTGTCTAAGTCTGGCAAAATACTGGGCATACGACTTGCCAGCATCGTTTTTCCTGTGCCCGGCGGTCCCATGAATAATAAGCTGTGTTTTCCGGCCGCCGCGATTTCGAGTGCGCGCCTTGCGTGTGGCTGACCGCGGACATCGAGCAAGTCGGGCGCCATACTAGAGTGCGATGCATTCCCCGACAGCACACAGGGGGGAAGCTCTTTTTTTCCTTGAAGAAATGCACAGACTTCGAGCAAATGACCAGCGGATAAGACCTCCGCTTCTTTGACTAATGCCGCCTCTGGCGCATTGTCTGTTGGCACAATTAAACAACGTCCCGATCGTGTAGCGCCGAGCACAATCGGCAAAATCCCGTGCACAAGACGCAACTCGCCCGATAAAGCGAGCTCACCTACAAATTCATATTGCTTCAAAATATCCAATGGAATTTGTTGAGAAGCTGCCAAAATACCCAATGCAATCGGCAAATCAAACCGACCGCCTTCTTTCGGTAAATCAGCGGGCGCCAAATTAATGGTGACGCGACGACGTGGAAACTCAAAATTCGACTGAAGCAGTGCGCTTTCCACGCGATGCTCGCTTTCTTTAACCGCGGTTTCGGGCAATCCCACAATAAAAAACCGCGGTACACCATATGTAATATGCACTTCGATTGTGACCAAGGGTGAATCAATGCCGGATGTGGCACGACTATAAACAATAGCAAGAGGCATAAATATTCCTTATGAAATGAAGTAAGAGGAATCGGGAAGGGGGGTGAAAATAGGAGTAAAAGGCGACGATAATGATTGGCTGCTTGAATAAGCGGCCCCATTTTAACTCGAGAAAAGGGATTGTCAAGACAATAGCCAAGCCCCTTCTCATCTGTTAATATTGGCGATTCTTAATAAAAAAAAGAGATAGGTATCCGTATATGGCACGTATTACTGTTGAAGATTGCTTAGAACATGTCGAAAACCGATTTAAATTAGTCATGTTAGCGGCTAAGCGCGCTCGCCAGCTCATGAAAGGCAGTGCAGACCCCACTGTAGAATGGGATAATGATAAGGCGACGGTCGTCGCATTGCGTGAAATTGCAAGCGGGCACACGGACTTTAGTGATGCACATGTTCCTCATGCTCAGGCTGACGAAACAATCATTGCCATTAGCGCGGTATTCAATGAGACAGAGACACACGAGCCGCCTGCAGAAGCACAATAAGGACAAAACGATTTGAATAGATTTGTCTCGCTACGCGAAAAATTAACGCTTTATCTCAGCGCTGCTCAAATCAATATGGTTGCAGATGCATATTTGCTTGCCAAAGAAGCGCATAGCTTGCAAACACGCCATACGGGTGAACCGTATATCACCCATCCGCTAGCTGTCGCGGGCATTCTTGCCGACATGCGAATGGATCCACCAACCCTCATCGCCGCTCTGTTGCATGATGTGATAGAAGACACCGCGATTGAAAAGCCCGACATCACCCGCCGATTCGGCAAAGAAGTCTCGGATCTTGTGGACGGGGTGACCAAGCTCACTCAAATTGAATTTGAATCCTACGCTGAAGCCCAGGCCGAGAATTTTCGAAAAATGGTGATGGCCATGGCGCGTGATATTCGTGTGATTCTCATCAAGCTAGCGGATCGTTTGCATAACATGCAAACACTGGGCAGTCTCCCTCAAAAAAAACGCCGTCGGATCGCCAAAGAAACATTAGAAATTTTTTCTCCGATTGCTAATC
>CANJVW010000023.1 GCA_947478495.1 Legionellales bacterium | reverse complement strand
TTTGTCCACCCTACCTTTGATCGCAATGCAGGGTGGGCAAAGCGCTGTTTGCGTGCCCACCACCATCCATTATTTCGCCTTCATCATCTCAACAACCACATCTAACATTCGATTCGAGAAACCCCACTCATTGTCATACCACGACAATACTTTCACTAAATTACCGTCGATGACTTTTGTATAAGCGACATCAAAAATAGAAGACGCTGGCTGATGATTAAAATCAACAGACACCAACGGCTCTTGATTGACTTCTAAAATACCTTTTAAAGGACCATTCGCTGCTGCATGAATTAACTGATGAATTTCATCCACGGTTGTCGCGCGTTTCGCGATAAATGTTAAATCGACAACAGAGACATTCATCGTTGGAACGCGAATGGAAAAACCATCTAACTTGCCATTTAATTCGGGCAACACAAGACCCACAGCCGATGCAGCGCCTGTTTTGGTCGGAATCATCGAATGCGCTGCGGCTCGTGCACGACGAATATCGCTGTGCGCCACATCCAACAACGCTTGGTCATTGGTGTAAGAGTGAATGGTGTTCATCAACCCTTTCTCAATACCAATCCCTTCGTGCAATACTTTAGCGAGAGGCGCCAAACAATTCGTTGTACACGATGCATTAGAGATAATGCTGTCACCCGATTTTAATGTCGTGTGATTCACGCCATAGACAATGGTTGCATCCACATCGGTTGCGGGTGCGGAAATCAATACTTTTTTAGCGCCACCCTCTAAATGGGATGATGCTTTTTCTTTGCTAGTAAAAAATCCCGTGCACTCCAGCACCACATCAATGTTTAATTCTTTCCAGGGCAATTCTTTAGGATCGCGCTCTGACACCACTCGTATCGTCTGGCCATTCACTATCATGTTTTGGCCAGACACACTAACTTCACCAGGGAATCGTCCATGGGTTGAATCGAAGCGCGTCAAGTGCGCATTCATGTTGATGTCCCCCAAATCATTGATTGCAACAATCTCAATGTCAGCATGTTTTTTTAATTCATAATGCGCTCGCAAAATATTACGCCCAATACGACCATACCCATTAATTGCAACACGAATAGCCATTGATTGACCTCCTATTTCAGTAACTGATTGCACGCTTCTTTAATGTTCTCAACCGTCAAACCACATTCCTTAAATACATCTTTAGCAGGTGCTGAGAAACCAAAATGATCGATCCCTATCACGCGACCCTCAAAGCCCACAAATTGATACCAGCCGGTGCTGCTTGCAGCCTCTATCGCAACACGCACTGTCATTGCTTTTGGCAACACCGACTCTTGATAAGCCGCATCCTGCGCTAAAAATATATTCACACAAGGCATCGACACAACACGTACCGCAATATTTTCTTTCATTAAAATACGTGCAACATCCGTCGCTAATGCGACTTCCGATCCCGTTGCGATTAAAATAATTTGTGGTGCTATAGCGCTGTCCAATAAAATATAACCGCCCTTTGCAATATCCTCACGCGCTTTTTTATCGCGCTCCTGAAAGTTAAGATTTTGGCGCGACAACAATAAACACGTCGGGCCCTGATATTCGATCGCGGACTTCCAGGCAAACGCTGTTTCCACTGTATCGCACGGACGCCAAACGGACAAATTCGGGATTAAACGTAAACTCGGTCCATGTTCAATTGACTGATGCGTCGGCCCATCTTCGCCCAACCCAATAGAATCGTGCGTATACACAAAAATCACGCGTTGTCGCATCAGCGCCGCTAGTCGAATGGCATTGCGTGCATAATCCGAAAATGTTAAAAATGTTCCGCCGAAAGGAATGATGCCGCCATACAACGCCAATCCGTTCATGATGGCAGACATACCAAATTCACGAACACCGTAATAAATATATTGTCCTGAAGGAGTCGTCTTAGAAAATGCTTTGGCGCCTTCCCAATGAGTTAAATTCGATCCCGTGAGATCCGCGGAACCTCCCATAAACTCGGGCAATATTGTTGCGAAATGATTGATGCATAGTTGCGATGCTTTTCGTGTAGCAATAGTTTGTTTTTGATTGTCCAGAGAATCGATGAGCGCATGCGCACTCTCCATCCAATTCATCGGCAACAGTCGCGCCAAACGACGATTCAATTCAATCGCCAACTCAGGATACTGATTCTGATAACGCGCGAATAAATCGTTCCACGCTTTTTCACGCAGCGCGCCTTTTAAACGCGCATCCCAGGATTGATAGTATTCGTCCGGTATCTCAAAAGGCGTGTACGCCCAATTCAAATTTTTTCGTGCAGCCGCGACTTCCTGTTCCCCTAGTGCCGCTCCATGTGTTTCAGCTGTGCCCGCCACATTGGGTGCACCAAATCCAATAATTGTCTTACAACAAATGAGACTGGGCTTATCCGTGACAGATCGCGCGTCGAGGATGGCTGCATGAATCGCTTGGCTATCATGACCATCCACATGAGGCACAACATGCCACCCATAACTTTCAAAACGCTTTGGTGTGTTATCCGTAAACCAACCATGCACCTCGCCATCAATGGAGATATTGTTATCGTCATATAATACGATAAGCTTGCCCAACCCTAAGGTTCCAGCAAGCGAACACACTTCATGCGAAATGCCCTCCATAAGGCACCCGTCACCTACCAATGCATACGTAAAATGATCAATCAGGGGAAATCCGTCGCGATTAAATTGACTAGCTAAATGACGCTCTGCGATAGCCATGCCGACCGCATTCGCTAAACCCTGCCCCAACGGACCCGTTGTTGTTTCAACGCCAACGGTTTCGCCCCATTCAGGATGCCCAGGCGTTTTCGAGTGCAGCTGACGAAATTGTTTGATATCTGAAAGCGTTAGTGCATAACCGGATAAATGCAGCAAGGCATATTGCAGCATACAGCCATGACCGTTCGAGACAACGAAACGATCGCGATTGGTCCAGTGCGGATTGTCTGGATTGTGGCTTAAAAAATCATTCCACAACACCTCAGCGATATCTGCCATTCCCATAGGCATACCGGGGTGGCCTGAGTTCGCTTTTTGCACTGCATCCATTGCCAGCGCACGGATCGCGTTAGCCCGTTCACGAGATGAGAGCATGTCTCACTCCTGGAAAAATAATAATGGGTGAATATTACCAGAAAAATGTTTATGATGCTGCCATTAATATTGATTGCGCAAAAGGAATATTTTATGGAAAAAAAATTCTTGTTCACTTCTGAATCGGTATCAGAAGGTCATCCCGATAAAATCGCGGATCAAATCTCCGATGCCATTCTGGATGCGATCCTCACACAAGACCAGGACGCTCGGGTTGCCTGCGAAACGTTTGTTAAAACAGGCATGGTGCTTGTCGGTGGCGAAGTCACAACCTCTGCCTGGGTTGATATCGAACAAATTACACGCAATGTGATACGCGATATTGGTTATAATAGCTCTGCCATCGGATTTGACTGGGAATCCTGCGCTGTATTATCGGCTATCGGCAAACAATCTCCTGATATTGCCCAAGGCGTGGATCGCGCCGCTCCCGAGAACCAAGGCGCTGGCGATCAAGGACTCATGTTTGGCTATGCCACCAATGAAACCGACGCGCTCATGCCTGCTCCTATCTTCTACGCACATGAATTGGTCAAACGACAAGCGATGTTACGGAAAGAAGGTGCGCTCTCTTGGCTTCGCCCGGATGCGAAAAGCCAAATCACCTTTCGTTATGTCAACGACAAACCGGTCGGTATTGAAGCCGTTGTTTTATCCACCCAGCACGATCCTGGTATCAATCAATCCAACTTAGTCGAATCTGTCATTGAAGAAATCATCAAGCCCGTATTGCCCGTAGAATGGATCGATGAAAATACGAAATTTTACGTCAACCCAACAGGACGCTTTGTCATTGGCGGACCACTCGGAGACTGCGGACTCACAGGACGGAAAATTATCGTCGACTCTTATGGTGGCATGGCACGACATGGTGGTGGCTGCTTTTCTGGAAAAGATCCCTCCAAAGTGGATCGATCAGCCGCTTATGCCGCGCGTTATGTCGCAAAAAATATCGTGGCGGCAGAGCTCGCTGATCGCATTGAAATTCAGCTCTCTTATGCGATTGGTGTTGCTGAACCGATCTCTATTTACGTTGATACCTTTGGCACAGGGAAAATATCCGACGCAACAATAATTCAGCTCATCCGCGATCACTTTGACTTACGCCCATATGGCATTATCAAGATGCTTGATTTGCTCCAGCCTATTTATCGTCAAACGGCGAGTTACGGGCATTTTGGACGCGAAGACATTAATGTCCCTTGGGAAAGAACAGACAAAGCCGACGCATTACGAAAAGCCGCTAAATAAACATCGAAATGGTGGGCACGCAAACAGCGCTTTGCCTACCCTACCGAACTTTGCAGAAATGTAGGGTGGGCAAAGCGCTGTTTGCGTGCCCACCACCATGCCATGAAAAAAAGGGGTATATATGAACGATTACAAAGTAGCAGATATGAATTTAGCCGACTGGGGCCGCAAAGAAATTCAGATTGCGGAAACCGAAATGCCAGGTCTCATGAGCTTGCGCGCGCAATACAAGGAGAGCGCACCGCTCAAAGGCGCTCGCATTATTGGTTGCTTGCACATGACCGTTCAAACGGCCGTTTTAATTGAAACGCTCACCACGATCGGCGCCGAAGTGCGTTGGTCGTCTTGCAATATTTTTTCCACACAAGATCATGCAGCTGCCGCTATTGCAAAAGCAGGCATTCCTGTATTCGCTTGGAAAGGCGAAACAGAAGAAGAATACAACTGGTGTCTCGAACAATCCATTATTGGTGCACCGAATTGGCAGCCCAATCTATTGCTTGATGATGGTGGTGATTTAACGCTGATGATGCACCAAAAATATCCTGAGCTACTAAAGAACGTCAAAGGTGTATCTGAAGAAACCACCACTGGCGTGCATCGATTAATTCAAATGCACAAAGCAGGCGCGCTTAAAGTGCCGGCCATCAATGTCAACGATTCGGTGACCAAATCCAAATTCGATAATTTATATGGTTGCCGCGAATCCTTGGTCGATGCCATTAAGCGCGCGACAGACGTCATGATTGCGGGAAAAATTGCAGTTGTGTGCGGCTACGGCGATGTCGGAAAAGGCTCTGCGCAATCGCTCCGCGGATTAGGCGCAACGGTTTGGGTGACAGAAATCGACCCCATTTGCGCACTACAAGCGGCGATGGAAGGCTTCCGCGTTGTCACATTGGATGAAGCCGCATCCAAAGCAAATATATTTGTGACAGCAACAGGCAACTGCGATGTCATCACGCATGATCATTTACTCCAAATGCAAAACCAATCGATTGTCTGCAACATTGGCCACTTTGATTCTGAAATCAATATTGCATCACTCCGCCAATACACATGGGAAAATATTAAACCACAAGTCGATCACGTCATTTTCCCCGACGGAAAGCGCATCATCATTTTAGCGGAAGGACGCTTAGTCAATCTAGGTTGCGGAACAGGGCATCCGAGTTTTGTCATGTCGACTTCCTTCACCAATCAAGTCTTGGCACAGATGGCATTATGGCAGCACACGGAAAAATATTCGCTCGGCGTACACGTCTTACCTAAAAAATTGGATGAGGAGGTCGCACGATTGCATTTAGATAAACTCGGAGTGAAATTGACAACGCTCACATCAGAGCAAGCCGCGTATTTGAATATCGCGGTAAGTGGGCCGTATAAACCAGAACACTATCGCTATTAAAAAAGAAAGGGCGTCTCGACAAAGGCGCCCTATTATATTTTTATTTATTCGTTAACAAGAATAGTCAGTGCATTCTCAGCCTTTGCAGCACATGGGCTGGCGGTAGTCAGCTTATTATTCTGTTGAATCAGCGTTTTTATCTGCTGACAGCCAGCGCCTGTATTTATTACAATATTATAAGACGTTGCGGTGGCTGGTGTCATCGTAACAGGGCCGCCAAACGGAGAATTCGGCAACGCACCGCCAGGCAAATAAGGTAGAATCGTTGTTGAGGTTGGAACAGCGCCGGTTGCCCCCAACACGCTTTCGCCAGCCGCCACAATACCGGTAATCGTATTTATCGTTGCGTTAATTTTTTGATTGGTGGAGGCAGACTGGTAATAACGAATCGACATCAAAATAACCATCGACGCAATAGCCAGCACCAACATAATTTCGAGCAAGGTAACACCAAGAATGGAGTGAAGCGTTTTTTTCATAAAAATTCCTTTTTTAATTCATTGATACAGACAAATGGGGTAAAAAGCCTGTTTACTCCTCAAGATTACTCTGTAAACTGGCATTAATCAATCCTCATGAGACCAAAATTATGGCAAAAAACTATACTCAATCAAGCTCATCCACCCAAATTGAGATGAATCCGTCAAAACCCGCAACACATACCATCATTTGGCTGCATGGCCTAGGCGCCAATGGCAACGACTTTGTATCCATCGTCTCTGAATTAAGCTTGCCAGACAGTGTAGCGATTCGCTTTATTTTTCCGCATGCGCCCTTTCGTGCCATCAGCATTTATCAAGGACAGCGAATGAGAGCCTGGTTCGATATTCATAGCCGCGATATTGACCGATACGTCGAAAAAAGCGATTTCGATGCTTCGATTGATCAAATCGCTAAAATAATTGATATCGAAAAAGGGGCTATTTCGACAGAAAAAATCTTTTTAGCCGGATTTTCACAAGGCGCCGCGATCGCCCTTGCAGCGGGGCTTAGCTACCCCGAAACACTGGGTGGCGTCATGTCGCTATCTGGTTGCCTTCCTCATGCAGAGACTTGGTTCGCCAACAACACGGTGAATAAAAAGCTGCCTGTTTTTCTCGCACATGGGACGGAAGACGATATACTACCCATTGCTCTTAGTGAAATGACGGCAGCCACATTAAAAGAAAAAGACTTCTCCGTGACGTTTCACAAATACCCTATGGCGCATACCGTGTGCGATAAAGAAGTGCGGGATATTTCAGAGTGGATAGCGGAGCACACCTAGAAAATAAAATCTATCATCCCCACTTTTTCTTGTCATCCCCGCTTCTTTTTTGTCATCCCCGCTTCTTTTTTGTCATCCCCGCGAAGGCGGGGACCCACTATTGTAAGGTCTGTGAGTATAATATTTAAGAGATACCCAGGGAAAACGAGCGATATTAGGCTTATCTCTCTAATAGAGTTATTTGCAGAATGGGTCCCCGCCTTCGCGGGGATGACAACGAGAGCGCGGGGATGACAAAAACACACAGAGATTGACAGATTTTTTTATTTCGCCTGATGCGACACAAACACTTCATTCAATTGCTGCGTCACACGAATAAACGTCGTGCGCTTCGACAATTCCTTCAAACGATGCGCACCCACATACGTACACGTCGATCGCAATCCACCCAAAATATCTAAAATCGTATGTTGCACAGGTCCTCGATAAGGCACGTTCACCGATCGACCTTCGCTGGCACGGTATTTTGCAACAGTTCCATGATGTTTTTCCATCGCCTCACTCGAGCTCATGCCATAGAAACGTTTATAGCGCGCTCCGCCTTCTTCAATAATATCACCCAAACATTCATCATGACCAGACAACATACCGCCCAGCATCACAAAATCACCGCCTGCTGCAAAAGCTTTAGCAACATCGCCTGGCGACGTACACCCACCATCCGCGCACACATAACCGCCTAATCCGTGCGCTGCATCGGCACATTCAATAATCGCTGAAAGCTGCGGATAACCCACGCCGGTTTTTTCACGTGTCGTGCAAACAGACCCTGGGCCAATCCCAATTTTCACAATATCAGCGCCCGATAAAACCAGCTCTTCTACCATTTCACCCGTCACAACATTCCCTGCCATAATGACTTTGTCAGGATACGTATCACGCAAACGCTTTAAAAAATCCACAAACCGCTCGGTATAACCATTAGCAACATCCAAACAGATCATCGATACAGGTGCAACTTTCATAATGTCCTGTATTTTTGTAAAATCCTCTTCTGCAATACCTAGCGATACAAAACTCGATGTAAACGCAGCAGGATGTTTTTCAGAAAAACGCTTCCAATCTGAGATAGAAATAAATTTATCCATCGCCGTTAATAGCCCATGCCCGGACAACGCATTCGCCATGTCAAATGTGCCGGTATGATCCATATTGGCCGCAATGATAGGCACGCCCTTCCATACGGCGCCCGAATGCTTAAATCGAAATTCGCGATCCAATGACACTTCTGACCGCGAGCTTAAAACGCTGCGCTTGGGTCGAATGAGCACATCCTTAAAATCCAGTTTGACATCGTTTTCGATACGCATGGGAGTTCCTCTATTCTTTTAAATTCAAATCAAAAGTGTACTATTTTCATGTTCAATTAACCATTTTTTGCGATGAATTCGACCCGCATACCCGCCCAATTCACCTGAACGTCCCACAATGCGGTGACATGGAACAATAATAGCCAATTGATTGGCTCGATTCGCATTGGCGACGGCACGATGGGCGGTTGGCTTGCCGATGGCAGATGCCTCATCCGCATAGCTTCTCGTTTCACCATGCGGGAATCGCATAACGCCTTCCAAACAGATTGTTGGAAAGGGGTGCCCAGCAGACGTCGACACATTGCCCTTAAGTCTTTCTTAAGAGTGCGCAATAAAATCCGTCCATTTCGTGTTGGCCTGGCAAGATCTGCCGGCCAATCACGCATTCAAAGCCCCAACAGACAAGCATTTTTTCTTCAACCGCGTCAGGATGTTCTGCCAAAAAGGCTTCTAGCACTTTTGTATTTTCTTCTTTAAAAATGGAACATGTTGCATAGAGAAGCTGCCCACCCGATTTTAATACGTGCCACGCGGCACGCAACAACTCTGCCTGAACAACAGCAAGCTGAGCGATGTCAGTCGGGCGACGCAATAATTTAATATCCGGGTGACGACGAATCACGCCGCTCGCGGAACAGGGTGCATCTAATAATACACGATCAAAACATTTTCCATCCCACCAGATTGATACATCTCGCATGTCAGCACAAACCATTTCTGCTGACAAATTTAAGCGAGCCAAATTTTCTTTAACACTTTCTAAACGTTTTTTGTCGTTATCTAATGCGACCAAATCAATATCGCATTGCTCTAATAAATAAGCCGTTTTTCCGCCCGGTGCGGCACACGCATCGAGAACGCGCAAACCTTTTTCTACATTTAACTGCTCACAGACCAGCTGTGCTGCGCCATCTTGAACGGATATCTCGCCTGCTCGAAATCCAGGCAGCGCTTCAACATCAATCGGAGGATTTAAAATAATGCCGCATTGCGTTTCTGGAATGCGATCGACAACCAACTCCTGTAATGCAAGTTTTTCAATATAATCTGCTCGGGATATTTTTCGTTGATTGACGCGCAACGAAAAAGGCGGATGTTCATTGTTAGCGCTTAAGATTTCTTGCCACTGATCAGGCCACTGTTTCTTTATCTTTCCGATCATCCAATCGGGGTGAGAGTAAAACGCACTGTCACTTTCTTCAGCCGCTTCATCAAATGTCGGTTGCTCGCGTTGATAGCGACGCAATACGGCATTCACTAATCCTTTAGCCCATGATTTTTGAAAATCGTCCACAGCAGACACCGTTTCAGAAATCGCAGCGTGCGCAGGTACTCGCATGCTAGATAACTGAAACAACCCCACTAAAATTAAAATACCAATATCCTGATCTTTTTCTTTAAGTGGCATATCTAATAATAATTGAGATAGCGCATCTAATCGAAAAAACGAACGGCATACGCCAAAACATAAGGCTTGTAAAAATCCACGGTCACGTGCATCTGTGGCGCACGATGATAAAGAATCTGTTAGTGAGGCGCCTCGAACAATGACTTGATACAATACGCGAGCTGCTGCGGCACGTTGATTTAACATAAGATAGTACCCACTGCAAAATCCGATCGTCTCGCGTTCAAGATATCCGCCACAGGAAGCACTCGTCCACCTGGTAACTGTAACACCTGCAAACGCAACACATTCTTTCCAGTTGCAACGTCTATTCCTTCTGATGAAACCGCTATAATTTCGCCGGGTTGATATCGATCAACTGATTTTTCACGTCCCTCTGCTTTCCACACGCGAATGCCGTCGGAAAATGTCGCGACAGGCCAAGGAATAAAAGCACGAATTTGACGATCACATTCATCCGCCGTGCGCGACCAATCAAGCCGTGCTTCGTCTTTCGATATTTTGTGTGCGTAAGTTGCCATAGAGTGATCTTGCGTAATAGGAGTTAATGTCGATAGCGCATCTAAGGTATGCAATAACGCCTCTGCCCCCAAATGCGCTAAGCGATCATGCACTGTTTCACTGGTATCCATTGATGTAATATCACATTCTTTTTTATATAGCATCGCGCCGGTATCGAGCCCCTTATCCATTTGCATAATGGTCGCACCCGTTTTTTCATCACCCGCTAAAATCGCGCGCTGAATCGGTGCAGCACCTCGCCAATGCGGCAACAGCGATGCATGAATGTTCAGGCAACCTAATCGAGGTGCTTCTAAAACATTTAAAGGCAATATTAATCCATAGGCTGCTACAATGATGATATCCGCTTTGAGCGCTATCAATTGCTGCTGCACTATTGGATCGCGCAATGTCTCAGGTTGATAAACTGGGAGCTGATGTGCAACCGCTAACGCTTTCACAGGGCTCGGCGTTACATGACGCCCACGTCCTGCCGGGCGATCCGGCTGAGTGTATACAGCGATCACGCGATGGGAAGAATCAATCAATGCATTGAGGACCACCGCAGAAAAGGCTGGAGTCCCTGCAAAAGTAATATTAAAGGAGGTGTTATGCGTCTGGTTCGTCATCCGTCGGTTTCGCAAAATCACAGGGTTTCTTCGGACAGACTAACTCTGTTCCACGTTTTTTGGTCGTCTTAAGCGTCAAAATAGGCCACGCACATTTTCCACAAGGTTGTGCCACCGGCTCATCCCATACGGCATATTTGCAATCCGGATAGCGCGCGCAGGAGAAAAAGATTTTTCCCATCCGCGATTTGCGTTTCAACATCGTGCCTTGGTTACACTCAGGACAATCGACTCCAGTGTCCTGTGGCTTATTCAATGATTCAATGTATTTGCAGTCTGGATAGCTCGTACAACCAATAAATTTGCCATATCGCCCTGTGCGTAACTGCAGCGGGCCCTGACACTGCGGACATGCACGACCCTCCACAATCTCAGCCGCAACCGCCGGCGCATTTTTATCTTCGTCCACGCTACGCGTATAATTGCATTCAGGGTAAGCTGTGCATCCAATAAATCGACTGTGTCGACCCAACCGAATCGACAATGGCTTTTGACATTGAGGACACGCTTCATCAATTGCTTCTTGTGTCACATCACTGCGTTTTACTGTTTCCAAGACGTCATCCACCTGTTTTTTAAACGGCTCCCAAAAATGATGCAGGAGCGGTATCCATTCTTTTTCACCGCATGCAACCGAATCTAGCTCATCTTCTAATTTAGCCGTAAAATCATAATCGACATACTGGGTAAAATACTGTGTCAAAAATTTATTGACGATACGACCCACATCGGTTGGTTTAAATCGTTTGTTGTCCATTGCCACATATTCGCGATACTGCAATGTATAAATAATTGAGGCATACGTTGATGGACGACCGATACCATACTCTTCTAATGATTTAATTAAAGAGGCTTCCGAAAAACGCGGTGGTGGCTCCGTAAAATGCTGATGACACTGAATCGCGTTCAGTGTGACGATATCACCTTCTGCAAGCGGCGGCAGCAATCCTTCTTCGTCTGTCTCTGATTTTTTATCATCGACCCCTTCTTGATACACTCGAATAAAACCAGGGTCTGTGATCACCGAACCCACGGCTCGATAAATATCTTTTTCATGATCCGCTAAGTCAGCGGCAACGGTATCAATGGTTGCATGAATCATTTGACAGGCAACCGTCCGCTTCCAAATCAAGTTATATAATTTAAATTGTTCTGGCGACAAATGATCTTTAATATCATCCGGAATATGTAAAACGGATGTCGGACGAATCGCTTCATGCGCTTCTTGTGCATTCTTGGATTTCGTTTTATAGAGACGTTTTTCATCAGGTACTTGATCTTTTCCGTATCGATTCATAATGAATCGACGAATCTCAAGGATCGCTTCTTCCGCTAAACTGACTGAATCCGTACGCATATACGTGATGAGACCAACCACCCCACTACCGATATCAATCCCTTCATAGAGTTGCTGTGCTGCACGCATTGTGCGCTGCGCCGTGAATCCGAGCTTACGCCCTGCCTCTTGTTGCAGTGTGGATGTCGTGAAAGGCGCTGTCGGATGGCGCTTACGTTGTTTTTTCTCAACTTTGATAACTTTTAATTGTCCGTCAGCCGCTTTTTCTAAATAGGCCTTCACATCTGCCGCTGTATCACTCGAGATAATCGAGAACTGCTCCTGCTTGGTGCCCTGATAGAGCGTTAATTTCGCGGTAAACGGTTGAGTCAGCGTGGATACTTCTGCTACCACACTCCAATATTCTTGATTAACAAATTTTTCAATCGCTTCTTCTCGCTCCACAATCATACGAAGAGCAGGACTTTGCACGCGACCCGCCGATAAACCACGACGTATTTTCCGCCACAAAAGGGGCGACAAATTAAAACCCACTAAATAATCCAATGCACGACGCGCTTGCTGCGCATTCACCAAATCCATTGAGATTTCACGAGGATGATCAATAGCCGCTTTCACCGCCGCATGTGTAATTTCGTGAAAGACCACTCGATGTACGGCTTTATTTTTTAAGGCTTTCTTCTCTTTTAAGATAGAAAAAATATGCCATGCAATCGCCTCACCCTCTCGATCAGGATCGGGCGCGAGATACAGTGTGTCCGCTTTTTTCATCGCAGCAACAATTGCCGTGACGTGTTTAGTATTTTTTTCGATCAATTCGTATTGCATTGCAAAATCACGAGCGATATCCACCGCCCCTTCTTTAGGCCGCAAATCACGCACGTGCCCGTAGGATGCAATCACTGTAAAATCAGCACCTAAGTATTTCTTGATTGTCTTCGCTTTTGCAGGGGACTCAACGATGACCAAATTATTTGGCATATTTCCTCAACATGATGACTTTCTCTGATAACCGCCGCACATTGTTTGCGCAAACCCTTGCAGCTCTAAAGACAGCAGCATGGAGGAAACTTCGCCCGCCGTCAATCCACTGCGCAACAAAATTGCATCGAGTGGCGTAATATCATAATCTATCTTCCCTAGCAATTCTCGTTCACCCACCGTCAACGACGCAAGCGCTTTCAAGAGTTTCTGCTCTTTTTTTGATTCATCCACCGGTGAAGAATGAGCAAAAATACCATTCAATGCACCTAGCTCCTCCAAAATATCGCTCGCCGTTTCGACTAACTTGGCACCGGTCTGAATCAACTGATGACAGCCGCGCGCTAATGGATTATGAATAGAGCCGGGAATCGCAAAGACATCGCGACCCTGCTCCGCAGCGAAACGCGCTGTGATCAACGATCCACTCTTTAGCGCGGCTTCAATAACGAGCACCCCCAGGCTTAACCCGCTAATGATGCGATTACGTCGTGGAAAATGAGACGGTCTAGGCTGCTCATTTGGCGAAAATTCAGAAATCAAAGCGCCATTCGCTGAAATTGCTTCAGCTAATTGACGATGTGACGTCGGATAAATGCAATTTAACCCCGTCCCAAATACAGCCAATGTTTTACCGCCGGCGCTCAACGCCCCTCGATGTGCTGCTGCATCGACTCCGAGAGCCAACCCACTCGTGATATGCAACCCCGACTGCACGAGTTGCGATGCAAATTGATACGCCAACTCTTTCCCTGTGACGGTAGGATGTCGAGAACCCACCACCGCACATTGCGGCTCTTTCAGCAAATTTACATCGCCTTTTACATACAACAGAAGCGGCATACCCGTTGTCTCTAATAGTAAAGGCGGATAGCGGGGATCATTCAATGTAATCACTTCACACTGATTTTTATCACACCATCCGATATCTTTTTCTATTGTCTTCCAATCGGAATTTTGTAATGCAGCAATATGTTTTGATGAAACACCGGCGGCAATTAATTCAGCGTGAGAGGTCGAAAATACGGTTTTCATATCACCGAATAACTCCAGCCAGCGCTGACAGGTCACAGGTCCAACACCCGGCAAACGGGCGGCGGCGATCCAATAGGCTGTATCAGGTTGTATCATCTGCGCAGTGATTCCTACTTAGTTGAGACAGCCAATGCTGATTCAACGGCTTTATGATTTCGGTCAATAACAATTTACCTTATACGTCTTAGCGATGCATTTAATGATAGGCGAAAAGGAATCGCCGATAGAGCAGATTTTGAATGACGAAGAA
This sequence comes from Legionellales bacterium, assembly GCA_947478495.1. Taxonomy (GTDB): domain Bacteria; phylum Pseudomonadota; class Gammaproteobacteria; order DSM-16500; family DSM-16500; genus CANJVW01. Next base: position 12,180 of record CANJVW010000023.1, on the reverse strand, counting down.
CTGAAGATGTTTGGACGACCCTCAAATTATATGATATTTTTTTTCAAAAAACCAGGAAAAAATTAAACATCATCACTTTACTCCCCTTATTATATTTTCTCATTCTAACGGAACATAACCTATGAAAAGCAACCTATTGCTAGGATTATTGCTATGCACCTCTACATCTCACGCATGGGGTCCATCAACCATTGAAATAAAAAATGAACGCGCCGAAGAGGTTATTGTATTATTTGAAGCGACGCCTTTTGGCTTCACAGAGACAAGTGACCCCCAAATACAGCTACTCCCAAACATGTCTAATACATTAGCGTCTGGCGCAACGACCGTTTATCATCTCAGCGCACAACCAACGGATCCTAACACCACGCTGAATGTGACCGTCATTGAAAACACCTCTGAAAGAGAAGAGTGTTTGTTCTCTATGATTTCTGCTGCAGCTGATACGGCGTTTCACCACCATCATCCTGCCAGACGAGACTATCGAACTTTTATCGGCGGATTAAATTGTTCGGCTCATTCTAGCCGAAAAAAACTAACGCTTACTTTTTACCAAAAAAATAAACATATAATTATTTAATGAAACAATAAAAATATTTTTTATTTTTACTTAGTCATCACTTTTTTTCAATATCATCTTGCTTTTTTTATCATAGTGAGTAACATGGACCACCCAATTCATCAGTTAGGTTAATGACATGAAAAAAGCTATTTTATCGCATAAAAAGTATGTCCGTTTGTTAAAGCTATCTTGCGCTCTTCTTGCTCTAACAACACAATCTGCATTGGCAGCCAACAACCCAACAGACAGCTCTTCTTCTTTTTGGTTTTCCGCTGCACATCCGTTCTCGATGGTTTTTTCATTAAGCGCGGGACCTGTCTGGACGAAAGGAGGCACAACACAAACCATTTATTCTCAACCCACCCTAGAGCGCGCTTATATCGCAAATCAACAGAATCAAACGTTGGCGAGCGGCGAATTATTCTGGGGTGTGCAACACGATCTAAGCGACCTTATTCAAGCGCAAGTTGGATTAGCTGTTGCAACGACGAGTGCGGCGAGCTTCAGTGGTGACATATGGGATGATGCAGATCCTGCATTCGACAATTTCACCTACCATTATCAATTACGCCACACTCACCTGGCCTTAAAAGGTAAGCTGATAGGCGATCTAGGCGCCTTAGTAAAGCCATATATGAGCGGCAGTGCTGGTATTGCATGGAATAGAGCAAGCAACTATACAAATACCCCGACCATCCCGCAAGCAAGGGCGATGCCTAACTTTGGTAATCATACAAGCACGGCATTCACTTACACTATCGGTGCAGGCTTAGAATACGCCTTGACCTCCCATATGGAAGTCGGTTTGGGTTATGAATTTACGGATTGGGGAAAAAGTCAGTTATCAGCTGCTCCAGGACAAACTCTAAATAGCGGTTTAAGCCTTAAGCACACCTACACGAATGGACTCCTATTAAACATAACTTATTTGATCTAGAGGATTTCCATGAAAAAATTATATTGTATAGCAACGCTTTTTCTCGTAACGTTTTTTTTCACCGTCAATCTGTATGCGGCAGGAGGAGCGCCATGGACATTAACGCCGAGCTCAACCTATCCACCAACCGTCCATGTTCCAAAGAATAGTGCTGCTATTGTTCAGTACACAATTACTAATCAATCCCCTCGATCCAGAGCACTCGCGATAACCCCTATATCTGGCGTCACATCGATCAGTGGAGATGGTTTGTGCGGTTCGTCTTTTACCTTGCCCAAAAAAGGGAGTTCGTGCATTTTGTCTTTGCAAATCAGCGGACAACAAGCACAAGATCATGTGAACGCTGTCGTGGAAGCCTGTGAAACGGGCAATCAATGTTATGGAACCAAGCCATCGGACAATTTGGACATCACAGTAACGAGTGACACGACCGACAAGCCAAGCACCCCGTCTCCATTAGACAAGCCAAGCACCCCCTCTCCATCCGACTCAGTTGTATCAACTCCCACTCCGACCAGCACAGTGCTTTACTCATCCCTCAATCCAGTCGCGACAGGAAGCCAGATGACTCTCAGTGCTGCTATTACATCAAGCGGCGGGGTACCGACGACGGGAAGTGTGAGCTTTACACGCAACGCAGCAACGATTTCAGGTTGCGACGCTCTACCAATCACGGCATCCGGTATTGTCACATGCACACCCCCTGAACCAACGACAACTGACTCAGTTGATACTATCGTAGCAACTTATACCGCCGGAGATCATTTTTTAAATAGCGCATCAGCTCCCCTTAAGCAGTATGCGACCTCCTCTCAAGGGGACGCTACTCCGCCCTCTACTCCGCGCAATATCAATGTTCAGCCAAGCAATGGTGAAGTGACAGTGAGCTGGACTCCTCCGGTCAACACAGGCGGTGTTGCAATAAAAAATTATATGGTCAATTACGGCGAAACCAGCACGAATAACTACTCCACAATGGGTTGCACCTCATCTGATGCAACGCCCTTTAGCTGTGTTGTTCCCAATCTCACCAATGGAACATCGTATACATTTACTGTGACCGCAACCAATGCTAGGGAAGTGAGCGGCTTAATCGCTTTTTCAAGCCCTACAACGCCAAACAATGAAGCGCTGTCTATCAGACCCTCTATCTTGGCCTTATCGGGACAAGGCGGTGGAGCCACGAGAACAGCGACTGTTACCAATCATTCTAGCAGTGATATAACCATTAACACAGTGAACTTGCCGACCGATCTTCCAGGTGATGCATCCATCACACCATTATCAACAGCTTGTCTGAGCGGCATGACATTAGCGGCTAACGGAGGCCAGTGTACCATTACAGTGAATCCTGGAAACTCACCCACTTCGAGCTCGAGCTGCGCAACAACATCCTCTGAGATAACACCAACACCAAGTACTGTTACCGTGGGTGACAACACGCATTCGGTCACGGGGAATGTTGTCATTCTCGGCTATGGTTGTCAGTATCAAGGCGGACATCTTTTTTCAATAGATGATACGACGCCGAACACACAAAGTATTGGCGGCAAAGTAGCCGCATTATCTAGCGCGTCTCCCATGCAATGGAGTGTATCGGGTGACCAACGCGCCAGTGAAGACCTCCTTCCTGGAATAGGTGACTCATCCACTGCGTTGACTGTCTCTCCGACGTATGATGCATTTAGTGATTTTTTTAAAAAAACGTACGATAAGAAAATACCCACCCCGGGCTCCGCATTATTTGGCGCATGCGATGGATCCTATGACGGTTATTGTAACACTCATAACATTGTGAATTTCTATAATGCCTATCAAACGCACTATGGAAGCACCTGGTTTGCACTTCCTGTCCCAACCACAGGCCCCACACCATTAACCAGTTATGCAGCTGGATGGTGCAGCCAATATGCTGTCGATGCCTCTGGAAATGCATCGTTTTCTGGGAATACGGGATGGTATTTACCTGCGATTTGCGAGCTGGGAAGTCAGTCGAAGGCAAGTTGCGCCAAAGGAACGTCCGATATCGCTAGCATCCCATCTTGGATAGATAGCAATCTTCGTGGCAGTTATTGGAGCTCAACGGAAGTGATGGCAACAACGGTTCGCTCCTCTCCTGCTCCGCAGGATAATGTCTGGTACCAAACCTTAGCTCAAGATGGCAATAGCAACGCCTACCAGAAAAAAGATAAGACGGCGTCTCTCGTCTGTGTGAAAGCGCTGGCATAACCCCTTAACACGGTAATGCTAAGCAACTCAAATGAAGGCGGGTGTTGTTTTTTTTAACAGAATTATGTTAAAAAAAATAACACCGGCTCATATATCTAGATCTGCCCACCCGCCATCGCATCGAACAATTGCTTTCCAATGTTTAAACCACATTGCTCATCCAGCTGTCTAATACACCCCGGGCTTGTAATATTAATCTCCGTTAAGAAGTTACCAATCACATCAATTCCCACAAACAACAATCCTTTTTGACGCAAGTGAGGCCCTAGCACGCCGCAGATGCGCTTATCTTGCTCTGTTAAAGGCTGGGCAACCCCTGTCGCGCCTGCATTAACATTGCCACGCAATTCGCCGGGCGCCGGGATTCGAGCAAGTGCATACGGAACAGGTTCGCCATGAATCAATAAAATACGCTTGTCTCCGTGCACGATCTCAGGGATAAAGCGCTGCGCCATGATAGGCGTTTTGCCTTTGCGTGTGAGCGTTTCAAAGATCACGCTGGCATTCATATCATTTACCTGAACACGAAAAACAAAGGCGCCTGCCATGTTATCGAGCGGTTTACAAACGATGTCTTTCTGCTCGATAAAAAAATCACGCAGCCTATGCATATCGCTCGTCACCAATGTCGGCGGACAAAGATCTGGAAAGTGCGTAATAAAAAATTTTTCGTTCGCATCACGCAAGCTTTGCGGCTTATTGAAAACCTTCACGCCTTCGCGCTCTGCCAGCTCTAATATATAGGTGATATACAGATAATTCATATCCACCGGTGGATCTTTTCGCATCAAAATGATGTCGAGATCAGAAAGGCTAATTATTGTTTGATCGCTGAATTCCCAATGCAGCGGATCATGCGACACATGTAATCGCCGACTCCTTCCAAACGCTTTTCCGTCACGCACAAATAAATCGGCTGGCTCAAAATAATGGATCCGCCAATTGCGACGCGCGCCCTCCAATAACATCGCAAGCGTGCTATCCGTTGCAACCGAGATTTCTTCAATAGGATCCATCACAACGCCTAAGCAAATACTCATATCACTTCCCTCGCCGCCGCTAACATGGAAAGACGCGCAATGACACTGTCTAGATAACACTCATTTAATGATTTATCGAAAGGCTTAAAAAGGCAGCCATTCGCATTCAAATTTTCATCGCGTGCGCGCAGAGGATTCACGCGATAAAAACCACCCGCGCAGGACTCTCCCCACAGGTAAAGCACCGACTCAGCAACGGCGCCAACACTCTGCTCAATTGTGTCGATTCCTTCTTGTATTAAAACACGTTGTACAGGTTGGCCTCCTTTTGAAACCGACATACGAGAACGTTTTTTGCGATTCAGTGAATAGATATCTTGCATCTCGCGCACCGTCATCACTGCCATACCATAAGTGCCTGAATCTGCTTTCATGATAATAAAGGGTGCAGCCGCGATATGATGTTCATCATATTTTTTTTGTATTTTTAAAAACAATTTCTCAACTTGTTCTGCCAAGTTTGACATATCAACCGATTGACTAAAATCAACATGATCGCAATACCGAAACAAGGGCGAAATCAACCAAGGATCTAAACCAATCTCATCAGAAAACTCAGCGCTCACGTTTGCATAATATTGAAAATGAGAAGACTTCAATCGCTGATGCCAACCCAATGCAGGCGATGGCAATATGGGTTGCAACACATTTTTTAAAAGATCAGGAAAAGCGTGCGATAGATCATTGTTTAACAAAATAATATCAGGAGAAAAATCTGACAACTTTAAATAATTTTCATGGCGCACAATGGGCTCAACAACAAAAAGACTCCCATCGGAGCACGCTCCATGCAATGGATCAGAGTCCAATGCCCCCAAGCGCGTCGCCCATCCTGCTTGCTGCAAAATAGATAATAATACTTTAATGTTATCCCAATAAAAAAAATTGCGCGTGTGATTTTCGGGGATCAATAAAATAGTTTTAGCCTTCGGCCTATCACGACTGATCGCTTGACCCGCCAACTCAATAGAACGGGTGACATCCTCAGCGCTCAAGTTATTAAATCCCGCCGGAAATAAATTCATATCGACAGGAGCGCTCTTAAAACCCGCATGACGGACATCGACCGAACCATAGACTGGCGCAGGTGTTTTTATCCACTCTGCTTGAAACCACTCTTCAATCTTGCTTTTATTGTGCTGAAACAGCGTCTGCACGGGATTTTCCCTCTATTTTTTTAAGATGGTGAAGCCATTGATTTAAATCTACTCCACCGATCAAACGCATCGCTAGCTGTTCTTGACCATTCGATGAAAAAAATAATATCGTCGGAGGTGCGATGACATTGAAACGCTTCATCAAAGCACGATCAAAATCGGTATTATCTGTGATATTGTCCTGCAAAAAAACAAACTCAGATAACACTTTCTTGTCGTGGATCAATGAAAAAACATTGCGCTGCATTTTGACACACTCCACACACCAGTCTGCATAAAAATCAAGGATCACTTGTTTCTTTTCATCCTGCGCAGAACGTAATGCGGCATCAAAATCACTCATGCGGGTCACAACAGAAAAAGGGAAGTGAGAAGCAGCAGCTGAAACAGGTATAATCCGAGATAATAGCATGACAGCAACGCCCAACAACATCAAGCCTGCGATTTTCTCAACCCACTTCATCCATCGGCCAGCTTTAGGTAACCATCGATGACACGATGCGCCGACCAATAACAAAGGAATCCCCATGCCAATCCCCAATGAAAACAGCGCCCATGCGCCACGAGCCATATCCCCTGCTTTAGCAATGTAAGCCAATACACCGACTAATGCGGGACTCACGCAAGGTGAAATAACTAATGAAGAAAGTGCACCCATCGCAAATACACCGAGATACGATCCTCTCGGAAAGCGATTGCTCCACGCTGTTAAACGCGTTTGCCACCCCCCTCGCACTGTAAATGTAATCACACCCCATAAAAAGAGAGCCAATAAAACAAATAATCCACTTAATAAAATAATCACCCAAGGTGCTTGCAACACTGTTTGAATCTGACTCCCCACCCAGGCGGTCAACACGCCCGCAACCGCATACGCGATCGCCATCCCTAATACATAAGAAATGGATAAGCCGATCGCTCGAGCGCTGCCATGTTTTTTATGATGCCCTATAATAATGCTCGATAAAATCGGTAGCATGGGTAACACGCAGGGGGTAAATGCTAATAAAAATCCTAGCCCGATAAATGTCATCGCGATCATCAATAGGTTAGCATTTTTAAAGCTATGCTCTGCGACAGCCTGGCCTGATATATCTACATGAGCTATTTGCTTGGACGCCAAATCAAACTGAACTGTTTTTTCTACTGGGCTATAACAAAATCCCTGCGTAGAGCAACCTTGGTAATGAACGGTGAGCGCCACTATTCCCGTAGCAGCTGCCTTGAAAGGAATGATCACTCTGACATGACGGGTATAAGCCCGATATTGTCCTAAAATAGAGCTATTTTTAAGCTCGCCCAGCGGTTTAATGATCGGACCTATTGTCAGCTGATTGTTCTTGGCAGGCGTAATGAGTAAGCGATCTTGGTATAGATAATCACCCGGCGCAATCTGCCAATCCAGCTGCACGCTCTGTTCCTGTAAGGTAGCGGATAAAACAAAAGCTTGGTCAAGCGGTAATGGCTGGGCGGCGAAGGCCATCCCAGAAAGACTGAGACCCACTATTAACAGCGAGAAAAATCGAACGACAGTTATCATAAGACAAATAATACGCGACAATGCTATGAGTTTGCCACTTGTGATTTAATAATTCATCTCCATATAAACAGTAACGCTGAAATACGTCCTCAGCGTCATACAGCGTCAGATTTTCAAACCATCAGTAGGAGAGAGAAATGAGTACAACAGTTGGAAAAAAAATTCGCCCATTAGGGGACAGAATTGTCGTTCAAGCCCATGAATTAGAAACAAAATCAGCGGGCGGCATCGTCATTCCTGATACAGCGGATAAAGATAAGCCGGTACAAGGCGATGTCATTGCGATTGGCGGCGGCAAATACGTCGACGGCAAGATCCAACCATTGCAAGTTAAAGTGGGCGATATTGTTCTATTTGGCAAATATGCTGGCACCAACGTGAAGCTAGACGGCAAAGAATATCTCGTCATGCGTGAAGATGATGTGATGGGTATCGTAGAATAAAATAATTGCGTTTTTTCAATTGAAAGAGGAATAAGACAATGTCAGCAAAAGATATTAAATTTGGCACAGACGCTCGCCAAGCGATGCTTAACGGCGTTCATAAGTTGGCCGATGCTGTTGCGATCACGATGGGACCTTCTGGTCGTAACGTCGTTATCGACAAATTCAGCCCGACCATTACAAAAGACGGTGTATCAGTCGCTAAAGAAATCGAATTAAAAGATCGATTCGAAAACATGGGCGCGCAGATGGTTAAAGATGTTGCATCGAAAACATCCGATGAAGCAGGCGATGGCACCACCACCGCAACCGTATTAGCACGACAAGTACTTGTTGAGGGCATGAAGGCGGTGGTTGCTGGATTCAACCCAATGGACTTGAAGCGCGGTATTGATAAAGCCGTTGCAGCAGCCGTTGAGGAATTGAAGAAGCTATCCGTTCCTTGCAAAGACAACAAAGCTATTGCGCAGGTCGGTACGATTTCAGCGAACTCCGATGCATCGATTGGTGAAATCATTGCAGAAGCCATGGGTAAAGTCGGCAAAGAAGGTGTCATCACCGTTGAAGAAGGTTCCGGTCTTGCAAATGAATTATCTGTTGTCGAAGGCATGCAATTCGATCGCGGCTATCTCTCACCTTACTTCATTACCGATCAACAAAGCATGACAGCTGAATTGGATAGCCCATTCATCTTGATCGTTGACAAAAAAATCTCGTCAATCCGCGATTTATTGCCAGCATTAGAAGCCGTTGCAAAATCCGGCCGAAGCTTGCTGATCATCGCAGAAGATGTTGAAGGCGAAGCGCTCGCAACGTTGGTGGTTAACCACATGCGTGGCATTGTCAAAGTCTGCGCTGTAAAAGCACCGGGATTTGGCGATCGTCGCAAAGAAATGTTGCAAGACATCGCAACACTCACGAAATCGCAAGTGATCTCTGAAGAAGTCGGTCGCACATTGGAATCCACCACCTTGGCAGATTTGGGTTCGGCAAAACGCATTCATGTCACCAAAGATAACACCACGATCATTGATGGTGCTGGCGACAAGAAAGAAATTACCGATCGCATTACACAATTGCGCGCTCGCATTGAAGACACAACCTCTGACTACGATCGCGAAAAACTGCAAGAACGCGTTGCCAAATTGGCAGGCGGTGTAGCAGTTATCAAAGTCGGTGCAGCATCTGAAATCGAAATGAAAGAAAAGAAAGCCCGCGTTGAAGATGCATTGCATGCAACACGTGCAGCAGTTGAAGAAGGCGTTGTCCCAGGCGGCGGTATTGCGCTCATTCGTGCATTGCAAGCCGTTAAAGCAGTGAAGGGCGACAATGATGCTCAAGCCATGGGTATCCAATTGCTCCGCAAAGCACTCGAAGCTCCAGTCCGTCAAATTGTGACGAACGCAGGCTACGAAGCATCCGTTGTTGTGAACAAAATCTTGGAAGGCAAAGGCAACTACGGCTTCAATGCTGCAACAGGCGAGTACGGCGACATGATCGAAATGGGTATCTTAGATCCCACCAAGGTCACACGTACTGCATTGCAACAAGCGGCTTCCGTTTCCGGTATGATGATCACGACCGAATGCATGATCACCGATATGCCGAAAGCCGACAATGAAGCCGGCGCCGGTGGTATGGGCGGCATGGGTGGAATGGGCGGCATGGGTGGAATGGGCGGCATGATGTAAACCGATTTTCACTCTTACATTCTAAAACGAAAAACCCTCGCTGACGGAAGTTGGCGGGGGTTTTTATTGTGCTGTCATTGCGAGCAAATCGCCTCTTTTTAGATTCGCTATAGCATTATTGTTTTTACCCATCCTATCCATAGCCGCGACGTATCCCCCCCCAATAATCCCACCTCCTCACCACTGAATTTTTCGTTAAACTAACTCGACTATTCAGATACAGCGGGAGCCAGAAGTGTACGACAAATCTCAAGCCCAAGACGAAGCATCATTAACCGGTGTCTTACAGCGACAGAAAAAACAGGATTATTATGTGACATGGAAAAAATCAGGGCTTAGCAAAGTTGCATTTTGTAAAATGCACAGCATTCCTATCTCATCGTTCTACAGTTGGAGTTGCAAGGTCGACAGACAGGAGAAAACAATACCATCATCGTTTGTTCCAATCATAGCAAAAGCGCCCATGCTCGATGCTGTCACGCCCTACAGTCCAGTCCAGTTGGAAATAGCCTTAACCAATCAAGTCTCACTGAAGATGGCCCTCGGAGAAGATCGATTGGTTTCTTTTATTCAGGAGCTGATGAATGCAATTGCAATTGTACGGTAAAAAAATATGGCTTTATCGCGCGCCCATTGATTTTCGGAAGTCTATTGATGGCTTGAGTAGCTTGGTTATTGAACGTCAACTACGACTGCCGGTCGCATTGCCTCATTGAAAATCTGACTATCTTGTAACCTTTGCCTCAAATAAAATCGAACCTCTTTAATGATAGAGAGGTAATCAATGGAGGCAAAAATGAGTTTACCAGCGCGTAAGGAATTATTAGAGCATGTTCAAGAACGATACAAAAAAGTCCAGTGGAATGATAAGCGTAAAATTCTTGATGAGCTGATAGCGACTACTGGCTATCGTCGTAAATATGCAATAAATCTTCTTAACATGAATAAAAAAGAAATTACTGCCCGGGAAAATGAAAAGCGTTTAAACAAAAAAAAGTATAATGAAGCAGTACGGCAGGCCTTGCTGACAATCTGGCATGCCGCTAATCAAATCTGCTCTAAAAGATTAGCACCATTTATTCCTGATCTATTGGCCGCACTGGAGCGTTTTGGGCATGTATCACTTCCTGAGGATGTTCGTAATCGATTATTAAAGATAAGTCCAGCTACCATAGATCGATTATTAGAAACGGAACGTCATGAAGGCAAGAAGGGGATTTGTACAACACGTTCAGGAAGTCTTTTGAAAAAACAAATCAAGATCCGTACGTTTGCTGACTGGAACGATGTTGTTCCTGGATTTTTAGAAGGTGATCTAGTTGCACATTGTGGGGACAGAGTAGATGGTTCCTTTTTGAACACACTTGTTTTAACTGATATCGCATGGTAAACACTCCCTAAATTAGTACACCGCATTAGTAAGGTTTTTTGATAACATAACGATCAAAGGAGCCTTACCATGAAGAAAACACGATTCACTGAATCTCAAATTGTTGCTGTTTTAAAAGAAGCAGAAGCAGGCATCCCTGTTTCAGAGTTATGTCGCAAACATAGCATCAGCGATGCCTCTTTTTATACGTGGCGAAAAAAATACGGCGGTATGTCTGAAACAGATCTCAAGCGATTGCGTCAGCTCGAAGAAGAAAACCGTCAATTGAAGCATATGTATGCGGAACTCAGTATTGACCATCGCATCTTAAAGGATATTGTCGAAAAAAAGCTGTAAAGCCAGCAGAGCGCAAATCATTGGCGACTTATGCGATAGAGAGCGGTCAGGCAAGCGTTAAACGCGCTTGCCGACTGCTTCGTTTAAGTCGAACAGCTTTTGGTTATCAACCCAAGAAGAAAGCTGAGGACCCAATAATCACGCAAGAGCTGCTGGCGTTAACAGAAGAGAATAGAACACATGGTTTTTGGAAGCTGTACACGCGTCTTCGCAACGAAGGCTTTTTATGGAATAACAAACGCGTTTATCGTGTGTACTGTGAATTAAAGTTGAATCTCAGGAAAAGGCCAAAAAAGCGTCTTCCAAAAAGAGAAAAAGGGATGTTGGTTCAACCGGAAGAGACCAATCAATGCTGGTCTCTCGATTATATGAGTGATGCATTAATGAATGGTAGACGATTCAGAACAGTGAACGCGATTGATGATTGTAATCGAGAGGGGTTAGGCATTAAAGCCGGTTTTTCATTACCTGCAGAGCGAGTCACAGAGTTTCTCGATGAGATTGCCGGGGTGCGTGGTTACCCTCATACCTTACGATTAGATAATGGACCTGAAAACATTTCCAGCGTTATGTCTAATTGGGCCGCTATCCATGGCGTTACCATTCAATTTATCCAGCCTGGAAAGCCTGCTCAGAACGGATATATCGAACGGTTTAATCGCACCTATCGAGAAGAAGTGTTAAATATGAATTTGTTTTATGACATGCACCATGTTCAGGCTATTACAGATGAGTGGTTGATGAAATATAACAACAAACGGCCTCACGAATCTCTTGGCGACTTGACGCCATGGCAATTCAGTGAGAAATTACGACAGCTTGCTGGTGCTGTGCACTAAAAAAGGAAGGTTTACC
>CANJVW010000022.1 GCA_947478495.1 Legionellales bacterium | reverse complement strand
GCCCACCACCGTGCCACTGGCTTGGTGGTGGGCACGCAAACGGCGCTTTGCCCACCCTACAGCGCTCACTACATTCGCGGCGACTTACGTTTCGATGCCTCTACTAAAGGATGGCACATTTTCTTCAGACTATTAATCCGATCCATAAGATCCCGAACGCCCTCCACCGTCTTCATGCTCCCTCTTACATCCTTACAAATAGTATAAAAATTTTGTGTTTCTAGCTTTCTCGTCTTGCTATTTTTAGGCGCTTGCGCCTCTGCAATCAAAGAAATAATGTTTAAAAAAGTCGTCACTTGCCCTGGATATAATGGCTTACTTGACTGACGAGACAGAGGCATGCCCACTTCTAACAATATCTCTTCCATCAATTGAATTCCTCTCGGAGGAGAGCTAGCAACCCACAAAGATGACATAGATCTGTGTTTCGGCCACTTATCGCTTGAGATGAGCGACCACAGTTCCTTGTAGAGCTCTCGTTGAGCATCAACAAGCTCTACATCGCCGCTCGAACTCTGTGCTGCGTCAACCGGCTGTTGAGCACGCCTCTCTACGATATTTTCTACCACGCTACCAGGTTTGGTCCAACACCTAAGGCTCTCGTTGTATTCTTTGTTAGGTTTAAATAATGTCTCGAAAAAAACGATGCTTGCTTTAGAAGGCGCGAGGTTTTTGCAATCTGCCCATTCCTTTTGCATCTCATCACGCAGTTTCTGTGTTGCTACTTTTCCTTTCTGCCATGCGATTGCCACTGGAATCAAGAACACAGTCAGAGCGCATAAAAAAATACAAATATTATATCGTGCATTAGAGTGCATAATCCGATTGGAAAACAAATCCAATGGATCAAGCTCTCGCATCATCTCCTGTTGGTATGGAGAAAGTATCTTGTGCTTTCCAAGAAAGGCTTCGAATTGTATTCGACTCTTTTGCTGTGCTATATCATCCGAAGGATTTTCAAGTACCGGAATGGCGATCTCTAAAAACTCCATCCACAAATTTTTCTCATCTGGATTATTGCACGCCTGCACTTTAGGCAGAACATGGTTCTGAAAAAACTCGAGTAAATCCTGCTCGCAATACCATTGATTCCCCACAAGCAACACATTCGCAGCACGTTCAGCTCTCAGGCGAACCTGCAACTGAGATAAAGCGCCCTCTAATCGCTTGGTATCGACCAGCATATTGTCCTCCTTAAAAAAATCCCTACTTCCAGCCTATCAAAACATCTCCATCAAATCTACACCATCAATCTAATGCTGCCCAATAAGCGATAGCATAGAGAGGAATTTCTTCTAAATGATCAAAGCGCGCAAACGGATTCTCAGAAATCTTTAATGCTATTTTTGTCTCTGGATGTTTATTAAGATAGATCTGAAGACTTTTCATACCGCCTTTCACATGAGACTTTACTTCAACAGGGACCACTTGTTTATTCTTAATGGTGATGAAATCAACTTCAGCATGACTGCCTTTGACATCGTTCTGCCAATAATATAATGAAGATACCTTATTTTGTGGCCCATAAGCAATAAACTCTTGAGCCACTAGTTGCTCTGCCATACAGCCTAAATAGTTTAATTCCATCGGCTGCGTCATCCACTCCGCTAAATCGAGCCCTAGCATGCGTTGAGCAATTCCAATGTCGAATAAAAAAAGTTTAAATTTTTTCTCGTCTACTTCTGCACCTAACGGATAGCTTTGTGCTGCTGTGTGAAAGCAAGGAGAGACAATTCCGGCTTTCATTAATAACAACATAGCTTGCTTAATAGGATATGTTTTACTATCTACATCGACATGCTGATATTTAAATTTTCGCCCTAATTGTTTGGGTATCGATAAAAATACTTTATTAACGCTGTCTATTTGATGACGTTTTGCATATTTTAAAAAATCATCTTGATAATTTTCAATGATGCGATCTTGTAATCGCTGACAAATTGTCGCATCCCGAAATTGAATCCACGCATCAACCACTGCTGGCATTCCGCCCAACCACATATAATGTCGCTGCTGTTCGATCAGAAGTGAATGTGTTGCTGAATCTACTTTTCTATCTAAAATAAGCTCTCGCAAATGATCCAAACCTGTAGCGGTTAAAAATTCCATAAATGAAAGTGGATACAAATAAAGATATTCTATTCTGCCAACAGCCATCCCCATTTTTTCAAGAGTAAAATCAATAAGAGAACCCGCGGCAATAACATGCAACTCCGGACAATCCTCTTTAAAGTAACGTAAATATTTTAATGCTTGAGGACATTCTTGTATTTCGTCAAGAAACAATAATAACCGACCTAGCACAACCGGCTTACCGGTATAGCCACTTAACTTTTGCATTAATTCAGGAATATCAATATGCTCGGTAAAAAGAGCAGCAGCCCGCTGATCTTTTTCAAAGTTAATCTCAATATAGTGATCAAACTCACTACCAAATGCCTTGATTAGCCACGATTTGCCAACCTGTCGGGCGCCCCGCAGTAATAAAGGCGCCCGGACGGGATCCAATCGCCATTTTCTTAAGTACTTGATTATATCTCTTTTCATAGCTACATTTTAAAAAAAATGGCATGATAAATCAAGGTAAATTTAGAAAAATAGGCATGATAAAATTGATATTTTTAGAAAAATACTGGTCAAAACATCTCCATCGGATCCACATCGAGCGACCAGCGAACTGTTTTGCTGGTCTTTAATGCTTCAATGGCGGGCAATACCTCTTTGAGTGCTGCTTGCAACACAGAGCGTCGACTCGATTGAATCAAAAGTTGTTCTCGGTATTTTCCAGCGCGACGCGGCATAGGGGCAGATACCGGACCAAAACACTGCAAACTTTTTTGACCATGCGGAAATACTGTTTTTACCGCTTCTAAAAAATCTTTCGCTTTTTTTTGAGAATGCGCTTCCGCTCGAAATAAAACGAAAGACGAAAAAGGCGGTAACACCGTCCCTTGTCGCATATCCAGCAATGTTTTTGCAAAAGCAGCGTAGCCGTCCGTGATCAACTGATTCAATAAAGGATGCTCAGGTTGATGTGTTTGAATCATCACTGTCCCTTTTTTTTCCGCACGTCCTGCGCGTCCCGATACTTGCAATACGAGTTGCCCCATGCGTTCCAATGCACGAAAATCGCTATTAAAAAATCCGCCATCCGCATCAACAATAATCACCAATGTCACATTCGGAAAATGATGGCCTTTCGCAATCATTTGCGTCCCAATCAAAATAGCGTGTTCGCCCGATTGAATGGATTCTAATAACTTATCCATCTCGCCTTTGCGTTGCGTGCTGTCTCGATCAATGCGCGCAATAGAGTGAGCAGGGAAACGTTCATGCAATGCAGACTCCAAACGCTGTGTTCCGGTACCGACGGGAAGCAACTCTGACGAACCGCAGGATTCACAGCATTTTGAAAGCGGTTTTTGTGAGCCGCAATGATGGCATTGCAATTTTTTTTGTGTCTGATGATACGTCATTCGCGTATCGCAACGTCCGCACATCGCAATTTTCCCGCACGCGTGACACAACAAAACCGGTGCAAAACCACGACGATTCAAAAACAACATGGCTTGCTCACCGCGTCCGATCGTAGCGCGAATCGCATCAAACAAGGCGGGAGACAATCCTTCTTCTAATCGCTGATTGCGAATATCACACAATGAAAATGTAGGTAATTGCGCGCCGCCCGCACGATCCATCAATTTTAAGTGAATAAATTTACCGCTATTCGCATTATGACATGTTTCAAGTGAAGGAGTCGCTGATCCCAATACGATAGGAATCGTATTGTGTTTGGCGCGCATAATCGCAAGATCGCGCGCATGGTAGCGAAACCCCTCTTGTTGCTTAAACGACAGATCATGCTCTTCATCCACAATGATGAGCCCCAATTCAGGCAATGGCGCAAACACCGCGGAGCGCGTGCCAATGACAACGCGTGCGCATCCGGTACGCGCTGCATTCCACGCTTCCAATCGTTTCTTTTCAGTGAGCCCCGAATGCAATGCCACAACGGGACAAGGCAGACGCTCACGAAATCGCTGAATCGTCTGAGGTGTCAAACCAATTTCAGGAATCAATACTAACACCTGCTGATTTTTTTCAAGTACCGCGAGAATCGCTTGCAAATACACTTCTGTTTTACCGCTGCCCGTCACGCCATCCAATAAAAAAACCTGGAATGTACCCAATGCGGCTTGAAGCGCCGCAACCGCTTGTTGTTGATCACCATTTAACGACACTGTACATTTTAATGGCGTATGAAGGCTCGCACTATTCTTCACCTCTCCTATGGCTTTTCCCTGACGCAACAATTTGGGTAATGCGGATTCCAACACTTCGCCAATCGGCGCATGATAATAATCGCTCGCCCACTGACACAAATGCATCACTTCGCTCGAAATTAACGATTCTGTGTCAATTATTTCAATCGCGTGCTTTAATTTATGCTCTGTTTGATCGGATGAGTGCAGCGTTTTCATGAAAATCCCGATCAGCTCACGTCGCCTGAAAGGAATGCGCACTCGCATGCCCGATTTTAACTGTGACCATTCGCCTACCACAGGAGGCAAATAGTGAAACAACCGTCGAAGGGGTACAGGAACGGCTATTTCTAGAATGAGATTTTTTTTGCGCACTTTTCATTTCCATGAGCTTGAGGATCGGTTAAGATAAGACAATAGTAGCACATTTAGGGGATCAACTATGTCTGGAATGGATGCCAAAGAACTCAAAAAAGAGCTGGAAAAATTGTTCGATTTTCTAGCTGAAAAAAAACTACTTCCTGAACACGCTATCCGAAATAAAAAAGAAATGATTGATCTCATCGCAGATGCCATCAAAGCAGCTAACCCCAGTCTAGATAAAAACGACTTAGCTAAACCAGAAATGAAAAAAACTGTGATGATTACTATGCTGGCTGTCGCTAAACATCCAGAGCTCGCCACGCTCGATTCGAATGGGCGCGGGAATCAAAAAAATAATGACGAAGTTAAACAGCTCACACATAATCTTTTAAGACTGCTCTACGAAGCGCTCAATAAATTATCTCCAAAACCCCTGGATGATAAACAGTTAGAGGCAAAAATAGAGCGCGATTTAAACATGCTCTGTAAAAAATTGGACACTGATGCGCCTGATGAGGACCCTAGGAAACAACAAGCATTTGCGATGACTCTCGTCGCAGCAGCCACTGCATTCAGCGCTGCCATCCTCACCCGTGAGCGCATGTATGGCACCAAGCAAGGAGTTGACAACCTAGAAGACGTTGATTTGGCAAAATTTACAGCCCAGGCTAGCGCTACAAGCACGGACTCCTTGATTAGCGTATTAACAACGTATGATACCCGAGACGCTAATCATACAACGGCCAATGATACAGAAGCTGACATCTTAGATAATCTCAGCGGCCCTTTTGCAGAGTTAGAGGAAAGTTTAAACGACCTTGGCAAAATAGAACATGCGGCACCCAGACCTCAACCCCCAGGGACCCCCAGATAATGGAGCATTTTGTTGACATCCAGGGACTGTCGTTTCAGCGCAACGACCGTTTCATTTTTCATGACATCAACATGATGATTCCCGAAGGAAAGGTCACCGCTATTATGGGTCCCAGCGGATCCGGCAAAACGACACTCCTCCGACTCATTGGCAAACAACTTGAGCCCTCTAAGGGCAGCATTACCGTTGCAGGAAAACCATTATCCACCTTAAATCATGATGCGCTCTATCAATTGCGAAAAAAGATGGGCATGTTATTCCAAACCGGTGGACTATTCACTCATCTGGATGTCTTTGAAAATGTCGCTTTCCCTTTGCGCGAGCACACGACTTTATCGGAATCCATGATTCACACGTTAGTGTTGCTGAAATTAGAAATGGTCGGCCTGCGTTCTGCCGGGCACCTCATGCCAGCCGAATTATCGGGGGGCATGGCGAGACGCGTTTCGCTCGCGCGCGCGATTGCGCTTGACCCTGACCTCATCCTGTATGACGAACCCCTCACCGGACAAGATCCGATTTCGATGGGTGTATTACTGAAACTCATTCGAACACTCAATGATGCATTAGGGCTGACATCCATCATTGTCTCTCATGATGTGAAAGAGGTTCTTGATATTGCCGACCTAGTTTACATCATTGCTGACACACGCATTATTGCAGAAGGCACCCCCGCTATACTAAAACAAAATAATAATCCCATGCTACGCCAATTTATGGATGGCCTGCCCGATGGCCCCGTCCCCTTCCATTATCCAGGTTGCTCATTGATGGATGATCTAATGAAGGAAGAAGCATAATGATCAATCAAATCGCCGCATTAGGACGCTTTGGTATCAACATTGTCCGTCACTACGGTCGTGCAGGCATGATGTTATTTCAAGTCATTTATTATCGGCCGTCATTTCGAAAAGGATTTCCTCTGCTGCTTCAGCAAATCTATGCGGAAGGCGTGTTATCACTGATTATTATTATCGTCTCCGGTGCTTTTATCGGAATGGTCGTCGCGTTACAGGGCTACCATACCCTATCTAAATTTGGCGCATCACAACAACTCGGTCCCCTGGTCGCGCTCAGTGTTGCGCGAGAGCTGGGGCCTGTTGTCACCGCACTTCTTTTTGCAGGACGCGCAGGATCCGCGCTCGCCGCTGAAATCGGTTTGATGAAAGCGACTGATCAACTCTCCAGCATGGAGATGATGGCTGTTGATCCTGTGCGGCGCGTCATTGCACCACGTTTTTGGGCGGGATGCATTTCCATGCCCATCCTCACCATTATCTTTGATACGGTCGCAATCTACGGTGCCTTTTGGTTAGGGGTTCACTGGCTAGGAATGGACAGCGGTTCCTTTTGGTCAAACATGCAATCCGCTGTCGACTTTCGATTGGATATCGTTAATGGCATTATCAAAAGCATGGTGTTTGGTGTCGCGATCACCTGGATTGCATTGCACCAAGGTTATGACGCCATCCCTACATCGGCTGGCATCGCGAATGCCACCACGCGTACCGTCGTCTATTCTTCGTTAGCTGTATTAGGTCTGGACTTTATATTAACCGCAATGATGATTGGAGCTTGGTGATGCTACAGACAAAAAAAACAGAAATCGGAGTCGGTTTATTTTTATTGGCCGCTCTCGCGGGATTGATCTTTTTAAGTATGCAGGTAAGCGGACTGACATCCATTTTTCAACGACCAGGTTACACGATCACAGCCGACTTTGATGATATCGGACAACTCAAAATCCGAGGATCTGTTAAAATTGGTGGCGTCACGATAGGCCAGGTATCTAGCATTGCAATTGATCCTGTGACATACAAGGCAGTCGTGACGTTACGCATCGATAATAATGTTGAAGACATACCAGATGATTCCTCTGCCAGTATTTTAACGGCTGGATTATTAGGTGATAATTATGTCGCCATCACTCCGCTTTACAGCAAAACATTTTTCCATAATGGCGGTCACATTCAAGATACGCATTCTGCCATGATCTTGGAAAAACTGATCGGGCAGTTCTTATTTAGCATCAACCACGGAAAGACTGACAAAGGAAACGCCAAGTGAAAAAAATACTATTAGCTCTCGCTATCATCAGCAGTTTTTTGTTTGTTGGCATAAGCCTTGCAGGCAACGACTCAGACCCTGTCGTCATGCTCAAATCGCTATCCGATACCGTCATTGCAAAATTGGAAGCTAATAAAGCTGATCTCAAAGACAACCCTCAATTGGTCTATAACATTATTAATAAGATTATTGTGCCAAAAGCCGATCTCAATAAAATGTCAGAAAATGTCTTACCTCCTGCGACATGGAGAAGTGCAACTCCTCATGAGCGCGCTGAGTTCGAATCCGAGTTTACGAATCTTTTAGTGAACACCTATTCATCTGCACTCGCGGACTATACCAATCAAACCATTAAATTTATGCCGTTACGCGGCAGCATCGAGAATAAAAGTACAGTGACAGTATACAGTCAAGTAATACGCTCGGACGGCCCGGCGATGTCAATGAATTACAGTCTGGCACGAAATGGTAATGCCTGGAAAATGGTTGATATCACCGTTGAAGGCGTCAGCTTATTGCAAAGCTTTCGACAACAGTTTCAAGAACAACTCTCCGCCGGAAAAAATATGGCGCAACTGATTGCATTTATCAAGCAGCATAATAGCAAAAAATCGAGTGACTCATAATGACTGGCCCTGCCGCCATCGAGAAAAAACAACATCAGATTATCGTGTCCGGTGAATTAAATTTCTCGACGGTGCCTGACCTACAGAAAAAAAGTGAGCTACTTTTCGAAGATGAAAAAACGCTCGATATTGATTTGTCAGGGATCACGGGAAGTAACAGCGCAGGGTTAGCATTATTAATTGAATGGATTCGCTATTCTAAAAAACAAAACAAACCCATTTCACTGCATCACATTCCAGAACAATTGATGTCTATTGCGAAAGTGTCGGGTGTGAGCGCTATCATTGCAACTGTTTCAGAATAAGGAAGTAGGGTGGGCAAAGCGCTTTTTGCGTGTTGTTCGCACGATGGTGGTGGGCACGCAAAAAGCGCTTTGCCCACCCTACCTTAAAGGGTCCGCTGAGCTGTTCCGAAAAAAACGAGGGAATAATGCAACCACCCATCACCATGAAAATAGATAGGCCACAAAATTTTCAGCATTTTTTCTTCAAAATGGCGATTCCTTATCGTTGGTGGTTTTTTTCTATGCTGCTTGTGGGTGTGTATTCATCTATCCATAGTGTGTTGCAGCCCTATGTTTTAAAAATTCTCTTGGATGCAGTCGCTCATACCGATAATAAAAAATTTCTTGTTGTTTGCCTAAAACCAGCATTATTACTTATCGCCTTAGGATTTATCATTGCCTTTATATGGCGTTTTTATAATTATGTCGTTTTGCAGTCATTACCAAAAATGAAAGCGGATATCACTACGGCAACCACCTCTTATTTAAGAGATCAATCATATATATTCTTTCAAGACCATCTAACCGGTTCAATTAGTGCAAAAATTTCAGATTTAACCAGCAACATCCAAAATATAGTTAATGCATGGTTTAATATATTAAGACAAGGTTTAACGATTATCCTTTCTATTGCGATGGCTGGTTTAGTCAGCCCTTATTTCAGTTTAATTTTTTTCGTTATTTCAATAGCATTTATTGTAACAGCCTATTATTGCTCTAATAGCATCAAACCTTTTGCCAGCGCCTATGCTGAGGCGCGAGCGCAAAATATTGGAAACATTGTTGATTGTTTTTCTAACGTACTCAATATGTTTTTATTTTCTAGAGAAAACTATGAAGCCCGTTATTTAGAAAAAACAACCGCTCGCTCTGTTAAAAATGATCAATCCATGCAATCTAAAAATATGTTGAATGCATCGGTACTTGGTGGACTTGCCTGGGCCTTGCAAGGTTCATCTATACTTTTACTGCTTTTCCTCGGCAACAAAGGGATGATCTCTGTAGGGGATTTTGCATTTATCTTTATATTAGCAATGACAGTGATTGATCAAATATGGTTTTTGACCGAGAGCTTATTGATGGTAGGTGAGCAGGCAGGATTATGTCAACAAGCTATCGATACAATTTTTACAGAAAACCATCAAAAAAAATCCATCGGCCCCCTCTCTTCATATGACTCATGGGGAAATTATCATTGATCATGTCAATTTTGGATATCAATCGGGTGATGCCGTTATTAACGATTTAAGCATCCACATACCAGGTGGCTCCAAAGTCGGTTTGGTGGGATATAGCGGAGCCGGAAAGAGCACATTAGTCCAACTCATCATGCGTCTATATGATATTCACAGCGGAAAAATATTCATCGACCAACAAGATATCAGCACGATCAACAAACAAAGTTTACGAGAAAATGTAGCATTCATACCTCAACAACCCAGCTTATTTCATCGAACTGTTTATGAAAATATACTATACGGCAACATTGACGCCAGCTATGAAGACGTCATTCATGCCGCCCAAAAAGCACATGCGCATGAGTTTATTCTCAACCTACCGCAAGGATATAATTCTCCCGTTGGAGAAAGAGGCGTCAAATTATCTGGCGGACAATGTCAAAGAATTGCGATTGCAAGAGCTATTCTGAAAGATGCGCCCATTTTAATATTAGATGAAGCCACAAGCGCTCTGGATTCTTTAACAGAGAAACTAATACAAGAGTCATTGCGTACCGCAATGAACCATCGAACGGTTATCGTGATCGCCCATAGACTATCCACGATTTTATCGATGGATAATATTCTAGTGATGGATAATGGAAAAATTATTGAAATGGGCAATCATCAGCAGTTGATCGACGCCAGAGGATTTTATAAAATGTTGTGGGATGCCCAAAGCGGGCACAGCTTTATTTAACTGCCATCTTCAACCTAAAAAAGGGTACGATTGCCAATCGAGCTGGTAATTGCATCCTCCCTTCGCTACCTTTCTTCGCTATACCACCCATCACTTGAAATATACGATAAACGTATATATACTCTTAAAAGGGCTTTCTTATGACTATTGTTCCCCTACATAAAACACCGAATAAGGTGGAAGCAGAAAAGATAGTACATGAACTGGCAGCGAAAGGACTCGTTTCCTGGTCGAAGCACGCTAAAGAAAGAATGGAAGAGCGCGGCATCACCACACAGCAAGTACCGACCTGCTTAGCTAAAGGCAAGGTCGTAGAACATCCTATATTAGCCAATAAAAAAGGAAGTGCTGGTGGTTACGAAATAGCAATGGAACGTTTGACAGCAGGAGATTATTTGCGTGTTATTCTTTGCCTGCGATTTAGCCAGACAGTCTTGGTTGTTACTGTAATGAAAATTAAATAACGAGAATGATAGCAATAACAAATAGTGTGACAGGGAGAATATCTCATGAAAAAGAAATCGACGTTTTACCATTACACAGAGTGTGGGCTTAATAATATCTATCTTCTAAATGGTTTTAAAATAACAAAAACAAAAGATGGAGATGAGGAAATCTTTGTTCACGATATTCATGGCCTTCATAAAGCTATCTCCAGCATTCTTATCTTCAAAAAAGGATTATTAGAAGGTAAGGAAATTAAATTTGCACGGACAATGCTAGACTTATCCCAGAAGAAATTGGGCGATTTAATAGGTTGTCGCTATCAGCAAATCTTGCTGTGGGAAAAAAATAAAAATGAAATATCTAAACCAGCTGATCGTCTTTTAAGAATTACTCTTTACACGTACCTTAATAAAGCGATTGACAATGGCGAAGTTTTTGATCGAATCAATGAAATTGCTGATCTAGATGCGGCAGCAGCTGGTCAATGCAATAAGATAGAATTTAAAGAAATTAAAGACGCATGGGAAATGGTTGCCTGACAATTAATAACAGGGGGTCTAAGCGAATCTACCGATCATGCGCAATAAATAAAGGAGTTACTCTGATGAGAGAACAGAGATGGATGCTTTATGCCATCCAACTCACTATCTAAATCGATTAAATTTAACACTCCATAATCATCTGTCAATACAGCATACGGGTACATTTTTTTAGGGCATCACTCAATGCATTGGCGACCAATTGTCTACTTTTTATCATAAAAATTGCTAAAAGAGACGGCTTTTTTGTCATAGTTATTGACAATATTTCAGTTTATTGCTAATATTCTCATTTTATCAGTGAGTTAAGAATATTATGGAACGTACCATTGAACAAGACTTATTAGCTTGGAAAGACAGCCCCATTCGCATGCCGCTATTATTGCGTGGTGCGCGACAAGTGGGAAAGAGCTATGTCATTGAGCAATTTGGTAAGCGATACTTCAAGCAGCTCGTCGTCATTAACTTTGAATTTCAGCCGCTTTACAAAAAATGCTTCGAGTCACTGGATCCAACCGATATCGTGCAGCGCCTCACCATCCTCAGCACCTCCCTGATTGCCCCAGGGGAAACCTTGTTATTTTTAGATGAAATTCAAGAATGCCCTGAAGCGATCCTTGCGCTGCGTTATTTCAAGGAAAAATACCCCTCGCTTCATGTCATTGGTGCAGGATCTCTCTTGGAATTTGCATTAAATGACACTGCCTTTCGGATGCCAGTCGGTCGCGTTCAATATCTTTACCTTCATCCGATGAGTTTTTATGAATTTCTGAATGCCACAGGCAATGAAACCAGTGTTGATTACCTAAAAAAAATCACTCATACAGACACCATTCCCGATGCCATGCATAGTCATTTTTTGTCGCTTCTTAAAAATTATTTTCTCATAGGTGGCATGCCTGCTGCGGTAAATGTCTACCGTGAATATCGCAACTTCACGCTGGTCTTGCAACAGCAACAAATCATTTTAAATACCTATCAAAATGATTTTTCGAAATATGATAAAAAAATGGATTCGGGGTTTCTCAGAAAAATATTTGATTCTTTGCCTGGAATGATTGGACGGCAAATTAAATACAGTCGCATTGATCCCGATTCACGATCAAATAAAATAAAAGAAGCCATTCATTGTTTGAATCAAGCCAATCTTTTTCATTATATTTATTCAAGCACCGGATGCGGGCTACCCTTGCATGCCACTATCAATGAAAAAAAATTCAAATTATTATCGCTAGATATTGGGCTCATTAATCGCTCCAATCGATTAGAGCCCTCTATTTTTTTCGAATCTGATTTATTGATGATGAATCGAGGTGCTATCGCAGAACAATTTGTGGGGCAAGAAATAATAGCATCAAAACCCGCTGATGATAACTCTCCACTGTACTATTGGTCGCGTCACAACAAAGGAAGTGATGCGGAAGTCGATTTCCTCATTCAAGTCAACCAAACGCTCGTTCCTATTGAAGTCAAATCAGGCGCTGTCGGACGCCTCAAATCATTGCATCTTTTCCAAGACGCTCATCCGTCCAGTATGGGTGTCAAAATATCGCAAGCGCCGCTAGGATTAAATGGCCGGATTCTCTCGCTGCCTCTCTATTTATCAGCTGAGTTATTTCGAATAACACAAGACTATATAAGTAAATAATTCACTCCTCGATCTGCTCTTAAGAAAGGATTAAGCACAATCTCACTCCAATGTCTTTAAAGCTCGCTGAATTTTTTTATGATGATATTAACGTTTTAAACAAAATAAGAAAACCCATCCCGATCGGGATGATTTCTATTATAGATTCTCAATAAAATCCACAGCCCGCTCTGGCAGGCTATAAATATCGGCTCGATCAGCGAAGGATAATGCATTGCTTTTCCACGACGAACGCTCTAGAGAGGAGAGCATCTCAAACAAACCTAGGTCACAGTCAGATTGCCTAAACGGAGCAGGCAACACAATACCCGCATTAGCCTCTATCACGTAATGCGCATAGCCACAGCTCTCCGTCGTCAACACAGGAAGCCCTGACGCTAATGCTTCGAGCAAAACCGTGCCGGTATTTTCATGATAAGCAGGATGAAATAATAAATCAGCTGCTAATAAAAAATGCGGCACATCATGACGGCCCCCTAAAAATTTGACCTGAGATGTCACCCCCAAACGATTCGCTTGTTTTTTAAAACGCTGCTCATCATCTTTTCCAATAACATAAAGACTGGTTTTATCCTGCAGAGAATAAGGCAGCGCCGCGAGTGATCGCAATGCACGATCCAATCCTTTTGTTTTAAAACCAGATCCCACAAACAAGACTAATAATTCATTAGGCAGTAGCCCTAACTCCTGTCGTCTTTCTTGACGAATAGCATCTGCATTAGCGGGCGCCACGCGATCACGAGCAATACCGGGTGACAACAAATGAAAGCGAGAGGCAGGCGTATTGTAACAATCCATAAAAGCTATTTTCTGTGCGGGCGATAATAATAAAATGTCGGTATGAGAATCGGCTGAGAAAACGGCTTTTTCATAAGAAACCCAATGCCGATAACGCGGTAGCAGTCTATACCACAACCCATGCTGCTGGCGCGCTTTTGCTTGGTAGCACACATCCGCCGCATAATACACATCGAGTCCTGGCATCCGATTAAAACCAACGATGACATCATATCCTTTTAATCGATCCTGTATTTTTTCCACAAATTGCTGTGCGCGCACATGATTCTGCAAGCCCTTCACGGGAACAATATGAATCGACGCATGAGGCTCAATATCCCCTTCCCATGCCATCGTAAAAAAATCCACCTGATGCCCGCGGAGCACGCACTCGCGCGCAATGCGAATAAAATCGCGTTGAAGCCCGCCAAAAGGAAAGTACTTAAATAAACAAAAAGCGAATCTCATAGTCCTTGATAACCTTAAAAATAGTTATTCAACATCTTATCATAGGCGCGCTATAATGGGCCATGATAACACCAACCATTGCTATTGTCGGCGCAGGGAACATGGGGCTAACCCTGCTTCGAGGGCTCCTGCACGCCCATTACCCACATAATAAAATCTGGGCAACGCTTCCCTCTGCAGAAAAATGTGATGCGCTAAAAAAACAATTTTCCATACACGCGACAACCAATAATGTGATAGCTATCAAATCAGCGGATATTGTTATTCTCGCCGTTAAACCGCAAATATTACCCTCAGTGATTCACGAATTAAAACCAAGCCTCCAGGCTCGAAAACCGCTCATTATCTCTATCGCAGCTGGCGTCACCATTAAGAGCCTAGAGCAAGGCTTGGGCGAAAAAGGCATTCCCATTATACGAAGCATGCCTAATACACCTCTACAAATTAGTGCAGGCGCAACGGGCCTTTTTGCCAACACGCATGTCTCTGCCTCTCAAAAAAAACACGCTGAATCGATTTTTTTAAATGGCGGGCTAACTGTTTGGTTGGAAGAAGAAAAGCTCATTGAGGTGGTATCTGCCTTATCTGGTTCAGGGCCTGCTTACTTTTTTTTATTGATGGAAGCCTTAATGGAGGCCGGTGAAAAATGTGGCTTATCTAAAGATGTTGCGCGTTTGCTTACCTTAAAAACAGCGGAAGGTGCAGCACGCATGGCATTTCAAAGCGATGATACAGTCGTTGCATTACGCCGCGCTGTCACATCCCCCGCTGGCACCACAGAACAAGCTATTCGGGTCATGGAAGAGGCATCCATTCGTAAAATAATGCTAGACGCGCTGATGGCTGCCCAAAAACGATCGGTTGAACTCAGCGCTCTCTTTCAAGAAAAAATGGATGCTCTCTAACAATGGATATTATTTTTGCGAGCGATAACGCAGGAAAAATTCGAGAATGCGCCACACTATTTAGCGACACCTCCATTAACATTATCCCGCAAAGCACACGACAGGTATCGAATATTGCTGAAACAGGCCTCACCTTTGTTGAAAATGCACTGATCAAAGCACGTCACGCCTGTCAGGCAACGGGGTTACCCGCCATCGCGGATGATTCTGGCCTAGAGGTAGAAGCGCTCGGTGGTGCACCCGGCATTTACTCCGCCCGTTTTGCAGGTGATCATGCCGATTCAAACGACAATGTCCATCAATTATTGGAACAACTCATTGATGTACCTCTCGAAAAACGACTGGCCCGATTTTATTGTGTTATTGTTTTTCTAAAGTATGCTAAAGACCCCTGTCCCTTGATTTGCGAAGGTTCATGGTACGGGCATATTCTAGAAGCGCCGTCTGGTGCGGGGGGGTTTGGCTATGACCCCATTTTCTGGGACCCGAAAAACAAGAAAAGCGCAGCTGAGCTCTCTATCACCGAGAAAAATGCGGCAAGCCATCGTGGTATTGCACTCAAACATCTCAAAGAAAAGCTCTTATCCTACTGTCGGTAGTCAGATTTAGGGTTTCCCCACGGGCGCTAAATATGGTATGGTTTTAAAAAATACTACTAATCAAGCGACGACAATGAACCAACGTTCAACCATAGATATGCCTTGCTTGCTCTCCATCAGGGCTATCTTACCGCACTGCTTGTTGATCGCCATTGCAGTAGGGGGCTATTACTTTTTGGCAACCCACTATTTATTTTCGAACTGGATAAACGCTATCTATATCGGTGTTAAAATTTTCGTTGGGCTTCAAATTATTTTGGGTTCAGCGCGCTGCGCTACCATGCCCATTCTGACGCTCTTGATCGGCCTAGTGCTTTTATTTGTGAGCGAGGTCGAAAACATTGCTCTCATTTCGCATTCCGACACTTGGCAGCTGATTCTCGCATCATTTGTAGGTCTTATTATTACTCTATTAGTTCGATGGTAGGAGAAAAAAATGTCTAAAAAGCTCATTATTGTCATCGCATTAAGCGCCGCCGTTAGCATGGCCATGCCGTACATGCAGCAGGGACTGCAATACTGGTTGGCCGCCTATCATTGGATTGCCGATCTGCTCACCAATATTTTTTCGGGTGGAGAAGTTGGCAACACGATACGCGCTGTCTTCGCGCTCCTCGCCATGCCCGTTGTTATCGCCCTGATCCCTAGCGCTATTTACTGGCTAATGAAGCACAGTTGGTTTCCTTGGTTCGGAGAAATTGTTTGGGCGTTATGGCTCATTCAGACCGCGGCTTTGGTGATTTTATACAAAACGCCCGCCGCTGCGTAGAACATCAAGCTAGAATGAGAAATAGAAAATCGATCGTCGCCCGCAAAAGAATCGATCTAGAAAGTCACGATGATCTCATTACAATGTCATTGGTAAAGAAATACTACGAAAATGCTATAAAAAAGCCCCTTGAAAAAGAGGCGAATAAACTACAGAAAGGAAAACTGAAGCGACTAGATCTTACCTTCTTCAAACAAGACATGCATACCCGTCTTGCCTGTTTCGGTGTTAAACGCTAAACGATCAAAATGCTTTTGCTTACGCTTTTCGGTCGACAAACGCTTATTTTTTGTGGTGGTACGAAATATACCTGTTTTCTTACCTGCCTTCGTGAGGCCGGTGGATACCATTTTGATTTTATCGCGCATATTAAGCTACACCTGTCTGCTTGCGTTTCTTCATATCGAGCAATACTTGCTCAATTCCTTTCTTATTAATAGTACGCAGACCTTTATGGCTCACACGTAATTTAATGTAACGTTTTTCATTTTCGAGCCAGAAACGCAATTCTTGGAGATTAGGCTCAAAACGACGCTTGGTCTTATTATTTGCATGGGAGACATTATTTCCCGTGATCGGTTTTTTCCCCGTGACACAACACACTTTTGGCATATCATTCTCCAACACGTAACAGACAAAAAATAAAACAAGTGCGCCACTTTACCAGTAATGCGCTTCGCTTTCAAGACTGCATCTGAAATAAATTGTCATTAAGACCCTCCTTCATTATGATGGGGACACCAATACATTAAGGGTAGCTCCCATTGCGCTCGCATTACCTCAATAAGCATATTATCCTCGGTATCACAGGGGGTATTGCGGCCTATAAAAGCGCCGATCTCGTCCGAAAACTGCGCGAAATCGGCGCCGAAGTGCGGGTCGTCATGACAGAAAATGCAAAAAAATTCATCACGCCCCTCACCTTACAAGCGCTATCTGGCCACCCCGTGCATGACGATCTCTTCTCTTTAGAGGCTGAAGCCGCCATGGGACACATTGAACTGGCTCGTTGGGCCGATGTCGTCTTAATTGCCCCTGCCAGCGCTCATTTTCTTGCCCGACTGCAATCGGGGGAGGCCCACGACTTGCTGACCACCCTCTGCCTTGCCACTAAAGCCTCTGTCGCGATTGCACCGGCGATGAATCAAGGCATGTGGAGTCACCCTTCTACACAAGAAAATATCGCCTCATTAAAATTGAAAGATATTCATATCTGGGGACCTGGGGAAGGCAGTCAAGCATGTGGTGATACGGGTTTTGGTCGTATGAGAGAGCCTGTTCAATTAGTTGATCACCTCCTATCCCTTTTCCAAACGGGGTGTCTTGCGAATAAAAAAGTGGTGATCACAGCGGGTCCGACACAAGAGTCCATCGATCCGATTCGTTTTATCTCCAATAGAAGCTCCGGCAAGATGGGTTATGCATTGGCGGAGGCCGCTGTTGAAGCGGGGGCTCGCGTCACCTTAATTAGCGGACCGGTTCACCTACCCAAACCCGCTTACCTCAACACAGTGAATGTTGTCACCGCCGAGGAAATGCTCGCGGCCGTTCTCGGTGAAATGTCGGATTGTGATATATTTTTAAGTGTTGCCGCTGTCAGTGATTATCAATGCGTGCAACCTGCGACTCACAAAATACCAAAAACAGAAAGCGCCTTACAGCTCGAATTAAAGCAGGCGCCCGACATTATATGCGCTGTGACAGCATTGCCGAATAAACCCTTCACCGTCGGTTTTGCCGCACAAACTGAGAACCTCATAGAGCGTGCCACAGAAAAGTATCGCTCCAAAAAAATGGATATGATTATTGCCAATGCGGTCGGGCCTGGCGTTGGCATAGAACAAGATGACAATAGAGTCACCGTATTATGGCAAAGCCAAGAACGCGCTTTTCCTCTGATGCGAAAAACGCTGCTCGCACGTGAGCTCATCACACTCATCAGTCAAGTATTTGACGCTCAACCTGCTCGGAGAGACCATGCAAACTGTACAGCTTAAAATTCTCGACCCCCGCATTGGCGCCACGTTTCCGCTACCCCGTTATGAAACAGCCGATTCTGCAGGCATCGATCTTCGGGCCTGCCTCGATTCCACAACGGTTATACAACCTGATGAAACACTTTTGATTCCAACGGGAATCAGCATCTACATTGGCAATCCTCATCTTGCAGCGGTTATTTTGCCGCGCTCGGGGTTGGGGCATAAGCACGGTATTGTGCTTGGCAATTTAGTGGGGCTCATTGATGCGGATTATCAAGGACCGCTTATGGTGTCCTGTTGGAATCGAGGAAATGCATCTTATACTATTGAGCCGGGAGATCGTTTAGCTCAACTTGTTTTTTTACCCATCGCGCGCGTACAGTTTGAAACGGTTGAAGCGTTTCATGAAACAGTGCGTGGCACTGGCGGTTTTGGCTCATCAGGAAAAAAATAATGATGTCTCTATCATCTTCTGTTTTTCGCGCTTACGATATCCGAGGTATTGTGGATGAAACGCTCACTGAAGAGCTAGTATATCAAATCGGTCAAGTACTGGGATCTCTCGCTCAAGAACAAGGCGATCCCTCAATGGCGGTCGGACGTGACGGTCGTTTGTCAGGCTCTCGTCTCGGCGCAGCGCTCTGCAAAGGCATTTTGGCGAGTGGCTGCGATGTTATCGACATCGGTCTTACGCCAACACCTCTTTTATATTATGCGACATACATATTAGATACTCATTCCGGTGTCATGCTGACAGGAAGCCATAACCCTTCTAACTATAATGGGCTGAAAATGGTGATTAATGGAAAAACACTGTCAGGGGATGCCATTACTCATATCCATGATCGCATTCAAAAAAAAGATGTTCTCCAAGGTGAGGGGGCTTTATATCAAACAGATCTGATTGAACGTTACATTATTCACGTCACACGCGACGTTCGATTGGCGCGTTCTTTAAAAGTTGTGGTTGATTGCGGCAATGGTATTGCAGGTGCTGTGGCGCCCGACTTATTTCGTCGATTAGGTTGCGAGGTGATTGAATTATTCTGCGAGGTCGATGGAAACTTTCCTAACCACCACCCTGACCCCAGTCAAGAAAAAAATTTGAAAGATATTATTTCTTCTGTCAAAAAAAATAAAGCGGATATCGGTCTTGCATTTGATGGAGACGGTGACCGATTGGGCATTGTGACCAATCAGGGCGAAGTGATTTGGCCTGATCGACAACTCATGCTATTTGCAAAAGATATATTATCACGTCAAGCAGGTGCAAAAATTATTTACGATGTGAAATGCACGAGCCATCTTGAAAGACTGATTCGAGAGTGCGGCGGGGAACCTATCCTATGCAAGACAGGGCATTCCTTCATTAAAGCAAAACTCGCTGAAACAAAGGCGGTATTGGCGGGCGAAATGAGCGGCCATCTTTTTTTCAGAGATACATGGTATGGTTTTGATGATGCGCTCTATGCGGGTGCACGCTTATTAAAAATAATCGCGTCAACTGCACTCGATGCACACGCTTTGTTTTTAACAATCCCCAACAGCATTAATACACCCGAACTCAAAATTAATATTTCTGAAGACGATAAATTTGGATTCATGCAAAAATTAATCGATACAGCCGCGTTCGATGATGCCGAAAAAATCACGATCGATGGTTTGCGAGTGAATTTTTCTGATGGCTGGGGATTGGTGCGACCCTCTAACACAACGCCTTGCTTGGTATTGCGCTTTGAAGCAGACAATCATAAGGCGCTCACACGCATACAGGAATTATTTCGAACATTGTTGCTATCCATTCGATCTGATTTGGAGTTGCCGTTTTGAGCAAAGAGTATGACGTCATCATCATGGGTTCAGGTGTTGTCGGCGCATCGATAGCGCTGGCTCTTCTGCGCAATACAAATCTGAAAATTGCTTTAATTGATCGTGCACCACAAAATCCCCCCTCGGCAAAAAACGCCTCGACCCCCTTTACAAAGGGGGGGAAAATCAAAAATAGCGCGAATATACACTCCTGTGGAGAAGGCTCACGAACACAGCAAGTCGGGGGTATTGACCCCCTTTTTAAAGGGGGTCGGCGAGCGTTTTGTGCGAGACGGGGGGATTTGCCTCTTGGAACTCGCGTCAGCGCTATTTCTCCCGCATCCCAAAAATGGTTTGAACATCTTAGTTGCTGGACATCGATTAAAGAAAAAGGCGTGAGTCCTTACACGGATATGCACATCTGGGATGCTACCAATCAAAACACGATGCATTTTGATTGCCAATCGGTTAATGCATCAGAACTCGGATTTATCATTGAGAACGATATCATTCAAGACAGCATCATTGAACTACTTTCTCTGCATCCTCATATCGATCTCCTGCATCAAGAAATAGCACATCTCCACTCAACGCCAGATGCTATCGCTCTCTCGACAGAAAACGATGAAACACTTCTCGCATCGCTATTGATCGGCGCAGATGGCGCGCACTCATGGGTGCGAGAAAGAAACCATATCGTATTAAAAAAATGGCGCCACACACCTCGAACAGCGATTGTTGCAACAGTTGAAACAACCCTCCCCCACCAAGAAACAGCACGCCAAATATTCTTGCCCGATGGACCGCTTGCTTTTCTGCCCTTACAAAACCCGCATCATTGCTCTATTGTATGGTCCCCTGATTCCAAGAAAGCGAACGCGTTAATGACTCTTAATGACAAAGAATTTTCTGATCAATTGAAAGAAGCGTTTGGGAGCGCGCTCGGGAGCGTCGCTCTCTTATCAATACGCCACACTTTTCCTCTCCAAACAGGATATGCAGCAACCACCATCCATCCTCGTGTTGCGCTGATCGGTGATGCAGCTCATACGATTCATCCACTGGCAGGACAGGGCATGAATTTAGGATTAGCCGATGCAGCCTGTCTCGCTGAGATCATCATCGATGCCCATCAAAAAAATCAAGATATCGCAAGTCAGGCAACACTGCGTCGCTATGAGCGTGCCCGCAAAACAGAAACGCTCGCGATGCTCGCCGGAATCGAAGCAATTCACGCGCTCTTTTCAGCTAAGGACAAAAAAATAGAAACCATACGATCCATCGGATGGAAGGGGATTGATCGCTGTTCATTCGTTAAGAATTTTTTGGTTCAAATCGCCATGGGAAATCGTTCGTAAAATACGACGCCCTGTCTCTAAGATATTCAAATTGAAGCGCTCCCTGCTCTCAAGGGCTTGCAACGTATCACACCAATATTAATTATTATTTATACTTATAAAAATGTAATAGCTTGATTTATATGGCGCTCCCTGCGGAATTCGAATCCGCGTTACCGCCGTGAGAGGGCAGCGTCCTAACCGCTAGACGAAGGGAGCTAAAGCAAGTTTCGAAAGGGGTCTGGCAACTTTGCGTAGATTTCAGTCAAAGAAGGGTGCTATTATACGCGCATCTGATAAAATAACACAGCTCGATTGAGAGGAATTTAACATTATCCGTTCATTGAAAAAATTGATCCAAGCCATTAGACCTAAACAAGTGTCCCCAAAACTGGTTTTATCGCCGACGATTATCCCGCGCGCTGAGCATAATGTCTCGCGTCGTGACATCGATTCTCACGCATTAAAGGTATTGTATCGCCTACATGAAGCCGGGTTCCATGCGTATCTCGTCGGTGGTTGTGTGCGTGATTTACTGCTTGGCCAACGTCCCAAAGACTTTGATATTGCAACCAATGCGCACCCCGAAGAAGTGCGTCGGCTCTTTAAAAATTGCCGCCTGATTGGCAAACGATTTCGCTTAGCTCATATTTTATTTGGAAACCACATTATCGAGGTCGCAACCTTTCGTACCCATCATCAGAATGCATTGGAACAACATGCCAAAATGCGTGACGGAATGATTGTGCGTGATAATGTCTACGGCTTGATTGAAGATGATGTCTTGCGTCGTGACTACGGCATTAATGCACTGTATTACAATATCGCCGATTTCTCGATTGTGGATTTTGTCGGTGGCATGAACGATATCAAGCAAAAAGTATTGCGCATGATAGGCAACCCGCTAGAGCGTTTTACTGAGGATCCCGTTCGACTATTGCGCGCTATTCGTTTTTTGGCAAAGCTCGACATCACAATCGATCCTGACACAGAAAAACATTTAATCGCATCGGCTCGTTTGTTAGAGCAAGTATCAAATGCACGACTTTTTCAAGAAATATTGAAAATGTTTGAAAGCGGAACGCTCTTGAAAACACTCAAACTCCTTCAACAGTACAACCTTCTCTCTTCTGTATTCTTGCATTCACCACAACATCTGTCTCTGGTCTATATCGCCGCACAAAACAGCGATGACAGAGTGCGTATACAAAAAACGGTTTCTCCGGCCTTTTTGCTGGCTGCTTTTCTGTGGCCATTATTAGCGACTAAAACAGCTGAATTGGAAGGGGTTTTGCCGCGATCACTCGCTTTTGATACCGCAGCGAATGATATCTTGAAAGAGCAAACGCAAAAACTCGCTCTCTCTCGACTCATACAAACTGCCATTCGTGAAATCGCATCATTGCAATTTCGTTTTCATCTTCGAAGGGGCAATGCACCGCTCAAATTACTCGATCATCCGCGATTTCGCGCAGCATACGATTTATTATTGCTCCGCGCAGAATCGGGTGAACCGATTGCTGAATTAGCGGGGTGGTGGAAACAGTTTCACGATGCAACAACTGAAGAACAATTGCAATTGCTGAAAGACGTGAAACCGTCGGGCCCTTTCAAAAAACGCAGCAAATTTAGGAAGCGCACACAGAATAGATAAAGCACCGTCCTCTAATCCACACTACATTTTTTTAACACAGAAATTGCCCGCAGTACGCATCAACCCAATGATAGGACACACTCAGCGCAACAAAATCGGCATTCTGAAATCCGCCACCACCTTTAGTAATACGATTACCGGACAGATCAACCGCCCAGCTAGGCGTAATATTGTAACCTACCCCGAGACCAATCTCCGGATGCACTGTGTTGCCCGGACTGCTCATAACTAATGCTGACGACACGCTCTGGAAAACATAAGCCAAACCACCTTTGGCAAAAACATTCCACTTGCCCAGCGGATACATGACTTTTCCAGCAACATCAAAATTATTTTCACGAATATAAGCAGACGTATTCAACGCACTGTACTTGGAAGGCGAATAATAAGAATAGCCCCACTCAAACGCAAAATACTGACTAACCCCCACCCCCCAAAAAAGACGTCCACCCATCCCTGTATTGGTCGGAGTTGTCATTGTCGGTGGGGTTGTGTTAACAATCGCTGGCACATTGTGCAAGTTAGAGTTTCCGATGCCCAACCCCATATAAAAACCAGGCTGAGTTGCAAAACCAGTTGAGCCTATTGCGCTCACCAGAAAAAAAGTCCCTGCTTGTTTCAGTGTTATTCGCATAGTGTCAAACCCTCTATATTTTAATGTAGGGTGGGCAAAGCGCTGTTTGCGTGCCCACCACTGTGCTCATTACTTGGTGGTGGGCACGCAAACAGCGCTTTGCCCACCCTACAGCCCTACATAAGGTGAAATCTAGTGTGAGTCTAATCCATTCGCTTGATGAACTGCAACTCCCAAATCACACGTCCCGCCCGTTGGCCTTGTTGTTCAAATTTAGTAACAACTGGCCGATGAAGTGATCGCTCTGCAAAAGCCCCCTTGCCGGCCTGATTCAAAAGATTCGATATCTGGCTCAGCACGACCATCATCTGATCGGCATAGTGCTTCCAATCTGTGGCCAAATGGATCACGCCTTGAGGCTTTAATTTTTTGATAACAGACAACACAAAATCGGGCTGAATCAAACGTCGTTTATGATGACGTCGCTTCGGCCACGGATCCGGAAAAAAAATCTGGACCACATCAAGACTATTATCAGGGATGCTCTGATTCAATACTTCTACCGCATCGGCATAATAGACGCGGATATTATGTAAATTATTCGCCTGCATACCAGAAAGCAATGCCCCAATACCCGGACGATGTGTTTCAATCCCCACAAAATCCATATCAGGATAGAGGGATGCCACGCTCAATAGTGACGCCCCTGAACCAAAACCAATTTCCAATACGCGCGGCGCTTTTCGTTGAAACACGTGATCAAAATCAATCATTCCATCTTCTATCGTTAGGCCCCATTGCGGCAGAAATGCATCCAGCGCATGGTTTTGCGAATCCGTTAGCCGACTGTCTCGGCGCACAAAACTGCGTATTCGGCGCATCATAGAAGAGTCATTAGTCATGAGAAAAAAGACCACTAATTAATTGTTGTTTTAATCGATGAAGATTTTCCTCAAGCGACACAGGATAAGAATGAGAAGAAGAGAACTGAACGACCTCAGACAGTGCGCGCTGTCGCAAGTCATGAATCGATTCAAGCGAACAAATAAGCTTACCCTTTGAAAAAATAGGAACCAATAAATCACTCCATTCTGCATCAACAGGAGGCACCCTTCTTTGTGATGATTCAAATAAAATGGCATTGGGTCTCTCTGAAATACCCATCTCGACATCATATAGCACATCCATCAGCGGTTGAGATGATTGAGTAAACCGACGAATCTGCCCAATGCCCGGATGTGATACTTTTGCTGCGGTTTCAGATAATTTTAATTTATATTTCCACACACCCCTTTCATCGCGCAATGCGGATAACTTATAAACGCCATCTAGCGCAGGCTGATCAAAGGCCGTCGCCAAACGAGTCCCCACACCCCACGCAGAAATTTTTGCGCCTTGTTGCTTCATCAAAGCGATGCTGACATCATCTAAATTATTGCTCGCTACAATTTGTGTATTCGTAAAACCGGCATCGTCTAATAATCGGCGCGCCTTGATACTGAGATCCACTAAATCACCGGAATCTAATCGAATCCCAGCAAGGCATCGACCTTCTCGTTTTAATTTTTGTCCTATTTCAATCGCATTTTTAACACCTTGTATCGTGTCGTAGGTATCCACTAATAAAGTACAATCACCTGGAAGAACGCGCGCCATATTCTCAAATGCTGTGATTTCGTTTGGAAACACCGTCACCCAACTGTGCGCATGTGTCCCGCATACAGGGATACCAAATTGTTTTCCGGCAAGCACATTCGATGTCGCATCACACCCACCGATGTACGCTGCACGAGACGCTGATAACGCACCATCCACTCCCTGTGCCCGCCGCAATCCAAACTCAAGCACCTTATCACCCTCTGCAGCCTGACAAACACGAGCCGCTTTCGTTGCGATGAGCGTTTGAAAATTGATGATGTTCAAGATAATGGATTCGAGCATCTGACCTTGCAACAGTGGTGCCTTCACGCGTATTAATGGTTGATTGGCAAAAACAGCTGTGCCTTCTGGAATAGCATCTATATCTCCCGTAAACGTAAGGTTGCGAAGATAGTGAATAAATTCAGATGAAAAAAGAGGTTGGTCGTTAGAGGCTTTCAATCCCGCGACATAGGCTAAATCGTCTTCCGAAAAATGCCATTCTTTTAAAAAATCAACCACACTCGCCAAACCACATGCAATCGCGTAATCGCCTTTAAAAGGCGCATGACGAAAACTTAAGTGGAATACGGCTTCACGCTCATGAAGCCCGAGCCGCCAATAGCCATAGGCCATGGTCAGCTGGTATAAATCTGTCAGCAAAGGCGACATTACAAAGACTTCCGACGTTTACTCAAAAGAGCATGTAGGGTATACTTTAAGTGATAAAAAATCAAGCAGATGTGAGAGAACAATATGAGATTACTAGCATTAGCCGCCCTTTGCTTTCTATGCGCCAGTTGCGCTGTGCAACCTGGACACCAGGGCGATACAGGACAAGCATCTGGACAAGAATTATACGAATTAGGCGTGCGATACGCTCACGGAATCAGTGTCCCCGAAGATCAAGCAACCGCCCTTCTCTATTATCAAAAAGCCGCCAATGCGGGCAATGCCCATGCACAAAATACCGTCGGTGCAAGCTACCTGTTGGGTCGAGGCGTACGACAAGATGCCGACACAGCGCGTTATTGGTTTGAACAAGCGGCTGCCCAAGACAACGCTGCTGCAGAAAGCGAATTAGGTTATCTCTATGCCGCCGGTATCGGCGCAGAAAAAAACAATGTGACCGCATTTGAATGGTACCAAAAAGCTGCGATCCATGGACTCGCATCGGCTCAATATAATCTCGCGTTACTCTACCAGTGGGGCGTCGGCACAACAGTCGATTTAGAAAAAGCCCGCTATTGGTTTCAAGAATCAGCATCGCAAGAATTTGATCCCGCTCGACACGCTCTATCCAGACTGAAAAAATAATGCCGCCCATTATTCGGAAGCGTTTCGGGCAACATTTTCTCATTAGTCGATACATCATTGAATGCCTGGTTGATGAAATCAATCCGCAGCCCGATCAATCCATTATTGAAATCGGTCCGGGACAGGGCGCGCTCACGTTACCTATTTTAAAAAAAACAGGAAAAATGGATGTCATCGAAATTGATCGCGATTTGATTCCACTCTTAAGACAGCACTGCGCAGGTCACGGCGACCTTATCATTCACGAAGCGAATGCATTAAAATTCGATATCAAATCACTGATTCAAAAAAATAAAACGGCTCGCATCATCGGTAATCTGCCTTACAATATTTCGACACCTCTCATTTTTCATTTGTTGGAATCCGCGGATGCGATTGAAGACATGCATTTCATGCTACAAAAGGAAGTCGTTGAGCGAATGGCCGCCAAACCAAATGACGATGCTTACGGACGTCTCAGCATCATGGTGCAGTATCATTGCGAGGTTTCTGATTTGTTCGATGTCCCACCGTCGTCTTTTGAACCACCTCCGAGAGTCGATTCCAGCGTCGTGCGCTTAACACCTCATTCAACGCTGCCCTTTATCGCAAACGATTATCATCAATTTTTAATCATCGTCAGAGAAGCGTTTTCGCATCGTCGAAAAACATTGCGCA
Source organism: Legionellales bacterium (assembly GCA_947478495.1). Lineage (GTDB taxonomy): Bacteria > Pseudomonadota > Gammaproteobacteria > DSM-16500 > DSM-16500 > CANJVW01. The sequence continues at coordinate 2,006 of CANJVW010000022.1, read as the reverse complement.
ATGCGTTAAAACCTTTTGTGAGCGATGCGATTTGGGCAGAGATCGGCATCAATCCTCAGCAACGGCCAGAAGAGTTATCGGTTCAAGATTTCGTTGTGATCAGTAATGCAATAGAGAAAAATGGATGAACTACGCCATCGGTGATATACAAGGTTGTTTCGATGCACTGAAGCGACTGCTCGAGCACATTCATTTTGACCACAAAAAAGATATTCTGTGGTTTGTTGGCGATCTCGTCAATCGCGGACCACAATCGCTCGAGACATTGCGCTTTATTAAAAATTTAGGGCCAAAACATCATACTGTGCTTGGCAATCATGATTTACATTTGTTAGCCGTGTCCGCGGGCGTCCGCGCACCTCAACCGAAAGATACTTTAGACGATATTTTAAACGCGCCGGATCGTGACGAACTTCTCACTTGGCTCACTCACCAACCTTTTCTTTATCACGATGAAAGGCTAAATTTTACGATGATGCATGCAGGGCTCGCGCCGATGTGGGACTTAGAAAAAGCAAAGGCACTCGCGAAAGAAGCAGAAACGATTTTGCAGACCGTCCCTTTAAAAGAATGCTGCCCTCACTTCTATGGCAATCAACCCGATCGTTGGAATGACAATTTACAAGGCTGGGATCGTTTTCGCTGCATCCTGATTTATTTAACCAGAATACGTTTTTGTTATGCAGATGGGCGAATAGAATGTCAAACAAAAACAAACCTGCTTGATGCACCCGCTGACCTTGTTCCCTGGTTTCAGATGCCGCGTGCGAACCGTGATCTCAATCTTGTCTTTGGACACTGGTCCGCACTCAATGGTGTCACGAATACGCCAAAGACGTATGCACTGGATACAGGTTGTGTATGGGGCAATCAATTAACCGCCATGCGACTAGAGGATCAAAAGCGATTTAGCGTAGAATCTACATTATAAATCCCAACGCCTATCCTGAAAATCAAATCCGGCGAGCAACACATCATATTGCTTGCTGAGTGCCATCACCTTAATGGCTTCTCCCATCTCGTGAGGCATCATCAATTTTTTAATATGGGTCGCATAGCGAAACTGATCAACAGCAGACTCTTTGCCATTTTTCTCAATCAATCCCGACGATAACAAAAAACCCGCTTGCGTCGTGAAACCCGCCAATGAACAACCCGCTGCGACCGCGCTTTCAATCACCAAGGTGAAATCTACATGCGCTGTAATATCTTGCAGACCGACATAATCAAACGGATTATCCGATCGCTGATGCTGGCAGTAACACATCAATGTCCCCATGCTTCTGTCAGGATGATAATATTCTTTTCTTGGATAGCCATAATCAATCAAAAAAATAACGCCTTTATCCAAACTCGTTGAAACAGATCGGATCCAATCGGATATGCTGCGATGTATTTCAGATCGATAACCGATATTGTCATCCTGAGCGAAGCGAAGGATCTTGTGCCAATGAAGAGATTCTTCACTTCGTTCAGAATGACGGAAAGGAAAGCATTTCCAGACAAAATGATCATCCTCCCACGCCACGCCTCTTTCTTGACATCCGTTTTCTGTTATCTCAAAACAATCCACAGGTAGTGCATCTAGCACTTCATTCGCAATAATCACTCCTTGAATAGGTGTCGCTGGTAACACTTCTAGCCACACCACGCAAGACAACAAATGTGGGCAACGCGTTGTCAGCAATTCTTTTTGGCGTCGACGACAATCGGGGCTGATATCAAAAATAAAATAGTGCGCCGGCACGCTATTCTCTCTTTCAAGCGCGAGCAATAATTCAACTGCCAACACACCTGTCCCCGCCCCCACTTCCAATATATCGCCAGACGAAATAGTTGCCAAAATGGATTGACACTGCTTGGCAAGCGCCTCAGCCAATAAAGGCGATATCTCAGGCGCCGTTAAAAAATCCCCCGCTGAGCCTAATTTCGTATTATCCGCCATATAGTAACCATACACTGGCGTATAAAGCGCGCGTGACATAAAATAGGAAAAAGGGATGGCG
>CANJVW010000021.1 GCA_947478495.1 Legionellales bacterium | reverse complement strand
CCAATGATGCTTAGCAGATAATGCCAGCGAGCTTCGGCGCTAACTGCCCGGATGTTGCCGGAATCAGTGGTCGCTTGCAGACTGGAATCGATGGTCGTTTCGATCGGAATACGCATTCTGGTTCATATCTTCCACCACCTGTCAAAGCGGTGCCAATACCTAAAAAGTCAGGTGGGGAGCGCATTTTAGGCGTTCCTACTGTGGCAGATAGGGTGGCACAAACAGCGGTGAAGATGATGCTGGAGCCATTATTGGAACCCATCTTTGATGAAAATTCTTTTGGATATCGTCCTAGAAAATCGGCGCATGATGCCATTGCAATAACAAGACAACGATGCTGGAAATATGATTGGGTTGTTGAATTCGACATTAAAGGTCTATTTGATAATATTGATCATACTTTATTAATGAAAGCATTACGTCATCACTGTGATTGCAAGTGGATATTGCTTTATGTTGAGCGATGGCTGAAAGCACCATTGCAAAGCGAAAAAGATAATATTATTGTGCGTGACAAAGGAACGCCACAAGGTGGGGTCGTTAGTCCGATTCTGGCAAATCTATTTCTTCATTATGCATTTGATGCATGGGTGAAAAGAGAAATGCCAAACATTTTATTCTGCCGTTACGCAGACGATGGAATATTACATTGTCGCAGCAAGCAACAAGCAGAATATGTGTTAGAAAGAATTGCCAAGCGATTTCAAGAGTGTAGTCTTGCGATTCACCCCGCGAAGTCTGGAATTATTTATTGTAAAGATAAGAATCGATCAGGAAATTATGAGCGAATCAGCTTTGATTTTCTGGGATTCACGTTCAGGCCACGCAGGTGTGTTAATGGTAAGGGAGTAGTGCATCCTAACTTTTTACCGGCAATTAGTCAGACATCGAGAAAAGCGATTAACCAAGAAATAAGAGGTTGGCATATTCAACTAAAGAACGATAAGTCTTTATTGGATCTTTCTCGTATGTTTGGGTCGGTATTGCAGGGCTGGAGCAACTACTACGGTCGTTTCTATCCATCTGCCATGCAAGGGATATGGAGACATATCAATCGATATCTTGTGCAATGGGCGCGAAGAAAATATAAGCGGTTTGCAGGACATAAGCGACGGGCTTACCAATATTTAGATAAGCTTGCGCGTTTAAACAAGCGACTGTTTGTGCATTGGAAGTTAGAAGTATTTCCTGGTTAGAGTGGTGGGAGCCGGATGAGCCAAGAGGTTCACGTCCGATTCTGAGAGGGGCTGAGGCTGAAATGCCTCGGTCTACTCACCCTTAAGTATATCGCGAGCTCAATCGCAGCCATCATGCTACCACATGAGGCCTTTCCGGTTCCCGCGATATCGAGCGCTGTGCCATGGTCGGGTGAGGTGCGAATAATCGGTAATCCGAGCGTCACATTGACCGCACGATCAAATCCGATGTGTTTAATCACGGGGAGCGCTTGATCGTGATACATGGCGAGAATGACATCTGCTTTTTGTAGGGGTGACGCAGTAAACATTGTATCTGCAGGAAGGGGTCCTGTGATTTGCACCCCTTCTTGTCGCAAAGAAAAGAGAGCGGGTTCGATGACATCGATTTCTTCTCGACCCAGCAACCCTTGCTCACCTGCATGAGGATTTAACCCACACACAAAAATATGTGGATGCTGTATTGAGAAACGATTTTTTAATTCGGTATTCAATAAATGAATTGTGTTAATTAATTTTTCTTGTGTGATAGCAGTGGGAACCTTAGATAGCGGAATATGTGTAGTGACGAGCGCGACTTTCAATGCATCCACCACGAACAGCATCAGTGTTTGGGGTGACCCACACAGCGTGCTCAAAAATTCGGTATGGCCTTGGAAAGAAGGATCGATTGTATTCAGAAGGGATTTTTGTACGGGACCCGTGACCAGAGCGCTCGCTTCATGATTCAAACAAAGCTGAGTCGCTCTTTTTAATGCGCTTAATACAAATGGCGCATTGTCTTGGTTCAGCTGACCAGCTATACAGGTCGCAGCCATCTTTTCTGGTATAATTTTTAATATGCCTGGCTGATGAGGGGTAGGCGCGTGATTCAAATCGGATAAGAGTTCCAGCTGAACAGGGATGTTGAGCTCGGCAGCACGTGCGGTGAGCAATGTAGGATCCGTGACAACCACTAATTCAGCAGGCCAATCTTTTTGTGCGGCTTTTAAAATGACCTCCGCGCCAATGCCGGCTGGTTCGCCGGCGGTGAGCACAATGCGCGGCAAGTGCATTAATCGTTATCCTGATGCGTATTAATGAACGCTTGACCGCGTAACGCGGTCATCCATTCTTTTAATGCTGCTTCATACTTTTTGCTATATAGAATCTGCTGAGCCTGTTCTTTTTTATGTTGAGGATCCAGCTGCTTATCATTCGCTTGGATAAAATCATCTACCTCTTGAGGGGTGAGCGTCACTCGACCGCCGACGGCTTGCTGTTCTAAGCGGCCGATGGCGATTTCTTTTTGAATTTCGTCGCGATATTCATCACGTGTCAGACCTTGTTTTTTTACCTCTGCGTATAATGCATCGGGTGTTAAATGATTATTTTTGGCAACCAAATCGATTGCCTTCGTGACATCAGCGTCGGTGACATGAATGCCCGCTGATTTCACGAGATAAAGTAATAATGTTTTATCGATGAGCTGATCTAATACTTCTTTGCGGAGGATGTCTTCGGGTGGAAGCGGAGGCATTTTATCTGTATGTGACATCGCCAATTGTTTTTTAACTTTATTTATTTCGTCATCCAGTTCGCTTTGCGTGATAACGCTCTTATTAACAACCGCGACAATGCGATCCAGTGATTGCGTGGTGGTGGGCGCGTGCTGCGGCAAGGCCGTGGTCGTTGTTGTTGTCGCCGCCTCCGCGTGCGAGAAAACGCTCCACGTAAGACAAGCGATCAAGCTTAAACTGTATTTATTCATGATTAATAATCCTGTCCAAAACTTGATTGATAATTTGTTAGTCCACTACCCAATAGGGAATCCGTACTGTCGCCCGTTCCAATGCTGCCGAGGCCTTTTAAAGCGAATTGTATCATGTATTCCGTATTGTATTGGAGTGCGCCACTTGACGTCACATTGCTGAAGGTATCCCCAGCGAGAAAGCGCACCGACCAACAACAGCTGCTGTATTGTAAACCAAAAAGGACATTCTGCAAGCGTCGGGTATTCCAGTTCTCTGTCCATCGACCAACAGCGCTCCAGTCGCGGGTCAGGTCCCACGTCGCATTAATATCCGTTTGGGAGAGGTTATTCGCCGCATTGCTCGGGGTATTGATGACCTGTGGATCGCCATTTAAGGCGTATGTATAGTTTAGGTTGATGATCTCTTGGGGGTTTCTTGTGTATCCCACCGTGAGCGTTTCATTGCTCGGTTGGTTCGTGGTGGAGTCGACTGTGGTATTGGACGTCAGGCTCCATTCGGGCGACAGATTGTATTGAACAACGCCCGAGATGGGTGATCGCAGGCTCGTAGCGCCAGGATTTGGCGGGGAGGGCGTGGGTGAATCCAGGGAGTAAAGAGAAACGCGTTGTGGCTCAAGATAAAAAAGCTCGCCAATACCCGCATAGATTTTCTGTGCGCCAGTGGCGGGATCAATGAAACGCGTGGTGAGCCCAAGGCCAATTTGGTTAGTGTCGCCGATGCGATCGATGCCACTAAAGCGATTATATAAAAATAATTGATCGTACGTTAAGCTCGCAATACCCGTATCGAATATCGGTAAATTATCTTGGTAGCGATAGGGGATGTAAGTGTAGTAGAGCTTCGGTTCGAGAGTCTGTGTCAGTTCATGATTAAACAGCGAAATGTTTCGATCAAAATACAAACCAGAGTCGATCGTCACAATCGGTAAGGCGCGAGCGAGAGAAGATGGCGCGCCCTCGGGGCTCGGGGCCTTGCGGACTTCATATCCCGTCATCGCCATTTGGATTTCAGGCGTGATGTAAAAATCAGGACGATAAAAAGGAAAACTGATACCAGGTTGCATATGGAGTCGCGTTCCCATGGGCAGTGCAGTGGCCGCGCCAGGATTTTGTGTGATGGTAAAATTCGAGAGATCATTTTCTATCTGGTATGCGAGACCCGTATTTTCATCGCGATAATGGCCGTTCAACACCAATTGGGGTAATCGAGTATATTGATTGGTGAACGCATTTTGGTTAATAGGGTGTAGCGTTTGATAGCCTTGAACGTTTGTTAAAAATTGCCAATATTGTCCCTGATAATTTAATCTGGCTTGTCGTAGTAAGTTATTAGGAATGTCTTGATCGATATGTTGGTTGAAATCCGTGAGGTAGTAATCATCACCGACTTCGGTGACATTGACGTCGCTGGACCAATGCTCGTTGTAATGAGCGTCATTTTGCCAAGAAAAAGAGTGGCGTGAGGTGCTTGTATTTTGGAGTTGAGTGAGCTCTGCTTGTGTTGCAGGAACAGTGGATCCTTGGTTCGCTGTTACTTGACCTTGTTTAAATGTTTTAAAAGCGCTGTCGCTCGGTAAAACAGAGAGCTCCATTTTTCCGTTATTGGTGAGTGTTAAATAGCGAAATGTATTATTTAATTGCGCGCCGCGGTCTGATAAGAACGCGGGGGTGAGTGTATCGTCTAAATTCGGTGCGATATTCCAATAAAAAGGAGTGGTCACGGTTGCGCCGGACGAACTCGAGTGACCAATCGTGGGCGACAAAAATCCGGTTTTTCGCTGATCGTCTAGTGGGAAACTAAAGTAAGGCGTATAAAAAATAGGAATGCCTTGGATGAATAAAAAAGCATGTTGTGCGCTGCCTCGCTGCGTATATTTATTCAGAGTAATTTTGCTTGCCTTGAGTTGCCACACCGTATGCAAAGGAGGACACGTTGAGTAAGACGCTTTTTCAAAAACAGAAATTTTCGGGTCCTCTTGAATGAAGGCAGTTGCTTGCCCCCAAGCGCTCAAGTGACTCACTTTGTGAGCGACCTGCGTGTCATGGTTATCTTTTGTGGCAGTACGGGGGTAGATGGTTTTTCGATAGAGGATGGAGGATAGCCATTTGTGTTTCGTCTTTAGCTCAAGATAGCCTGTGTCAGCGTGAACGAGTTCATCCGGTTCGCGCAAGATGATATTGCCGCTTAAGGTCAGGGAGGTCAGCTTACCTGTCACAGGATCACGATACAGGTAGCCTTGTTGAGCGGTTATTTCTGCGTTGTCTTGGGTGATTTTGACATTCCCTTGAGAGAGCGATGTGCCTTTGAGCGAGAAAGAAAACCCATGAGGGCTGTCTAGCTGAATCGGGTGGTCGTTCAAAGGCGTGTTCGTATTGGTGAATGCGGATTCGAGATAATACCCTTGGCAACGATTGCCTGTCGTGGGCACCCAGCCCAATGCATTCGCTATGGCGTTTAGGGTTAGAGAAGAGGGAATAATAGGCCTTGGATGTGCGGGCGGTAGGTTATCTGAGAAAGCGTGGCTTGCGCATAGAAACATGATTAATAAAAGTACGATTCTCACTCGATGTCGTTCCGGTTATCTTTTTATGAAAGAAGTCAGTGTAGCGAAAATGTCAGCAAACAGCCATAATGATGTCTCCTTTATTACGCATTGTTAGAGGTAGGGTGGGCAAAGCGCTTTTTGCGTGCCCACCGCCAAGCAATGAGCCCGGTGGTGGGCACGCAAAAAGCGCTTTGCCCACCCTACTTTATCGGCTAAAGAGTATTTTATGGATCATCGGCAACAGGCTTTAATGAGTTGGGCAAAGGCCGTCTCTCCTATACAGAGCCCCACCTGGGAGGCTTTAGCGGGGGATGCGAGCTTCAGACGTTACTTTCGCATTGGCTCACCTGATATATCCTATGTTGTGATGGATGCACCCCCTGGGCAAGAAAAGTGTGAACCTTTTATTGAAATAGCCGATGCGTTGCGTCAACAAGGAGTACTGACACCCGAGATTTTCGCCAGCGATCTCGCCAATGGGTTTTTATTGTTAAGTGATTTTGGTGATACGGTTTTGTTAAATGCTTTAACACCTGATAACGCCGATGCGTTATATACAAAGGCATTGACCACCCTCAGCGTGTTGCAGTCGTGTCGAAGCGTCGTGCTTCCAGACTTCACAGCGGATTTCATGTTTAACGAGTTGCTCTTATTTCAAGAATGGTTTTTAGAAAAACATTTGAAACGCGCGTTATCACACAACAATAAAAAAATGTTGCATGATTTCTTTCGATGGCTAACGAATACGATTTCGCATCAGCCAACTGTTTTTATGCATCGCGACTATCACTCAGCGAATTTAATGGTTCTACCGTCAGGGCAAATCGGTGTGCTCGATTTTCAAGATGCGTTCAGAGGACCGGTTACTTATGATGTGGTGTCATTGTTGCGAGATTGTTATATTGCATGGCCGACTGAATCTGTCACGCGATGGGCATTGCAGTATCGCGATCAGGTAGCGCTGAAAGTCAGCAACGATGAATTTTTGGCTTGGTTTGATTTAATGGGATTGCAGCGCCACTTAAAAGCATTGCTGACATTTTCACGAAAATATCGACGCGATCATAATGACCATTATTTAAAGCATATTCCCCCTGCATTGCATTACATTATGACGGTGAGCGCGTGCTATCCAGAATGCAAAAATTTTTCTGATTTTATAGGAACCATTTTACCATGCGCGGTATGATTTTAGCGGCGGGTCGAGGCGAGCGAATGGGCCACTTGACTGTCACAACGCCGAAACCTTTATTGCGCGTGAATAACCGCTATCTGATTGAGTATTCGATTGATGCACTGATCAAAGCGGATATTCGGGACATTGTTATCAATCTGCATTACGGCAAAGAGCAGATGCAAGCCGCGTTGGGAGATGGTTCGCGATATGGCGCACGATTTTATTATTCGGTTGAAGAAGAGCGACTCGAAACAGGCGGTGGTATTTTTCACGCATTGCCATTATTAGGGGATCAACCTTTTATCGTGTTGAGTGCAGACGTGATTTCGGATTATCCTTTAGAAAAAATCATCCGGGAGCCCGTGGGATTCGCGCATCTCGTCTTGGTGAGCAACCCCCTTTTTCACCCGCAAGGTGATTTTTGTTTGGAAGAATCACGCGTGATGAGAGGTGCAACCAATCCACTTACGTTTGCGAATATCAGCGTGCTTCGCCCCGAGTTATTTGTTGGCTGCACTTCGGGCCATTTTCGCCTAGGCACATTGCTATGCCAGGCGATAGCTGATCAACAAGTGACAGGTGAATGGTTTCAAGGAGAATGGTACAATATCGGGACAGCGGAGCAGTTGATGAAATTGAATAAGGGCGAATGATGAGTCTTTGGATTGATGTAGGCGTCAGCTTGGTTGCATTAACCATTTTAGAAATTGTGCTGGGCATTGATAACCTTATTTTTCTTGTTATTATTTCACAAAAATTACCCATGTCTCAGCGACAACGAGCCCGTCAAATAGGATTATCGTTGGCGTGGATTGCACGTTTAGTGTTGCTTGCATCGGCTATGTGGATTGCTAAGTTAACGCATCCCATTTTTACGATATTTGAGTATCAATTTTCATGGCGAGATTTATTTTTAATTGCGGGCGGTATTTTTTTATTAGGCAAATCAACACAAGAAATTCATCATGAATTTGAGCTAGACCACCAACCAGAGCAACCAGAGGAGCGAGAAGAGGGCGCCTTAGTTAAAACTAAACGATTTGCTATTGTGATCACTCAAATTGTATTGCTCGATATTATTTTTTCACTCGACAGCGTATTAACCGCGATTGGTCTAACGCAGCGATTCTGGCTGATGGCGGTTGCTATCTCCATTGCGATTATTGCTATGTTATTTGCAAACGAGCCATTGAGTCGCTTTGTGGAGCGTCATCCCACGATTAAAATGCTGGCACTTAGTTTTTTGATGCTGATTGGCATGGTGTTGATTGCTGATGGATTTCAATTTCATATTCCGCGAGGCTATGTTTATTTTGCCCTGGGCTTTTCTATTTTTATTGAAACATTAAATATGGCTAAAAAGAAAACAAATATGCGTCGATTGATCAGAAGAATTCGAAGATAGTTTGCTCATTTCTTTCTGCGTGGCATAATGCACCCATCCTTTTTTAAGAGGCGCGACCATTGTTGTTAACTTTATTGAAAGGCAAGCTGCACCAAGCCTGCATTACCCATGCGGAATTGCATTACGAGGGTTCCTGTGCAATCGATGAAGATTTACTCGATCAGGCCGGCATTTTAGTGCACGAACAAATCCAAATTTATAACATGGCGAACGGCAATCGTTTTACCACGTATGCGATTCTCGCGCCGCGTGGATCTCGTGTGATTTCCGTGAATGGCGCGGCAGCGTTGCTCGCCAATCCCGGGGATCGCGTGATTATCTGTGCGTATGCGATGTTTGAGGCGGAGGTAGCCCCATCTTATCAGCCGAAGGTTGTCATGTTGGATCAAGACAATCGGGTTCAGCCACGAAAATAAATAAACATTTTATTCGCTCTAAACGATAGATTTTGAGGGGCTCGATGACCATGGAAGATGTTTTAGTGCAGCCCGAAAATTCCGAGCTAGGAAAAAAGTCGGCGTACGATCCTCTCTATAGCCCTAAAAAATTATTTCCCATCCCTCGAAAAGGGAAGCGCGAAGAAATTGGCGTGAATCCAAATCAGCTACCCTTTTTTGGTTTTGATTGTTGGAATCATTATGAAGTGTCGTGGCTAAACAATAAAGGGAAACCAATCGTTGCGTTAGCAGAAATCGTTTATGGCTGTGACTCGCCAAATATTATTGAGTCTAAATCAATGAAGCTTTATTTTAACTCGTTTAATAACACAAAATTTAAAAGTGTAGGCTCTGTTGAAGAAATCATTAAAAAAGATTTAGAAAAAAATGTGGGTTCTGCTGTTTCTATTAAAGTGACCCCACTCAATGAAGTGACAGCGAAAAATATAACCTCCAAGCTTGAGGGGGAGTCTATTGACGGTCTATCAGTTAGCTGTGATATTTACACAGTCGATGCGTCTTTTCTAAAAACAGAAGATAAAACGATTGAGGAAACGTTATGCTCCGATCTGCTTAAATCCAATTGTCTTGTGGCGTATCAACCAGACTGGGGTAGCGTTCAAATTTCGTATAAGGGAAAAAAGATTAATCGCGAAGGATTGTTAAAATATATTGTCTCTTTTAGAAATCATAATGAATTTCATGAGCAATGCATTGAAAGAATATTTATCGATATTATGCGGATGTGCAAGCCGACAGAGCTCGCGGTCTATGGTAGATACACCAGAAGAGGTGGGCTAGATATTAATCCCTATCGCTCTACTAAGACGTCTGGCTCCGTAGACAATACACGTCTTTATCGGCAGTAACATGATGACGGGCGTACAGTTAGCATAAAGTGGTGGTGAAGCCTGACGGGTGACCGCTAAGGGAGTGACGTCTCCCAGTCTACGGCTGTAGAGCGCGGAGCGCAGCGCGAATGCAGGGCGAGAGACGTAGAGCCTAAGAATATAGTTTGGTTGCGCTTGACCCTTTTCACCATTCCCTGATACATTCTGTTGAGATCCATTGGTTCAATCGATTAATGACAGTGAATGATAGTATATGATGAAGCACAAAAAAACGCATTCACTTCGCTTGTTCTTTCTCAGTTTTCTCATGCTCTTTTCTGAGCTTGCTCTTATACGCTGGATTGGTTCCCAGGTCTATACCCTTTTCTTTTTTTCTAACCTGATCTTATTGGCGAGCTTTTTAGGCATTGGCTTAGGGTTTTTGCGTGCTAAATCCCCTCGCAGATTATTTTTGCTTTCTCCTTTTTTATTGGCCTTGCTCATTGCAGGTGCGTATTTCTGTGGATTTCAGTATCACGTTAAGTTGAATCCGATAACGGATAATTTAGACTATCGCGGCATGTTTTTCAAAAATCATCTTTATCCTGTCTGGTTAACGCTACCCATCATTTTTATTTTAGTCGCCAGTTTTATGGCGACCCTTGCGAACGAAGTAGCCAGGCAATTTCAAAAATTTCCTCCGTTGCAGGCTTATCGTCTAGAGGTGCTTGGTTCGCTGGCTGGCATTCTGAGTTTTGCGTTTCTCTCTTTTTCTCATGCGGCGCCAGGATCATGGGGATTGGTTATCGCCCTATTATTTTTGTTCTTCTTGCCAAAAAAGCCAGGCTTTTTATTGGCCATTCAAGTTGGTCTGTTGTTGATATCGGTAGGCCTTATGGCCAAGGAAACGTTCGCCTCTCATCATTTCTGGACATCTTATTATAAGGTGGATGTCGAGGAGTACAGCAAGCAGCGCTATGCGGTGAATGTCAATGGATTGACCCAGCAAGTCATTGAGTCTGTTGAACAGCGCAAACAAGTAAAGCCCTTTTATTTTCTGCCTTATGAGCATCGCAAGAATTCTGGTCGGTTGGGGAGAGTGCTGATTATTGGCGCTGGCACCGGCGGTGATGTGGCTATTGCGCTTTCTAAAGGCGCAGAACAAGTCGATGCGGTTGAGATTGATACTCGACTGTATGAGCTCGGAAAAAAGATGAATCCGAATCAACCTTATTCTGATCCGCGCGTGCATGTTTACATTAACGATGGCCGCGCTTTTTTGCAGAAAAGCCAAGAACACTACGATTTAATTATTTTTGCATTAACCGATTCATTAGCACTGATTCATGGCCTTGCGTCTGTTAGATTGGAAAATTACCTCTACACGCTAGAAGGTCTTTCGATCGCCCAAGAACACTTGACTCCAAATGGTGTCTTTGCCATTTACAATTATTATGGCGAATACTGGTTTGCTGATCGCTTAGCGGGAACGCTGAATCGCATTTACAAGAAACCGCCTTGTGAGGACACCTTTAGCCCCCAGGATTATTGGGCAACGGTCCTCACTATTGGTAACCCGGCAGCCTCTGTGCAGTGCAAAACGCTTTGGCAGGCGCCGATTGGCGCTTCCATTTCGCCTTCAACAGATGACCATCCCTTTATCTATTTACAACATAATTCAATCCCTTTCCTTTATTTCTTTGCTCTGGCCTTTATTTCGATACTGTCTTTTTATTCGATAAAATGGTCAATGGGTTCTCTGAAGGTCATCAGATCCAATCTGGATTTTTTCTTCCTGGGCGCGGCTTTCTTGTTGCTTGAAACAAAAAGCATTGTGAATTTTGCGTTGCTATTTGGCACCACCTGGTTTGTTAATTGCCTCGTCTTTGCGGGCATTTTGACAACGGTTTATGTCTCAATTGAATTAGCTCACTATTTTCGCTTCAAGCGCCTTGTTTTTTTATATGTAGGTCTTCTTCTGGCTTTGTTTCTCGCCTGGAATATTCCCACCACCTCTCTTTTGTCTTTATCTCCTGCCATGCGTTTTGTGTGCGCATCAGTCTTAACGTTTTCACCTGTTTTGCTCGCCAACTTGATTTTCTCAGCCCGTTTTCGAGATCACGTTCAATCCACAGAGGCATTCGGCGCTAATTTAATAGGGGCAGTCTTGGGCGGTCTGTTGGAATATCTCGCTCTCATTATTGGCTATCAGAATTTAATGGGGATTATTGCTGGGTTATATGTTTTAGCTTTTATATTCATGACAAGAATAAGAAAGGGTCGGATTACACTTCCATAGTCATTGAATATTATTAACCACTTACAAATTCCGCCAATAACCCCGCCAATCGCGCCGACTGCGGTTTTTGTAACAAGCGATGCGCCTTGATGATGGATCGAATATCATTCACGGCCGTTTCAAAATCCGCATTGAGAACCAGGTAGTCAAATTCTTTAATATGCGACAGCGTTTCTTTCGCGTCGGATAAGCGTTGCTCGATCACTTCATCGCTGTCTTGTGCGCGGTGTTTTAAGCGTTGCTCTAAATCATGCAGCGAGGGAGGTAGAATAAAAATGCTGATGCAATCGGGCAGCATTTTTTTAATTTGCTGACAACCTTGCCAATCAATTTCTAAAATCACATCTTTGCCTTGAGCCAGCGTGTTTTCGACCCAATGACGTGATGTGCCGTAATAATGCTTAAACACCGTCGCGTATTCTATAAAATCATGATGATCAATCATTTTTTCAAAGGTATTTTTTGAAATAAAATAATAGTTAACTGTGTCGACTTCCGCAGGGCGCTGTGGGCGGGTCGTATGTGAGGTGGAAACCGTGATATCCGATAAAGAGGGGATCAGTGTTTTCACTAAGGTTGTTTTCCCGGTGCCAGAGGGTGCGGCAATGACATAAAGCGTTCCACGCATATACTTTTACTCCTTAGTGCATCGATCGATGATTGATGTAGTCGAAATATTTTTGACGAGCCCGAGCACGCGCACATCGCCGCCATAACTTAATACAATATCGGCGCCAACCACTTGATCGGGCGTGTAGTCACCTCCTTTGATCAAGGTGTCAGGCTGTAGCTTTCTTAGTAATCGTTCGGGCGTGTCATCTGAAAAGGAGGTGACCCAATCAACCACACCAATGCTCACTAACACCGCCATGCGTTGTTCGACCGTATTGATGGGTCGCTTAGATCCTTTTAAACGTTTGACAGAGGCGTCATCGTTAATCGCAACGATTAAGTAATCACCCAGTTGTTTCGCTTGTTGCAAATAGGTGACATGTCCTGCATGCAGAATGTCAAAACAGCCATTGGTGAAAACAACGCGCTTACCGGCGCGTTTCGCATTTGCAATGGCGTGTGCGAGCCGCTCTTCGTCTAAAACGCCTGACAGGGTATCGTCGGCTGCATGGGTAAAGCCCGCTTGCAATTCGGGCGCACTGACGCTTGCGGCCCCCAACTTTGAGACGACAAGACTAGCGGCGAAATTGGCTAAGGTCATGGCATGTGACAAAGATGCTCCTGCAGCGACAGCGACTCCCAATACGGCAATCACCGTATCGCCCGCACCCGTCACATCAAATACGTCTCGTGCATGCGAGGGCAAATGTTCTTCTTCTTTATTTTTTTCAATCAGTGTCATGCCGCGCTCACCACGGGTGAGTAATAGCGCTTCAGTTGCACTGGTTTGTAAAAATGCTTGTGCTTTTTGAACGAGCTCTTTTTCTGTATGGCAATGCCCGACAATTGCTTCAAACTCTTTTAAATTGGGCGTGATAACGCTTGCACCATTGTAACGATAGAAATCAGTGCCTTTGGGATCCACAAAAACAGGTATATTCGCTTTTTTAGCAAGCTCGATGAGCGCATGAGCAGAGCTGAGCGTTCCTTTAGCGTAGTCGGATAAAATGACGAGATTAGTATGGGCTAAATGACGCTGAAATCGTTCGATCAACATAGCTGGATCAAACGGAGAGAATGTTTCTTCAAAATCCAAACGAATGAGCTGTTGATGGCGACTGATGATGCGCAATTTGGTGATGGTGGTGGTGCCGGGTATTTTCACAATATCATGTTGAACGCCCGCGGCAGTTAGTTGAGATTCTAATTGTGTAGCGGCATCGTCTTGACCAGCCAGTCCAAGCAATGTGATGCGCCCCCCTAACGCCGCTATGTTGAGCGCCACATTGGCTGCACCACCCGGTCGTTCATCGATTTGTTTAATATTGACAATAGGGACGGGCGCTTCGGGTGAAACGCGGGCGGTATCGCCAAACCAATAGCGATCCAGCATGATATCGCCGACGACGAGGATGGAGGCTTTTGTAAAGTCAGGCAGGCGCATGTTTATTCTTAAGCCAAATTAAAAGAATTTATCCTATCATAAAATGAGGACGAGATCTTTATTTTTCATAGAAAGAAGGCTCACCCGGGGGGCGTGTTTTAAAGCGTTTATATTGCCAAATATACTGATCCGGATGAAGTCGAATGCTGTTTTCGAGTGCGAGATTGAGAACGGATGCATCATGGATGGGATCATCGGTTGGGACAGTGTCGAGCGGTGGAAAAACAGTTAAATCATAGCCCAATCCATCCTCGCGACGTGAAAAGCAAATGGGTAAGATAGTCGCGCCGCTTAACTGAGCAATGCGCGCTGCGGCGGTCATAGAGGAGGCTTGAATACCAAAGAACGGTGCAAATACACTGTGTCGGTACCCGCCATCAATATCATAGGCATACCAAATGGGTAGGCTTTCTTCGAGTGCTTTTAATATCTGACGCACGTCATGGCGGGGAATATAGCGGTTATAATGCTGCGCGCGAAATTGCTCATGAATGAATGCCATCAACGATTTTTTATGCGGACGATAGATCACCGCAAAGGGTGAATGCAATCCAAATAAACGACCGGCGAGCTCAAGACAGGAAAAATGAGGACTTAAAAAAAGGACCCCTTTTCCTTTCTCTAAGGCGCGCGTGAGATGTTCTTCGCCATGAATAGTATATAAATGGCGAATTATATCGTTTGACATCCACCATGCCATACCTGTCTCAATCACACCCATCCCAATGGACACAAAGTTTTTTTTGACGAGTGTTTGTCGCTCTTTTGTTGTTAATTCAGGAAAACAGCGCGCGATATTGGTTTCGGTCGTTCTTTTTAAAGAAGATGGAAAAAGGTGAATGAATAGGCCGAGTCCGCGTCCAATGGATAATTGTGTGTGGTAGCGTAGGCGCGTGATCAGCCATAACAAGCCCAATCCTAGCCAGGCTGGCCAGTAGAGAGGGTTACAAAAGAGCGCAATGTGTTTTTTCATTAGCCCTATGATAACACGACCATTTCGAATTCGTCTTTAGACGCACCACATTCGGGGCATTGCCAGGTCAAAGGCACATCTTCCCAACGCGTTCCAGCCGGAATACCATCCTCTGGCCAGCCTTTTTCTTCATCATAGATATAACCACAAAGTAGGCAGACATAGCGTTGATACATGGGAACACTCCTTCGGTTGAGGCAGCTACGTTACCATTTTCTTGACATAAAAAAAAGAGTACTATTGGGCCTTAGGGGGAAGACAGCATGAACTCTTTATTTGATCGCGCCAAACACAGCATTCCAGGTGGAGTGAATTCACCTGTACGGGCATTCAATGGCGTAGGGGGTGACCCATTATTTATCCAATCAGCACTGGGCGCCTATATCACTGATGAAGTGGGCCGATCTTACATTGATTACGTGGGCTCTTGGGGGCCAATGATTACAGGTCATGCGCATCCCGCTATTATTTCGGCCGTTCGTGCTTGCATCGAGAAGGGCTTGAGTTTTGGTGCGCCAACCGTTCTTGAAATTCTGCTCGCTGAAAAAATCATCGAGTTAATGCCTCACATTGAAAAAATCCGCATGGTGAATTCAGGAACTGAAGCCACCATGAGCGCGATCCGCTTAGCGCGGGGTTTTACGAAGCGCAATAAAATTATTAAATTTGAAGGTTGCTATCACGGGCATTCTGATGCGCTTCTCGTTAAAGCCGGATCCGGCGCACTGACCTTGGGGGTGCCGAGTTCCGCCGGCGTGCCAGAGAGCGTGACACAACACACGCTGGTCGCGGATTTTAACAAGCTAGAAACCGTTGAAGCATTGTTTAAAAAATACGGGAATGATATTGCAGGCGTCATCGTTGAACCTGTGGCGGGAAATATGAATTGTGTGTTGCCACTCCCTGATTTTTTGCCGGGCTTACGAAAATTGTGCGATCAATATGGCGCATTGCTGATTTTTGATGAAGTGATGACAGGATTTCGCATCAGTTTGAAAGGCGCCGCTGATTTGTATGGTGTGACACCTGACTTAACGACATTAGGTAAGATTATTGGGGGTGGCATGCCAGTCGGTGCATTTGGTGGGCGAGCAGATATCATGAACTGCATTGCACCACTCGGTCCTGTTTACCAAGCGGGCACATTGTCCGGTAATCCGGTTGCAATGACAGCGGGGCTCGCGAATTTAGAATTAGTATCGGCGCCTCACTTCTATGAAACACTTGAATCAAAAACACGCTTGTTATGTGATGGTTTAAAAGCACGTGCGGATGCATTACATATTCCATTTCAAACCGTGATGGTTGCCGGGATGTTTGGGTTCTATTTTACTGAATCAGAAAAAATAGAAACCTATGCGGATGTAATGCAATCTGATGTCGCGCGTTTTAACCAGTTTTTTCATGGAATGCTAAAGGAAGGAATTTATTTAGCACCGTCTGCCTATGAAGCCGGATTTATGTCGATAGCGCATACCAAAACGGATATTACGAGAACGATCGATGCCGCAGCAGCGGTCTTCGCCGATCTCATTCAATAAGGTCGGTCACAAACAGCGAGAAGCTGTCTCAGGCTAGAAAAAAACATTCGAATCACCGAGCGCTGTTATTGTTGCGAATTGCAATTGCAGATCATGATGAAACTCATTATACTCAGACGCAATCAGCGGAGTGGGTAATTTCGAGGGCCTTTTTTTGGTAGATTTATCAACACAATCGGTTCGTCGCGCTGTATCCCGTATAATTTTTTATCAGTTCCTAATTGTAGTAGGGTTAGCTCTCATGCTTTTTTTAGTTAAAGGAACGCGAAGCAGTCTCTCTTTTTTTGGAGGCGGGTTGGCGTATGTATTGCCGACGCTTATTTTTACGCGCGTTGTGTTGCTGTGCGCGGGTGCAGCATTCTCCGCACGTTTCATGATCGCTTTTTTTGCAGGTGAAGCGTTTAAGTTAGTGTTGAGTGGCGCATTGTTTTTGCTTGTTGTGTTGTATTGCCATGCCAGTACCATCGAGGCAGTAGGCGGATTGCTTGGCGCCATCCTGGCTTTCTGGGGTGCATCCGCTCTTTGTTTGTTGCGACAAGGGGTCTAAGCGATGACGCCAGCTCAAAACAGCAGCTATATCCAGCATCACTTAGAGCATTTGCAGCTTAATTTAAGCACATGGCATATCGGGACAGGTGGCGGCTTTTGGATGTTGAATCTCGACACATTTATTGTCGGGTTAATCACCGCACTCTTGATTGGCGGTGTGTTACGTTATGTCGCTGTTCATATGCAGACGGGCGTGCCCGGGCGATTGCAAAATGTGGTCGAAGTTGCCATTGAATTTATTCAAGGCTCGGTAAGTGAGTCGTATCACGGGAAAAGTCAGTTGATTGCACCGTTGTCGCTGATCATTTTCCTCTGGATTTTTTTGATGAATACGCTGGATCTGATTCCAGTCGATTTAGTACCGATGGTGGCACAATTATTTGGCGCGGAACATTTTAAGGTTGTGCCGACAGCGGATCCTAATATGACGTTTGCGATGTCGATCTCTGTTTTTATACTGATTTTGTTTTATAACGTTACAATTAAAGGGTGGTATTTAGGGAAAGAAATATTGGTGGCACCATTTGGTCCTTACTTGTTCCCGCTTAATATTTTGTTTCGCTTGCTCGAGGAAATGGTAAAACCTTTCTCCCTTGCATTGCGATTATTTGGTAATATGTTTGCCGGCGAATTGATTTTTGTGTTGATTGCGATGCTGCCTTGGTGGTCTCAGGCCTTACCGGGTGGTATTTGGGCGATTTTCCACATTCTTATTATCACGATTCAAGCGTTTATTTTTATGATGTTGACGATTGCCTATCTCAGCATGGCGCATGATAAACACTGATTTATTATTTTAAACTTTAGGAGGTTTTATGGAAGTTGCAAGTTTATTAGCTCAAGTTCAAGGTATGCGCGCTATCGCGTCAGGCTTATTAATTGGTTTGGCCTCATTGGGCACAGCGATTGGATTCGGTATATTAGGTGGAAAATTTGTGGAGGGCGTTGCACGTCAACCAGAGTTATCTAATATGTTAATGGTTCGTGTATTAATCATGGCGGGTTTGGTTGATGCGTTTGCAGTAATTTCGATTGTGATGGGATTATTGTTATTCTTTACCGATGGCCCATTCATATCCAATATATTGGCAGCAGCAGCAGTAAAATAGGCAGACATTATGGAGATTAATGCAACGTTATTCGGTCAGCTCATCACCTTTGCGATTTTGGTGTGGTTTACCATGCGCTATATATGGCCACCGATCACAAAGGGGTTGCACCTGCGCGCACAAAAAATTGCCGAGGGCCTAGCTGCGACAGATCGCGCTAAAACTGAGTTAGAACATGCCACTCACAAAGCATTGTCTCTGATCAATGAAGCTAAACGCGATGCAGCACATATCATGGAGACAGCGCATAAGCGTTCCGTTCAAACGATAGAAGAAGCGAAGCAAGCGGCTCATGACGAAGGTCAGCGTTTAATTGAGCGTGCTAAATCCGAGATTGAACGTGAAGTGCATCTCGCGAAAGATGTGATGCGTCAGCAGCTGGTTGCATTGTCGGTGAAGGGTGCTGAGATTATTATTCGAAAGCAGTTGAAAGAGACAGATCAAGCAGCGCTGTTGGATGAATTGGTCAATGAAATATGAAGGGTGAATTAACAACGATTGCGAGGCCTTATGCAACAGCGGCATTCCACTATGCATTGGAGGCGTACGCGTTGCCTGAGTGGGAAGCCGCATTGACGCAAGCCGCTCAATTGTTGACAAATAAAAAAATTGCAGCGCTCTTAACGCATCCACAGGTGACGCCAAATCAGTTGGCTGATTTATTCTGTGACGGGTTATCTGCATTGAATGATGCACAAAAAAACTTTATTCGTTTGCTAGCCAGCCAGCGTCGTTTGCCTGCGCTCGCGGCGATCACGGCGTGCTTTATTGGCTATCGCGAAGAACACGAAAAACGTATGACAGTGAAAGTGGTGTCAGCGGTTGTACTGAATGAAACACAACAGGACGCACTGAAAACGCGCTTAACGGAGCGTCTGAAGCGCGCGATATCACTCGAGTGTACAGTCGACATCAATCTCATCGGAGGCGCGTTGTTGCGGGCAGGGGATATAGTGTTTGATGGTTCCGTGAAGGGTAAACTTAATCGATTATTTGAATTTTTAAGGTGAATGGCGCATGCAACAACTTAGTCCTGTAGAAATAAGCAATCTTATTAAAGAACGTATTGCACACTTTGATATTAAAACAGAAGTGCAAAAAGAAGGTATTATCGTCAGCTTGAAAGACGGTATTGTCCGGCTTCACGGTTTAACCGATGTGATGCAGGGTGAAATGATTGCATTCGAAGGCGATGCCTACGGATTAGCGTTAAACTTAGAGCGCGATTATGTCGGCGCAGTGGTATTGGGTAGTGCAGACCATTTGGCGGAAGGACAAACAGCGCGATGCACGGGGCGCATTTTAGAAGTGCCGGTGGGCGAAGAATTGTTAGGACGTGTTGTGAATGCGCTGGGTCAGCCGATTGATGGCAAAGGACCTATCCCTACAAAGAAAACAGCTCCTGTTGAAAAAGTCGCACCGGGAGTAATTTCTCGTCAGCCTGTTTCGCAACCATTACAAACGGGTATCAAAGCGATTGATTCAATGGTACCGATTGGCCGCGGTCAGCGTGAATTAATTATTGGCGATCGACAAACCGGTAAAACAGCTGTCGCGATTGATGCTATCATCAATCAATGTAACACAGGCGTGAAATGTGTCTATGTCGCGATTGGGCAAAAAGCGTCATCCATTGCAGCAGTCGTTCGTAAATTAGAAGAACACGGTGCATTAGCTCATACGATTATTGTTGCAGCATCAGCTGCGGAAGCCGCTGCATTGCAATATATTGCGCCGTACGCCGGTTGCACCATGGGCGAATATTTTAGAGATAAAGGCGAAGATGCGTTGATCGTATATGACGATTTGACGAAGCAAGCATGGGCCTATCGTCAAATATCGTTACTGCTACGCCGTCCACCAGGTCGTGAAGCGTATCCAGGTGATGTGTTCTATTTGCATTCGCGTTTATTAGAGCGTTCATCGCGCGTCAACACAACTTATATTGAGGCGATGACACACGGCAAGGTAAAAGGCAAAACAGGTTCTCTCACTGCGCTGCCGATTATTGAAACGCAAGCAGGGGATGTCTCGGCATTCGTATCGACCAACGTGATTTCCATTACTGACGGCCAAATATTTTTAGAAACTGATTTATTTAACTCAGGGTTTCGTCCTGCGATTAACGCGGGTCTTTCTGTGTCGCGCGTCGGTGGTGCGGCTCAAACAAAAATTATCAAAAAACTCGTGGGCGGTATTCGTATTGTGTTGGCACAATATCGAGAATTGGCAGCATTTTCTCAATTTTTATCCGATTTAGATGATGCAACGCGTAAGCAGTTAGAGCGCGGTCGGCGCATTACGGAAGTCATGAAGCAAAAGCAATATCATCCGTTATCGGTTTCTGAAATGTCGCTCATATTGTACGCGGCGAGCCAAGGTTTCATGGATGAATTACCGTTGAATAAAGTCACTGATTTTGAACACGGTATTTTATCTTTTGCCCGTGCTCATCATGCTGATTTCATGAGCGGGATTGATGACACCGGTGATTACAGTGACGACATTGTGAAACAATTAAAATTGATTATTGAAAAATTTAAGACACAATACATCTAAGGGTTGAACCATGTCAGCGGCAAAAGAAATTCGCGGTAAGATCCGAAGCATTGCGAATACGCAAAAAATTACCCGCGCTATGGAAATGGTGGCAGCGAGTAAAATGCGTAAAGCGCAAGATCGTATGTTGCGCGCGCAGCCCTATTCCGTAAAAATATTATCGGTTATTGGTCATTTAGCGAATGGACATGCTGAATATCATCATCCCTATTTAGAAAACAGAGAAATGAAGCGAGCTGGTTTTATTGTCGTGACTACGGATCGCGGTTTATGTGGCGGCTTAAATTCCAACTTGCTAAGACACACATTGCAACACATTAAAAAAATAAAAGACCAAGGCGCTGACATTTCGCTTTGCTTGATTGGTAGCAAGGCCGAGAGTTTTTTTCGGCGCGTGGGTGGCGATGTATTGAGTTATGCTGACCACATGGGAGATGCGCCATCGTTATCGGATTTGGTTGGTGTGGTTTCTGTGATGTTGACTGCTTACACAGAAGGGAAAATTGATGCTTTATTCTTATGTTCTAATGCATTTGTAAATACCATGAAGCAGACGCCAACGGTCCAAGCGATATTGCCCGTTACGCCGTCCATAGATGAAAAATCCGAGCATCATTGGGACTACATTTATGAGCCAGATGACGCGAAGCAACTACTGACTCTTTTGTTAACACGCTACATTGAATCGCAAGTCTATCGTGGCGTGATTGAAAATATTGCGTGTGAACAGGCTGCTCGCATGGTGGCGATGAAGAGCGCAACCGATAATGCAACTGACCTCATGGATGATTTGCATTTGGTATACCATAAAGCGAGACAAGCGGCGATTACGCGTGAATTAACAGAAATTGTAGCGGGTGCGGCGGCGGTTTAATAGAAATTTGCCATCCTGAGTCCTTCGCTTCGCTCAAGGGTCCAGGATGGCAACACAGAAGAGGTTAAAGAAATGAGCATAGGTCACATTATAGAGATTATCGGTGCTGTTGTTGACGTGGAATTTCCATCGAATGCAGTTCCTAACATTTATCATGCATTGCATGTGAAAGAGAAAGGTTTGGTATTGGAAGTGCAGCAGCAACTGGGAGACGGTATTGTTCGAACGATTGCTATGGGAACGACGGACGGTCTTCAGCGTGGCTTGGAAGTCAGCAATACAGGTAAGCCTATCACTGTGCCAGTTGGCAAGGAAACGCTGGGCCGCATTATGAATGTGTTAGGCGAACCGATTGATGATGCGGGTCCCATTCAAAGCACGCATCACCTACCGATTCATCGTCCTGCGCCCGCTTTTGACGAATTAGCGGCATCCGAAGAATTGCTTGAAACAGGCATTAAAGTGATCGATTTGGTATGCCCCTTTGCGAAGGGCGGTAAAGTCGGTTTGTTCGGTGGTGCGGGTGTCGGCAAAACCGTTAATATGTTGGAACTGATTCGTAATATCGCGGTGGAGCACAGTGGGTTTTCTGTGTTTGCAGGCGTCGGTGAACGAACTCGCGAAGGAAATGATTTTTATCTTGAAATGAAAGAATCCAATGTGTTGGATAAAGTATCATTGGTGTATGGCCAGATGAATGAGCCACCGGGTAATCGTTTGCGTGTCGCACTGACAGGGTTAACTGTCGCCGAGAGTTTTCGTGACGAAGGCCGTGATGTGCTGTTATTTATTGATAATATTTTTCGTTATACGTTGGCGGGCGTGGAAGTGTCGGCTTTGTTGGGCCGTATTCCCTCTGCTGTGGGTTATCAGCCGACATTGGCTGAAGAAATGGGCGTCTTGCAAGAGCGTATTACGTCTACAAAGAAA
Source organism: Legionellales bacterium (assembly GCA_947478495.1). Lineage (GTDB taxonomy): Bacteria > Pseudomonadota > Gammaproteobacteria > DSM-16500 > DSM-16500 > CANJVW01. Next base: position 10,036 of record CANJVW010000021.1, on the reverse strand, counting down.
GGATCGATTACATCGGTGCAGGCTGTTTATGTGCCAGCAGATGATTTAACAGATCCGTCACCCGCCACGACATTTGCGCATTTGGACGCAACGGTTGTGTTGTCGCGTCAAATTGCAGAACTCGGTATTTATCCCGCGATTGATCCATTAGATTCCACGAGTCGTCAGCTCGATCCTTTGATTGTGGGTCAAGAGCATTATGACGTCGCTTTATCCGTGCAAAAAACATTACAGCGGTATAAAGAATTGAAAGATATTATTGCGATTTTAGGCATGGATGAATTGTCTGAAGAAGATCGTTTAACAGTGACACGTGCTCGAAAAGTGCAAAAATTCTTGTCGCAACCTTTCTTTGTCGCGGAAGTATTTACAGGCGTACAAGGCCGCTATGTTCCTCTTAAAGAAACGATTCGTTCATTCAAAGGGATTGTCGCAGGTGATTACGATCATTTGCCTGAACAAGCTTTTTATATGGTGGGAAGCATTGATGAAGCAATTGAAAAAGCGGAAACGCTGAAAACAGAGGCGTAAAACATGAAAACCCTCATGTTAAACATCGTGAGCGCAGAAGCGGCCATTTTTTCAGGCGAAGTACGACGTGTTTTTGCATCCGGCGCGGTTGGCGGACTGGGTGTTGAGCCTGGTCATTCGCCACTGCTCACGGCATTAAAGCCAGGTGAGGTGAGCACCGTACTTGCGAATGGCGAAGAGAAAATATTTTATGTCAATGGCGGTTTGTTGGAAATCCAGCCTTTTTTTGTGACCGTGTTAGCAGATGTCGCCATACGAGCGGATCATATTGATGAAGCTGCCGCACTTGAGGCAAAAGAGCGCGCAGAAAAAACTCTCTCTGACCAAGGATCTAATATTGATTTTGTGCGAGCCAATGTTGAATTAGCTGAAGCGCTTGCTCAAATCAGGATGATACAGCGCTTGAAAAAACAATTAAAATAAAAATAAAAAATACTTGCCATCTAAACTGTTTCATGATTTAATTCGTTTCGATTTAATTCTTTTCTATTCTGCACCATTTAAGAAAACCTCTTTTTCCCATCACTCTAGCTATTTTTTTACAGCACTGTAGCGTTATTTTATTTTTCCCATCATCTCTGTAGTAGTTTATGTTTTAAGGTGGGGTGGGCACGCAAAGAACGCTTCGCCCCCCTGCTTCTCTGCAATATTTTTTAACATTATCATTTATTTTATTTACTCAATAAGGAGAGTCCTATGACATTGTCCAGTACAAAGATAGTTGATCATTGCAGTGCGTTATTGTTTTTTCTGCCAGAACAGGGTGTTGCGAAAGCAGCGATGATATTGCCGGGCGCGGGATGCAGCATTGGTTGTTGTTGCTCATCTTGTGGCGCAGTCACGCAGTAAATAAGGAGACTTTATGCTATCTAGTCAATCGATTCGCCCCGAGTTACTCAATGCATCCGCTTATATCAATGGATATAGCCCTTTGATTCCCTGGGCGAATGCGATTGGCATTAAACCTAATTTAGTGAAGTATGCGACACGACTGACTTCATCGATTCTTGCGAATGAATACTTAGTTAATTCTTACTATGTTCGTGATGACAAAGAAATGGAATGGTCGGTCAGACAGTTCAGTGAGGATGCGGGCGTGATAACGCAATCACTGAATAATCAGCGTGATAACGAAGAGTTGGTGCGTATTTCGCTTCCCGACAGTGCTCCACTTCAAATGAGCGTGAAGGATGCCATGTTGCGTCGACGGAGTGTCTCTCAATTTACAGGAGATGCTGTGCCGTTGCGTTATCTGGCAACGATTGCGCGTTCAGCTGCTGGTATCTCGGGACGTGCAACAGCGCAACTTAAATCAGGAGACGCTATTGATTTGTCTTTTAATATGGTCAGTAGCGCAGGCCATCTTTACCCAATCGATTGTTATTTTGTCGTCTTGAATGTCGCTGGATTGGAAAAAGGAATCTATCGCTATTCCGGGCGAGATGACGTTTTAATTAAAACGGGAGATAGCGGGTGCGTTGCTCACTATTGCTCTGGATTAGCCATCTCTGAAAACGAAATGAAATACAAGCGATGTAATTATATGGTGTTATTCGTAGCACAGCCTTGGAAATCGATGTGTAAATACGGCAATCGTGGATTGCGTTTCGTCTTACAAGAAATCGGATCAATGTCCCAAAATATTCATTTAGCCCATGTTTGCTTGGGGTTGGGGGGAACCGATTGGGGAGGGTATTACGAAGAAGAGGTAAATAGGGTGATGTTGTTCGACGGAGTTAATCAATCTATTTTACATATGATATTGGCGGGTATACCCGGATAAAAGGAAAGATATATGAATCAATCTATTTTGCAAATTAAAAAACATTTTTCTATTATTCCACATTCGTCATGCGATGTTGAATTACGATCGGGCGTTTGGAATCCAACAGCATTCATGATTCATGATGAATCAAACATGAATAAATTATTCGACATCTTGAAGGATATCAATGGAGAGCATGAAACGAAAGATATTGCAGCACGCCATCAAGTCTCATCTGCCACCGTAGAAGGCGTATTGGATTATTTAACCTCTTTAGATGTGCTGGAGTATCCTCATTCGAGTACAGAAAATGCTTTTATAGGATTATCTGAGCAATCGCGACAAGAGACAGGCTCTTCTTTATTGCCTTTGCTATTAGTTGGCGATGATACTGTTTGTCAAGAAATTAGTCGTATTGTAACGCGCGCCGGTTTCAGAGGCTCGATTAAAACGATGTCGCTACAAAATGATATCATCAAACATATTAAGTCTAATTCTCAGTGGTCTTTTGATTATTTCATGATGCAAGAAACAGAAGATAAATGCTCTGAATGGAAAGATCATTTTATTGTATTGGCGTTATCGCAGAATGACCCTATTTTGTCAATGCGGATCAATCAAATCGCCCATCACCTTGGCATCTCTTGGATTCATGGCGTGATAGATGGACCTTTTTTATTTATCGGACCCACTTTTTTTCCGAATAAAGGCTGTTGCTATCAGTGTTTTGAGCAGCGTGTTGCTATGAATTTGCGTGAATATGCGAGCTATCAGCGTTACAAGGAGACGATGATGCAGAGAGCAAGCTCTGTCAGTGATGCTGAAGCGAGCTATCCTCTCATGCATCTTTTATCATCTCATTTGGCGATGGAGATTATATGCTATCAACGGTCAAAATCGTGTTTTACCCAGTCAAAAGTGCTTTCTATTTATTTACCTACGATGGAAATTTGCTTCAATGAAGTCCTGCGCTTATCGGGATGTGCGGTATGCGGCAGCCATCCGCATCGAGACGATCAGCAATTGTATTACGATTATCAAGCAGTATTGGAAAAAACACTATGATGAAATTGAAGGCGGATTCTCTTAATAATCGTCTATCCTATCAAACGGATGCACTCTTAAAAAAATTGCTTAGCCCGCTGTGCGGTCTTGTTCGTGAAGCAGGGTTGTTGCGTCGATCTAGTCGTTCGCCACGTGTTGTATCGATTGGAGGTGATTTAACCGGAATACATGTCTTGCTTAAAAAAGCGCACCCAGGCCAAGGCGCTTATCATATTGGCGCAACTGGCTTGGACGTGAATGATGCGCTAATTAAAACGCTTGGTGAATCCGTTGAGCGCTACGCACAATTGATTTCTGAAATATCGGGTCGATTAGACATTGTTTTTTTATCGTTAGATGAAATAATTGCATGCAATAAAGGAGATGTATTGTCTCGAAATCAATTAAATCCATTTAATTTCAGTCAGTATGCGAACAAAAATTTTCCACTTACGCTTTATCAAAATCAACCGTTGGGCTGGATTCGATTACCTTCTTTGCTAAGCGATAAAACAATGTGGGTGCCTGCCCAATTTATCTTGGTGGGATATCAAGTCAAGCAGCGACAAGGTGAACCATGGATTGCACCCGCCGTGACGACGGGCACTGCAACGCATAGCGACCCTATTAAAGCGCTTATGAATGCTACCCTAGAATTAATCCAAATTGATTCCGCGATGGGGCATTGGTATTCATCGCGCATTGCTAAACGTATTGGATGGGACAACCGAGTTCGAGGAGTCGAACGCATGCTATCAAGGCATCATTATTTTTCTCATAAAAAATATGCCTTTTATTATCTAGAGAATCCTGATTTGCTCGGGTTCTCTATCGCATGTGTTTATACGAATGCCAATACCGTACCACGCGTTGCGATTGGTCTTGGGTCAGATACATCTCTCTCAAGGGCGATCTATAAAGCGTATCTTGAGGCGTTGGGCGTGGTGGGTCTGGCGCGCATGGTAAAGTCGTCGTTGGATGCAGATGCGTGTTATGATTTAGATAGCAACGTCGGTTATTATGCATCGGGCCAAGATTTTTCTTTTATACAGCATAAATTTTCTTCTGATATTTTTTTAGCAAGTGATTTGCCGTGCGATTTAGAGGGTGATGACGCCACACAATTAACAGCGTTAGTGCGATCATTTAAAGAATCCAACAAAGAATTGTTGTTTTGTGATTTGACATGCAAAGAAGCGGTGGATGTGGGATTGGTCGTGCCACGCGTGTGGTCGCCTGATACACTCAGTTTATGTTTGCCTAGTGCGCCTTACATGAATCATGCTCGTTACCTAAGTTATGGAGGGATTTCTCATTCGAGACCTCATCCTTATCCCTGATGTTCGACTCTATAGTTTAATGGTTCTTTCGATGTGGTGTCTTGGGAGCTCCAATATAGCAAGTCATATCTATAGTCGATTTTTCATTGATTTTAAAGTCAATTCGCTGACCATCCAGATGATAACGAAAGGCGTTATTTGTTTGATGGGAACCAGTTTGTTTTCAATGGATGCCTTATTTGATGCGCCACCATTTACGCAGTGTGTGAGCATTCTCATCGGATTTTTCATCGGATTTATTGTTGTAAAAATAGAGCTAAAGATTAATCGATTGTATCGCACGCGCCATGATCATAAAAAAATAAGAGATAACACGTATTCCGTGACATCCACTCTTGTCAAAAAAACGAGAACGCATCTTAAATCATTGCATGAGCATTATGTCTCCCATGAAAAGAGTGACCAGAATTTTTCATTAATGATCATTATCTTAATCGCTATTTTCGAAGAAATACTTTTTAGAGGATATTTAGTGCAATGCTGTTTGTTATTGCCCGGCGTCTGGGTTGATGCGGCATTAATGATGACTGTGGTTGTATTTGGCTTGTCGCATGCGAGTCTAGGCTTACATCAAATCCTATCCAAAACCTTATTAGGGGGCTCTTGTTTGTTATCCGTGTTATTTTTTCATACGATTTTACCTGCCTTGATTATCCACTCATTTTTCAATTGGCGAGCTTATGTCTGTTGCGCATAAGTATTTAGGTGCCTAGGTATTCAAATATTCAGGTATTCAAGTATTTTTTTACCCTGTTTTATTCTTTGTCATCCTGAGCGAAGCGAAGGATCTCTTGGCTAGCACGCGATCCTTCGCTTCGCTCAGGACGACAAAGGGGGAAACACGATTGATAGGTTAGCACATCGAGGCGCGAGGAATATATGCTTATCTTTAAAGGCTTTATTGAAAAACTGGGCATTAGTCTTTTTTTTATTATTTTTTTCTATCATTATGCAAAATCGTTTATTTATTCTATATCCTATTCGTTAGCGATATGGTTCGGCATTGCCAAACATTATCCATTGGAGGTAGCCAAAGGGTCTGTTGAGCTACCGCTTATGGTATGCTTTCATTTATTGTTTTGTGCGTTATGCATTTATCTATTTTCTGTTCCAATCAAATCGGCTTTATCTTTTTCGTATCATTCCATTTTCCCTCTCATTGTTTTAGGTGTTCTATTAGGTGTTGGCCTCATGGGATTTTCTTCGTTGCTGTGTCGAGCGGTCATTGAATGTCTTCGCTCTATGGATTCTTCTTTTCCGCAAGATGTCAGCCAGTGGTTAATCATGGTGCGCAGCGGTTGGGTTCGACATTATTTTCATACGCTGGACGTGCTTCCTTTTTATATCGCGCTATTGATAGTGTGCGCACAAGTCTGTTGTGAAGAGCTGATGTTTCGAGGGGTCTGGATTCATTATTTTTCTTCAGGGCCAATGGTTTCAATTATTATGTCGACTTGTCTGTTTATGGGTATGCAAGTGTTTCATATGCCTAGTCGCTTAAGCGTTATATTTCCTTTGGTCGGCTCCATGGTCATTGGCCTTGTTCATGGGATTTTATATTCGTGTGTGCCAAGCTTGATACCGCTGATGGTGTCGCACGCGACTTTTTTTCTGGTTGCTGTGTTATGAGAAAACAGGGATTTAGTTTGATTGAGATAATCTGTGTTTTTTGTCTTATGGGCATATTATTAGCTTTAAGCTTTCCCCTCGAACAGCATTTTTTTGAAAATAGCAAAATGGATATGATTCAATCCCAATTACTGAACGAGATTCAATGGGCGAGATCAGCAGCTATTATCCAGGGTCAGCCCATTTTTTTATGCGGCAGCGTTAATCAAAAAAATTGTTCGGATCAGTGGAAAGATGGCTTTCTCATGTATTCTCATGAAAAAATAATAGACTATGTTAAAAATCCATTCACACATGGCACCCTCTATTTTCGGAGTTTCCCCGTTCACCAGCCTTATTTGAACTTTTTCCCATCAGGAATAGACAATATGCAAAATGGGACTTTTTGGTATTGTGAATCACGAGCGTCTCATCCTCGATGGGCCATTATGTTGAGTCAGTCGGGGCGCGCTCGTGTTGTCCGCACGGATGGCATTCATCGTAATATTGTCGATAGCCAACAAAGAGTGTTAGAATGCGCGAATTGAAAAGGCAGTGCTCACCGTGAAGCTCTCTGATTTCTCCTATGATTTACCCGACGACCGCATTGCGCGTTTCCCGCTACCAGAGCGCACCGCGAGCCGATTGCTTTGCTTGAATCGCACAACGGGTGAAGTGGCTCATCGCCAATTTACAGATGTTTTGGATCTTTTGCAGCCCGGTGATTTGTTGGTTTGCAATAATAGTCGGGTCATTCCTGCGCGCCTTCTCGGAAAAAAAGAGAGCGGTGGACGCGCCGAAGCATTGATTGAGCGTATACTTGACTCGCATCGTTGTTTGGCGCAAGTGCGTGCGAGCAAGACACCAAAACCTAAAGCCATCCTTATCTTTCATGACATTCGCTTTGAAGTGGTGCAACGACACGATGATTTATTTGAGCTCCGTTGTCAGTCAGAGCGCGACATATTAAGTGTGATTGAATCGATCGGCGAAATTCCGATCCCTCCTTATTTTGAGCGATCTCCCGATGAGGGTGACAAAGAGCGCTATCAAACAGTTTATGCCGATCAAAAAGGATCAGTTGCAGCACCTACTGCCGGCTTGCATTTCGATATTGATTTGTTAGAGCGCTTAAAAAAGAAAGGTGTTTGTGTTGATTATGTCACGCTACATGTCGGCGCCGGCACTTTTTCATCGGTGCGCGTTGACAATATCGCGGAACATCGGATGCATTCAGAGTATATCGAAGTGTCTGATGCATTATGTGAAAAAATCCGACAAACAAAAGCTGCCGGTAAGCGAGTTGTTGCCGTGGGCACAACCAGCTTGCGTTGTTTAGAAACAGCGAGCCGAACGGGTGTCATTCAACCGTATCAGGGTGATACCGATATTTTTATTTATCCCGGATTTCAATTTCATTGCGTGGACGCACTGATTACGAATTTTCATTTGTCCTGTTCAACATTACTGATGTTGGTGTGTGCGTTTGGCAGGTACGATCACGTGATGGCCGCCTATCAAGCAGCGGTTCAGGCGCATTATCGCTTTTTTAGTTATGGCGATGCGATGTGGGCGGGCTGATGAGCGGTTTAACGCTGCATTTTCTACGTTATACGTATAAAATTACCCTGTATCAATCACATTTATTTTTAATTGGACAGGGGTTGCTGTATACATGCGAGCCTCAAAAATTCAGCAATGTTAATGCCATTCTCTGAACAATTACTATTGTATATCATTTTATTGACTACAAAAAAACACCCTGTAAGATCATGAACATTAAAAAAACGAGGTGAGCCACATGCAATCCAATCATGTAGATTTAGCGACTGATAATCTCCACCATGCAGCAAAAGACCCAAACCCTGAGAGGATGCGCGCCTTGCTTCAGACTTGCAACGCTCAACCGGAGCAATTGATTGAAGCGCTGTTGCGGCCTGATCAATATGGATGGACAGCGTTTCATCTCGCCGCAGAGAATTCAAACCCTGAGATCATGCGCACCTTGCTTGAGGCTTGCAACGCTCAACCGGGTCAATTGATTGAAGCGCTGTCGCGGCCTGATCAATATGGATTGGCAGCGCTTCATCGCGCCGCAGAGAATTCAAACCCTGAGATCATGCGCGCCTTGCTTGAGGCTTGGAACGCTCAACCGGGTCAATTGATTGAAGCGCTGTCGCGGCCTGATCAATTTGGATTGGCAGCGCTTCATCGCGCCGCAGAGAATTCAAACCCTGAGATCATGCGCGCCTTGCTTCAGACTTGCAACGCTCAACCGGAGCAATTGATTGAAGCGCTGTCGCAGCCTTCTCAATTTGGATGGACAGCGTTTCATCTCGCCGCCGCAAAGAATTCAAACCCTGATATCATGCGCGCCTTGCTTGAGGCTTGCAACGCTCAACCGGGTCAATTGATTGAAGCGCTGTTGCAGCCTGATCAATATGGATTGGCAGCGCTTCATCGCGCCGCAAAGAATTCAAACCCTGATATCATGCGCGCCTTGCTTGAGGCTTGCAACGCTCAACCGGGTCAATTGATTGAAGCGCTGTTGCGGCCTGATCAATGTGGATGGACAGCGCTTCATCGCGCCACAGAGAATTCAAACCCTGAGATCATGCGCGCCTTGCTTCAGACTTGCAACGCTCAACCGGAGCAATTGATTGAAGCGCTGTTGCGGCCTGATCAATATGGATGGACAGCGCTTCATCGCGCCGCAGAGAATTCAAACCCTGAGATCATGCGCGCCTTGCTTCAGACTTGCAACGCTCAACCGGGTCAATTGATTGAAGCGCTGTTGCAGCCTTCTCAATTTGGATGGACAGCGCTTCATCGCGCCGCAGAGAATTCAAACCCTGAGATCATGCGCGCCTTGCTTCAGACTTGCAACGCTCAACCGGAGCAATTGATTGAAGCGCTGTTGCGGCCTGATCAAGTTGGAGAGACAGCGTTTCATCTCGCCGCAAAGAATTCAAACCCTGATATCATGCGCGCCTTGCTTCAGACTTGCAACGCTCAACCGGGTCAATTGATTGAAGCGCTGTTGCGGCCTGATCGAAATGGATGGACAGTGTTTCATGTCGCCGCATACAATGAAAACCCTGAGATCATGCGCACCTTGCTTGAGGCTTGGAACGCTCAACCGGAGCAATTGATTGAAGCGCTGTCGCGGCCTGATCGAAATGGATGGACAGTGTTTCATGTCGCCGCATACAATGAAAACCCTGAGATCATGCGCACCTTGCTGGACGGCCTCTCATTACGGGTATTGCGTGCTGCGATAGTACTCCATTTACCCCCTCCTGAGAAGACGGTTAAACTTATCAAGGAACAGTGCGACGCCATGGAAAGCCTTCACAGTCAGATCATGACTGCGCTAAAGCACGACGCGATACATCCCGAAGCGGTCGGTGCATTCCATTCTTTTTGTTTGAACACCCTCAATCGCACTGAACTGATGCGTTTAAGCCAAGAGGATCTCTCCTCATGGCCCAATCGACTGAATGCCATCGTGAGAATCGTTCCGAATGCCCGTTGCCGTGATCTATTCTTGGAGCGGTGTCTCTCTATTTTTGCGCCTCTCCAAAAGCTTGGGCAAGCAGACATAGACGATGATCGTGCAATGGATTGCATTATGCGTTTTTCTTCCATGCACAATCAGTCACTGCTCTGTCTACAGCGCATACAGGATGTCTTGCGCTTGGTGCGACTAAAACCGCCAGCAAACCCACCCGTATCGGTATCACTCTCT
>CANJVW010000020.1 GCA_947478495.1 Legionellales bacterium | reverse complement strand
GGTGTGTTCATTCAAGCCGCGCTCCCAAGAGTGATACGGTGTTGCAAAATAACAGCGCATGCCCGTCAGTGTTGTGATGCGCTCATGATGAGCGAATTCTTTGCCGTTATCCCATGTGATGGAGTGTCCTTTTACTTTTCTAGGTAACGCTCTTAACGATCCCTGGCACTTGCTTGGCATATTTTCCCTTTATCTTGGCGAGCAGAGTGAACTTCGATTTTCGGTCGACCAAGCTCATGATCACGCCTTGTTGTTTTGCACCAATAATGGTATCCCCTTCCCAGTCTCCTAGCCGGCTCTTCTCTTCCACTATTTTAGGCCGCTCTGTGATATCCACTCTGTTAGGAATACAGCCTCTACCAGCTGTTTTAGCGCTTCTGCGGTTATATTTCTTTCCTCGACGCCTGAGATGGGTATGCAACACGCCCCCCTTCTTTTTGTCTGTCCAAACATGTCGATAAATCGTTTCATAGCTCACGAGCATATTGCTTGCGCGTAGCGTACCGGCTATTTGCTCTGGACTCCATTTCTCAATCAGTTTTTCTTCAATCAGATGAATGACAGGCATCGTCATCCTCTTTGGGCATGAGCTCGCTACACGACGCCTTTCTGTTGCTTTGTTATCCGCTTGTTGATAACGATAACCGCGTTCTCCTGTGTTTCTTTTCAATTCTCGACTAATGGTGGGTGCTGACACTCCAAGCTGTTTCGCTATGTCTTTTTGAATGAATCCTGTTGACTTTAATGTATAGATCTGACACCTTGCCTCTGTGGTACAAATGCTTGTACCCCATGAGCAATCCTCCTCTTTAAGTTTGGTTAAAAGCTTTTGAGAGGTTACTCTTGGGACTGTCAGTTGACCACGCCTAATTTAAGGGGTCTTTTTAATTGCACTTCAGATGTGAATCGGCGGGGCTATCAACGGGCGATTACTCAGAAGCACTGGGTTCATTGTTGGGTGAGCACGCAAAGGGTTTATCGGCAAACACCGTGTCGCGACTTAAAAGCCAATGGCTCGATGAGCATCAAAATTGGCAACGTCAGGATCTCAGTCAAAAGCGTTATGTGTATTGGTGGGCAGATGGCATCTACGCTCAAGTTCGTATGGATGATCGCTTGTGTTTGTGGGAAGAATTGCTCGCGAGCTTAAAACAAAGAGGTCTAACTCATTCACCGAAATTGTCTGCGGGTCATGGGGCATTGGGTTTTTGGAATGCGCTCAGCAAAGTTTATCCTGACTCCCGTCATCAGCGTTTTGAGCGATGACTAATCGGATCCGGCACTTTTTCGAACTGACCGCTGACTCTTTTCAATAAAGCAGGGAGAGAGACGTGCTTCTTCATCCTTTTCATTCGGCATTATTCCCTTTAACGTATAAGATAATGCAGAAGTTTACGAAAAATATTTTTTTAAATCCCCTGGAACCCGCGAAAAGAGGGGCTTTATTTATTGAGCGGGAACTCTACTGGTGATCCTGCGTGCGATTTAGCTATTGCATGGACTTTATTCAAAGACGAAAGTCGAGAGGTGTTTCGAGCAACATGACAGTGATACATGGGCGCGTGGTCGTGGTTGGACTCTGTGGAAGGCTTTAATCGTTGTTGCCAAATTACCCGGGACAAGCTGTAACTCAATCGAAATAGAAAAATCCAAACAGGTTATTGATACAATACTGACAGATTTTTTATGAGTCTTATGTTTCTCACCTTTTATCAATCTAAAACCAGAAGGCTACCAGTGGAATATGGTATACATGGTTAAATCGTTTGATTGAGAGTGTAAAAATAACAGCGTATTTCTTTCAGATTATTATCATAGGACTTTATTTTTTTGTGGAGCTTCGCTGTTTTTTATATGGTTAGAGCACACACGTCGCACCTCGAGGGTGCATGAAATACAATTTATTTTTCAGCGTGTTAGCAAAAATGAGGAAAAAGACATAATTTCTTATGTCTGCATCACTCGTGCATCGCGTGATGTTAAGAGAAAGAGAGGAAGTTCGTTTTTATTTTTATGAAAAAGACTTTAAAACTAGCGATTATCATTAATAATACATCGTTTGTGCATCACATTTTTAGGAAGCGATGCAGTATTGATGCACGGATGATGCAATAGTGATGCATCAAAATTACTATTCAATCTGAGGCGAATGAGTGAGTAAATAGAACAATGGCCGATTAATATAATAATTAGTTCGCCAGACTTTATGTTTTTCTAGGAAGCCCGCTTCTGTTAATTGATCCAAATATTTGGTAGCGGTTAAACGAGAAATTTTTAAGTCTTTCTCTAGAAATTCGATTTTAGTATAGGGATGCCGAAATAGATTATTAATGAGGTCTTGATCGTAGAATCGGAATTGTTTGCGGATATCGTGTTTATATTGCTGCATCAGTGTTTTGATTTTCTGTATGGTGATGATCGTTCGACGCGATGTGATCTCAACGCCTTTTAGCATATACAGAATCCACTCTTCCCAGTGATGGGTATCGCGAACAGATTGCAATAATCGATAATAATCTGATTTTGTCTCAATAATATATTGACTCAAATAAAGCACAGGGATGTCTAACAATCCTTTTGCCACTAAATACAATATATTAATGATTCGACCGGTGCGACCATTGCCATCATAAAATGGATGGATGGATTCGAACTGGTGATGAATGATCGCCATTTTAATGAGCGGGTCAATGTCGGATAAAGTATCATCGTTGATGTATTTTTCTAAATTGCTCATCAGATTAATAATAGTCTGATGATCTTGTGGTGGTGTATAGATCGTTTCACCACTCGCTTGATTTTTTAAATCGGTACCTGGTAATTTTCTAAATCCCGCATTATTCCCTTCTAGCATCTCTTGCATAGCAAGAATATGAGCGCATGTTAATAGCTGATCTTTTTTAACTTCAATAAATCCCATGCGCAGAGCATCCGCATAATGTTGCACTTCTTTGGCAGCAGAGGAGCTCACCAGACCTGAATACAGCTCGGCTTTATACATTTCATCATGTGTTGTAATAATATTTTCAATCGCTGAGCTATCTTTGGCTTCTTGAAGAGCCAGGGTGTTGATGAGGATGCTTTGATTAGGAATAGTCTCTGAAATGCCTTTTAGCTCAGCAAGATACCGATGGGCAACAGCCGTCGCCTTTAAAATAGCCTTGCTTTCGACATCGATCAAGGCGGGCAAATGAGAGAGCTGAGCTTTATTCATCTAAATGATCCTTAACTATTACATGTATGATCTACTTATAATGTATATAAAAACGGTATTCTTATATATGATAACGTAATAATGCATAAAAATCACTTTTTCTTATACGATATAGCTAGCTCAATGACTTAATTCGTAAATGAGCAATATTTGACTAACGACCATTCTCTAAATTGGTATTTTTTGATTGAGATGCAGACAGCAGCAATGATCCAATGTCAAAAAAATTAATCAGCGGTATGCAACGCATGCGCGAGAGGTATAAGAAGCATAGCTGGAACCTAGATGTTATCCCTGCAAAAGACTCTGAAGAATACGACGAACTTGTTAGGAAAATATTTGCAACTCTTGAAGCAGAACGCCAGAAGAGGAATTTATTCCTGTTTTACCCTACCATCAATGACAGAGAAATGTATATAAAAAAAGTAGACAGCTGCAGGGGTTAAAAAAACGCGCGTTCAATGTGATGTATATTCTTAGCGCATTGAACGCTGCTCTACTGTATCCCAAAAACATTGGCTATTTCTCTCGGACAATCACTAAATACCGCATCCACACCCTGCGCTAACAATTCCTTTGCGCGTGACACATCGTTCACGGTATAGACTAGCAACCCATAGCCCGCCGATTCAATCTGTTGAATGCGTTTAAGGGTCAGCACCGCCTGATTCACATGAATGGTGGCACATGATAAGGCGGCAGCGTCTTCAGCCCATCCTTCCTCCCACTCATTCATCAATAATCCTAATGAAACATCTGTATCAATCGCTCGAACCATTCGTAAGGCTTTTTTAGAAAAACTGGATAACAGAATAGAAGGAATGGGCTTTTGAAACGCATGTAATATCGCCATCGCCCGTTTAACGGTTTCTTCTTCATATCCCTGAAGTGGCTTAAGTTCAATATTCGCAGAAAGAGATTGTTCCGATAAGAGCAATAATAATTCTTCGAACGTTAAAATACACTCCATCGAAAAAACAGGATCAAACCAACTGCCGGCATCTAATGTTTTCAGGGTAGAATACGGACAATCGACCACACGACCATGGCCATTCGTGGTGCGATCTAAGGTGTCATCATGCATCACAACGACCTCGCCCGTGCTGGACAGCATGACATCGCATTCTATCCAAGAAAATCCTAGTCGTTTAGCCTCTAAAAAAGCCGCACGCGTATTCTCCGGTGCTATCGCACTTGCTCCTCGATGCGCAATAATAGCAGGAGAAAAAAGAAAATGATTTCCATTTTGCTGTCGATTCACCATTTGATCCTTCTGATCATCCATAAATATGAGTTAAAATATAACATATATTCATAGAAATGTTGACGAGTAGGGGTGTTTTTATATATAAACATACTGTTTTGTTTTTATATTTTCATTAGGGAGGATTACATGGCTAAGTCACAAGATGCGAAGAAAACAACAAAGAAAGCGCCAAAAAAAACATTGATGGAAAAACGCAAAGAAAAACAAGAAAAGAAAAAATCAAAATAGCACTTTAAAAGAGCTAACGCGCATTCATACTAGGCCGTGCGGTATAGGTGCGTTAGCTTCAATATAATGAGGAAGATGCAACAAAATGGCTCAATACGTCTATACGATGCAAGGCGTGGGTAAAGTTGTACCACCCAAACGCGAAATTCTCAAAAATATTCACTTATCTTTTTATCCCGGCGCAAAAATTGGCGTACTGGGTCTCAATGGATCAGGCAAATCAACCTTGCTGCGCATTATGGCAGGCATTGATAAAGAATTTTTAGGAGAGGCACGTCCTCAAGCTAACCTCAAGATTGGTTATTTATCTCAAGAACCTCAGCTTGACCCCAGCAAAAATGTCCGAGGCAATGTTGAATCGGGCATGGGTGAAACAATTGCCCTATTAAATCGTTTTAATGACATCAGCATGGCGTTCGCAGAACCCATGAGCGACGATCAAATGAACAAGCTCTTAGAAGAGCAAAGCAAATTACAAGAAGCGATTGATGCAGCAGGCGCCTGGGAAGTGGAGCGACAACTTGAAATCGCTGCCGATGCACTCCGCTTGCCCCCGTGGGACGCCGATGTCACGACACTATCGGGTGGTGAGCGTCGTCGTATCGCGTTGTGTCGTCTATTGCTCTCAAAACCGGATATGTTACTACTCGATGAACCGACCAACCACTTAGATGCAGAAAGCATTGCTTGGCTTGAGCGATTCCTACATGAATACCCTGGCACCGTCGTGGCTGTCACCCATGATCGTTACTTTCTAGACAACGTCGCGGGCTGGATTTTAGAGCTCGATCGCGGACAAGGCATCCCCTATGAAGGTAATTATTCTTCTTGGTTGGAACAAAAATCCAAACGACTCGCCCAAGAAGAGCGTGAGCAATCATCACATCAAAAAATACTGCAAACAGAATTAGAATGGGTGCGCACCAATCCCAAAGGTCGACGCGCGAAAAGCAAAGCGCGATTAGATCGCTTTGATGAACTCAATGCGAAAGAATTTCAAAAACGCAGTGAAACACACGAACTCTATATCCCACCGGGTCCGCGCTTAGGCGATGTGGTCATTGAGGCACACGGTTTAAGCAAAGGCTTTGGTGATCGCTTATTATTTAATAACGTCGATTTTAGCATTCCGCCAGGCGCGATTGTCGGCATCATCGGTCCTAATGGTGCAGGTAAATCCACCTTATTTAACATTATTATGGGTGAAGACACACCAGATAGCGGGCATATCCGCCTCGGTGAAACGGTTAAATTAGCGTGTGTCGATCAAAGCCGTGATTCCCTAAACGACAAAAACACTGTCTGGCAAGAATTATCGGGTGGTCTCGATATCATGAAGATTGGGACGTACGAAATGCCATCGCGTGCGTATTGTGGACGATTTAATTTCAAGGGATCCGATCAACAAAAATTTATTAAAGATTTATCGGGTGGCGAACGAAACCGTGTGCATTTAGCTAAAGTGCTCAGCAGTGGTGGCAATGTCATTTTGCTCGATGAACCCACCAATGATTTAGACGTTGAAACCTTGCGCGCACTCGAGGAAGCATTATTAACCTTCCCAGGATGCGCGATCGTGATCTCACATGATCGTTGGTTCCTCGATCGTATTGCAACACACATTATTGCCTTTGAAGGCGACAGTGTTGTCACGTTTTATCACGGCAATTATATGGAATATGAAGAAGACCGCTTAAAACGTTTAGGAGATGAAGCTAAACGGCCACATCGTATTAAATACAAACCGTTAACGAAATAACATTATTGTCATCCCCGCGCAGGCGGGGACCCATGGTAATAACATCTATGAATACAAGAGACAACAAGAAAAAAAGTCTATATGGTGCTTATTTTTTTGAAAAATTTTTTTCTAAATGGGTCACCGCCTGCGCGGGAATAACGGCTTTATTTCTATTTTTTTTCACAACCCCTTCAATGGCGGCTTCTTCTCAAAAATTTATCATCATCAGCGACATCCACTTCGATCCTTTTATTGGCTGTGAAACACAACTTGCACCCTGTCCCTTAATTCAAGCGCTACAAAAAGCGCCTGTGAATGATTGGGAAGCGATTTTCAAACAATATCATGTCGTCGACACGATCACTTACAAACAAGACAGCAGCAATCTCTTGCTCGATTCTACCGTGGAGGAACTCCAAAAACACGCCTCAGATCATCCGACATTTGCTATCCTATTGGGTGACACCTTGGCACATCGCTTTGATGATAAATATAAAACATATGCTGAAAATTCATCAATGAGCTTTGATGACTTTACCAATAAAACGATTGATTTTGTAGCGCAGAAACTAGAGGCCGCGTTGCCTGACATTCCTATTTATCCAGTCATTGGTAACAACGATGGCGACACCGGACATTATGATGTGACGCCACACGGCGACTTCTTGTCTCACATGGCGGACAGTTTCTCATCACACATTTCAGATGCCACATTTCATGATGCATTTTCCAATGCGGGATTTTATGCCATTTCTCTGTCTCCACATCAACGCTTAATTGTCTTAAACAGTGTTTTATTTTCAACGTTGCAGCCAAACAGTCCTGCGATGGATATCGCTGCTAACGAGGAAATAACATGGCTAAAAGATCAACTGATTCTTGCACATCAACAAAATCAGTTTGTTTTAATCGCGATGCATATTCCAATTGGTATCGATGTATTTAAAACATTCGGCCCTCTGTATTCATTGCAAGATCCAAACTTTTGGAAAACCACATACACGCAATCCTTTTTGGATATTTTGCAGAAATCGCCGGCCCATATCATCGCCATTTTAACTGCTCACCTTCATACCGATACTTTTCAGATCATACAAGACGCCAATAATCCGCCCATCCCTGTTATTTTTACACCCGCAATCAGCCCTGTGTATGGCAATAATCCCAGCTTCAAAAGCATGACACTATCTGATACCAACGGCTTAACAGACTTTGATACATATTTCTATCCGTTGAACCAATCAAAGCCGCGCTGGGAAAAAGAATATAATTTTAATAACACATACCAGCCCGATTGCCAATCTTGTCAAATCATTGACGGTCTTCAAAAGATTACACCTGATCAAACTATATATTATGATGCCTATAAAAAATATTTATTTGCGAGCAGCCCAGGGGATAAATTCTCAGTTGATCAATGGCAAGCAAATCAGTGCAGCATCACGCAGTTTGACACCGCCTCCTATCACTGCTGTTTTGCTGGGTCGCATCACTCCCTCTTGGGTTTGCTAAAACAACTATTCTGAAAAAATAGCATCATACGACTGAACGGATATTCTTTCTATGGTCGAGATTATTGGTACAATTTATAAAACAATGAGAGCATAGCATGGGCTTAGGGCGCAATATCGTTATTTCTTACCAAGCAACAGTGAAAGAAGAAGAAGAATCAGGCAATGCAGGAGCTAACACAAATACTCTTATATTGCGACACGAACTCTCGTCCGAACAATTTAAAAGCGGTTTTTATACGTGGGCTGGCTTTCTCGATTGGTTTTATACCTATTCTTTACGTTTTCCGCGCATCTGGGATAATGATTGTTTACAAAATCTGGGTCAGCATCCTGTTTCACAAGGCCCCACCATTAATCTCTTAGTAAAACATCCCATTGGTGCGCTCATCCTTCTCATCATCATTTTCACTACCGGTGTTTTTGCGCTATTCAATTATTATCGACAACAAAAACAAGAAGCCTTGATCAAAGAAAAGCGAGCGCAATCCACCTATAAAGCCATAAAAGCGCTAAACGTAAAACCATCAGCGCCACAACAACAACTCGAAATCGCCCCGCAGGAAGACGCGATAGAATCTAAAATAACCGATGATCAAATTAAAGAATTAAATCGTAAATTAGCAGAGGCTATTAAAAACAAACCCGATTCATTCAGACGAGTACGTTCTGGTCGATTTGAGAAAAATAATCGAAGTGGAGTCGATTTTAAATTTGGCCCTGAAATATCCACCAATATTATTTGGACAATATGGGATGCCATGGCGATCGATGCTGTTGCCTATTGGCTCTTTTGGATTGCCATGCTGAGCATCATCGGCGGGCTCACCGCAACAACGGGCATCCCTGGATTTACCCCAATGGCGAGCTTCCTCGCTCCCTTTCTATTCGGGCTAACCTATATAGCTATAAAAACATATCACTGGATCTCCCATTATTATTATAAGACCGATCCTTCATCAGAAGAAGCCATCGAAGCCAATCAATTAATGCAAGAGATCAATGGAGAACGCGCAGAACAGATTAAAAAAGAAGGAAAGGAGTGGTGGATATTAATGGCACGCTGCGTTGCGGCAGGATGTGTTGCTGCGATGTCAGCTGGATTGTTTCAATATGCTCTATGGTATTGGTCAGACACCTTTCCCATAATGGTGACTGCTACTGTTCCTCTGTTAGGACCTCTTGCCAATGTATTAGGTATCGCTTCATTTGGTGTAGCCGCTTTATTTGGCTATGTCGGTGCACGAACAAAATATCGTGCGATCATGAGCGATCAAACCGATGGTAACGATCTCACAGTAGCCGAAAAAATAGAATTTACTAACACAAACACTCAGATCGAAGAGAAAGAAAAAAAGCTCAACGAACTACAAGGCTATACCGGTTTCTTTTGGAATCGTGCAAGAAACGTCGGCAACCTATTATCAAGCACCGGTTACCAATTTTTTGATTGGGGTATGTCAGGCGCTTTTATCGGACGATTATTTTTATTTCCGAACACATCACCCTTTATGCCCAGCGCCCTACATCTCGCCGCGCACGCGGCGATTTGCGTTCACCCTATTATACTGTGCACGGCAGTCGGTTTAACATGGGCTATATTTCGATTGTGTGTACAGAAGGTAGAAGCGCGATTTGCGGAAAGAAGTAAATTTGAAACGGCGAAAAATAAGTTAATTCATTTAACAGAAATAGAAAGAGAAAGAGATATCAAAACAAGATGTCAGAAATCGGTTATGTTAAAAGAGTTCGGTGAGACAATAAAAGCGACGTTTCCCGATAACCTGCCTGACAGGATTTTTCCTTCTGTTTTCAATTTAAAACAGAAAAAAAATGTCAATGTTGTAGGGGTGAACGACGACTCGCTCGCTTTTAATACACATAGTGATGATAGGCAACTACAAGTTGCAGCGGCAAGTTTTCCCCTCTCTCCAGGGAGATAGACATACCCAGCGACTTTTATAGCTTATTTTAATCGATATGGTAGTCTATATCTATTGAAGGGAAAATAAGCGTTTTTATGAAGAATGCTCGAGAAATCACTCCGCTATTTGTGGCCCTCATCGCCGGCATTGGCATGTTTTTATCGACTCTCGACTCTGCCATTATCAATGTCGCAATCCCCACCCTCATCCAGGTATTTCATCGATCCCTGGATACCATCATCTGGACCATTACGCTGTATCTTTTAGTCTTAAGCTCGACGATTATGTTATTCGGGCAATTAGCAGATCGATATGGTCGCTTAACCATCTACCGAATCGGTTTAATCCTTTTCATGATAACGTCATTACTCTGTGGCTTTTCACCCAGCATCCATTGGCTCATTGTCTTCAGAGGATTTCAAGGGTTGGGCGCCGCCATGATGCAAGCAACCGCTATCGCGGTCATCACCACCCGACTTCAAAAAAGAGAAATGACTCAAGCAGTAAGCATTCTCACCATGTTAATGGGGCTGGGTCCAGCACTTGGGCCAGTGGTCGGAGGATTTTTATTAAGTACCATTGGTTGGCAATGGATTTTTTGGATCAATATTCCTTTTTGCTTATATGCATTATATGGCTGTGAATCTTTGAAAATCGCGAAAGAAACACTACACGCTCACCCCATCGGATATCTTAATTTAGCGTTATTTGGCTTTTCTATGTTGTTACTGTTGCTTGGCATACAACACATGAATCTCTTTTTCTTTGCTCTGATGATTATCGTATTTGCGTGTCACTTTTATATCGACAAAAACGCAGAATACCCCATGATTCACTACCGTTTATTTAAAAAAAACACATTAATAGCGCCCCTATTCGGTCTTATTGCGATGGGTGGCGCCACCGCAATTGTGTTTATTTTACCGCCTCTCTTTCTGCAAGATATCCGCCATTTGCAAGCATGGCAGGTAGGCTTAGTGAGTGCCGCTAATGCATTCGGTGTCATTCTCGTTTCGCGACTTTTCCCGCGCCTTTCTCGGCGATGGAAGATCGATCAATTAATGACGTTTGGCACTGCACTCATGATGCTCTCTCTGCTCTCCTGCACGCAGATAAAAGCCGATTGGAGCACAACTCTTCTTTTTACTTTATTATTTTTCTATGGACTAGGCGCAGGGTTTTTTGTTAATGCCAATACACTGTATTTAACCGCACAATTCTCCGATGAAAAACAAGGATTTATTTCAGCGCTGCTTCGCATGGCGATCAATATAGGTATTGCCATTAGCTCAGCCGCCGCAGCGCTATTCATCAGCCTGAAACCCCTTGATATGCTATCAGGCATCCAAAATGCATGGTGGTTAGCGACTGTCTTGGCTATGATGGCACTTATCCCATTATTATGTCTGTTTACGAAATAAGGGGCATCTGATGTTAAAACGTGAGATCTCAAGCATCAATATTTTGATTGCCTCAGCCGGGGGAATGATCGGATCAGGCTGGTTATTTAGCCCCTTTATTAGTGCTCAAATGGCGGGTAGCAACTCATTAGTGTCATGGATCATCGCTGCGATTTTTATGTTGTTTGTCGCATTGCCTTTATGTGAACTGGGTAGCATGTTTCCCGTGTCTGGCGGTATGTCAAATTACCCGACTTTCACACATGGCAAAGAAGTCGGATTTTTATTCGCCTGGGTATCATGGCTTTCCTATGTCGTCATGACACCGATCGAAGTGCAGGCCATCTTGCAATATGGCAGTCACTTTTTTCCTGCGCTCATTGCAGAGCACTCAAACACGCTCAAATTATCAGGCGTGGGTTATATTGCAGCGATCAGCATCATGCTATTCGTTGTCATTTTAAATTCATACGGCATTAAAATGCTGGCTGAATGCAATAAATATGCGAGCATCATCAAATTCGCATTGCCTGCTATTGCTATTGTGTCGCTGCTCCACGTTTCAACAAACTTTGGGAATATAGATATTCATTTGAATGACAAAACCAGCTGGATCGATATATTCAAAGCGCTTTCAACGGGCGGTGTCGCATTTGCTTTCACGGGTTTTCAAAATGGTTTAATGTTAGCAGGTGAAGTCAAAAATCCGCAACGCAATATTCCAATCGCCATATTAGGCGCGGTACTCATCGGATTTGTTCTCTATTTTATGTTGGAATTCAGTTTTATTGTCGCGATGCCTAAAGCCTATTTTAGCGAAGGCTGGCACGCACTCCATTACCCTGGTGACAGCGGTCCGTTAGTGGGTTTAGCATTACTGTTAGGGCTCGGCATCGTTGCAACCTTACTCATGATTGATGCGGCATTCTCGCCTTTTGGTACAACACTTGTTTATACCGCCGCGACATCACGCATTTTATATGGCATGGCACTCAATCAGCATTTACCCAAACTCTTTTTGAAAGTGAATCGTCACGATATACCCTATGTGACGCTTTATGCTAATTTACTCGTTGGCACCCTATCTTTCTTGCCCTTTCCGGGATGGCAAAAGCTGGTTGCCTTTTTATCGTCTGCCAGCATTCTCTCCTATAGCATCGGACCGATTTGTTTGCTCGCCATGCGAAAACTCCAGCCACAAACCTTTCGGCCTTTCAGATTATCCAGTGGATTAATTTTCTCACATATCGCTTTTTATGTGTGTAATTTAATGTTGTATTGGTGCGGATTTTCAGTGATATGGAAACTCGATATGGCTTTACTGATAGGGATCGCCATTTGTCTTCTCTCAAACCATAAAAGTGTATCGAGCAACCTCACTTTATTATATTGGTTTTTGTTTTATATAGCAGGCATTTCATTTTTTTCGTATCTTGGTTCATTTGGTGGAATAGGACTATTGACGTTTCCAATGGATATGCTGTGTCTACTTCCATTCAGTATTTTGGTTTTGACTTTATCTCAAAAATTATTGAACGCGATCACACATCAATATATTGAATCGGGGTTGGAAGAAATCGCTATATGCCCAATCCAAAAAACCGGGTAATCAAGCTCATAAAAAATATCAAAGGCGGCGATATAATGTAGAAGAGCACTTGCGTACCCATCAACAAGAGCAAAATAAAAATCCCATACGGTTGAAGACGAGAAAAATGCCACGCCATACGAGGCGGAAGTGCATTACATAATACGGTGCCGCCATCAAGCCCTGGAATCGGTAAACAATTTAAAATACCTAAGACTAGATTGATTTGAATCCCCACTATTCCCATTCCGACTAATGGCACGCCAAACCACCCAGGTAGAGATAAGCTGATTTTAGCAATAGCTGCCCACATGAATGCCATAAGCAGATTGGCGACAGGACCCGCCAGCGCAACCTTAATCATATCCGAACGCGGAGAACGCAGATTACGGGCATCCACCGGCACCGGCTTCGCCCAACCAAATACACTCGATGTCGTAATGAACAATAATAATGGCACAAGCACGGTGCCAACGATATCGATATGTTTTAATGGGTTAAGTGTTAGTCGTCCCGAGAAGCGCGCCGTTTGATCGCCATAGCGACTCGCAACCCAACCATGCGCGACTTCATGGCCGGTAATCGCAAAGAGCACGGGGATCACGGCGAGCGCGATTTTTTGAATCAATGTCATTTCTAGCATAGTGACTATTGAACCTGTTGAATGCCAACGACAACCCAACGGGCATCTGACACGTTTTCACTAAAATGCCACGCTTCTTTAATCGCAACCGGTTGGCCACCCGCTTCTTCTCGCACCGATCCCGAAAAAAGAACGGTCGCAATAGTCGCGTCTGATTCCTGTGTCACATCTTGCAAAACAGCATCAATCGAAATGACTTCTGTTTCATTCGCTGCATTACCGCGTTCCTGCCACTGCATTTGAATTTCACCAATAATTTCAGGGGAGGCAAACTCGCGTAAATCATGCATATTTTTCGTATCATACGCCGCTTGCAAGCGAATAAATGTCGCTTTCGCAAAACGTAAAAAAGACGTCTCGTCAAAATTTGTTGGTTGGGTAGAAACAGGTTCTGCTACATATTCGTGCCCTGTCGCCGGACGAAAAGCAGTGGGTTGCGGTTGCGGGCCAGTAAACGGCATAGAAAACGAATTTTGTGCACGATAACGCGTCCACAAATTCCATACGAAAAAGATGATGCCGCCAACCAACAGCCAAGATAATAACCCAGAACCTAATCCATGCCCCATGAAGAGGGAAGCAAGTAAACCGCCTGCAACAAATCCAGCTAATGGCCCTAACCATCGACGGCCTGACGATTGCGGTGCTGCAGCAAAAGAAGAACGCGGTGCACTGCGAAAAGTATTTCCCATCGGCACTGAACGAGTCATACCAAAGCTACGGCCTCCGCCAAAACGTGCTGCTTCCGCGTCCGTTGAAAGAATTCCTAGAACCAAAACTAACATAGAAAAAAGCACTAAAAATCGACGCATTAGAATCCTTAAGTTTACTCAAAAAGTCGTGCTATTATAGCACGCACGCCATAAATAGGAAGATTTGATGAAAAAAGCGATTATATTATTATCAGGTGGACTCGACTCAACAACCTGCTTGGGGTTAGCCAAATCAGAAGGCTATCAATGTCATGCCTTAAGCTTCGACTATGGCCAACGACATTCATCTGAATTAGAAGCGGCAAAACGGATCACTCAAAACGAGCATATCCTACACACCATTCTCCCCTTGCCTCTCGGACAATTGGGTGGCTCAGCGTTAACTGATAAAGAAAGCGCAATACCGAATCATCAATCGAGCAACGCTATTCCGGTCACCTACGTCCCCGCACGCAATACGATTTTTCTTTCATTCGCACTCGCGCTCGCTGAAATCTCCAACACGAACGATATCTTTATCGGCGTCAGTGCGATTGACTATTCCGGCTATCCCGATTGTCGCCCTGAATACATTCACGCCTTTCAAACGCTCGCTAATCTTGCGACAAAAGTCGGTGTAGAAGAAAATAACATCCGCATACAAACACCGCTCATTCACTTATCGAAAGCCGATACGATTCGTCTTGGAATAAAACTCGGTGTCGATTACAGCCTCACAGTTTCTTGTTATCAAGCATCTGTGGATGGATTAGCATGTGGCACATGTGATAGCTGCGCACTTCGCAAGAAAGGGTTTGAAGAAGTGGGTGTTCCAGATCCCACGAGATATGCTTAACTGGGTCCCTGGTGGTGCCTGACTCCTTCTTTACACCGCCGATTTCAATAAAAAAGCTTTAGGCGCCTGCATCCATTCCATTATATTCTCTTGCGATATCACGCAAACACGTGCGTTGTTAAATTTTTTACGAAAAGCATCACGACCCGAAAAAGATCTCAATCGCCCAGACTTAACTTCGATTCCGATAACAACATTATCGCACAACACCACAAAATCAATTTCTTTATTATCTTCTCGCCAATAATACACATCAGAGAAATGGGAAGTCAGAACTTGCCCTACAATTTGCTCAAACAATCGGCCTCGCACGATAGGATTATCAATAGAAGAACTTCCCGCAAATAAAGCGTAAAAACACGGTGCTAATGCAATTAATTTAGGTGAAGACGATTTACGAACGAGCATATTGCCTGAATATTTTTCCAATGATCGAATGAGAAAGGCGGCTTCTAATAGTTGGATATAATGCTTTGCCGTTTCAGTATTGCCAGTATCTTGTAATTGACCTAATAATTTTCGATAACTGATTTCTTGGACAGGATGCAATATAACAAGTTCAAACAATTGCCGTAATAGAGCCGGCTTTTTTATTTCTTTTAATTGCAGCAAATCTTTTCCGATCACCGGCGTATAAATCGAATCGTGCAAATAATTCATCGCGCGCTCAGGATGGTCGCGCATCTCTAATACTTTCGGATATCCTCCATACACTAGATATTCTTCAAAGGTCGCATTGAATGCCGCTGCCGCTTCCAGCGCATCCCAATGCGACACGCGTATCAATTCGAATCGTCCCGCCAGTGATTCTCGCAATCCATTATGCAACTGCCAAGAACTGGAACCTAAAATCACGAGCTTAGGCCGCTCATGAATCGGTGTGGTATCCCAAAGACGTTTAATACTATCAGACCATTGATCAATTTTTTGAATTTCATCAATCACTAATACCGTTCCAGGCCCTTGTCGCTTAGCCTTACCCCAATGCTCCTCCAACCATTGTTTAGCGTCTAACGGAGTAAGATCATCTGCTGAAATGTAGTGACTTTGAAAATCACCTTGGGTTAGCACATAGCGCACACCCGTTGTTTTTCCGACTTGTCGCGGCCCAAGAACCGCTTGAATGAGTGGATTTTCCTCACGCAAGCGAGAAGACAATTCAGACACAAACGCTCTCACATAGGTTGCCATGAGAATCTCTTTTTAAGATAATATTCGATGTCCCATGATAACCTATCAGAAATGATAGGTCAACCTATCAGAAATGATAGGTCTGCCTATCATTTTCATATCTTATTGATAGTATTTTATTATTTTACCAAATAACACAAGGGTCTTTATTCGCCATCGGACTGTCTTTGGGCAAATGATACGCTGCCTGAAAAGCAGGAACATTGGCTAGCGTACCATTCACGCGAAACTGTGCAGGTGGATGTGGATTCGTCGTAACAAGCAAACGCATCATTTCAGGCCGCATATGACTCGCCCACACATGCGCAAATCCCAAGAAGAACTGTTGCTCAAACGTAACGTCTGCGATGGTTTTTCCTTTGTCGTTTGAAGCAAGAAGCGCTCGATGTGCTAACGTCACACCACCTAAATCAGCTACCGCCTCTCCAGTCACCAAAGGACCTTGCACATGCGTACCGTCTTCAATCGTATATTGTGAAAACTGATTGGAAATACAAAGCGTCGCTTTTTTGAATTTTTTCAAATCAGCGGCTGTCCACCAATCCTTAAGATTACCGCCCCCATCAAATTGCGCACCTTCATCATCAAACCCATGTGTCATTTCATGGCCAATCACAACACCAACAGCGCCATCATTAATGGCAGCGGGTGCGTGAATATCAAAAAACGGAGATTGTAAAATACCGGCTGGCATATTAATCGTATTTTCAGATGGGTCATAATAGGCATTCACTTCTTGAGGCAACATCGTCCATTCATCATGATCGACCGGCTTACCAATTTTATTTAATTCATATTGCGTCAGGTAAATATTACTATTCATCACATTCTGAAGATAATGATCGCGATTAATATGTAATGCTGAATAATCACGCCACTTCGTTGGATAGCCCACGCGTTGTCGCATCGCATCAAGCTTCTTAATAGCGGCCACTCGTGTTGCTGGCGTCATCCAGCTCAGTGTTTTTAAATCGTTTCTTAATGCAGCGCGAATCTCATTGATCATCACTTCCACTTTTACTTTAGAAGACGATGGGAACATTTTTTCAACATACCGTTTTCCAATAGCAAAACCGAGCGCACCTTCCTCTGTGTCAAGCACCCGGTGCCATCGAGGCAACAACGTTTTAATACCGGATAATTTTTGCGAAAAATGGAGCCGTTCATTCACAAAAGAATCTGATAAATAAGGAACAAACGCGCTCACCAACCGCCAGCGCAAATAAATCTTCCAGTCCTCTAATGAAACGGTTTGGAGCGCCGTATCAAAATAGGTAAAAAAGCCGGGTGTTGCAAGATTGGCTTCTACAATATCCGCGCGGCCCATATTCTTGAAAAAGAGAGGCCAATTAAAATGGGGTGTCACGTCTTTTAATTGTTTCAGGGTCATCATATGATAAATCGCATGCGGATCACGCATCTCAGCAGGTCGCATGGAGGCCTTTGACAGCGCCGTTTCGATTGTCATCACGCTATCAGTTTCTTGACGCGCCACTTCTGTTGAATCGCCCAACAAAACAAAAACGTGTTGCATATATTGGCGATAGGCCGCGCGAACCTGCTTCATCTGTGGATCATCTTTCAAATAGTAATCTTGATCCGGCAGTCCCACTCCGCCTTGCGCCAATTCTGCAATCACGCGCTGACTATTTTTTAAGTCTTGTATCTGGCCAAAACCAAAAGCCGCATCCACTCCGATCATTTGCAAATGCGCAATGCTGTTTTGTAAATCTGTGCTATTTTTAATAGCGGCAATTTTTGAAAGCTCTTCTTTTAAGGGAGATGCGCCTAATTGATTAATTGTTTTTTCATCCATGCCGCTCGCATAAAAATCTCCTATTTTTTGGTCAATGGAGTCTTTAACATTTTTTTTCGCTGCAGCTGTCTCGAGAATAGATTTAACAACCCGGTCATTTTGATCCTGCAAGATATCAAAAGCACTCCAAGAAGCGCGATCCAATGGGATAGGATTATTCTTAATCCATGTCCCATTCGCATAGTGAAAAAAATCGTTGTCCGGAGCAATAGTGTGATCGATCCAGTTAAGATATAAGGGTGCCGCATCAGGTGTTGATGGAGCGGCCTGAATCGCTACTCCAAAGATAGTCAAACAAAGCAATGTGATAATTTTTTTCATGATGATATCCCTTTATAGTGAGAAAGAGGGCAAAAACCTATCTATCACCCCTACAAATTCTGCTGGCGAGTCGCTTTATATTCTTTCCAACCAATCATGCGTCTTCGTTTTTCATCATATAAACGCAGTGTGAGCAATCGCAAACTACTCAGCAAAGAATATTTCGAAACGATTTCTTCCATTGAAAATGAATGACATAATTTTTCATAGGAGGCTTTTAAATTATAAAACGGGATGCGGGGGCAAAAGTGATGCATATGATGATAACCGATACACCCTGTAAACCAGCGTAATACAGCGGGTAAATGCAAGAAACTACTACCCTGAAACGCAGAGGATTTATCGAGTTCATGTTCTTCGACATACAACACATCATCAAAATTATGTTGAACGTAAAATAAATAAATACCCGCACTGGATGACACCCAAATAGCAGGCAATACACCGCATAATAAAAACGATAAGCCCGTGACAGATCCAATCAAGCCATAAAAAATCAAGCAAGCAATATTGGTCGCATAAATATTGCGAATGCTTGCTATATCAAACTGAGCACGAAACTCGTCTCGATAATTAAAATAACGATTTTGAAACAAGAAATACAATGGCCCACCAATCAGAATTAAAATAAGCGGATGGCGCATGAGTCGATACTGAAGTTTTTCCCAACCTGTGAGGCTTTCGTATTCCGCAATCGTCTTGATATCAATATCGCCTACACCACGCTTACCAATGTCGCTCGAATTTTTATGATGAATCGCATGGGCTTTTCGCCAAAAAAAATAGGGGGTCACGGTGAACAAACTACAGAACAATCCAATCGCATGATTCAGCTTGGGATTCGCAAAAAGCGTATTATGCCCCGCATCGTGCTGTATAATAAATACTCTGACTAATAAAAGTCCAACTGGTATGCTAAGCGCTGCGGTCAGCCATAAAGAATAGCGAGTCGATAGATAAAGGCCAAAATAAGCCAATACAATCAAGCCTAAGGTTAAGGCCACTTCTCGGACACTTTTAGAGAGTGAGGGGATAGAATAGGGTTTTACAAGCTGCCAACGGTCAAGCGGGTCCAATAGAACCTCCAAAAGGGTTTAAACTCTGGGCGATTCTAACATGGGGTGGGAGAGATACCAACAGAACATTGATCTCTGCGCAATGTCTCAGAGACATCTGGGCAGGCAGTTGCCGAGTTAGCAGTCACCAACTCAGCAGAAGCCGGGCCAGAAAATGTCTGTCTCATATCATGCTGTACCGTTAAAGCACGTCCAGGATCCCCTGGTGATATTTTCTTCGCTATACCCGTTAGAGAATTTTGATTCGTCAATGGTGATATATCGACAGCGCCCTTCCTGAAACACAAAGAAAAAGCCGCCCCTATAATGGCAGGCATATACATTGACATACCGCTAGAGCTCACCCAGGAAGGCAAGATATACCCCAATCCTGTTATGGGCATTGGCAGCATCAATAGGATAGTGATAGACGCGATCAACCCATAAGATAGTGTTTTAAATAATCTCGCGCGATCTGCGCAATACTCCAATGTCTCAACAATAAAAGGCAACTTTTTTAAGTCTTCCGGTTTGATATGACAGTTAGATACGGCTCCTGCTGCAACATCGTATGCCTCATGTTTTATAGTAATACCAATGTCGCTCGCGGCTAATGGAAGCACATCATTTCCCGCATCCCCCACCATCAAGACGCCTTCTTTTTTTAATGAAAGGATATAATCCAATTTTTGTTGTGGATCGCAACCTTCTTTTAGTTGGACTTTCTTTCGTATTGCTTCAGGCAAACAAACAGATGTCGCCCCTGTACAGATATGAACTGTTTTACCTTTTCTGGTAAGCGCATCTATCACATCAAATGCGTTATCTCTCCACACAAGCTCCAATTCGACTATCCCTATCACCCTATACTGGTATTCTTTTTTTTCAGCCGCCCCACTCATTAAAGTCATTTCTTCAACATAACTAAACGTTTTTCCCTCGCTGTCTTTCATTTCTTTTTGTTCTGAGTGTAGCGCACTACTAATGCGATATCGACGACCATCAATTGTTTTTTCAATAGCACAATGCTCTCTTTTTTTATCCGTGACAGCATCGCTATAACTTGTGACTCTTTTGTATTGCAAAAATGAATAAATCTCTTTTGCAAACGGATGAGGATCACCTTCCTCGAGAGTATAGATAATGTTTTTTAATTCTTGTTCATTAAATCCATCGCGAGAGAGAATTTTATTAATAATGGGCTGAGCTTTTGTCAATGTACCATTTAAATCAAAAACAACATGTTTAGGATTCTGTTGTGGTACACGCACATGCGATAAATCAATGCCATTTTTAATCATGGCGTCTTGCATGACTAGCGTCGATAATCCTGACACAAGCCCCCATGAGCAAGGACAAAGTGATAATAAAACACCAATGCCTGTATTAAGCGCTTTTCCGAAGGAGTAAAAATAAAAATGAGAAAAAAGACCCGACCAACCCACATCCGAAAATACGAGATGAAAATACGTAAAACAACCCATCGCTGCTGCAACACACAACAAAGCAATCAAAAAATACCGCATCTTTATTTTAATAGATAATGAGTCTTCTGGTTTTTGAAGCTGCTCTACCTTTTTCTGAATACAAGAAAGCTCCGAATCCCTGTAAATACGTTCAACAGTGAACGTCACTGGTTTATCGCCAGCCAGTTCCGTGCCTTGTTTAATACTATTTTTAACTGTCCCAGTGCTTTTCAAAATAGAATGGGTAATATGCGCTTGCCCATCGGATGTGCTGGCAGACACTTCGCAATCCTCAAAGCAAATCACATCCACTGGAATCGTACTGCCAGGATATAATGTAATAATATCGCCTTTCTTTAAAGAACCAATAGGACGCTTATCTATTTCAGAAACAGAATAAGAAGGCCGAATTTGACTCAAAAGATCTAATTGCGTTTCAGGAGGTTGTGTATACTCTCGCGACGCATTTCCAAGATGCTGAAATCCAATAATAACCAGCGGCATAAAAGGCATCACTGAACAACCTGCCAATCCCGGGACACATAGCCCGACAAACAACGCAACAAACGTTAAAAAAATACTAAGTGAAAATAAGATATCCATCGGCTCCCCTGACCACGCACGACGATAAATATCTTGCCCTAAATAAAATGATGCGAGCAGGCCCCCGATTGTCAACGCCAGAGGCGACAAGGGAAGAATCGCAATTAAGAGAGCGGCACCAAAGCTCAACACAACAGGCAAGACGACATCCCAAAATCTATCCTGTTCTTCGCCCGCCTGAAAACCTGCAGCTTTCAGTGCTGCCAAAATCGGTCCAATTTCTGTGGGATTATCTGATATAAAAACCAAATGACAGATAACCTTTTTCTTTTTTTCGTCTGCTTTTTTTTGTTTATCTTTTGTGCCGTAGTAGCAATCGATGATCACAATCGGATTCACAATATCATCAATTTTTTCCTGCTCGTCATTAAACATCGGATCAAGCACTATGTTGCTAAATTCAGGATGCAATTTTTTTATAACAATGCGTTGAATGGTTTCTTTGACCCCCGCAGCACAAGAGCCGCACATACCCGCTGGAATAGTGAATATCACTTCTTTTGACATAATAAATCGTTATCATTGCCTAATAATAATTGTTGTGGAATGATACTCTCCTCGCACAATAGCGTCCAGAGAAAGGTAAAATGTTGCTCAAAAAAATGCATTGCCCGAAAAAGCACAATTGATTCCTATTCACACCGCACCACAATAAAAGAACGATCCCTTCCTGACAGATACGCATTCACTTTATTTTTATTATTTATATTATCGACATCTTGCTTTCCGATCCGATTGGAGAGCAGAGGAAGCGCACTGGAAACCCTATTTTGCTAAATGGAGTCATGCGACCGGTGTGCCGATCAAACACTTATATCAAATGTCTAATGTTGCTGACACACTCTATATCGACAACCTCTTGCATTTACCGATCCCTACAGAATTAAGTCAGGACGATGTCAATAACATGATTCATGTGGGGAAAATGGATCTTTTTAACTGCTTTTCAAACTAGATCCATCGCAGCTCTCTCAGGTAAACCACTTTTAGCTAAAATAATTGATGATTTAGAAAAAGCAAAAGACCCCAATACTATATTAAAATACAAATTATATTGCGTGCATGACAACACCATCATGAGCCTCATGACAACGTTAGGAGTGAAAGCCGTCTTGCCGGGTTATATATCGGATTTTAATTTTGAATTATTTAAAACAGACACGAATGACTATCAAGTCAAAGTACGATTCAACGGAAAGCCATTGGCGATTCCGGGATGCGATGGGAATGTGTGTACATTGGCGGAGCTTACGAAGAAATAATGGCGACATTATCAATCAACCGCACATCAGTCAACCACACCGCGCCTAAGCGACGGCCCCACTGTTCCACTATATAGTCCACTTTAAATCCTAACGCGGTCAATTGTGATGTGATTTCATCTAATGATAATTCACTGCGCAATAATCGGGGAAAATGGGCGGCTTTTTCACGTTGCGCAGTACTCAAACGGGTATTGCGTGAACTCAAGGCCAAACCATCGTCAGCGCGCACCGTTTCACACGCCACAATATCGATTGGCAGCAACAATGCATTCACCATTTTTTTAATCAGCAATAATTGCTGATAATCTTTTTCGCCAAAATACGCTCGCGTCGGTTGTGCCGCATTTAACAATTTTAATACGACGGTAAGCATCCCTGTAAAATGACCGGGGCGATATTCGCCTTCTAACACGCGACTGATTTCTATCTCATTCACTTGTACCTGATATTGATCAGTATAAAGCGTTTTTTCATCAGGCGCCCAGAGATAATCAATATCATAAGATGTTAGAAAATCGATGTCTTGCTGAAGCGTACGTGGATACTTTTCAAAATCCTTTTTTTCATTAAATTGAGTAGGATTCACAAAAATACTCATGATGGTGACATCATTTTCTTTTTTCGAGCGCGCAAAAAGGCTTCCGTGACCGGCATGCAGATTCCCCATCGTCGGCACAAAGCCAATGGTTTTATTGGCTAGCGTCTTTCGAATAGCTTGCCACTCACTTAACTCAGTAACAATGTGCATCACTGGGAAATTCTCCTGATTGAACCGCTTTAACATACAAATCGATATTTTCTTTAAAAAGCTCTGCACCATTCAAAAAGGCTTTAACGAATTTTGGTTTGAAATCGATATTGAGCCCCAACACATCTTGCCACACTAAAATTTGTCCGTCCGTTTCACGCCCGGCGCCAATGCCAATCGTAGGAACTGCGCTATTTTTTGTGATCTCAGATGCGACATCCGCTGATACACATTCTAACACAAATGCAAAACAGCCTGCGTCTTGTAAAGCCTGCGCTTCTTCCACCAAACGCTGACGACTGTGATCTGTTTTACCCTGCACCTTATACCCACCGAGTGTATGCACCAATTGTGGCGTTAACCCAATATGCCCCATCACAGGCACGCCTGATTCAACAATGTGTCGAATCGTTTTTTCATTCCCAATCGCACCTTCTAACTTAATCGCTGATGCTCCTGCTTGCATCAAGCGCTGAACGACCGACATTGTCTCTGGCAAGGATTGCCTGAAACTCAAAAACGGCATATCACCCACAATCATTTTTTTTCCCGCCCCTCGACTGACTGCTGCAATGTGATCACACATCATATCGACGGTTGCCGACACAGTATCTTTAAAGCCATGTATCGTCATTGCAACACTATCCCCTACGAGCAATGCATCAATCGATGTATCCGCCACAATGCGTGCGCTCGTATAATCATAACACGTCATCATCGTGATTTTTTGTCCCATTCTTTTTTTCTCAAAAAACTGCAGTACACTCATTTTGTCTCCTTCATTTTGTGATAGCACGTAATAAAACTGTTATAAATCGCTTGAAAAGGATCGCCATCTAACGCATCGATATTTTTTTTCAATGTCATATGATCCCCTCGAACCAAAGGACCGGTTAATGCCTTCTCAGGTTGATCGATTAAATTTTGCATTTGCTGTTTTAAAAAAGGATGTGCAATGCCAGGAGAGAGATGAAGCACATCTTTAAAATCAGAAAACAATTTTTGCCACAATAAACAAGAAAAATTACCCGCTAAGACACAGAGCGCGTGATATCGTGCTTTCAAATGCGACGATAAACGTACCTGTGGATTCGGTAATTCAGAAAATAATGCAGGTGCATTCTCATCGATCACAAAGGGGATCGATTGATATTGCTCAAGCGAATAGAACGCATTAGAGAACGTCATCAAAGGATGTGCGCCATAGGCTTTTTCAGTAAATAAACTCCCTGAAAAATGGATACAAATAGCAGACGTATGATTGAGATGAGCTGCAATAAAGGAATCAATCGCACCATCACTAATCAATAATAAAATGTGAGATACCTGTTGAATTTTTTCGTGCAATAAATCGAACGACTCTGAGCGATTCCACGTGAGCACGGGAATATTTAAAAGAGAAAAATAATGGCAAACATGGCGCGCTACACGGCCATTGCCTACTATCAAATACTGAGGTACCTGTCGCATGATCAAGTCCTATTGCCTATCGAAAGCAGTCTAGCGGAGGTTAAATAGAATATCAATGGACGCTTCACTAATATAAATAGAAAACAAAAATCTGTGTACAATATGCGCATTCAGTGATGGACTATATTTGAAACATGGTCGGCAGTGGTGCTTAAACCCTTCGCCTTAAAGTTCTACATCCGCATTGTAATCAATACCAGGGAATTGAAACCCAAATAAGCGGTAAAAATCTTGGCGATAGCCTTCAATATCCGTCAGTGCAGCGAGTGTTTCTGTTGTCACTTGTGACCACAATTGCTTAATTTCATCTTGCACGCCGCCATTCATTTCCCAATCATCCATGCGAATACGATCACTTTGATCCGTCATGAACTTTTGACTAAACAAACGAACCATTTGTTCGATACATCCTTCATGCGTGCCTTGCTTTTTCATAATTTTATAAAGCAAAGAAATATAGAGCGGCACAACCGGAATCGCGGAACTGGCTTGCGTCACTAAGGCTTTATTGACAGACAGCAATGCCCTGCCCTTTCGCTTTTGCAATGTTTTATTGAGTTGAATAGCGGTTTCATACACATGCGCTTTCGCAGCGCCAATAGTGCCTTCTTTGTAAATCGGATACGTGAGTTTTGGCCCAACATAATCATAAGCAACCGTCGACACACCTTCTGCTAACAGATTTTCTTTTAACAGAAAATCAATCCACATCGCCCAATCTTCGCCGCCCATCACAGCGATGGTATCGGCAATTTCAGCATCTGTTGCAGGTTCCAGCGTAATATCTTTCACTTCGCCTTTCATAGGATCCACGGTTTTACCTGTGAAGGACTGTCCGATAGGTTTTAACACCGATGAAAAAATTTGGCCTGTGACAGGATGGACACGACGAGGAGAAGCTAAACTATAAATCACTAAATCGATTTGACCTAAATCTTGTCGAATAAGATTCGCCGTTTCTTGTTTGATAGCCGTTGAAAACGCATCACCATTGATACTTTTAGCGTAATGATTTTCATCATGCGCAAAACGCTCAAAGGCAGCCGTATTATACCAACCAGGAGACGCCGTACGGTTTCCTTCCGCAGGACGTTCGAAGGCAACACCAATGGTTTTCGCATTCGCACCAAACGTTAAAGCAATACGACTCGCAAGACCATAGCCAGTGGATGACCCTAAAATTAAAACGCGTTTAGGACCCGAAAAAGAACCTTTTGACTGAACATAACGAATTTGTTCTTCTACCGCTTTCGCGCATCCAACAGGGTGTGCGGCAGTGCAAATGAATCCACGGATTTTTGGTTCAATAATCATGACATAACCTTCTTTTTGTTAAACCGTAGGGTGGGCAAAGCGCTTTTTGCGTGCCCACCACCAGCATAAGGAAATGGTGGGCACGCAAAAAGCGCTTTGCCCACCCTACAATCTTTTCAGAAAGAGCAGTATTACCAATTAAACAACGTACCATCCAACTTACGATTGATGGGCAAGTAAGCGCGTTCATACGGATATTTAGCGGCTAACTTCTCATCAAAGTCCACACCCAACCCTGGCGCATCGCCTGGCAACATATAACCTTTGTTAAA
Source organism: Legionellales bacterium (assembly GCA_947478495.1). GTDB lineage: Bacteria > Pseudomonadota > Gammaproteobacteria > DSM-16500 > DSM-16500 > CANJVW01. The sequence continues at coordinate 6,801 of CANJVW010000020.1, read as the reverse complement.
TGTATACGCGTGCGGGAATACAGCATCTGTTTCCGGCGTATGACGCATGTATTCTTGAACACCGAAATTATTAATCGACATGCCAAAATGCAACGCCGACGCCATCGTGATAGGAGACAAATCGGTTGCACCATGACAGCCTGTTTTAATGTGATAGATTTCAGCCAAGGCCGCAATCTTCTTCATCGGTGTAATGCCACCACCGTGCACTACTGCCATACGTAGGTAATCAATCAATTGTTCTGTAATCAGTGTTGTCGCGTCCCAGACCGTGTTAAATATTTCACCGACGGCTAATGGTGTTGTCGTATGTTGACGGATAATGCGGAACCCTTCTTGCAATTCAGCAGGTACCGTATCTTCCAACCAGAACAAATGATAAGGCTCGATCTCTTTACCTAATCGTGCTGCTTCAATCGGTGTTAATCGATGGTGACAATCATGCAAAATATGCGGATCGGAACCGTATTGATCACGAATCGCTTTAAACATTTTCGGCACGTGCGCTAAATATTTTTCGGTAGACCAATGATACTCAGGTGGCAATCCTTTTTTAGCAGGCTCATAAAACATTTTATCTTTTGAAATACCATAGCTATCTTCCAAACCGGGTACACCCGTTTGTGCGCGAATCGCTAAATAACCCATATCAATATAGCGTCCGACTTCTTGCACAGTTTCTTCAATAGTACTGCCATTCGCATGACCATACACCATGAGACCGTCACGGCATTTGCCGCCCAACAAATTGTAAACAGGCGTATTTAAGGCTTTGCCTTTAATATCCCACAATGCCATATCAATAGCACCAATCGCTGCCATCGTAATCGGGCCACGGCGCCAATACACACCGCGATAGAAATACTGCCAAATGTCTTCGATGTCACGCGGATCACGGCCAATGAGACAAGGAATAAGGTGATCTTCTAGATAAGAAACAACGGCCAACTCACGGCCATTCACAGTGCCATCACCAATACCATAAATCCCTTCATCCGTCATAATTTTAATCGTAACAAAATTGCGGCCTGGGCACGTCACAAACACTTTTGCATCAATAATTTTCATCTTTTCTCTCTCTATCGCAAGTTAAACATTCGTTAAATCATTAATTCGGTTGCGTCCAATAATGGGATATTGCTCAACCTCATACACTGCACCATTCGTTGGAACAGAATCATCGGACAACCAAAAAACAACATGTGCCGCTACATTCTCAGGGGATTGCAACGCGCCAATAGGTGCATACACTGTAGGAATATTAGTCTGCCAATCTTCTGACAACCCCTCTTGTTTTTTCAACGCAATTTCATTTTCCGTTGGCGTCCAACCGACATTCAATTGATTCAGGCGAATTTTCTCACGTCCTAATGAATCAGCTAAATTACGTGTCATGGTCATCAACGCACCTTTCGACATCGAATAGCAGAGTAAATCCGATTGACCGCAATACGCATTGATAGAGCCAATATTGACAATGCTACCACCCGTTTTTTGTTTGCGAAAAGCATGCACCACTTCCTTTGTTAGAAAGAGAGGCGCTTTGACATTAATCTGTAAAATATCATCAAATAAATCGGATGTTAGTGTGTCAATATCATTACGTGGATAAATCGCTGCATTGTTCACCAAACCATGTATCGCACCAAACGCATCCATCGTCGCTTGTACTAGCTTTTTCGGCGTGCTTGTCTCTTCTAACGATGCAATCACATAGTGAGCGCTTGAACCAAGCTCGTCACATAGCGCGGCCATACGTTCTTGATGACGGCCATGAACCATCACCTGCGCACCTTGTGCAATACAACGTCGCGCAACTGCCGCGCCAATGCCGGTCGATGATCCCGTGATTAAAATGACTTTGTCTTTTAAAAGCATTGCTTCTCCTTGACACTTAATTTTACTTTAACGAAACACCTAACTCACGAAGCTGCTTCCCTGCGTGTATATTATTTTCAATCTGCTCCAGAGAACACCCTTTCGTTTCTGGCACAAAGTAATATACACACACGATACCCAACAAACAGAAAGCAGCGTACAATAAAAACAATCCGCTCACGCCACAGAAATCAATCAAACTCATCAGCGTCAATGCAACCAACATATTAAAAGCCCAACATACGGAAACCGCGATACTGATACCTAGCCCACGCACTTCAAGCGGAAATATCTCAGAGATCAATAACCACATCATAGGACCCAAACTCATCGCAAAGCAGGCGATATAAATAATCATGCTTCCCATGGTCACCCAACGTAAACATTCTAAATGAGGGAAGTAAAAAGCAATGCTTTGCGCGATCAAACTAAAAAACATGCCAGTCAACCCCATGAACAACAAAGGACGACGCCCCCAACAATCAATCAACGGCAGAGCAATCACCGTAAATACCACATTAAAAATACCGATCGCCAACGTCGCTAAAATAGCCGTTGTTGCCTTTCCAAAGCCCGCTTGCTGCAAAATAGTAGGCGCATAATAAATGACAGCATTAATTCCTGTCACCTGTTGAAAAAAGCTTAAGCCCAAACTCATGTAAAACACGGGTCGTATTGCTTTAGAAAATAATAATCGCCATGATGGTTTTTTTTCTGTAATGCTTTGTTGAATGTCCAATAATTCTTGATTCGCTTCAGCCGCGGTGGGGCGAATCGTTTCTAGAACAGCGGCGGCTTCCGCTGAAAACCCTTTCAACACTAACCAACGCGGACTTTCTGGCAAGAAAACAGTACCTATGAATAACAGCAGGGCTGGAACAACACCACAGCCAAACATCCATCGCCACTCGCCCTGTCCTGAAAATACATAATCCACTACATAGGCAGCAACAATGCCGAGCGTAATAGCAAGCTGGTTAAGCGTCACTAAAAAACCACGTGCTTTCGGAGGCGCCATTTCCGCTAAATAAAGCGGCGCGACAAAAGAACCTGTACCAATCGCCATGCCAAGAATAATGCGACCGATAATCAATTGTTGATTACTCGCAGCAATAGCGGTGATCAACGTTCCAATAATAAAAACAAAAGACACTATGACTAACGATTTATGACGTCCCATTTTATCTGTCATTTTCCCGCTCATCGCCGAACCGAGCAGCGCGCCCAATAAAACAGAGCTGACCGTCACACCAACCATGGCAGAACTTAAGTGAAAATCTTGACGTATGAAAAGGAGAGCGCCTGAAATCACGCCTGTATCATACCCAAACAATAATCCTGTGATCGCGGCAAAAGCAGAAATAAAGTAAATCAAATAACGAGAGTGCACCTTCTGTCGCATAATATTCCCTCTGTCAATTCCGTTCATAAATATCGGCGTTACTGTTCCACAATCTACTAATGAAAGCAAGCTTATATTGATCGTCTTGTATTTGCCTATCCGGTCACTCGCTGGCTCCTATATTTGCCTATTTTTTAAAGAGTTACAACGTATTATTGCCTGTTAATCAAACCTTTAAGTGACAACATAACAAAAGTTCTGTACAATGCTCACTCATCTAATAGGTTCAATCGCATAATGCAACCCACAAAGAAGCTACAGCTCCCCGATGGTGCAACAAAATTACTTTTGCATTCCTGCTGCGCGCCTTGCTCTGGCGAAGTGATGCAACGCTTAATCGAATCAGACATTGCATACACTGTCTTCTTTTACAACCCCAACATTCACCCCGTCAAAGAATACTTGCTACGCAAAGATGAAAATATTCGCTTCGCGGAAAAACATAACATCCCTTTTGTCGAAGCAGACTATGATAGTGACGAATGGTTTACGCGCGCTAAAAGTCTGAAAAATGAACCCGAACGAGGTGCACGTTGCACCGTCTGTTTTGACATGCGATTTGACCGCACTGCCCTTTACGCCCACGAGCACGGTTTTCCTGTGTTCACCAGCTCGTTAGGCATTTCGCGATGGAAAGACATGAACCAAATTAATGAATCAGGTCTCCGTTCCGCATCCGCTTATCCTGATTTAACGTATTGGACATTTAACTGGCGCAAAGAAGGCGGCTCACAGCGCATGATTACGATCTCCAAAGAAGAGAAATTTTATCAACAAGAATATTGTGGCTGCGTTTATTCACTACGCGATACGAATCGCTGGCGCCTACAAAACAATCGACCCACTATTGATATCGGCAAACAGTATTACGGTAGTGACACTGTCAATCCTGACACCTCTCTCGAGTCATAGCCTTTGATGCCTTATTTTTTAAGCGTGATATTAGGTTTTCTATTTTTTGTTCTCAACGGAGCAGCTTCTGCTATCGCGCCGACACCGCCACAGACAACACCTTATAAAGCACATCACACGATTAATCATAAAAGACATCGCCACATTGTACACTGCGTCAAAAAACCTATTCTGCCTCCCCCCGTCACACTCATGCCCCTTCCCTATCGATCTTCATCTAGCTTGGTGACATCGCTGAGCCAGCATTTTGTGGATTTTGTTCATAAGACTATTTCGACACTGAGCTATACAGCCTATGAGCTCGGCGGAAGTCATTTTGACACGTCAAAGGGCGTTTATGTTATTGACTGCTCGAATTATGTAGATCATATCTTGCAAGCCGTTTCACCCTCTTCTTACTCCAGCTTAGTCGCATCCAGTGGCACCGATAATCCCACGTCTCTCCATTACTACGACTTTTTTAAAAATCTCTCTTCCGACGAACAACCAGAACACCACTGGAATAAAGTAGACGAAGTCGAAGAATTGCAACCCGGTGATGTGCTCGTGTTTCGCAAAAAAAATAATTCCAGCGGACACGTAATGATGATTATGAACAAACCTATCCGTATTCAAGATGCATTTCTCGTACAAGTCGCCGACTCCGCGCCCGCCGGACATAGTAAGGACACTCGACTGCCTCACACGTCAGGGATTGGTATCGGCACCCTCGCACTGAAAGTGAACCCAGACAACGGCGAACCGTCCGCCTATGCCTGGCGCTTGCATTCTTCATGGAAAAGACAGGTCAATTTTGAGATGGCAAGGCCGTTGGGACATTAATCATTAATATAACACCCCTGAACCACTTCATACGAAATCGTGATCTCTTGATTAAATTGTCTTAATAATTTCCGTAACGATCCAACAGATAACGGTGCATAACCCGGGCGTGTCGATGTCGCACCCAATTGTCGCAGTGTATGCAGAAACGCATGGACACTCGGATACGTTTTTTGATGCCGCTCAACACGAATATCCATCGCTGGAAAATGGTTTAGCAATGATTCAACGGACGGAAAAATCGGCGTTGCGATCGGCACATTCTCCGATTTACAAATGGCATGCCATTCTGAAAACGAACTGTCCCCCAACAAAGTAAAAACAAAACGCCCGCCAGAGGTTAATTGTTTTATAATGTTTTGACAGCTTGTATAAAAATCAGAGAACCAATGCAGCGTCATACTCGAGACAATTAAATCGAAAGAAGAATCAACACTCAGACGCTCTCCATCCATACACGCTAAATTAACATTTGCGAGAGAAAGCGACGATAAAAAAGAATGGCACTCTTGTAGCATAGGCCATGCCATATCCGTCAACAAACAGGATGCGTTTGGAAATTGTCTTAATAGATGTTGGCTAAGCAATCCCGTCCCACAACCAATCTCCAATATCGATGCCGGAGACAAGGTTTGCAACGAAACGGCAAGTTGGCTCGCCGCATACGCTTGGACGGTCGCGACACTCGAATACGTTTTTGCATGTCGGCCAAAACGATCGATAATATGTTTTTTGTTCACTTTCATGCCCTGGATCATACAGGAAACGCTCTCTTAAATGCAAAACTTGACGTTTTTAATATGAGGGCTATACTAAAAGTGTAAGGCAGGTATTGAATCGAAGCTCAACGAAAACAGATCGGAAGTCAGCGATTGGAGCGGTGTGCAGACCCTCAACAGAGGGGAGCCTAAAACTCCATCAAGACCTCTACTTAAGTTACAAGATGTCCTTCGATCATACCTGCTTTCATTATTTTTACACCCTCCCCCTCTTTTTTGTTCAATTTATCCTGATTTATGGTACACTTGTCCCGTCGCAAAAAAACTGTCTTATTAATAAGCAGTTTTGAAGCGTTTTTCTACTTTTATGAAAGGTTAAAGAATATGTCAACAAAGCGTGAACACGGTACAGTAAAGTGGTTTGATAACAGCAAAGGATTTGGTTTTATTGCAAGAGGCGACGGTGAGCCAGATGTATTCGTTCACTTTCGTGCAATCGATGGCACAGGATATCGTTCTCTAGAAGAAGGGCAGCCCGTTACATTCACCGTCACACAAGGACAAAAAGGTCCTCAAGCGGAAAGTGTACAGATTGTCGAAGATAAATAGTCTAGTACTATAGTGAATAAGGAGCAACATCGAAAGGCGTTGTTCCTTTTTTTTATTCGTATACTGGCAACAACGGCACCCGATCCCGCATAAAAGCAGAAATGATGCTGGAGAGAGGCATTGCTGTCGATCACTCTACTATTAAAAGTGGTAGTAATAAAGCAGGACTCCATGCGATCAATGATCAGTTCATTATTTTTTATTTACTGGGATTCCCTCTAGTACACATTCCGGAAGTTCACTCTGCTCGCCAAGATGAAGGGAAAATATGCCAAGCAAGTGCCAGGGATCGTTAAGAGGCGCTTAAGATCGTTACCTAGAAAAGTAAAAGGACACTCCATCACATGGGATAACGGCAAAGAATTCGCTCATCATGAGCGCATCACAACACTGACGGGCATGCGCTGTTATTTTGCAACACCGTATCACTCTTGGGAGCGCGGCTTGAATGAACACACC
>CANJVW010000019.1 GCA_947478495.1 Legionellales bacterium | reverse complement strand
TGAGGGATATCACACGAGGATGGATAATAGATTATAACGAACAACGGCCCCATGATGCTTTAAAGGGAATGACGCCAAAAGCTTATAGAGAGAAAATGACCGCCAGAGACTTCAATTAAGAACTGTATCCTTGACAGGGGAGCTTACGACCTGATTTGTCTTCTTTAACCGTCACACCTTCTTCACGCGCCGCAATAAAAGCCGCATCTGTTCGGCGAAATATATTTTCTTCCTGTGCGCCAGCGCCTCCCAAATAAAAACCGCCGGGTTGATCTGCATTTGCCATGTTTAACACAACACAGATTTTTCCTGTCTTCTGCTCTAATTCGTAAGCCGCCTCAAGACAATCTTGTTCGATAACCTCTACAGTATTTTCTTCAGGTACATCAGCACTATTTTCTGACTCCTGGAACATCTTGGCGAGCGCAAGATTAAGAGCGATCTCCTCAAGATTTTTCTTGGCTTGCGTATGAGCTTCTTGTCGTTCTCTCTCTTTACTAAGGCTTTCCAGATGATCATGCAGAAAATTAATGCGCTCCGCTTGAGTTTTTTCCCAGGAACGCAACGGATTGTATGCCGGCACTGTTCTTTTCTGAGGAAAAATATCGACAGGGTCGGGTTTTGCTTCCAATGGTTCAGATTCTTCTGTCAGCGGACCATCATAATCTTCGTCCTCCTCCTCCTCGAGAGATTTGGGATACGCTATCGATGACTTCACATCTACAAAACCCTCTACTAAATTATCCTGCTCCACCAAAGCATCGTCTTCATTATCGTCGAGTAAATCTCTCAAACGATTAGATTTGTCTCTGCGCTTCATAAACAACCCTCCTTAAAGATGCTTTTTCTCAGTATAGAGCATAAAAAAGAAATAGCAGGGCAGGGGGGATGGTTATTTCGAGCGAGTTGATGTGGGATGTCGATCTGGCCCATCAGTGATAGTTTCAGTTATTTTTTGACCAGCTACCTCAGAAGTAGCAGTTTTGGAAGGGAGGCCTCTTATTGCTTTCACCAGCTTTGAGTCAGAACCCAACCAATTCATGAGATGCTTAATACCTTCACCTTGATATTCTATTTTCCCGGGTGCAATGGCTTCAATAAGGGTGTTGAAGTCGGTCGAGGTATTTTTACGCTCTGTGTCAGCAACGATGTGGTGGCTGTCAGTATGCCTTTTTTCTTCAGCTCCCTCAGCTACCTTAACCTGATCTGCAAATGAAGCACGTGCAGCATGCAGGATGCGCTGCGTTTTGTCGGTAGTGGAAACATTTTCATTGGCTCGAATAGGAGGGGCTGTTTTTTTATTTCGCGCATCGGGGTCCCGGCGTTTTTCTTCAATGGTATGCAACAACTCTTCTTGCGCTGCTTGCTCTGTTAGCAGTTCTTTCTTTTTATTTTCTTCTTCTAGGAGTTCTTTGTCTTTTTCAAGGTGAAAACGGTTGAGCGCGATAACCTCTTCTGTATGTCGAGCATCGAAGACTAGCTTTTCTTTACCGCGAATACCAGAGCCACCGACACCGCTTGGCGCTGTCTCATCCTCTGATGCGCTTGTCTTGACAACCTTTTGTCCTGTGGCCCGACATGTCGAACAAAGCGTTGCATAGTTGGTGCCATGGGCTCCGGTTAGTTGCAAAAAAGCGGACAAAGGTTTCTCTAAGGCGCAGCCCCGGCAAACTCGTGTCAAAGAAGAAGTGCCCATAGAGAAAACCTTTCAAGGAAAAACTCAATATTTCTGTCATTCTCCCACTATCATTTGCACACTGCAAATACAAACAACCGTTCTTTCTGTAAGATAAAGACCACGCTCTTTGCGCGTGATTACTGTTAATTTACCGGTAACACTATATTAACTCATTGATTAAATAAGACATGCACGCCAATCCATGCACTTTTATGGTGCTCCAGAACAGCACACGCCCTCTTGATTGAGTAAAATGTTTGGGTTCAACTTGTTGGTTGGCGTAGCTTTAAAATAAATATAATAAATTGGAGAGATAAAAAAATGACAAAAGGGCCATCATTACAAGATCCTTTCTTAAATACATTGCGCAAAGAAAAAATTCCTGTTTCCATTTATTTGGTCAATGGAATCAAGCTGCAAGGATTGGTCGAATCATTTGATCAGTTTGTTGTATTGCTGAAAAACACAGTGAGCCAAATGGTGTATAAGCATGCCATTTCAACGGTTGTGCCGTCTCGCAACGTGGTATCACCTTTAGACTATAGCAATCAAACCGGTTGTGTGGCGACGCTGGCCAAAGAAACAGAGTAATCTCATTTATGCATCACGTAGGGGTGAGCGACGCTCACCCTTTGTGGGTCGCAATCCACTGGCATACAAGCACAAAACATAAAGCGCTATCGCGCTAATACCCAGTAAAGACAGATGCCCTAAACGCTGATGCCAATTCCATGCAATCCATTGCAGCGTCTCTCCTGATGCTTTCCACAAGAAAATCGCAAGCACGCCATTCGCAAAAAATAACTGGCACAAGAAAGCAAACCATCCGGATTGCGTTTTTGCAATACCTCGTCGATGCAACACAATCCATAAAATAACGACATTAACCCAAGATGACAGCGAACTCGCGAGCGCAAGCCCCGCATGCGCCAAAGGCCAAATCAATATCGCGCTTAAAATAATATTAATACTAAGCGCAACCACGGTTATTTTAACTGGAGTCTTCACATCTTGCTTAGCATAACAAGCGGATGATAAGACTTTGACAAGCATGAAAGCGAGCAATCCGAAGGAATAAGCAACGACGCTTTTTTGCGTCATGAGGGTGGCGTGCAGATTAAATTTTCCGTAATGAAATAAACTGACAATTAACGGGCCTGAGAGCAATAGCATGGCAAGCGATGCGGGCAAACCGATCAATAAATTACAACGCAATCCCCAGTCGAGCGTTTGAGAGAATTCTTTCTTGGATTCGCTGGCATGATGACGAGCTAATTGGGGGAGTATCACAGTCGCGAGCGCCACACCAAAAACACCCAATGGAAAATACGCCAAGCGTTCCGAGTAATAAAGCCATGACACACTGCCAACAACAAGAAATGAGGCAAAAACAGTATTTAACAATAAGCTGAGTTGCGCAATAGACGCACCAAAGATCGCAGGAATCATCAGCTTCAGTACACGCTGTACACCTCGGTCGCGCCAAAATAATCGTGGTCGCACTAAAAAATGAATGCGGCGCAACGCCGGTAATTGAAAAAAGAATTGGACAAACCCGGCAAGCAAAACACCCCAAGCTTGTGCTTCGACTGGGACCGCAAAATACCGGGTAACACCAAAGGCGGTGGCAATAAGACAAATATTAAGAAGAGCAGGGGTCAGCGCAGGAATGCTAAATTTGCCATAACTATTTAAAATAGCACCAACAAAAGCCGTCAACGAGATCAGCATCAGGTAAGGAAAAGTAATCGATAACATATGACTTGCCAATTGAAAACGCAAAGGATCAAGCCCTGGAGCAAAGATATGAACAATAGTGGATGAATTGAGCACCCCCAGTATGGTCACAATGAGCAACACCAGAGAAAGGGATCCTGCCATTCGACTAATGAAAACGCGAGTCTCATCGGACGTGTGGTTTTGTCGATAATCCGACAACACGGGAACAAAGGCTTGCGAAAAGGATCCTTCTGCAAATAAATTGCGCATAAAATTGGGGATACGAAAAGCGATATAAAACGCATCCACCGCGGCCGTTGCGCCAAATATTTGCGCGGCAATCAAATCGCGCACAAACCCCAGAATGCGGGAAATAAAGGTCATTAGTGAAACAACTGACGCTGATTTGAAAAGGTTCTTATGCATAAACTCTTATTAAGGTAAGATGTGATATCAGTAGTGTAGCAGCTCACGCTCTTTTTTGTCATCCCCGCGAAGGCGGGGATCCATCAGGGCAATATCTGTGAGCATAATGAATAAAAAGATGTTGGAATAAAAAAATAGATTAAACCCATTACTCTGGCAGAGTGACTTGCTGAATGGGTCCCCGCCTTCGCGGGGATGACAGAAAAAGAGTAGAAAATAAAGATGGCACGAGGATTGGCATGGTATGAGCATCGACAAAGCATTTATTCAAACGTTAATCAGTCGCATCGACTTGATCGATTTAATCGATGGCCGCGTCCCGTTGCGCAAAAAATCCAATGCCAATTATTTTGCGTGCTGTCCCTTTCACAGTGAAAAATCCGCTTCCTTTTCAGTCAGCCAGCCTAAACAATTTTATTATTGTTTTGGGTGTGGCGCGCACGGCAATGCCATTGATTTTTTAATGCAATATGATCGACTGTCTTTTCCAGAAGCGATTGAAGCATTAGCGAAACAAGCCGGTATGGAGATTCCGCACGAATCCACAACGAGAGCAAAGCCTGCTGTGAGCCCTGATCTCTATGATGCATTATTAACAGTCTTAAAATATTATCAAACCGAATTGCGCCAATCGGAGCGCGCGATCAACTATCTTAAACAGCGCGGGATATCAGGTGCCGCCGCACGCGATTTCTGCATCGGATTCGCACCCGCCGGTTGGGATCATTTGCAGAAACACGTCAAAGATCCCAAAACATTGCTTGAAGCAGGCATGCTCATCAAAAAGGATGAAGGCGGGTACTACGATCGGTTTCGTGATCGCATCATGTTCCCCATTCATGATCGTCGCGGACGAGTCATTGGTTTTGGCGGACGAATACTCGATAAAGGTGAGCCAAAATATTTAAATTCACCTGAGACCCCCGTCTTTCAAAAGGGCCATGAATTATATGGATTACATCAAGTGTTAACCGCTCATCGCGAACTATCTCGTGCGATGATTGTCGAAGGCTATATGGATGTGATTGCCTTGGCGCAGCATGGCGTCGATTATGCTGTTGCGACATTAGGTACAGCGACCACAGCGCAACACATACAACGTTTATCGCGCCACACATCGCACATTATTTTTTGTTTTGATGGTGACACAGCGGGGCGCACCGCCGCATGGCGTGCGTTGTTAGTTGCGCTACCCATTATGCGGGATGATATCCAAATCCAATTTATGTTTTTGCCTGACGGTGAGGATCCAGACACCTTAATCCGTAAAGAAGGAAAGGTTGATTTTGAGAAACGCATTGAAACCGCTTTGCCTTTATCTACTTTCTTTTTTCACATGATGAGCGCATCAGCCGATTTTAGTAGTGTGGATGGCCGTGCGCGCTTTGTGAATGCCTGCATGGAGCATTTGCGTCAGCTGCCGGAAGGATTATTTCAAAAAATGATGCTGGATACCTTGGCGAAGAAAGCACGTCTCGATAAAGTAGAGCTTTCGCCTTCTAAAAAATCAGAGCCAGTTAAAAAGATGCGCTCGCCAGCAGCGCGTGCGCCGTCAATGGTGCGCTTAGCGATTACGTTGTTAGTTCAAAATCCTGCGTTGGCCTTATGTGTCACAGAACCCTCTTTTCTATCCGAGACCCCTGGAACAGCGTTATTGTTCGAGCTAATTGATACGATTCAGCAGCACTCCCTCCCCACCACAGGCGCACTGTTAGAGCATTGGCGGGATCATGCGGATCGAAAATGGTTGGAGAAATGCATAAAAGATGAACATATTATACCTCTCAATGATATGAAAAGTGAGTTCTTAGGTGCGATTAATCAACTGAAAAAAGCAGCGAATAAGCAACAAATTGAGCTTTTGCTGGCAAAAGCAAGTCAAAATGCGCTGTCACTAGAGGAGAAACAGCGTTTGCAAACACTGTTTTGTGAGAAATAACGGCCACCAGCAACCCCACCATTCATGCGCTATGCGCTCTATCGTTTTGAGTCGTTTTTTAATTTGAATAGGGGCTAGTCGAACAGTTTGTTTGTGAGTATAATCCTTTGAATTTAGCAGGGGTTACTCGATTGTCAAATGCCGCACAAGAACAGCAACGATTACGATTAAAAGACTTAATTGCCAAAGGCAAAGACCAGGGCTACCTGACATTTGCTGAGGTCAATGACCATTTACCCACTGAAATTGCTGATCCTGAGCAAGTCGAAGAAATTATCGCTATGATTAATGACATGGGTATCCGTGTCTCTGAGGCCGCACCTGAAGCAGAAGAATTATTATTGGCTGATAATGCAGCAACGGATGATATTGCCGAAGAAGAAGTCGCGAGCGCATTAGCTGCCGTAGATAGCGAATTTGGTCGCATCACAGACCCTGTCCGCATGTATATGCGAGAGATGGGCAGCGTCGAGTTATTGTCTCGTGAAGGCGAAATCGCGATCGCGAAGCGCATCGAAGCAGGCATCATGCAAATGTTAGCCACATTGGCCGGCCAGCCTCAAATGATTGCGGCCGTATTAGCCGATTACGACAATATCGAAACAGGTGAGATTCGTTTAAGTGACATTATCACAGGTTATGTTGAAGTCGTTATTGTACCTGATGAAGCAGCTAAAGTAGCATTGCCCGCCGCCTCTGATGAAGAGGTGGCGGCGGATGACGAACCCAGTGAAACAGGTGAGGCAGCTGCCGAACTCCTAGAGGAAGAAACGGGTCCTGATCCAGAAGTCGCGAAGGTACGTTTTGCGGAATTGCGTGCATTTTATGATGATGCGATGGCTGCCGAAAAGAAACATGGCGCAGCACACAAAAAAACCATTCAAAAGCGTGCTGAGCTCACAAAATGCTTTATTGAAATCAAGCTGGCGCCTCGTCAGTTTAATAAATTATCCAAAAAAATGCGGACACTATTAGATGAAATTCGCTCGCAAGAGCGTTTCATTATGAATGTCGCTGTCAATAAAGCACATATGCCACGAAAAGTCTTTATCAATTCCTTCCTGAGTCACGAAACCGATATAGATTGGCTGAAAGGACACAAGGGAAAGAGTTATTATACTGATTTGCATCTATTCTCCGTTGAAATTTTACGCGCTCAAAATAAATTAATCGCACTCGAATCACAGATGAAAATGTCTATCTCAGACATCAAAGAAGTAAATCGACGCATGTCTATTGGCGAAGCAAAAGCACGCCGCGCGAAAAAAGAAATGGTTGAGGCTAATTTGCGCTTAGTGATTTCAATCGCGAAAAAATACACTAATCGTGGATTACAGTTTTTAGATTTGATCCAGGAAGGTAACATTGGATTAATGAAGGCTGTCGATAAGTTTGAATATCAACGCGGCTATAAGTTTTCAACCTATGCCACGTGGTGGATTCGTCAAGCGATTACACGCTCTATTGCCGATCAAGCACGCACGATCCGTATTCCTGTTCACATGATCGAAACGATCAACAAACTCAATCGCATTTCACGACAAATTTTACAAGAAACCGGATTGGAAGCCACACCGGAAGAACTCAGTAAGCGCATGGATTTGCCAGAGTATAAAATTCGTAAAGTGCTTAAAATTGCAAAAGAACCCATCTCGATGGAAACACCTGTAGGCGATGATGAGGATTCGCATTTAGGGGATTTTATCGAAGACTCCAATATGGAATCACCTTTGGATGCGGCAACTAATACGGGATTATCTGAAGCAACACAAAAAATCTTGAATTCGCTCACACCACGCGAAGCAAAAGTCTTGCGTATGCGCTTTGGTATTGATATGAATACCGACCACACACTGGAAGAAGTCGGCAAACAATTTGATGTGACGCGTGAACGCATTCGTCAAATTGAAGCCAAAGCACTGCGTAAATTGCGCCATCCTTCTCGATCGGAGCAATTAAAAAGCTTCCTAGAAGAGCAGGGCGAAAAAGGGTAATGTTTGGGGTCCATAGCTCAGTCGGTTAGAGCAGGAGACTCATAATCTCTTGGTCCTAGGTTCGAGTCCTAGTGGACCCACCAAATGAACATTTTAGAACATCCTGTAAGATACAAAATATATTGAAAATCAACGCGTTATCCCTTATTCTTGAATACCCAATCCAACGGGCGCTACATCACCTGGAATGCCTTCTGCAAGTCGGAAGATGCGAGCGGCAATAGCAGCGGGCGACCTCTCCCACAAGCGGAGAGCGCGATCGGAAAGTGATGATGGGCTATGGTCGTGAACCGTTACAATAAAAAAGGGATGACGTAAAACGCCCCCCCCTTTTTTTTTGTATAGCAAAGTAAATAGCTTACGCCATTTTCTTAATGTGTGAAGACAATCGGCTTTTATGGCGAGCCGCTTTATTCTTGTGAAGAATGCCCTTGTGTGCCATGCGATCAATCACGGGTTGTGCTTCGCCAAATAACGTTTCAGCTAAAGCCTTTTGCCCGCTTTCGATAGCGGCATACACTTTCTTGATATACGTACGAACCATCGAACGAACGCCTGCATTCTGTTGGCGATGTTTCTCAGATTGGCGTGCGCGTTTTTTTGCGGATGCAATATTAGCCAATTTCTTTCTCCAAAATAGTATTAAAACGAATCGCGAATCATATGTTTTTATTACATCTGTGTCAATTATTGCGTGATCCAGATTACACTCATCATTCGACCAGTACCAGCTCCCTCCCTGCGATAGGAGAAAAATTGATCAGAATCCCGGTAAGTACAGTAATCGGCCCCCACAATAGCGGTGACTCCCGCCTTGATCAATTGCAAACGCGCTACGCAATACAAACTCAAAAACCAATGCCCAGGAGATGAAGGCATAAAGGCCTCTGCCGCATAGGGATGCTCGGCCATAAAGGCAGAGTAAACGGGTTCATCAATCTCATAATGCATTTGGCTAATCGCAGGCCCCAGCCACGCTAAAATCGATTGAGGGGGGATGTCTAGTGCGTCAATGGTATTTTGGATAATACCTCCAACGAGGCTTCGCCAACCGCCATGAACAGCCGCAACATGCGTACCTGTCGCACTGCAAAGCAAAATAGGCAAGCAGTCAGCGGTGCGTATAATGCAGGGCTGATTGATCTGAGTGGTGAAGCTTGCATCAGCTGCCGCCTTACGATTCCAGGGTAGCGCTTCGACCACCTGATTTCCATGGATCTGGTTTAGCCAAACAGGAGGGTTGGGCAGTTGCAATGCATCCTCTATATCGGTCTGCAGTGCAGAGGTGCTGGTATAGGCTTTAATGTGCGATGGGGCCGTCCAGTTGGGCTGGATAAACTCTTTCATACAGAACGAGCATCATCTGTTAATATTTTGATTAATTCGCGAAAATCAGCCGGTAAAGGCGCTTGCCATGACATCTCTTGTTTTGTCACCGGATGGATGAGGCCTAGCTCGCTGGCGTGCAATGCTTGATGCTTGAATGTGCGAAGTTGCTCGATGAGCGCTGGCGTTGCACCTTTCGGTAGCGCCAAGCGCCCACCGTAGGTCGGGTCACCCAGTAATGGATGCTGGATAAAAGCCATGTGAACACGAATTTGATGGGTGCGACCGGTTTCAAGTTGTACTTTAACGCGGGTATGGGCCCGATATTTTTCAACCAAGCGATAATGTGTCACAGCTGGTTTACCTGCTTCGGTCGCCGCCATGCGTTTTCGGTGGATGGGGTGTCGGCCAATAGGTTGATCGACTTTGCCACCTCCCGTTAAGACGCCTATCACAATCGCTTGATAAATGCGCGTGATACGTCGAGCGCGCAGCTGCCGCGTGAGATGAATGCGCGCCGCATCCGTTTTGGCAATAACCAATAAACCAGACGTTTCTTTATCCAATCGGTGCAAAATACCCGCTCGCGGCAGAGAATGTAATTGAGGCGTATGATGAAGAAGCGCGTTTAATAGGGTGCTGTTAGCGTGCCCGGCGGCGGGATGAACCACCATGCCGACCGGTTTATTAATCACGAGGAGCGCATCGTCTTCAAAGATGACATCCAGCTCAATGGGCTGAGCTTCCCAAACCGGTTGAACTTTAGGAAAAGCGGATAATACAATCGCTTCACCGCCCCACACAATAAGACGGGCTTTAACGATATTGCCGTTGACCGTGATTTCCCCGTTAGCAATCCATGATTGAAGCTGGGTGCGTGAAAAATCAGGCAAGAGCTTGGCTAGTGCTGCATCAAGCCTTAGGCCGTCGCACTCTTCTGGAATAGTCAGGGTATGTTGAATTTTTGTCTGCATAAGTGCGTGAATGATACTTAAATTTCGTTTACAATGCACACATTATCAAAAAGGTAGTCATTTATGAAATACTTGCAACGCATTGCGCTACTCAGCCTAACGATTTGCTACTTAAGCGGCTGCTCCACCGCACCCGGACCTTCTTCCGCTTATCCCGGTGAGTCAGCGACTCATATTTTTGAAAAAGGCGAGACCGCTATGCGGGATCACAGCTACCAGCAAGCCGTCAAACGATTTGAAGCGCTCAATGCACAATATCCTTTTTCAGCGAACAGCGAAAAAGCGCAACTCTATCTGATTTATGCTTACTATAAAAATGACGACTACACATTAAGCGCAGATGCGTCCGATCTTTTTGTCCAACTCTATCCCGAAAGTGACCATGTCGACTATGCGTATTACATGCGCGGAGAGGCGAATTATTTTCAAAAAATGGGGGTATTCGAACGCGCCTTCTCAGTCGATTTAGCCACACGTGATTTAACGCAAATTAAAAAATCCTACGATGATTTTTCAAAGGTGGTGCATGACTTTCCGAATAGTCGCTATGCCGCATCTGCTCATCAATATATGTTGCATCTCAGAAACATTCTAGCGGCACATGAAGTCACCGTTGCGCAATATTATTTTGACCGTCAAGCGTATGTGGCAGCCGCCAATCGAGCCAGTTTAGTGGTTCGGCATTATGAAGGCTCGCCCTCCATTCCCGCTGCATTGCGAATGATGTTAGCGTCTTATCGCGCACTCCATTTAACACAAAATGTGGAAGATGTTGAAGCCGTGTTGCGTTTTAATCATTACCCCCTCTAGTGCTGCGTAGATACCCTTAAAAGTGGGCGGAAACGCCCCTAACCTTTCCTGCGTTTTGTCTAATATCGATCAGCATAAACAAATGAGATGATGACAGTCCGTTATAAATGAGCCGCCAAGATGGCAGCCATAATAAATTGGATTCATTGTATTAAGGATAATGGTCATGCAAAAACAAAAAAATGTATTACTCGTCACGAATTCTATGCAAGATTTTGAAATTCATCAAATCAAAGAAACCCTCGCGGCAGCTCCTCAAAATGAAGTTGAAAAAATCAACTTAAGTTTGGTGCACTTTATGCCAACTTTGCCGATTAGTTATTTCAATATTCCATCCATGGTGCTCTTAGCGGAACGCTACTACGAAGAGGCGAAAAAATCGCTTCATACGGTCGGTGATTTTTTAACGGTTCATCAAC
Source organism: Legionellales bacterium (assembly GCA_947478495.1). Classification (GTDB taxonomy): domain Bacteria; phylum Pseudomonadota; class Gammaproteobacteria; order DSM-16500; family DSM-16500; genus CANJVW01. The sequence goes on along the minus strand of CANJVW010000019.1, from coordinate 27,545 downwards.
GCAATCAATGGCTGTTAACGGGTAGACCTCGATTTGAAGTATTGCGCTTGGCTCGCAAATTGAATATGCATTTTATTTTGGCGAACGCTGACATTATCCCCGAATTACGAAAATCGTTTTTTGGGATAATCGGAAAAAATGTGATGCCCATTAAACACATCAATCAATTAAACGTATTATCTCAACCGATCAAATGATTTCCTTAACACTCAGCCCGTAGAGCAAGAATGCTTGTTCTGCGGGAGGAGACCATTTCTTGTAATCTCCACTCCTAATTTGTCATCCCCGCGCAGGCGGGGACCCATTCTGCAAATAGCTCAGCCAGGCATAAATAAGAGAATCCATTCTTCAACAACCTCTTTCTTTTATATTCACAGATGATACCACCATGGATCCCCGCCTTCGCGGGGATGACAAAAAGAGAGCGGGGATGACAAAAAGAGAGCGGGGATGGCAAAAAGAGAGCGGGGATGACAAAAAGAGAGCGGGGATGGCAAAAAGAGAGTGAAGCCAGTAAAAGCGCGAAGAGGTTTCGAAAGGGTCTGCTCTATGCTACCATTGTCCTCTTACAAGAGAACCCCCATGGACACCAAATTAATAGCTGGTATTTTGCTCATTGTCGGCAGCGCCATTGCAGGCGGCATGCTGGCGTTACCCGTCGCCCTCTCTGAGCTCGGATTTGTGTATTCCAGCCTTTTATTGGTTCTATGTTGGTTTGTCATGACGTCCGGCGCCTTGCTCATTTTGGAAGTCAACAGCTGGCTCCCGCGTAATAACAACATCATTTCAATGTCTCAAGCTACCTTAGGTGGGGCAGGGCAGGCGGTGGCATGGGTCACTTATCTCTTTTTATTGTATACCTTGATCGCCGCTTACGTTGCGGGTGGCGGCGACTTCTTATGGCATTTATGCACCGCGCTTCATATTCCTGTCTCAAAGCATCTCGCCTGTATTCTTTTTACGGTCGTGTTGGGCACAATCGTTTATGCAGGCATTCAATCCGTTGATTATATGAATCGAGGATTGATGATCGCCAAGTTAGGCGGATATGTATTATTGGTGTGTCTCATTGTTCCGCACACCTCTCTTCATCAATTGAGTGGCGGCAATCCCTATCGCTTAGGCGGCATGACAGTTGCCATTACCTCATTCGGTTTTGCGCAGATTATCCCGAGTCTCCGTGCTTATTTTAATGACGACAAAAAAAAGGTAAGAAAGGCTATTTGGATCGGCAGCCTGATTCCGTTGGTTTGCTATATCTTATGGAATATATCCATTATGGGCATTATTGGTAATGACCAATTGATATCAATGCTGAAATCAGGGCAATCAACTGCTGAATTTGTGGAGCGACTCAACCAATTATTGCAAAATAATATTATCACAACGACCGCACGGGTTTTTACATCGATTTGTTTAGCAACCGGATTTCTAGGGGTGGCATTAGGGCTTTCTGACTTTTTGGCGGATGGCTTTAGCTTGGAGCGCACACGAAAAAATAATACCCTCATCATAATAACAGCTTTGAGTCCTCCGTTAGCGGTTGCATTGTTCTATCCCGGTCTATTTGTGAAGGCATTGGGTTTGGCGGGCATCGATTGCGTTATTCTCTTAATCCTATTGCCTGTACTAATGGTATGGTCAGGGCGATATCGAAAAAAGATTGCATCGGGATATCAGGTTTTCGGTGGGAAGGGGCTGCTTGTTTTCTTGATGCTGTTTTCTGTGGTTGCTTTGTCATTATCATTTCTGCAATGAGATAGAGCAAAGAAGTAGGGTGGGCAAAGCGCTGTTTGCGTGCCCACCAGCCTTTTTTGCGTGTTATCGCACAGTGGTGGCACGCAAAAAACGCTTTGCCCACCCTACATTATAATCTACTGCCCCTGCGCCAACGAGAATCCTGGCTTGCCGTCAAAGGTATAGAGATTTTCGGTTTTAATCACATCCAATCCAATCGATTCAAATTGCTGTAAAAGCGCAATAATATCGTTATGTGAAATAGGCGTTAAGCTATCTGTTTTGGCTGATGACTGAAAGCGACAGCTACAGTGATTCGCATCAGGAGAATCCATCATGCAATTGGGCCAAATCTTTAATCCACGACTCGTAATCACAACAAGTGATAGCTTGTCGCTGAGCGCTTTAATTTTTTGGCCGAGCGTGTCAGGCGTGTCATTTAAGTTATCAATAAAAATATCCACACCAATCAATTCTTTTTTAGCGGCTATTGTTTTACGCTCCCCAAAACACTCAATGTGGGGGCGCACATTTTTCGCGTATGAGACAGGCGTGAAATGCAACGGTTTTTGGCCTAAGCGTGCAATCACGGCGTCTGCAAATTCATCTGTGTTCACTTTTTGTTTGCTATAGGCGCTCGAATAAATATCGGCGGTATGAATGCCATCCTCCAATGTTCTTAACCACGCATTTTGAATCAGCGTCGCGCTTTCAGGCTGGTTGATGTGAATCAGCATTTGGATCGCGCCATTTAACATACCTGATGGATTTGCGATCTTTTTGCCAGCAATATCAGGTGCTGAACCATGGATTGCTTCAAACATCGCGAAATGATTGCCGACATTAGCCGATCCTGCGAGCCCGACAGATCCTGCAATTTGAGCTGCAACATCCGATAGAATGTCCCCGTATAAATTACCCGTCACAATGACATCAAATCGTTCAGGTTTGTCAGCTACCAACGCAGTGCCAATATCAATAATTAAATGTTCTGTTTCAATATCCGGATAATCTTTTGCGATTTCGTTAAAGACTTGATGAAAAATTCCATCAGTCATTTTCATGATGTTGTCTTTGGAAAGACAGGTCACTTTTTTACGATTAAATTTTTTCGCGTATTCAAAGGCATAATGCACGATGCGCTCGCAGCCTGGGCGTGAAATAATTTTTAAACATTGATACACGCCATCGGTTTGTCGATGTTCAATGCCCGCATAAGTCCCTTCCTCATTTTCACGAATAATGACGAGATCCATTTTGGGATGATGCGTATGCACAAAAGGAGAGTAGGCGGTGCAGGGGCGCACATTGGCAAATAGGCCTAAGGTTTTACGGAGGGTCACGTTTAAGCTTTTATAGCCGCCGCCCTGAGGGGTTGTAATAGGGCCCTTCAACAAGACCTTTGTTTTTTTCAGTGAATCCCAGGCCCTATCCGGAATGCCTGACGTAAATCCCTGCAAATAGACTTTTTCACCTATTTCGATGATTTCTGGTTCAATGGGTGCGTTAGCGGCTGCCAATATTTTTAACGTCGCGGCCGTGATCTCAGGGCCAATGCCATCGCCATAGGCGACTGTAATAGGGGTTTTAATGGTCATGCAGTTTCTCCACGACTCTTTCCATCCGCATGGAACGAGAGCCTTTAATTAAAATAGTTGTATCTTTTACCAGAAATGGCTGCAATGCTGCAATCAATTTTTCAATATCGGTAAAATGCTGAGCTGTCTCCCCAAAGCCTCGAGCCGCATGCTGTGATAGCTCACCCAATGTTAATAAATGTTGGATACCTTTTGAGCGAATATACTCGCCCGACTCATGATGCAATTGCGCTGTTTCATCGCCCAGTTCTTTCATGTCCGCCAACACCAACACGCGTGCACCTGGGAACGTCGCGAGTGTATTAACCGCGGCTTGTAATGAAAAAGGATTCGCATTGTAGGTATCATTAATCAAGCAAGCTCCACTTGCTAAGGTATAGGGCTGCATACGACCTTTTTCAGCAGCGACAGTTTCTAAACCTTTTTTAATGGTTTCTAAATCAATACCAATAGCCAATGTCGCCGCCGTTGCAGCCAATGCATTCAAGATATTGTGACGACCCAAAAGAGGTAAGGTGAGGGTGATACATCCTTTTGGCGTAACAAGCTCAATCGATCGAGCATCGACCAATGTTGCTGCAATATCGGATGGATGATCCAATCCAAAGGTGAGTGTTTTTGTAGATCCCACAAGCGTTTTCCAATAGTGGATTTGGCTATCATCATTATTTAAAATAGCGGTCCCATTTTTTTGAAGCCCCAAAAAGATTTCACCTTTAGCGCGTGCAACGCCTGCTAAATCACCGACGCCTTCGAGATGCGCCGTCGCCGCGTTATTGATAACCGCAACCTGCGGTTCTGTCATTTTGCTGAGGTAGGCAATTTCGCCAAAATGATTCATGCCCATTTCTAACACGCCGTAACGATGTGCTGAGCTCAAGCGACACAAGCTAAGGGGAAGACCAATATGATTATTGTAATTTCCCTCGGTGACAAGACACTGCTCAGCATGACCCGCAACCGCTGCACGCAAAATAGAACCAATCATATTTTTTAAAGTGGTTTTACCATTGCTACCCGTGACCGCAATAAGTGGTAGCATGAAGCGCGATCGCCAATAGTGAGCTAATTTCCCGAGCGCTGCGATCGTATCGGGAACAACAAGCTGAGGAATAGAAACGGATTCTATTTTTTTGCTGACCAGTGCGGCGATAGCACCCTTCCTTTCAGCATCATAGACAAAGTCATGGCCGTCAAATTGGTCTCCCAAAATCGCAATAAACAATTGGCCAGGCTCGAGTGTGCGCGTATCAATGCCAATCCCATTATAATTTTTGTCTAAAAAAAAGTCAGAGCAGCCCAAAAAAGAAGCTGTTTCCAATAAAGATAAAGTAATCATGGATAATTTTCTCTAGATGATTTATTGATTAATCCTATCATAAGCAAATAATTTTATAAGGGGAAGAGCGGCGACTTTCCCACTTAATAAACCCCATTGCGCATGGACGGCGGGCAGATAGCTGAAATTTTATAAAATAATGCGATTACAGCTCAAATTTATACAAAATTAGGTAAATTTATTTTTAATAACAAGGTAATATGAAAAATATCGACTATAAAAAAGGTGTGGCACGATGAATGATCTAGCAGAGGGAGTCATTGAACAGGAAGTCGTCGCAGAGGTGAAGGTTTCGTTAAAGCCACCGTCTCTGTACAACGTACTCATGCACAATGATGACTTTACCCCGATGGAATTTGTTGTAGAGGTGTTGGAAGCATTTTTTAATAAAGACCACACACTCGCAACAAAGACTATGTACGAGATACATACGATGGGTAAAGCGGTATGTGGAACGTATAGCAAGGATGTGGCATACACCAAAATCAATCAAGTCATGGTGTATGCGGAACAACACGATCACCCTTTATTATGCAGTGCAGAGATGAGCTAGTACAACAGGAGGCTCTATGTTAAATAAAGAACTCGAATATACCTTGAATTTGGCCTTCAGAGAAGCACGCGTGAAACGTCATGAGTTTGTCACCGTCGAACATCTGATGATTGCGTTACTGGACAATCCGTCGGCTGCAGAAGCATTGCGATCCTGCGGGGCGAACTTTACTCGACTGAAAAATACTCTCATCGAATTTATTGATCGTACCACACCCATGATTCCGCTTCACATTCATGATCGCGATATACAACCGACTTTAGGATTTCAACGTGTTTTACAACGTGCTGTATTTCATGTTCAATCGTCTGGAAAACAAGAGGTAACGGGTGCTAACGTATTAGCGGCAATCTTAAGTGAGCAAGAAAGCCAAAGCGTTTATCTCATCCACCAAGAAAATATTAGCCGACTAGATATTATCAATTACATTTCACACGGATCGACAAAACCAAAAAGTCATCCGCGTGATCAAGATATGATGGGCGGATCTTTTATGGAAGAAGGGGACGGCACGGGTGAGTCACCAGATGGTGGTAGTCCGTTGGAGCAATTCACCACCAATTTAAACCAACGCGCGATTGAAGGAAAAATTGATCCGTTAGTTGGGCGAGAAAGCGAAATTGAGCGTGCGATGCAAATACTGTGTCGTCGCCGCAAAAATAATCCTCTCTTAGTGGGTGAAGCGGGTGTTGGTAAAACCGCTATCGCTGAAGGATTGGCTCGCTTAGTGGTCGACAAAAAAGTACCGAGCATTTTATCCAATGCCGTCATCTACTCTCTTGATTTAGGGAGTTTGCTAGCAGGAACAAAGTATCGAGGCGATTTTGAAAAACGCTTGAAGAGCGTGTTAAACCAATTGAAAGCACAAAAGGGCGCCATCCTCTTTATTGATGAAATTCATACTATTATTGGAGCGGGGGCTGCATCTGGCGGTTTGATGGACGTATCCAACTTAATCAAGCCACTATTAGCCGCAGGTGAGCTCACTTGCATTGGCTCCACAACCTACAAAGAATACCGCGGTATTTTTGAAAAAGATCATGCGCTCGATCGACGATTCCAAAAAATTGATGTGGCTGAACCGACTGCAGAGCAAGCGATCGGCATCTTAAAAGGCTTGAAAGGGCGCTTTGAAGAGCATCATAACGTCACCTACACTGATGCATCATTGGAAGCCGCTGTTCGATTATCGATACGCTATCTGGCTGATCGCCGCTTGCCAGACAAAGCAATTGATTTGGTCGATGAAGTCGGTGCATCGCAATACTTGTTGCCAGAAGCGGATCGAAAGAAAGTGATTGATCCCTCCGACATTGAAAAAATCGTCGCTAAAATTGCACGCATCCCAGAACGCAATGTATCGCTAACGGATCGCGAAGTTTTAAAAAATTTAGTACGCGATTTAAAGATGATGATTTTCGGTCAAGATACGGCAATGGAAGTATTGGGTGCAGCTGTCCGCTTAGCGCGATCCGGCTTGCGCGATCCCGTGAAGCCCATTGGTTCATTCTTGTTTGTCGGGCCCACAGGTGTCGGCAAAACAGAAGTCTGCAAAATGCTTTCCCAGCTCTTAGGAATAGAATTAATTCGATTTGATATGTCAGAATACATGGAGCATCACACCGTATCACGCTTGATTGGTGCGCCTCCAGGCTATGTCGGGTTTGACGAAGGCGGTTTGTTGACAGAAGCCGTTAACAAGCACCCTCATTCCGTTGTTCTCTTAGATGAAATTGAAAAAGCACATCCAGATGTCTATAACTTGCTGTTACAAATTATGGATCACGGCACATTAACGGATACAAATGGTCGCAAATCCGATTTTCGCCACACCATTTTTATCATGACCTCAAATGCCGGTGCAGAAATGATGGATAAAACATCCATTGGCTTCACGCAAGGCAGTGCTGGTTCAAGTGATGTGATGTCAGCCACACAAAAAATCTTTTCGCCGGAATTTCGAAATCGATTGGATGCCATTGTGCCCTTTAAATCACTTGAGACAACAACCATTCTGCATGTGGTGAATAAATTGCTGATGGAGTTAGAAGTTCAGCTTGAAGCAAAGCGGGTGACGCTCAATATTGATGATGCGGCACGTGAATGGTTGGCAACGCACGGCTACGACAGAAAAATGGGTGCACGGCCGATGGCGCGCTTGATTCAAGAAAAAATCAAGCAACCGATTGCTGAAGAGCTGCTCTTTGGTAAGCTAAGCGAAGGCGGACGCGTGTCAATAACGGCTGAATCAGACAGCTTGGTCTTTGCGATTGAGGCGCTGGCTGGTGCGGATGTAACGGCGCCTTAAGTAAAGCTTGTCATCTCTTAGTCGTCATCCCCGTCTTCTTGTCATCCCCGCGCAGGCGGGGACCCACTCTAAAAAAATCTCTATAACAGCGAAAAGTTTGCGAAACGCAAGTTGGAGAAACAAAATGCATCTATTTTTCGAGTATTAGCCAAGCGCAGAATGGGTCCCCGCCTTCGCGGGGATGACAGTATTTTTTTACTCCGCCTTCAGCTCATTTGCCGCTGCCGCAGCCTGATTCGCCGCTTCTCGCTCAGACGCCGATTTACCATCACGACTACGGAAACTGATACGTCCCTTACTTAAGTCATAGGGTGTTAATTGAACAGTAACTTTATCGCCTTTCAGAATGCGGATGTAGTTTTTACGCATTTTCCCTGAAATATGGGCAAGAATCACATGGCCATTTTCGAGTTGTACTTTGAATAAGGTATTGGGAAGGGTATCGGTAACCGTACCTTCCATTTCAATTTGGTCCTCTTTGGGCATAGATCTCTCTTGTCGATTAAAAGCTAGATCATGCCTGAAAATGATCTTACAAGCAATCTGTTACACCGCTCGATACGGCACATACTCAGGCACCCACATCGTATCCGCAATGATTTTTTCAAGATCATCATGACTGTCAATGCTCGCCAATCCTTCTTTGATAGCCTGCTTTGCTACAGCCAGCGCAACTTTTTGAGATACCTGGCGAATATCAGCAAGAGGAGGAAGGAGATTAGCCTGTGGGTTAGCTTTAGCGGGAGAGCAATCGGCTAAGGCTTCGGCCGCTACTATAAACATATCATCGCTCACCAACCGCGCCTTGACCGCGATCAACCCCAAACCAATTCCGGGGAAAATATAACAATTATTAGTTTGATCAACTGCCCAAGGTGCTCCATTTTTTTGAACAGTTCCAAACGGACTCCCGGTGCCCGCAATTGCACGACCATCAGTCCATTTAAAGAGATCGGCGGGGTGCGCCTCGCAGCGACTCGTTGGATTGGATAGTGGGAAAATAATCGGGCGTTCAACAAAAGATGCCATTTTTCGTATGACCGCTTCATTGAATGCGCCGGGTTGTCCTGACACACCAATCAATAGAGTGGGGTGAGCATACTCAACCACTTCTTGCAGCGTATTGCTCGAGAGACTGCTTGGCTGTGCAAAGGATTTTTGAAAAGATAATAAATTGGACGTATTTTCTCGAATCAATCCGAATTGATCGACGAGAAAAAATCGTTGCTTGGCATCTTTTTCAGATAAACCATCGCGCACCATCATGGCGCATAACAACTGGCTGATTCCGCAACCCGCAGAGCCCGCGCCTAACACCACAATGCGTTGATCGCGCAATGGAATACCTGATACATGAATAGCCGATAACAATGTTCCGGCTGCGATAGCAGCCGTTCCTTGAATATCATCATTAAAACTGCAGAGTTGATTGCGATAGCGCTCGAGAAGAGGATTTGCATTTGCCTGCGCGAAGTCTTCCCATTGCAACAACACATGCGGGAAACGTTCTTTCACCGCTGCAACAAACAGTGCGACAAACTCATCGTATTCCTTTCCTCGAATACGCTCATGTTGCCAGCCAATATAAAGAGGGTCGTGTTGTAGCTCAGGATTATTGGTGCCCGTGTCTAATAATATGGGCAAGGTGTGGCTCGGATGAATGCCCGCACACGCCGTATACAGCGCCAGCTTTCCAATAGGAATACCCATGCCGCCTGCGCCTTGATCGCCCAACCCTAAAATACGCTCGCCATCTGACACCACAATCACTTGCGTCCGATCAAAGCGCGAATTCGCCAATATTTTTTTAATGTTGAATCGATCGGGATACGAAATAAATACGCCGCGTGGACGACGATAAATATGACTGTAGCGTTGACAGCCCAAACCAACCGTTGGGGTATAAACAATCGGCATGAGCTCCTGAATGCGCTCGAGCAGCAAACTATAAAAAAGGGTTTCATTCGAATCTTGTAAATCACGCAGATAAATATATTTTTCAATCTCAGCCACTTTGCTTTGAAACGCTTTGTACGATCGATCGCGCTGAATCGGCAACGTGGTTAAGCTCGGGGGCAAGAGCCCGATTAAGTCAAAGGCTTCGCGTTCTTCGGGTGTGAACGCTGTCCCCTTGTTTAACAAAGCATAGGTGATGAGCGCAAAACCGCGAAGCGTTACATCAATGGCGGTAACCTGGCCGTGAGCGGGATTCTTTTTCATATGATGCGTCCAATGATTTTGTGTGTTGGGAGTTTCTTGATTCATAGTGTGCCTTGATATAATCAGATATATTCCTCGTTTTTTTTGCAGCTAGATCTCCTGGTTTTGATTCAAGTTCTGATGACGGCAACGATTCTGGAGTAGGGTTGTATCGTCCTCCATACAAGCGTTTTGTTGTATTCAGCTCGGTAATTTCAGGTACCTCATCGACAGGGGTCGTCTCAATAGTGTATGCCATACTTGAAATTGTGGGTTGGGCATCTTGATCTATTAGCCCAGCAACGATCACCTCTTCGCTGGACAACAGAGGTGGGACAGGAATATGATCCACATGATTCGCTCGACAGAGAGCGATGAGATGTCGTCTTAACTCTTGATCCGCTGTTGCAATCACCACAGGTTTTTTATTCTCCGCTCCCAGCACAAAAAGAAACTCTCTCAGCATTTTTTCTGCGAGATCTTTCTTAGAGCCTGCATCCAATGTGGAAGAGGTCAATCGAATATCCAATGATGCCCCATGAGTAGTATTAATTTGGAAGATAATAGGTGTGTTTGCTTCACCTACTTGATACTCTACTGAATAAGGACCCTTTGCATGAATATGCGCAGATTGATCTTCATATCGCATAGCGGTCGTAGTGCTCGCGCTAGGCGGCTGATCTAATTTCTTTCGTTCAATACTGCCCTCTTTTAGGATACGATTAAATACTTCTTCTCTTTTTAATTCCACCGCATCCAGCGCAGCTTGCTCTTGTTTTTCTATCTCAGCTGACATCTCTTTTTCAAGATCCTGAAGTGCGCCAATAACAGAATCTATTTTTTTAATAACGGGTGATGAAGGAGCACTGTAAAAGGTGTAGCGATTGTGAATCGTATTAAGCGTTTCTTTTAATTGTTGCAGTTCCCGCACAATATCTTGCATTGTCTTTTTTTCTGAATTTTTTTTGAGTGCTTTAATGCACTCTGCTAATTCTCTATCTTTTTCACTGCCTTTATACTCTTTGGGTAATTCAGGTCTGATATTTTGAAGATGCGTTAGCGTATGTTCTATCGCATATTCTGTGATGGTTTTGTTGTCGTGCGTCGCGCGCTCGATCCAGCCTTGAAGAGACGAGGGTATCGCCCACCGTTCTAATGCAGTAGCTTTAAGCTTAACCGTGCTTTCCAGTTTATTCCAACCGGCCCGTTTTTTAGATTCCGCATAGCCCTCTCCAATTTCGGTTTGAATATCCGAATCAAGGGTACTAATCGTGTCTTTTAAACCAAATGAGCCGGGTGTGTTCATACTCGCCGCTTCAAGTTGTTTTTGAGCATGGAAAAGTGTTGCAACGATATCAACGAATTGATTTCGTTCTTTGGGATCTCCTTCGTTGTATTGCGGCAATCCTTTATATTCCTTGAAATAAATATGCATCGCATTTTTATATAATTCATCCAAACCTGTTCTATCTTTTCCACTGGCGCAATTTGATAAGCATGTGCCGCCCATCGCTTCGACGAGAATACTCGCATAAGCGGAGCGGTAAGCCGCTTTGTTGCGCGCATAAAACCAGCTAGCATTATCCAGTTCTTTCAGCTGTGTTAGCGCGCTCTTTACAAAGTTAAATTGATTTTCTTGCTCACCGCTCACAGGAGGTTCGAGTGCATTAATGTTTTTTATAAAAAGCTCGGCATAATCTATTAAAGCTTGAACATGAAGGCATTCAGCATTGGAACTTGCTAGATATTTCCCCTGATTAAAAAATTGATTGCCGTAAATGATCCTTACACCATGCGGCTCTATTTTTTTAGCAGCCTCCTCTTGCTCAGGCTGCATCCACTCTTTCTTTTCATTGGGAGTGACTCGCGATTTAGGATTAAGCAACGATTCTGAAAATAACAATGGTTTCACGACTCGCGTTATTCTAGGCCACATTGTATTAAAATGGTCTTTTGTTTTTTCAGAAACGGCATCGAATGCTTGCGTTATCGTTTCAGTGGTTTGCTTTTGTCGATCCTCGATCGGCTTCATCTCGTAACGCACGGGTGTTGCCATTTTGAAGGCGGATGATAGCAATTTGCCGTCTTGATCAAGCAGGTAATGCATTCTGGCATTTTTGAGGCCTGGGATATTTTGAAAAGCAGAGGATTGAGACAATTTTTCAAAATGATCCCAGTTCACTTTCGTTGGAATCTGTTTTGTTAACCACGATTGCTCCCACGGCAATAAATGGGAAAACCATTCAGGAGGGGTGAGTTGAAGAATTTTACTAAATTCTTCTTTTTGGGCGTCGGTGAGTTTGGTCACCGGAACATCGATTTGATAATACGTTTTCCCCTTGATGATTGTTTGGTTGATGATCGTGCGACAACCCATTTCAGCGGTCGAATAACGCTCTGCCTGATAGATGCTTGCTTTAACGATTTCTTTCGATAATTTTTCTACTTTTGCTCTTTTGTTTGCCTGTTCTTTTATAGTATCAGCCATCTTGCCTACAAAATATTTTAATCTGTCTTTATCAGTTTGTTTGTAAAGAGCGGGATTCCAACCGCTACCTACTCCTTCTAGCTGCGTCTTTGAATTCTTTTCATATTCTTTAGCAAATTTTATCATTTCATTGCATATACTTTTAATCTCTTTTTCTGCGCCTTCAATACCGCTTTCTCTCGCAAACAATAATGCGGCTTTCGCCAAACTCAATTGCCGAATGAGGGCGGTGCGGACATTAATGAGATGCAACTGATCTGACGTTGGTTCGCTCCCGTTATGCAAAACATAAGTGTACTGCTTGTCGTCGAGCGCAAATCGTCTGCATTGATGGGATGGGTTGGTATATTTGAAGCTTTCAAGCAATTCAATTCTGGATTGAATATCATCCGACTCTTTAAGTGCTACATAGGCTTGTTCCGCCGTTATCGGCGAAGCCAGGCGCTGCTGAAATTTGACATGTGCTGACTCTATTAACTGCTTCACTGCAACGCTGCGAACATCATTAGATTCAAATAATCCTTCAGATTCAAATAATCCTTCAGATTCAAATAATCCTTCAGATTCAAATAATCCTTCTGAAAGAGGACCCTTGCTCTCTGCTTTTTTTTTGCCTGAATTCATATTATTTTCTCTGTTTTAGTCGCATTATCAGGGCTTTCGTCTTGCTCTGTGCTCTTCTGTTTTTGTTGCTGTTTTTTCTTCTACCTTTCTCGGGGAAACAGGATTCTGTATCGTCTCTATCATCTTTGTTATCTCACGCCCTAAAGGAGTTGGAACTGGTTTGACACGCAATGATGCTTTAGGACGAATTTCTCCGTCAAGCGCTTTCAATGCGTTTATGACGTCTGTCGTTTTTTTAGCAGAGATAAGCCCCTTCATTGATGGGCTAGACAAATCAATGGGTTCTTTTCCTGCTGCATTATTGAGCAGTTTTATAACTTCGATAACCCTTGCTTTTGTAGCCAATAAGTCGCGCAGATCCTTCGTTTCTACTCCCTCGGGAATAGATTCTATTGCTTTTTTCAGCTTATCTTCTAGATCCTCGTCTGAGCTCATTACGTTCAAGACTGTATGAGCATGCTTATTAAGCTTCCCATTGGATAGCTTTGTAACCTCGTCCATCAGGGCATCTGCAACATCCGCTTCAAACTTTTCTTCTGGGCTGTCAATCTTAAGTTTCTGAGAAGAGGAGGAACGACGAGACGGCATTTTAACAGCAATTTTTTCATCTTCTTCTTCATCGTCAGGAGGTGGTCCCAACGGCTCTTGAGATTCCTCCTCCAATGTATCGTTAAAATCGAACTCTTCCGGAGGGGGATCCTCTTCCGGCATCGGAGGAGGCGCTTCTGTCGTTGGAGTCATTACTTGAGATTCCTCTACGACGGAGGTGCTAGGTTCCACAGCAGTGGTTGCGCCCGCTTTTTTCTTCGCTACGACTGGCGTTTCCTGAAAAATCTTTATGTATTCTGCATGCATTACTTTTAATGTATCGAGAGTATCTTGTAAAAGCTCTGTTGTATTAGATAGCGCTCCAGAACGATTAGATTTAGAATTGATTTTTGATTTCTGAATAAGCTCATTCAGCGCCCTAGAATTTTCTGTAAATCCTTTGTTTAGTTCTTCTGCGTCCTTGTCTTTTGCTAAGTAAACAGATACAGCTAAATCCCGATATTTGTTTAACGTACCCTGAGCAGATTGCAAGAGTTCTTTTTTAGCCATCGTTGAGGATAGTAATATGTTCTTGTTTAGTTGCTCCAACTGCGCCCGAAATAACATATGCACATCGTCATTAGAAGAGTTCAGCAAAACGCTTTTCGTTGATGCCAACATTTCGCTTAACAAGGCGGTTGTCTCAGAGTCTTTTCTTATATATTTTTTCGTCAAAGAGCTGTCGCGTGACTGATCTTTGAGTGTCTTCAGCGTCAGATAGAGGCTCACTATCGAGCCGTTGCTTTGATGTTCTTTCACAGCGTTAATAGCTTGATTGATAATATCACGCTTTTTTAAGTCAGTTGTTTCGCTACGTTTTTTTTCTAGCTTTGAAACTGTATTGGAGAATTCATCTGGCTGACCTCTGTTGGCCGCAACAGCAACCTTTTCAGTGGTAACCGATGGTGCTTCAGCGATAGGTTCAGCACTTGGTGGAGCATCAAGATCAATCACGTCTTCGATCGTCTCATCATTCTCTGCCTCATTGCTCTCGTCCGCCTCTGCCGTTAATGGATCTAAGGTAGGTACCTCTAACAAACCAGGGTCAGCGTCATCCTGATTGTTCTCGTCCGCCTCCACTGTTAAGGTAGGCGCTTCCAAAAGGTCAGGGTCAACGTCATCCTTGTTGTTTTCGTCTGCTTGTGCCATTGATGAATCTAAGACAGGCACCTCTAGAAAGTCAGGATTAGCGTCATCCCCCATCTCAGGAAGCGGCTTGGCTGCGTCATTTTCGGGAGCAGAAAGGATGGGCGCTGAAGAAAGCAGGGGAGAAGCAGAGAGATCTGTTTCGAGCGCTTGGACCGCCAACGTTATTTTCGCTATAAATGCATCATCATGATTTTTCGCCGTGAATGCACGATTGAGCGCAGCGAATCCCTCTTCTCCGGCAAGCTCCTTCATATATGTTGCAAGCTCTGGGCTGCTATCACAGCTCTTTTCAATAGATGCTTTAAATATTTCTGGATCCATTCCCCTCTGCAGTTCTTTTATCTTTCTCACAATTGCCTTGGCTGGCTTTGTTTTTTTCTCATTTTCTGCATTTCGTGCTTGCGATTGGCTTTTTTCAAATGATTCTATCGCTTTGTTTGCGCTGTCCAGAACACTTTCTAAGAGCATAGTTGTTTTAGATTTTTCTTTGTTGCGCGAAAGAATAGAGTGCTCTATTGCGCTTGAATCACTAATAGCTGCTTGCATTGCATCTGTAAAAGTTTTCTTGGTGTGATACTGTAGGTATTGGTCAATCGCAATCATAGCTTTATCAATAGCAAGGCCTTTTGGCTCTTTTGGACGGAATTGCTCACGTTTTTGTTGTAGTGATACTTTTAAAGCTAAAATATTTAAATCAGTATCTGTTTTTGGTGATAGCGAATCGATAAATTGCTCAAAAGAAGAAGCGGTTTTTGCATCCTTAGGAGCAGCTGCCTTCATTGCTTCAATGGCATCCTTTGCTTCTTTTGTCCTATCCGCCACAGTTTGTATCGCAGCATCAATTTTTTGTTGTTTTGTTTTCAGTATTCTTTCCGGCTTCTTTGCATCAAAAAGATCGTCCTTGCTATCGCGCGCCTTATCAAGCATCTCTTCTGCTGCAGCAATAGGTCGCGTATAAGAACCAGAATAAGGAATGACTGGCTTTTTTTCTTTTATACCACTATCCATCGCATTTCTTATGACTTTCATATGAGCTGCATTAGAAGCGTTATGCTCCTCTAATATTTTTTTATATTCCTCAAGATGCTGTGAAAATTTAATCGCACTTCCAACAGAGGTGCTACCTAAAGCCATCTCAATTGCCATGACACCTGCATAATTATTTTTTTTCTGGCATTCGTTCATAACATCAATCCAATGCTTCATTTTGCGATCAAGCTCTTCCATCGAAGAGACGCTTAATATATCCAGATTCACATGCAATCCAAGACTAGTAACGCTTTTCGCAAATCTTTTTCCTCCTTCAGTGAGAGGGTTAAACAATTCAGTGGTGGGTACTGTTTGCAGAAGACGGCTATGCATCTTAGTAACAGTATTAGCCATTTCAATGGCATAAGCCGTTTGCGCAGACTTTAATACGGATTGCAACTGTAGAGTTGTTTTGGATAGCCCACCTAATACTCTATGCTTTTTTGAATCCTCCATTGATTTCTTGATGAGTCTTTCCATTTCCGTGGAAAATTCATTGAACCCATATGACCCCTTTTTATCTGTCAATGAGTTGATTCTTCCGCTGGTATAATGAGAGATTGCTGTCATAGCACCCGCCATTAAAACTCTTTTGTCTGAATCGTTATGCCTAAAGTTCAACGACTGTCTATACTGATCGGACAAACTCATTCCTATTTTTTCGTTTGGCAGCTCTTCTTCCTCTTCCTCTGTTTCTTGTTTTGGTGTAGGTTTTTTTGATGTGCTGGGCTTTGACTCAGTGGGCGCCGCTTCTTTTTTAGAGGGTTCTTCTGTTTTCAAAGTAGGAGTTGGTGAACGACCAATAATGTCTTGGATGCTTTTGGCGGCAACCAGCATATCAGCTGTTAACTGAGATCCATCCTTTTGAGACCCATCCTTTGAAGTGGCTGTGCGTATTGCCTCGCCAAGGAGCGCGCGAACCTCTCCCTGTTTTTCTTCAGAAAGATCGTTCCAGTCGTCATCCTCAAGGATTGCTTTTAGTTTACCGGGCATAGATGTTTTGGGTGGATTTTTGAACTTTCCTAAGAGCTCACCAAGCGCGTCCTGCTGGTCTGCTGTTATACCACCTTCCGCTTCTAATTCCTCATCCTCATCCTCCTCTTCATCATCATTCGCAACAACTTGAGACTGCTCCTGCTCTTCTTCTTCGTCTTCATCATTATCTTCATCATCATCGTCCACTAGGCTTCTCATCTTGGAGGGAGCTGCCGACGCTTCAGCTATTTTTTGTTTTTCTGCTGCAGCTCTCGCTTCAGCTTCAGCGGCAACCCTCGCTTCATCAGCGACTCTTTTAGCTTGGGCTTTGGCGTCATCAGCGGCTTGCTTAGCTGCCACTTTAGCATCAGCAGCGGCTTTAACTTGAACAATAAAATTAGCTGGAAGGCTTCGCATGGTGCTTGCAATGTTTTCCACAGCAGCTGCGACTTTTTCTTGATCTTCATTGATAGCATCACTCCCAATTGCTGCTAATGTCGCAGAGTATCGCGTTGCTATTGCCGGTATTCCCCACTGCTTATGAATATCGTCCTCCATCCAGCCTTCGCTCAAGGATACGGACAAGGCTCCCGCAAGATCCTCCTGGGATCTCTTTAATTCCTCAAGCAATTTCATGCTTGCACTTAAAGCGCGATGCTTTTTTCCTAGGGAGGTTATTTCTTTCAATAGCGCTTCCTCCTTGTTATCTATTTTCGCTTCTAAAACGCCTTTCTTTTTTCTCAGGTCTCCCTGGATTGCGTTCAGCCGCTTTTGCTTTGCGTCTAAGTCTTTATCGATACCCCCGACAAGTCCTGCTAATTTTTGCTTTTCCTCTTCTATGGCTTCTATGGCGGTTACTTTTCCTTTTTGTAGGATTGCTAATTCCGCTTCCAAGTTAGCTAAGATTTCATCTATCGGTTTTGGGCCAGACTGACTCATGTTCATCTCCTTGGAAAAATAGACTTATTCCTTACTATAGCTCGAAATAGTCAATTTTCCACTGGATCGCGGCATCCCTTGTGTTTGCGCTCAGTCTCAGGTATCTTACCGCCCTTATTTAATTGATTTTTCAGGCACGTAGCTCAGTGGTAGAGCACCACCTTGACATGGTGGTGGTCGGTGGTTCGATCCCACTCGTGCCTATTGTATTGTTGACGGCGTTGACTTGTATGCTATTGATTACATTACCAGATGGAACTGAAAAGCGCTTTGACGCACCCGTGTCAGTAGCGGACATTGCAGCCAGCATTGGGGCAGGGCTAGCTAAAGCCGCGCTCGCAGGACGCGTGAATGGTGTGTTAGTGGACACGTCATTCGTGGTCAAAGATGATTCATCTATATCGATAGTAACTGACAAAGATCCAGCAGCGCTCGAGGTTATTCGTCATTCAACAGCCCATTTATTGGCGCAAGCTGTCAAACTGTTATTTCCAGAAGCCCAGGTGACCATCGGTCCAGTGATCGAAAATGGGTTTTATTACGATTTTGCCTGCCCGCATTCCTTTACGCCCGATGATTTGACTCGCATCGAAGAAAAGATGGCAGAATTAGCTAAGCAGCAACTCGTTGTCACTCGCGGTGTCTTACCTCGAGATGAGGCAATCCAATTCTTTAAAAGCATCGGTGAAAACTACAAAGCGCAAATCATTGCTGATTTACCCGTCACGGAAACGATTTCAACCTATCAACAAGGTGATTTCATTGATCTCTGTCGTGGCCCGCATGTGCCGCACACAGGCAAATTAGGTGCGTTCAAGCTCACCAAATTAGCAGGGGCGTATTGGCGGGGCGATTCCAATAATGAAATGTTACAGCGTATTTATGGCACCGCATGGGAAAATAAAAAATCGTTAGATCTCTATCTAACAAATCTTGAGGAAGCCGAAAAACGCGATCATCGCAAAATCGGCAAAACACTCGATTTATTTCACTTTCAAGAAGAAGCGCCGGGAATGGTATTTTGGCATCCAAATGGATGGGCTATTTATCAAACTATCCAAACCTATATTGCTAACAAGTTAATGAATCATGGCTACAGCGAAATTAAAACACCGCAATTAGTCGATTTATCCCTTTGGAAAAAGTCAGGTCACTGGGATATGTTCGGCGAGGAAATGTTTACCGTTGAAGCGGATGATAAACGGTACGCGTTAAAACCGATGAACTGTCCTTGTCACGTTCAAGTGTTTAAGCAGGGGTTGCGAAGCTATCGTGATTTACCATTACGCTTTGCTGAATTTGGTTGTTGTCATCGAAATGAATTGTCCGGCGCGATGCATGGTTTAATGCGCGTTCGTCAAATGGTGCAAGATGATGCCCATATTTTTTGTACGGAAGATCAAATTGAGTCAGAAGCATTTTCTTTCATAAAACTATTAATTGATGTCTATCGCGATTTTGGCTTTGAGGACATCATCTTAAAGCTAGCGACTCGCCCTGAAAAGCGCTTAGGAACAGATGCTTTGTGGGATCATGCGGAGAGTGCGTTAGGTGCGAGCTTAGCCCAAGCCGGTTTAGCGTTTGACATCAAAGCAGGTGAGGGCGCCTTTTACGGTCCTAAAATAGAATTTCATTTAAAAGATTGCTTGGGTCGATTGTGGCAGTGTGGTACATTGCAGCTCGATTACTCGATGCCAGCACGGCTAGAGGCCTCTTACATTGGCGAAGACAGCCAAAGAAAGACTCCTGTTATGCTGCACCGCGCCATTTTGGGTTCGCTAGAACGGTTTATTGGTATATTAATAGAGCATACGGCTGGTAAGCTACCGGTTTGGTTGGCGCCAACGCAGGCTGTTTTAATGAATATCACAGACCGACAGACCGATTATGTGAACGAAATGACTTATTTTTTGAAAAATAACGGCATTAGAGCAAAATCGGACTTGAGAAATGAGAAAATTGGCTTTAAGATTCGCGAACATACATTGCAGTGTGTACCATACCTGCTTGTAGTTGGCGATCGAGAAGCGGAAACACGCACTATCTCAGTGCGCACCCAACAAGGTGCGGATCTGGGCGTTTTCTCTATTGAAGAGTGCATTAATTTGATAAACAAGGCTATTGAGCAACGTAGCCGGGTAATGGATTAGGGAGAGACAAGCATTAGCACCGAAAAGAAGCCACGGATTAACGAGGAAATTAGAGTCCCTCAGGTTCGATTAATTGATGCGGAGGGAGGTCAGCTTGGGGTGGTATCCACCATTGAAGCGAGACGCATGAGCGAAGAAAGCGGTATGGATTTGGTGGAGGTCTCACCGGATGCAGCCCCTCCTGTTTGTCGGATTATGAATTTTGGTAAGTTCGCTTATCAACAAAGTAAACGTAAGTCGGCAGCAAAAAAGAAGCAAAAGCAGATTCAGTTAAAGGAAATTCGCCTCCGACCTGTGACAGAAGAAGCGGATTACCAGGTCAAAGTTCGCAATATCACACGCTTCTTGGCGAATGGTGATAAAGCAAAAGTGACCTTACGCTTTCGCGGACGCGAGATGGCGCACTTGAAGATAGGCATGGTTTTGATGGAACGCGTCATGACTGATTTGGCTGAACAAGGTGTCGTTGAGCAAATGCCTAAAATGGAAGGCCGTCAGATGGTGATGGTATTGGGACCTAAAAAGAAATAATTTGTAGGGGCGACCGGCGGGTCGCCCTGGTGGTAATTAAACCTGTTTTATGAAGCGGAGTAGTAGAAATGCCAAAGTTAAAAACCAATCGTGGTGCTGCAAAGCGATTTAGAGCGACAGCAACCGGCTTCAAATGCCGTCGTGCGTTTCGCAACCACATCTTGACAAAAAAATCGACGAAAGGTAAGCGCCAGCTGCGTGCCATGGGAATTGTGGATGATTCCGATGTACGTTCTGTCATGCGCATGATGCCTCTCACCGCCAAAAAAATGGCGAGACGCAGACGATTGTTGACAACAGAATTAGTAATTGAAACGGGATTGCATCTCGCAACGATGAGGATATAGACCATGGCAAGAGTAAAGCGAGGTGTCACAGCACGTGCTCGACACAAGAAAACGTTAGATTTAGCAAAAGGTTATTATGGCGCGCGTAGTCGCGTTTTTCGCGTAGCAAATCAAGCCGTCATCAAGGCATCGCAGTATGCGTATCGTGATCGCCGCCAGAGACGTCGTGATTTCCGATCACTCTGGATTATCCGCATCAACGCCGCAGCACGCTTGAGTGGATTATCTTACAGCCAATTAATACATGGCTTGAAAAAAGCAGCGATTGATATGGATCGCAAAGTATTAGCAGATGTCGCAGTACGTGATCCAGCGGCTTTTGCAGCATTAGCAGCAGAAGCAAAGGCGCAGTTAGCAGCGTAGTATTTTTTGCAGGATTGAGTGTTGAATGTAGGATGGGCAAAGCGCTTTTTGCGTGCCCGCCAAAAGGCAATTTAATCTGGTGGGCAGGCAAAAAGCGCTTTGCCCATCCTACATTCTCTCATGAAAAAGGGAGATGGTTCGTTGGATAGTCTATTAGAAACAGCCAAAACCCGCATCCTTGCCGCAACAACTCTTAAAGACCTCGACGATTGCCGCGTGGATTATCTCGGCAAGAAAGGCCAGCTAACCGAACAACTTAAAAGTCTTGGACAGCTACCCCCCGAAGAGCGTCCGGAAGCCGGACAAAAGATCAATCAAGCGAAGCAAGCACTTCAAGCGCTCATCGAAGAGCGTCTCGCTATTCTCGAAGCCGCAAACATTGAAAACAAATTAGCCTCAGAATCGATTGACATCACACTGCCCGGGCGTCGACAATCTTTTGGTAGTCTGCATCCCGTGACTCAAACCAAAAATCGTATTGGCGCGCTTTTCTCTCAAATGGGATTCTCAGTGGAAGAAGGCCCTGAAATAGAAGACGAATACCATAATTTTGAAGCGCTAAATATACCTGCGCTGCATCCCGCGCGCGCCATGCAAGATACATTTTATTTTGCAGACAACACCTTGCTGCGCACACAGATGTCGCCCGTACAAATTCGTTTTATGAAAGAAAATACACCTCCCTTAAGGATGATTGCGATGGGACGCGTATATCGTCGTGATTTTGATATTACACACACTCCAATGTTTCATCAAATTGAAGGTTTGATGGTAGGAGAGGATGTGAGCTTTGCCCATCTAAAGGGCGTGTTAACGCAATTTTTACAAACCTTTTTTGACAATAAAGATATCCCCATTCGTTTTAGACCGTCCTTTTTCCCCTTCACAGAGCCTTCTGCTGAAATCGATATTGGCTGTGTCGCGTGCAATGCAGCGGGTTGTCGCATTTGCAAGCAAACGGGATGGCTTGAAGTATTGGGATGCGGCATGGTGCATCCACAAGTCTTAAAAGCGGTAAACATTGACAGCGAGCGCTACACAGGCTGGGCGTTTGGCGCAGGTCTCGATCGTTTGACGATGTTGCGTTTTGGTATTTCTGATTTACGTCTCTTATTTGAAAATGATATCCGATTTTTAAGGCAATTCTCATGAAAATCAGCGAACAATGGTTACGAGAGTATCTTGATACCGATGCAGCCACACAAACCATCGCTGATACATTGACGCAAACCGGCATCGAAGTGGAATCCGTCACGCCCGTTGCTGAAAAATTTTCAGGCGTGGTGGTGGGGCGCTTAATATCATTTGAAAAACATCCCGATGCCGATCGACTCAATGTCTGCCAAGTGGATGTGGGGCAGGGCGAGCCACTCACGATTGTCTGTGGTGCAACGAATTTAAGAGCAGATATGAAGGTACCTGCTGCATTAGTAGGCGCCGTACTACCACAGAATTTTAAAATCACAAAAAGTAAATTACGCGGTGTATTTTCACATGGCATGCTGTGTTCTGCGCGCGAGCTAACACTTGCCGACGATGCGGATGGCATTCTCGATTTACCACAAGATGCACCCATTGGTGCAGACGTATGGGATTATTTTCAGCTATCAGATTGCATGTTAGATTTATCCATCACGCCCAACAGAGGGGATTGTTTAAGCGTGTATGGTGTTGCGCGGGAATTATCTGCCACGCTTGCTTCCTCTCAATTAAAAATACTGTCTATTGCAGCCATCCAACAAACCGTATCTGATGTATTGCCAGTCGCAATCGATGCGCCTCTCGCTTGCCCGCATTATCTAGGCCGCATCATTAAACAGATTCGAACGAATGTCGCAACACCACCTTGGATGCAAGAGCGCTTAAAGCGATCCGGATTGAAATCCATTCATCCTGTTGTTGATATCATGAATTATGTGATGCTCGAAATAGGTCAACCGTTGCATGCATTTGATCGAGCCACTTTATCAGGCGGTATTCATGTACGAATGGCACAGCCAGGCGAAACGATAACGTTATTAAATGATCGAACCATTAAACTGAATGCGCAGACGTTAATTATTGCGGATGACAAGCAACCCCTTGCCATCGCAGGCGTCATGGGAGGCGCAAGCTCGAGCGTGACACCTGAAACGCAAGATATTTTTATTGAAAGCGCCTACTTTTTGCCAAGCGTGAGCGCGTTATCACGACAGGATTTTCATTTAACATCCGATAGCGCCTATCGCTTTGAACGCGGTGTTGATTTTACATTACCCCCAAAAGCCATTGAACGTGCGACACAACTCGTTCTGGAAATCGTTGGAGGAGAAGCGGGGCCTCTTATTAATAAAACCGCGTCTCTGCCAGCAGAAAAAACCCGTTTCTTAAGACTGAATCGTGTTCATCGATTGTTGGGTTTCGAATTATCAATAGAAACCATTGAATCGATTCTAGAACGCCTATCTTTTTCCTATCAAAAAAAGACAGATGGTTGGCAAGTCACTATCCCCTCTTATCGGACCGACATTGCCATCGAAGAAGATCTCATTGAAGAGGTGGTGCGTTTGTATGGATACAATAATGTTCCTGCGATTTTGCCCGGCGCAGCACTGCGATGCTCTTCCGCTTCATCTTTGACGAATTTACAAGAAACACTTGTCTCCTTAGGTTATCAAGAAGCAATCACCTATAGCTTTGTCAGTGACGCCCTGCAGGCGCTATTTGACGCACAGTACACACCTAAAGCGCTCGTCAATCCCATCACATCCGACATGAATGTGATGCGCACATCATTGTGGCCAGGACTCATTGGCGCATTGCAATACAATCAAAATCGCCAGCAATCACGCGTTCGGCTATTTGAAACCGGTGTTCGCTTTATCCCTGAACATGATTCAAAGGGGGACACCATTCGAGAAGAAACAGTATTCAGCGGATTGATTAATGGCGCAGCGTTACCTGAACAATGGGGCAGCGCCACACGACATGCCGATTATTTTGATTTAAAAGGGGATGTGGAGCATTTACTTCAAATGATAGGCTTGCCGTCATCATTTGACTATCGCGCCACCTCGCATCCCGCCTTGCATCCTGGGCAGTCAGCCGCTATCTACCAAGGAGAGACATGCCTTGGGCTAATGGGAATGCTGCATCCCAGTATTGCACAAAAATTGGATTTGATCGGTCCTGTGTTGTTATTTGAATGCCTCATTGCGCCATTTCTAGTCCCGCGCGTACGCATCTTGACAGAGCAATCGCCATTCCCGGCGATTCGGCGCGATATTGCAATTATTGTGAATCAAACTGTACCTCAACAAACTATTCAGGATACAATAAAGGGAGTGGGAGTTGCATGGTTAACAGAGGCAAATGTCTTTGATGTGTATTGTGGACAGGGTATTCCGCCACATCAAAAAAGCGTTGCTTTATCGCTAACGCTGCAGCATCCCTCGCGTACTTTATTGGATGAAGAAGTGACGGGCATCATCGCTCAGGTAGTCTCTGCACTTGAAGAACGATGCTCTGCAAGCTTAAGGAGATAGTGGATGCCAACCTTGACGAAAGCGGATATTGCGGATGATTTGTGCGAAACCATTGGATTAAGCAAGCGAGAATCCAAAGAAATGACTGAGCTTTTCTTTTCTGAGATCTCAGATGCGTTAATCCTAGGTGAACCGGTTAAGATTTCCGGGTTTGGCAATTTTGAATTGCATGACAAAAGTGAACGACCGGGTCGAAACCCCAAAACAGGTGAAGTGATTCCTGTTTCAGCCCGACGAGTTGTGACCTTTCATACCGGCCAAAAATTACGGGCGCGGGTTGAGCATTGTCAGCTTGAGGAAAAGGAAGACAAGTAAGAAAGAATGTAGGGTGGGCAAAGCGCTTTTTGCGTGCCCACCATTGTGTATCGAGATAAGTGGTGGGCACGCAAAAAGCGCTTTGCCCACCCTACATTTGAACAGAATAAGAGTAAAGAAAAAGCGGGGCGTAGCGCAGCCTGGTAGCGCACTTGCTTGGGGTGCAAGGGGTCGCCGGTTCAAATCCGGCCGTTCCGACCAATAGAATGAGATCTCTTTTTAAAGCTATTCAAGAGCGTGTTATTTACGCTCGCAATGACAGGATTTTCGAGGACACAACAAAGGAATGTAAAATCATGGAACGAATTTGGTTACAACATTACCCAAAAGATATTCCTGCTGACATCAATCCTGACACCTATTCTTCTCTGTTGAATGTGTTTGATGAAAGCACTGAACGCTACCGTGCATTGCCTGCTTTTTTTCACATGGGCAGAACAATCACTTATCAAGAACTTCGCGATTACTCTGAAAGATTTGCATCTTACTTGCAGCACGTATTACACCTAAAACAAGGTGATCGCATCGCTTTGATGCTGCCCAATAGCCTGCCGTATCCGATTGCACTATGGGGCGCGTTGCGAGCAGGCTTGACTGTCGTGAATGTGAATCCGCTTTACACGGTGCCAGAGTGGGTGCATCAATTAAATGATTGCGGCGCAGAAACCATTCTTGTCTCAATGCCATTTATTGAGGTGGTACAGAAAGGCTTGTCAGCAACGGCTATCAAGAATGTGATTGTAGCAAATATGGGTGACTTGCTGCCCCCCATCAAATCGTGTTTTATTAATTTTTATGTCCGTTATTTTCAACGAAAAAAATGGAATTCTGCTCTTTTTAAAAAAATAAATTTTCAAGATGTGCTAAGGATAGGGGAGAAGACACCTTTTACACCGGTTACGTGCGCGGGAGACGATATTGCATTTTTGCAATATACGGGCGGCACAACGGGGGCTTCAAAGGGGGCCATTTTAACGCATCGCAACATCATTGCCAATATTTTACAGGCTGAAGCGTGGGTGGGTTCAAAGATACGCTATGGCAACGACATCATGATTACCGCATTGCCGCTTTATCATATTTTTTCGTTGCTTGCCAATTGCTTGCTGGTGACGCGAGTAGGGGGCTTAAGCGTTTTAATCAGCGACCCCCGACGTTTGTCCGCTGTGATTTCCACCATGAGACAATTTAAATTTACGTTAATAACGGGAGTCAATACATTATTTAGCGAGCTGCTGCGTCACCCCTCATTCATGAAGTGCGATTTTAGCGCGTTAAAAATTGGTTTATGTGGTGCTATGCCGGTACAAAAAAATGTCTTAACGGAATGGGAAAAGATAACGGGATGCGCGCTAACCGAAGCCTATGGACTAACAGAAGCATCTCCTTGCGTGGCTATCAATCCATTAGATGGCTCTCATCATCCGGGAAGCATCGGGCTACCCGTACCATCAACGGATGTTGCTATTTTAGATGATACAGGGCAGAGCGTTAATAACGGCGAGCCAGGTGAGCTGGCTGTGAAAGGCCCTCAAGTCATGCGTGGTTATTGGCAGAATCCGCTCGAAACAAAAAAAGCGACCAATGAAGCGGGTTGGTTGTTGACGGGCGATATTGCTATCATGGATGAAAATGGATTTATCTCCATTGTCGATCGCAAAAAAGATATGGTAGTTGTCTCTGGATTTAAGGTCTATCCCAATGAAATAGAAGAAGTGCTCCTGCAGATGCCAGGCATTCTAGAGGCTGCAATCAAAGCGGTGCCTGATACACATACGGGCGAAGCTGTTAAAGCATTTGTCGTAACGCATCGCACTGATATTACCGAACAAGCGATTAGAACATTTTGCCATGATCGCCTCACGGGTTATAAGCGCCCAAAATATATTGAATTTCGCTCTGAACTCCCTAAGTCACCTGTCGGTAAAGTGTTGCGTCGTTTATTGGAATAACGCCCACCTGTATCCCCCAATATAGTTTGAAATAAATTTAATGCCGTCCCGCCTTTCAAAGCAAGGTGATCGCGCAAATACGGAATAAGCAATAATTGTTCTAATATATCCAATAAACGCAGCGCTTTTTCAAGAATTTCAGGCTTGTAATGCCTCTGTTTTGCTTCTCTGAGAAGATCTTCTTTAGATGTTATCATTATTCGGTTCTTCCCATATTCGGTTGACTATGCTTTTCGGTACCATGAGATTCCATTTTTTTATTAGCACACAGGATTCTTTTGCGTGGTGATGGATATATTGCGGAGAAATAGGTTTATTTGTTTGAAGATGGCTTAACTGAGCCTGACTGACTGAAAAAGCTCCTTGTCGTTGCTCCAAAAAATAACCGACTTTAGCGGCGACGATATTATTCTTGAGCGCCAAGCAATATTCAATGACTTTTTCAATATTAAGAGCTGCAATATTATCTAATGAACGACAGACCTCCTCCCATCCTCCTGCGAGATCAGGACGAGCTAAGACATCCACGTAGGTTCGCGCAAGCGATGTCAACATAATCGATATTCCTTGCCGATTCATTGCTTCAGTTTCTATTTGGGCTGTATTATTTTTTTTTAGAATCAGCGGGATGGTAGCTGGCTGAAAAGAATAATCTTGATATTGAAATGCTTTTATCTTGCGGGCGGTTGGCAGTATCTCACTCGAAGTGCGACATTGATTAACTTATAATCATGTCACACAGAGAGGGAGAAAAGCGATGGGAGAGCGGTACTGTCATTTAAAAAGAGAAGATCGTTTACTGCTAGGAGAGATGTTAGAAAAGCGATATTCCAAAGC
>CANJVW010000018.1 GCA_947478495.1 Legionellales bacterium | reverse complement strand
GGCACGCAAAAAGCGCTTTACCCACCCTACTCCCATCTTGACCTACTTTTTCCATCGTAGCATGCTCATAGCAATGATGCCAAGATAGTGCGTATGATCATATGGTTGTCTTTTCTGCAAAAGCGTGACTCTCGCGAGGCTTTATAGGATAATCGCTGCCAATCAGGGTGAGGATGCGTTAAATGGATCTAATCTATTATAAGCTGATAGCGGGTATTTTAATTCTTGCAACGAGTTTGGTTGCGATTATTTATCCTATTCGCGTTCGGGCACATCCTGCGCATCACGCCATATTGGAAGGGATGGATGCATTTGCAAGCGGCGTCTTTTTGGGCGCTGCTTTATTTCATATGTTGCCTGACGCGGTGAGTGGTTTTGGGCAGCTGCTTGGGAGCGGCAATCATTATCCGATTGCTGAGCTTTTCTGCGCGGCGGGATTTTTGGTGCTGCTTTTCTTCGAGCGTCTTGCGCAGTCTAAGTCTTGTGCAACGTCCGCTATGCCGTATATGGTCGCATTGATGTTGATCATCCATTCTTTTATTGAGGGTGGCGCGCTGGGGATTAATGTCACCCTTGAGACGGCGTTTGTCATCTTTGTTGCGATTATTATTCACAAAGGGTCCGAGAGTTTTGCGTTAGCGGTTATCTTGAATCGCAGTGGTTTGACTCTAAAGAAAATGATATTGCTCGCAGGGATTTTTTCGTTGATGACGCCGGCCGGTATTCTGATAGGTACAAGCATGTCATCGATGCTGAGCGCGAGCGTCAATCAGTGGTGTATTGCTGGATTTAATGCATTTGCAGCCGGCACCTTTTTGTATATGTCGACGTTGCATCATATTAATCATCATGAACGTGAACACGGCCCCGAGGGATTGTTGGAGTTCTTGTTTTTGCTGTCAGGGTTGGCTGTCATGGCGGTGATTGCGTATTGGGTATAGCCAACCCCTTTCTGTAGGCAGTATTGGGTAGAATGATAAAAAATTTAAATTATTTTATTTTGATATCGGCATTGCACAACGATTATTAGGCCTTGTCGTCAAAAGGAAGATGTGATTTCCATGAAAAATTTTATTTATATAATAACAAGTTACAACAATTTCAACACCGCCGCCCACACCTTCTCCGGTGGCAAGGTACCAAAACAAGGCGGTTGGGGCGACATCGTCTCGCGACCTGGATAGGTACACTCACGACTTAAGCAAGGTGAACAGGGAAAATCGACCCGCAGATGAACCTGTGATTTTCCGACTGCGCCACTGAGTGTCGGATCGGTTGGCCCATACAAAGAAACCGTTGGTACATCCAATGCGGCGGCGAGATGACACAGGCCCGTATCCACGGCCACGATCGCTTTGGCGTGAGCCAATACAGCGGCCATTTCGGTGATACTTTTTCGGGGAAGTACTGCAACGGCAGAAGACGCATCGCGAATACGCATCGCGCGCTGCACCTCTGCCTCATTCCCCCAGGCTACTTTAACATGATAGCCCGCATCGGATGCCATCTCCGCAAGTTGAATCCAATAACTTTCAGGCCAATGTTTGGCATTCCACGTTGTACCATGTAAGAAAACCAAATAGGATGTGTCGGTGTTCGCCTCGAAATAATGTCGATCAACGCCATAATCCGCCATAGAGGAGGGTAACGCATAACCCAATGCTTTTGAAAATAAATCACGAAGACGCGTCACCGCATGTTGCTCTGTTCGTTTCGCCGTCATATATCGTTTTTTGTAAAAGAGCGAAGCGAATGGATCGCGTGCAGATTGAAGACTCCAACCAACAGAACGTCCTTGAGCAATTCGCGTTAACACAGCACTTTTCAATAATCCCTGCGCATCAATAATCAAATCATATTTTTTAGCGCGCACTATTTTACAAAAATCAAAAAATTCTTGAGCTGTCTTTTTTGAAAAAAGATTTTTTCTCCAACGGCGCCACGCGACAGGAATGACCGATTCCACTAAGGGATGCCACGACGGGATGTCCACAAAATTTTCTTCGACGACCCAATCAAAGGTGATGCCGGGTATCGCGCGTCCTGCGTCCGTCAATGCCGGAAGCGTATGAATCACATCGCCCATCGACGATGTTTTGACAATCAGAACTTTCATTGCGTTTTATCCGATGTTGCCGAAGATATAGCATTTAATACCTGCACAGGCAAAAGCTCTTTCATGCAACGGTGATGTTTCAGTGGGCATATTCGCTGAGAACACGGCTGACACTCGAGTGATAACGATACAATGCGCGCACCCACATGCAAAGGGGGAGTGAACGTCGTACTCGTGGCACCATAAATCGCAACAAGCGGTTTACGTAATGCAGCACCCACATGCATCAACCCTGAATCATTGCTCACGACCACTGTCGATAACGATAATAAATCAATGGCTTCTTCTAATGTTGTTTTGCCCGCCCAATCCATGCAGCGATTCTCAGTGAGTTGCATAATCTGTTCTGTTACCACACGATCTTTAGCAGAGCCGAGCAACCATACTTGCCAACCCGCAGCAATCTTAGCATTCGCCACAGCCGCATAATATTCTGTCGGCCATTGTTTAGCGGGACCAAATTCTGCACCCGGACAAAGCGCTAACACGGGTTTATCTAACTGGATCACCGGATACTTTTTAATTAACTTTTCAGCGGTGTCCATTGGCACGTGCAGCTCAGGCAAAGGATAGTCTGTCGGCAATGCTTCGCTGGGTGAAACCCCAAGCGCCATAAACCGTTCGATCATCAACGGATAACGTTTTTTATCCAACGTGCGCACATCATTCAACACGCCATATCGCATTTCACCGCGCCAACCCGTTCGTTGCGGAATACGAGCAAACCATAAAACAAGTGCTGATTTGAAAGAATTCGGTAGTACAATCGCTTGATCGTAATGATGTGCGCGCAATGCCTTACCTAGCCTGTAACGAGCTCGCAACCCCAACTGTCCATGCGTTAATGGCATCGTAATACTGGATGACACCTGAGGCATGCGTGCCAACAAAGGAAAGCTCCACGCTGGCGCCAATACATCAATCGTGACAGTCGGATCGCGCTGTTTTAATAACTTAAATAACGTTTGGGCCATCACCATGTCACCCACCCAAGCAGGCCCTGCTACGAGTATTTTTTTAGTCATCTGATAATACAAACTCCGCATCACAATAAGGACAAATCACTCGACCCGTTTCTTCAATAGGTAAATAGACGCGTGGATGCGCATCCCATACGCGCGCATCAGACAATGGACAAGATAGTGGCAAATCGGCACGCTTAACGGTGTAACGTCGTTGTGTTGCGGCTTGTTTTTTAGGGTGATTCATCTATATCCATCCTCTTTTTATTCCGCTCATCCCGAGGAGTCTGCGAAGCAGAAGTCTCGAAGGAGGGTGAAAAAGTATAGCCGATTCTTGTTCAGAAAAACAAACGAATCCCGTCGATCAAGCTGACTGTCGAGCGGTACCCTAGGCATTGCTCTGCCTGATAAGTGGTCGCATAGGATTCTCTAATATCGCCTAATTGACTAGGATTGTATTCAATATGAGCAGGCGTGCCGCTGACCAACTCAAGATAATGTATCAACTGATTTAATGTTTCAGGCGCTCCCGTCGCGACATTCAACACACCGCAATAATCGCTATTAATAGCCTGCCAATTCGCTTTCGCAATATCGCTCACATGGATAAAATCGCGAGACTGCTCTCCATCGCCAAACACCGTGATGGGCTTATGTTGTTGATATTGCTTAATAAATTTTGAAATCACGCCTGAGTAGGGGGAAGCAGGATCTTGTCTTGCGCCATACACATTAAAGTAACGCAACCCTACACTTTTGATTCCGTATAAGCGCGCATACAGTGCGGCGTAATATTCGTTTGTTATTTTTTCAAGTGCATAAGGCGAAAGAGGGTCTACCGTCAGCGGAATGGTATCATCACAAGGCAGCGGAGTATGAGCGCCGTAAACGGCAGCGCTTGACGCATACACCAAACGAATGGTGTCATTGCTTTGTCGGATCGCCTCTAATACGTGCAAAAACCCACCGATATTAGCTTCCAGTGATCGTAGAGGATGCGCAAGCGATTCAGCGACCGATGGACGAGCCGCCAGATGAAGCACAGCGTTGCAACCCAAGAGTGCTTTTCGAAGGGCGGACGCATCCGATGCATCCGCTCGAACAAAAATTAATTGAGGAGAAAATGGGTTGATATTATTGATCTTGCCACTTGATAAATTATCGAGCACAACCACTTCTATGTCTTGCTCTAAAAAGAGGTCGACTGTATGCGAGCCAATAAATCCAGCGCCGCCCGTTATCAACACTCGCTTCATGAAAGCTCTCACTATTCCCCTTGTAATTGAGCTCATTATGCAATAGATTCAACGTCAATACAGCAACATTTGGAGCGCTGACCCATGTCCATTCTCACCATGTCCGATGTAGTACTTAAAAATAAGCGCGCTTTACTCCGAGTCGACCTCAATGTCCCGTTAAGGAATGGTGAGATTACGAGCGATTTACGGATACGAGCTGTGATTCCCACCATCAAAAAAGCATTAAAAGCAGGCGCTAAAGTGATGCTGCTCTCCCATCTCGGGCGCCCTGAAGAAGGGGTATTTGACGAGCAGTTTTCACTGGCGCCCATTGCCGTGGGCCTATCAAAATTACTCAAACAAGACGTACCATTGATTCAAGACTGGATTGATGGCTTTTCGATGAAAAACCATCCTCTCGTTTTATTGGAAAATGTACGTTTCAATGTGGGCGAGAAAAATAACAATTTAGAGTTAGCCAAAAAAATGGTGGCGCTCTGTGATGTTGTCATCATGGACGCCTTTGCAACAGCACACCGCACAGAAGCCTCTACCTGTGGAATCGTTCAATGCGCACCGATTGCCTGCGCAGGTCCCTTGCTGGTTGCCGAATTGAGCGCACTAAAAAATGTGTTAGCCAAACCTAAACATCCGGTCGTTGCGATCGTCGGCGGCTCTAAAGTATCAACGAAACTCGCTTTGTTAGACACGCTATCACAAAAAGTCGACACACTCATTATTGGTGGTGGTATTGCTAACACCTTCATTGCAGCAAAGGGCTACATGGTCGGACGATCACTTCATGAGCCTGATTTAATAGATGAAGCAGAGCGTCTTAGCCTGAACGCCGAGCAACGCGGTGCAGAAATACCGCTTCCCACTGATGTGGTTGTCGCTGACAAACTCTCCGAAGACACTGAAAGCTCTATTCGTCTTTTATCTCAAATTGATGATGATGAAAAAATTTATGACTTAGGGCCTGACACCATTAAAAAATATGTCAAAATCATTAAAGCCGCTAAAACAATTATATGGAATGGCCCGGTGGGCGCCTTTGAAATAGAACAATTCAGCGCAGGCACAAAAGCCATCGCCAATGCCATTGCGGCTAGCGGTGGATTTTCTGTTGCAGGTGGCGGCGACACACTTGCTGCCATTGAAAAATATGATATCGTCGACAAAATTGATTACATCTCGACAGGCGGCGGTGCCTTTTTATCTTTCCTTGAAGGGAAAACACTCCCTGTTATCAAAGCGCTTGAACAGCACACTAATACAGTGAGCATCGTGAGTGTGACTGAAAAAACAAAAACTCCCTCAAAAACAAAAAAGAAGAAAACCTCATGAATATCTTACGACGCACCAAAATTGTTGTCACGCTCGGCCCCTCATTAGACGACCCCACTATGCTTGAAAAAGTCATGCTGGCAGGCGCCGATGTGTTTCGTGCTAACTTCTCCCACGGCACCAAAGAGACGCACGAACAACGCATTCAATCCGTGCGTGACATCGCCAAAAAACACGGTCGCATCGTCGCCATTTTAGTGGATTTGCAAGGCCCTAAAATTCGCGTAGGACGCTTTAAGAATAAAAAAATAATCCTCGAAGAAAATCAAGATTTTATTTTAGACCCTCAATTAGGTGACGACGAAGGCAACGAACAAATGGTTGGTCTGGATTATAAAAATCTACCCAACGATGTTCATGCAGGCGATACGTTATTGCTCGATGACGGGCGCCTCGTCATGACCGTTGAAAAAATCGAGAATCAGCGCATTCATTGCAAAGTCGTGAATGGTGGCGAACTCTCTAATAACAAAGGCATAAATCGACTGGGCGGCGGTTTATCCGCTGAAGCGCTCACCAATAAAGACCGTATTGATCTTATTGAGGCCGTTCGCTTAAAAGCGGATTATCTTGCCATTTCGTTTCCGCGCAATGCAGCGGATGTCAATCAAGCGCGTGCTTTATTGAAAGCCGCAAACGGCACAGCAAACATTATCGCAAAAATAGAGCGCGCCGAAGCCATCACCAATATTGAAGAAATTATTCTTGCAGCGGATGGCGTCATGGTCGCGCGCGGCGATTTAGGTGTTGAAATTGGCGATGCGGAATTGCCTGGCGCTCAGAAAAACATTATTCATATGGCCCGCGCACTCAACAAACCCGTGATCACCGCCACTCAAATGCTGGAAACCATGACATACAGCACCATCCCCACCCGCGCTGAAGTATCAGACGTCGCAAATGCAGTGCTTGATGGAACGGATGCGGTCATGTTATCGCAAGAAACTGCTGTGGGAAAATATCCTGACAAAGCCGTCGCTGCGATGCATCGCATTTGTCTTAGCGCTGAAAAAAACCCTATTGCTAAACGATCTCGGCATCGCTTAGAAAAACACTTTAAACACATCGATGAAGCCATTGCGATGGCAACCATGTACACCGCAAACCACTTAGATATCACAGCGATTATCGCGCTCACTGAATCGGGTTCCACACCCCTTTGGATGTCACGCGTCCGATCCAGCATTCCCATTTACGGCTTGAGCCGACATGCTGCCACTCGACAACTCATGGCGCTCTATCGCGGCGTCTACCCGATCGCATTTGATGCGATACCAATCGATCGACGCGCACTCAATAAGGCCGCTGTTGATGCATTGCAATCCCGTGACATCATCGAAGACGGCGATCTCGTGATTATCACCAAAGGCGAATTGATTGGCGTGCATGGCAAAACCAATTCCATGAAAATTGTGAGGGTGGGTAGTTTGCCGGTGGTGTAACGAAGCTTGCCCATTCACTGCTTGTTATCTCCTTTTTTTCTTGCCATCCTTTTTTCTTGCCATCCTTTTTTCTTGTCATCCCCGCGCAGGCGGGGACCCATTCTGCAAATGACTCCATCAGGGAAATAAAAGAATTTGCTCTTTAAAAAAATTTCTCTCTTCTTGTATTCACAGGTGATACCACCATGGGTCCCCGCCTGCGCGGGGATGACAAGAAAAAAGGATGGTAAGAAAAAAGAGGATAACAAGAAGAGAAAACAAATTTTCAAGGAATCAAAGGATCAGCAATCTGATTCGGCTCATAACCCCCATCAATCGCATTGAACGGATTAAATTGATAATACAGCATCACAGGCCAAGTGGTTGATGCCGTACTCGGTATCGGGTTCGCAAACCATCCACCAGGAAAGCGAATCAGATAGCGTTTGCTCGCATAGACATAACTCAAGGTATCGCCGCCTGCTGAAAATAATTTACTATAATAATCAGGATCAGGATAAAACGGACGAACCTCGTCAAAGGTAGGGTCTTTTCCATACTGATCGGATCGTAATCTGGCCAAATGATCCACCATGCTGTCATGGTCTGCCTGAAGCTCTTCGACAATTTGTGTTGCTTGCGCTTTTTGTGCCGCCGTATATTGGCTCGATGAGTCAGCTGCTGTTTTATATTGCGTAATCAGTACGCGCAACATATTGATCGCTCCCGCTGTCCATTCTGCTGACATCACATCATGGTCATCATTAGCGGAATACCCAACGCCCCACAACGTATGATCGTTCCCACTATACGATGAAAGCGCTCTCACATTTTTCCAAATTTGGTAAGCCGTGCCAAAGCCAAACCACTGATCAATCAACGGCTGACCCAACACAGAGACCGTCCAGGTATTGGCATCGACTGAGACATCGGGACCCGGCGTCCATCGATCTCCATTGTCATTGGTCTTGCCACCTATCACAAATAATTGTTTCTGCCGATCCCATGCGCCACCATTGACTACTTCTGTTGCGCTTCCATCTGTTGCATAGGCATCGTGCCGAAAAAAATGAATCAAGCCTTCTGTCTTGTCACCACTTATTGTCATGCCGCCCCTCAGCATAATATCAATTTTTGACAGCGCATCGTCTATGCTGATTTTGTCATCTGGCGATACGCTAGTATCGTATTGCTTGGTTTGCATAAGTACATGCTGTAGCGTCAACAAACCCGCTAAAGCGGACGCATTGTTTTCAATGGAGACCACATAATTTTCTGGCGAACCATCAGTCACAGTCGTGTAATAGAGGCAACCGAGCGGAGATTGCATCGCTTGAAACGCAAATAAAATATCTAACGCATTTTGCACCGCTATATCATGATACGGCACACAGCCTGCTTTAGATCGTTTATATTTTATTTGAGCTGCTTGCAAGGGTCCAATCAAAAATGCCCACACATTTTCCCCTGTGACCGGTTTGTTATCAAATACGGTAATCAATCCTGTTTTGTAACGCAGATCCGTGGTTGGCAAATTGGGTGCCGTGATATAACTCAATAAATAGCGAGTATCAGGATTGACAAAAGGATCCGCCAGAAGTCGCTGTCTCGTTACCATACGAGGAAAATAAGCCTTCTTTCTGTCGGTAATAGCTGTTTTAAAATAACGATTCATAATCGGAGAATGATAAGAATCTCCCGAACCAGCGGGAGTGTCGGTCAAAATACGATTTCCGCCGGAAATTAACGGTCCAAATGCCTCTCCGCTAAAACCTTGCTGTAATAAAATATTTTGATCATTAGCCACTGAAAAAAGATTTTTGTCATTAAATTGATGATCCTGGCTCGCCAGTGCTAGCGCTATTTGCCAAGTCGCTGCATCATAAATATCCGTTCCATTGCTTATCAACGCTCGCTCAGACTGCAGCGCCGCTCCAGGAGACGCCGGATCGGGTAACAGTGTAGAATTGTCTGCATCAACATTACCTGCATGATAGATATCCGTCACGTGACAATCATTGCCAGGCATTTCACAAACATATTTTCCCCAATAATCCGCTGGCGCGTAATAGGTGAGAGGTAACGGACGATTCATCAGATCTCCCGCTGTACCCATATAGGTGACGCCGTGACCTGTCCAATCAGCTGTTAGAAATGTAATTAGTTTTCGAACGGTGTCTGTCGAATCAGCGCTTGTAAAGTCAGCACCGGCAAAGCTAAGCGACGTGATGACGCTCAAAAGAAATAGCGCGATAATCTGTTTAATCATTTTTCCCTCGAATGTCATTTTTTTGGTATGATAACTGAAAGATGGCTATTTAACGAGTATTTTTACGGGCGCAGTCGAAAGACTAAGGTCAAACAAAATAGCACGTAACTCGCGTAAACAATAAACAAATTCTTCGTAACGCAGATAATCTTTAAACGATTCTGCCCATGCGAGTGCGGGCGGTTTCATTTTTTCCAGCGTTTCTTCGATCAATTGCAATGCAATCAAACCATCATCAACGCCCATGGCAATGGGTTGGAGCGCTAACACGCTCGTTAATGAGCGCATCCATTCCGCCATCAAATCCGCGTAACGTCGGCAGGGCTCTTGTATTGCGCAACCCATCTCACGCGAACCCGACGCTGATACCAGATAATGCATGGACAATAAAAGATCCGCCACACGCTCTGTCTTCATCAAGACATAGCAGTAACCCGATTTTAACGTTTTATCAAAGCCCGTCTCATACACCCATCCCGGCAACGCTGTCATAGACTGAATGGTTTTTCTTTTTGTTTGTTCAATATCATTTTCTGTTCGTGACAGCAGTGAGACAATAGAAGAAAAATAATCGATATACGCATTCCAAACGGGAATACAGGCCTCTCGAAATTGTGTGTCCGCTCGATCCG
The DNA here is from genome assembly GCA_947478495.1 of Legionellales bacterium. GTDB lineage: Bacteria > Pseudomonadota > Gammaproteobacteria > DSM-16500 > DSM-16500 > CANJVW01. The sequence continues at coordinate 29,804 of CANJVW010000018.1, read as the reverse complement.
GAAAAACCATCACATTAATGACAATACCAATCAGCGCGCCTATTGTTGCATCACTTAATCGAGAAACAAGAAAAGCATGAGACAACACAGAAAAAGAAAGCGCCACAATAATGATGGAAGCCCAAATATAGCGCCATAATCCTTGATATACAGCACACCCCGGTGCTGTACACATCGTCAGTAGAGTCACAATAAGCAACCAACCCTCATGGCTCCTTGATAGAAAAAAATGAGCTGTTAATGCGATGAGCGTAGCGACGATATATTTTAGGTGCTGATGAATCAAAGGCATGCCCACTCCTCTGAAATCACACCCATTAGACTTTTCAGCGCAGACAAATGCTGAATAAAAAACAAAAAAATAGTGGTATCAGGCGCAACCACGCACAACGCTTGTTCGAAGAGTTTTTCAAACGATTGGATAGCGTCCTCTAATTCATACAAAGCCAATGATTTGCCTTGGCTCATCCGTTTTAAGAGAGAAATCAATACGCGTTGAATGGACTGCAATTCATGCGCACCTATTTCAAAAAGCGCTTTATCTTTCACGCGATAATATAATTGGTTCAACGAAAAAATAAGGCCTGTTAATTCTTCAATGCGAAGCATAAGAGAAGCGTAGGATGTTTTCAATAATGACTCGCCTTGATAGAGCGCATCGAACACAGCCATCCTTTTGCAATGTATCTGCAATGCATCTTTGTATTGCATATCACCGACAAAATAGCAGGCATGCATCAAAGCTACCGCTCGAATACAGCCGGATATCGTTTTCTTGGCGCGCCTTTTTTTCAAACTAAACAGCATGTGGTGTGATCCACCCCAATAAATAACCTGCCCCCAACAACACAAAAACGCCTAGCGACAAACCGACGCGCCAACCCAACGCTTTCAGCATGTGCGATGCATCTTGATTGCGTCCGCGCACTAAATAAAATAATCCACTTCCCAAGCTATATAAAATAACGAGCAGCGCTAATACAATGACAGCCTTGATCAACATATTCACCCCCATCGAGAGAACCTCAAGTATACACAAGCCACGAGTCTCGTTATACTGCTGACCTAAATAGGAGCGAAGATATTGCATGAACAATAGAATAAAAATAGCGCTACAATATTTAGCACCTCAACGTGCATTATCGTGGCTGTCTGGCGTACTGTGTCATTGTCGTTGGGTCTGGTGGAAAAATTGGCAAATCAACTTGCTCATCCGCTGCTTTGGCGCCGATATGAGCACAGCTCAATGTCAACAATTAAATGACTATCCGGATTTTAACAGCTTTTTTACTCGTCGATTAAACCTTAAGCTTCGACCCATCGCAGAAGATAAGCAGACCATTGTGTCTCCTGTCGACGGAGCCATCAGTCAAATCGGAAAAATAGAAAACACCCTTCTTTTTCAAGCGAAAGGATTTTACTTTAATACGATCGATTTACTCGGCGGATCGGCTGATCGCGCCAAACCCTTTGCTTCGGGATACTATGCGACGCTGTATCTTGCGCCAAAAGACTACCATCGCGTACACATGCCCTACGCCGGCACATTACGTGAAGCCATTTATATTCCCGGCAAATTATTTTCGGTGAATACGCTCACAACCCAACACATTCCTCACCTTTTTTCACGCAATGAACGCTTGGTCTGCTTGTTTGATACAGACCAAGGTCCCATGGCGGTTATTTTAGTGGGTGCCATGCTAGTCAGCGGTATTAAAACGATTTGGTCAGACGCCATCATTGCGTCAGCCAAGATAAAAGATGTCACGCCGACTCAACCTATTTCTCTCGAAAAGGGAGAAGAGCTCGGACATTTTGAAATGGGCTCAACGGTTATTGTATTATTTACAGCGAATCAAATGGCCTGGTCGAGAAGCGCGCTTGTCGATACCGATGTCAAAATGGGGCAGGCATTAGGCAGCCTCCATTCGCAGTCATAACCTGCAAAGACCACAAACAGCCATATATGCGGCAAGGTTTTGATAAAAAATGACGAAAAAACGGAGCATACACACAGTATGTGAGTATTTTAAGAAATTTTTTATCAAAAGATTGTACATAGATGGCTGTTGGTTAATGGAGCCTTAGCGTATACAAAAAAAGCGACCTTTGTGAGATCGCTTTTTTTAATGCAGCGGTGATGAAGGCCTTCTAAACCCAGTCTTTCATCCGTGACAAGACTCTACTATATCCTTAAGCATAATCATCCGTGTGCCGGTCCCTGATATTCATCCTTGAATGATTTCATCGTATCAAAATAAATACATCCGCATATGGAAATAAAAAAAGAACAAAATCGAAAAAATATCAATAGAATAGTTTAATCAAAGAGTTGAGAAGTAATGTTAACGCATAAACAAGTATTCTAACGCATTATCTCACGCAAGATAGGTATATTATCCTACAAATTAAGTAGCACATGACGCGGTTATATGCGCTTTTAATTTTTGCAGTGCGTTTTTTTCAAGCTGACGTATGCGTTCCGCAGAAACACCATATTTTTGAGCGAGAACTTCAAGCGTCGTAGGTTTAGACTCAAACCAACGCGCTGACAAAATAGCCTGGCTACGCTCATCCAATGATGCGATCGCCTGTTGCAACGCCTCACTGGATTGCGTACTTGAACTGCTTTTCTCAAAAATCCGCCCTGGATCAAGCGTATGATCTTCCAAGTAAGTAGCGGGTGCCGCTGAATAGTCTTCATCATCGTCGTCATTGTTCAGATCAAACGACACATCAGCCTGGCTCAAACGCATTTCCATTTCTCGAACTGTTTGAGGTGGGACCCCCAGATCCTCTGCGACCGCATCGACTTCTTCATTGCTAAACCACGCCAACTGGGTCTTCATGCGACGCAGGTTAAAAAATAACTTTCGCTGCGCCTTGGTTGTTGCAATTTTGACAATACGCCAATGACGAATCACAAATTCATGGATCTCTGATTTAATCCAATGCATCGCAAAAGTTACTAAACGGACGCCAACGTCGGGGTTAAAGCGCTTAACGGCTTTCATCAGGCCAATATTGCCTTCTTGGATAAGGTCACCTAATGGCAGACCATACCCTTTATATCCTCGTGCCACGCGCACCACATAACGCGCATGCGCCAATACTAATTCTTTCGCCGCTGACAGGTCGTTCTCAGCGCGCAAACGGTTTGCCAATGCCTGCTCTTCGGAGAAACTCAGCATCGGAACGCTCTCAACATAGCGCATATAAGAATCTAAGCTGTTGATTGGTAAACGAATATCAAGTATTTTCTGGCTGGTTGTCATAGTAACGTCTCCCCACAATGTGGAAACATTCTACGCTCTTTTATTTAATTATTCAAATCATAGCGATTCCCGCTGGCCATGCGCGATGGGGTATTCTTAAAGGGGAGAATCACGATTCTCCCCTTAAGGAGCTCTCGCTCGGCAGGGCGAGAACTACTGGTCAAATAGGGCAGAGACGAACTCGTCCGCATGAAAGGGTTTGAGGTCGCTGATTCCTTCTCCGACACCGACAAACCGAATAGGCAACTGAAGGGCTTTCGCAATCGCAAAGACCATGCCGCCTTTAGCCGTGCCATCCAACTTGGTAATCGCCAAACCGGTTACGCCCATGGCCTCATGAAATTGCTTCGCTTGATTCAATGCATTTTGGCCAATACCTGCATCTAACACTAATAGCGTTTCATGCGGGGCCGCGGGGTCTATCTTTCCCAGGACTCTCTTCACTTTTTTTAATTCATCCATCAAATGCGCCTGCGTGTGAAGTCGTCCTGCGGTATCCGCTAACAACACCTCCATGTGACGCGCTTTTGCTGCAACGAATGCATCGTAAATGACAGCAGCAGAATCAGCACCGGCAGCTTGCGCAATCACAGGCACATCGTTTCGATCACCCCATACTTGTAATTGCTCAATGGCGGCCGCCCGAAACGTATCGCCTGCGGCTAACAGAATTTTTTTGTGCTGCTCTTTAAGAAAATGTGCGATTTTCCCAATCGTTGTGGTTTTGCCTGCGCCATTCACCCCAATCACTAATATTACAAAAGGCGAAGACATCTCAGGAATCAGTAAAGGCGCTTCAACCCGACGCAAAATCGATTTCATGTCTTCTTTTAATGCATCCAACACAGCCGCTGAATCAAGCAATTCCTTGCGATCCAATTTTTTTGTCAATCCTTGAATTAATTGCTCGGTCGCAGCAATCCCCACATCCGCGGTTAGCAAAATCGTTTCTAATTCATTGATCAAGTCCGAACCGATTGCTTTCTTTCCCAAAATAAGGGCAGACAAACCGGATGAAAAATGCGCGCGTGTTTTAGATAACCCGGTCTTTAATCGCGCAAAGAATCCCTTTTTCTCATTCGACGAATTCTGTTTATCACGCTTCAATAAACCCAACATAACCCATTCTCCCTCAGAGCAGTGAGCATCATAGCTAAAAATGAGGGCTTGGTATACAATGCAATGCAAAGTGAATTGTAAAAAAAATGCGTAATGCAGCGCTACGTAAAAATAACCCTATAGTTCATCACGATAGGAATGGTAGGCATGACAACGGCAGACGAACAATCCATCTCCTTAAAACAAAAAATAGGGCAGATGCTTTTAATCGGATTCAAGGGAGTCTCGCTGACACCTCAAGATACCATTGCACAATATATCCAAGCCCAGCAAATCGGTGGCGTGATCTTATTTGACTATGATTTTCAAACGAAAAAATATCATCATAATATTCAAAATCCTGCTCAGCTGAAAGAGCTGACTGGCGAATTAGAGCGCTGCAATCCAGACAAGTCCCATCCTTTGCTAATCAGTATCGATTACGAAGGCGGAAGCGTTAACCGATTGAAAGAAGCATACGGATTTCCTGCAACACTATCGGCTGAAGAAATAGCAAAAAAGACGGATAATGAAATCAGTCAATATGCAGCGCGGATGGTAGAGACACTTAAAAAATCGGGTATTAATTTAAATTTTGCACCCGTGATTGATGTCAATGTGAATCCCGATAATTCTATCATCGGTAAATTAGGGCGAAGTTTTTCAGCCAACGCTGGCACCGTGACACATGATGCGGCTATTTTTTCAAAAGCCTATGCTGAGCAAAACGTACTATGCGGCTATAAACATTTTCCAGGGCATGGTAGCTCAACAGCTGATTCTCATTTAGGGTTTGTTGATGTCACGAATACCTGGCACGATATCGAGCTCGATCCTTATAGAGCATTAATACCCATGCAAAAAAACTGCCAGGTTATCATGACTGCGCATGTCGTTAATCGACAACTTGATCCCGATGGTTTTCCGGGAAGTCTCTCTAAAAAAATGACAACTCATTTGCTTCGCGATCAATTAGGTTTTAAAGGCGTTGTTGTAACAGATGATTTGCAGATGGGTGCGATCACCACGCAATATACAACAGATAAAGCGATTATATTAGCAATCAATGCAGGTGCTGATATATTGGTATTTGGCAATCAACTGACACCTCTTCCACAAGATCCTGCCGAAGTCATCGATATCATTTATAATGCAGTGATTCAAGATGACATTCCGCCATCGCGCATTGATGAGTCGTATGAGCGTATTCTTACATTGAAAGCAACGCTCAAAAGATGACGCGCCCCGGCCAAGTACGCATCATTGGCGGTATGTGGCGCGGCCGCAAACTCGCCGTACCCAGCCTGGCCGAATTGCGCCCCACCGGAGACCGAATCCGCGAAACGCTTTTTAATTGGCTGAGCCCCATCATCGGGGGCAGTTATTGTTTGGATGCGTTTGCAGGAAGTGGCGCGCTTGGATTTGAAGCGCTCTCACGCGGTGCGGCTCACGCGACACTCATCGACCAATCGGCAGTCGTTGTCAATTTATTAAAACAAGAAGCTGAAATACTGAAAACAACCACGGCTGATATTTATCAAGCCACATTGCCGAATCAATTAAAAAGACCCGCGCACCTTTTTGATATCGTGTTTCTCGACCCACCATTTCAGTCTGACTTGTTGCTACCGATGTGTTTTTATCTCGAAGAGAATAATCTCTTGGCAAAAGAAGCGCGTATCTATGTTGAAACTAACACACCCGTTAATGCCTCAACACTTCCCAACAACTGGGAAGTGATCAAGGCGAAAAAAACGGGTGGAGTCGCATATTGTTTGCTCTCTAGAATAGAGAGGCAGTACGCATAGCTGACATATGTGTCAAGTATGCGTATTTATTTTATTCTACACTATTTTCAACACCCTGGTTTTATAGGATATATTCTGCTTATAATCAGCCTATGAGCAGACTACCCACCTTAAAACCCGGCGACAGCGTTGAAATTATCGCGCCTGCGTCGCGCTGTTCAGACAACCAGCTGATTCAATTAAAAGAGTTGCTCACCTCTTGGGGGCTGAGCTGTATCGTGGCAGACGATATCTTTAAGACAAGCGATTTGCCCTTTTTAGCGAACACCGATGAATATCGATTTAACGCATTAAAAAAGGCGATCGAGCGGCCTGAGACAAAAGCAATTATTTGCGCGCGAGGGGGGTATGGGTCGATGCGGCTCACCCCACGCTTCAATGAAATTATACCGCCCGCCACACCCAAATTATTGATCGGGATGAGTGATATCACCGCATTACTTTTATATTTTCAACAAGAGTGGAAGTGGCCCGCGATGCATGGCACCCTCAACACAGATAAATGCTCACCTGAATCTATTGCTGCCATCAAAGACATTGTATTTGGCACAAAAGATCACATCACCTTTCAAGGAAAGCCGCTCAATGCGGCGGCAAGACAAAACACCTCTTTCGCATCCTCCATCACAGGTGGTAATGTGTGTTTAGTGCAGGCCAGTATTGGCACTCTATGGCAAATGCAGGGTAAAGATCGCATTATTTTTCTAGAAGAAGTGGGTGAGCGCGGCTATCGCTTGGATCGCATGCTAGAACAATGCCAGCAGGCAAATTTATTTAAAGACGCTACCGCGATTGTCTTTGGCGACTTTCTCGAATGCAATGAACCGGATGGATCATCGCTCATGCAAAATGTTCTAACGCATTTTGCAAAACAGTGCGCCATTCCCGTCATACACATTCAAGGGATTGGGCATGGATTTGTTAATTTTCCGCTGTTGTTTGGAACCTCTGCAGCGTTACAATGCGGAACGGATATCACATTAATGTGTCATAGATAAATGTAGGGTGAATTAGGCGCCTTTTGCTGTAATCCACCCTACATAACGATAAAAGGTACTATTCATGACAACCAAACCCCGCTTGCTCACCGGCGACACCCCCACGGGTCGGTTGCACTTAGGCCATTATGTTGGGTCTCTCGAAAATCGCGTGCCGCTTCAAAAAGACTATGATTGTTATTTTATGATTGCGAATGTGCAAGCCTTCACGACACGCATGGATCGTTTTCAAGAAGTGCATGATAATGTGCTCGAGGTCGCACTGGATTATCTCGCAGTGGGTCTTGATCCTGAAAAAAGCACGCTGTTTATTCAATCAGAAATCCCCGCGATTGCGGAGCTCACCATTTTTTTCAGCATGCTCGTGCCTTGTCCGCGCATCATGCGAAACCCCACGATTAAAGATGAAATAAAGCATAAAGGGTTGGGGGACAGCTACCCCTTTGGATTTCTGATGTACCCCATCAATCAAGTCGCGGATATTTTAGCATTTCGTCCTGAGATTGTGCCGGTCGGTGAAGATCAAATTCCGCACATTGAATTAGCACGCGAGGTTGCCCGAAAATTTAATCAACTGTATTGCGGTGTCAGTGCGCACACAGAAGACAAGCATGTTGTAAACCAAGGCGGGCTATTTCCCATTGTGGATATTAAATTAGGGCGCACACGTCGCTTGGTAGGCACTGGCGCACCCGATGAATCGGGCCACCTATTAAAAATGTCAAAGTCGCTCGGCAATGCCATTTTGTTAAGTGATGATGCTGATGCCATTTCCAAAAAAGTCATGGGCATGTATACAGATCCAAAACGCCTGAAAGCCTCAGACCCTGGCACCATTGACAATAATCCGCTCTGGATTTTTCATGATACATTTAATCCAGACAAGGCATGGGTAGAAGATGCTAAGGCGCGATATCAAGCAGGTGGAATAGGGGACGTTGAATGCAAGCGCAAATTAATTGAGGTATTGGTACACTTGATTGAACCCATGCGGGCGCGTCGTTTGCCCTATGAAAAAGATCCTGCCAGCGTCATGGACATGTTACGCGAAGGGGCTGTGCGCGCCAATGCAATCGCCTCTGAAACACTGATACTTGCCAAAAAAGCGATGCGGCAGTATTGGTAGCCTAATCAGGGAATTGTTCATTTTTTTATCCTTTTGATTTTTGCTCAAACAAGGTATACTTCGCGACTCTTAGGAGTGGCATATGAAGACTGTACCGACATCATTACAATATTCCAATACCCATGAATGGGTACGCCAAGAAGACGATATCTTTACCATTGGCATCACCGACTATGCGCAAACCATGTTAGGTGACCTAGTCTATGTTGAATTGCCGGAACCCGAAAGCCATATTGAGCGCGGTGAAGAGTGCGCCCTGATTGAGTCGACCAAAGCCGCCGCGGATGTGTATTCACCCATCGCCGGTGAAGTCGTTGAAATTAACGAATCACTGCTCAACATTCCCCACCTCGTCAATGAAGACCCCTATGGCAAAGGTTGGCTATTTCGCATTCGTCCGTTTGAAAATGAGCCCATGGACTTGCTCACACCGGAACAATATGTAACTCAACTGACGGCTGAAGCACACTAATGAGCGTGGCTACAGCTACCATGGCTATGACCATGGCCATCATCAACAGGATCGCCTAACGCCGCAAGCTCATTCAATACATCGGTTGAACGAGTGTTGCATCGCAAGCAATTTGGCCAAAAAGAAAATTTGCGATGCCCCGCGAGAGTTTGTCGCTGATTATTGTTCTCATCCAGCACTTCCCTAGGATTGTTTGAGAAATATTCCCATGCATCCTTTTTAGCGCCCTTATATTTTTTTGCTTCAATCTCACATTTGAGCTGAATCTTTTTTGTTGTAAGATCGTCAAGGTGAATGTGTTTCGGAGAAGAGCAAAAGAAACCGGATATAGCAGAGGCAATGGTCACCAAACTATAACCGATATCTTTTACAATCAATGGGCACCACTTGATAGGGTGATAGCACTCCGGATTGTTCTTTCCGTATGAAGAAGAACAACACAATAAAATCAACTTCACTGGTGTACGCAAAAACCACGTCGCAAAATCCAAAGGCCATTTGATGAAAATGCGCTTCAACCAACCATCATGACTATGACCTTCCTCTTCTTCGTCTCCATCATGGTCATGACTATTCAACACACAACCCAGATCACCTGAAAATTCCGCGCCTGAAGAAAAACCCCAAACAATTTTGGGCGGAATGCTTCCCAAGCGATCCGATGGAGCACCCATACAAACACAATGAAGAAGCAACAACACAGGATCCACCAACCACTCAAGACCCAACACTGTATCGAAAAGATCACCTTCATCCCAACGAAATTTCCGCCATTCGCTCGTCAAAAAATCGGGGAATCCAAAGGATATTTTCCCAAGAAAGGCAGCAGACTGCCATCCATTTTCCATACCAAGACAAGTCATGCCCACGCCCGCAATCATGGAACATCCCGTTACAAGCACACTTGCTGCTGGAATAACGGCGTAAATCGCTGAGACGGTCGCAAGACCTCCCACGCCCCCCAATCCAACCATGAGCACAGCCAGCACCCACCAACCAATGCTCCGCTCTTCTTTTTTTTCTATCGTGGACGTGTCGCTATTTTTAAGGCAAAACAATTTGTCGATGACATTATTTTTCAATGCAGAATATACACGAGAAGAGGCCAGCATGGCCCCTCCTATACCTGATAGAATGGACAACACATTCAAAAAAACGGGATTCGCAGCACCTAATAAGGGAACCGCTGGCCAAACATAACAAGAGCTCGCACAAACCAAAAAAAATGTTGCAATAAAAATAATCCAGAACAACGCTACACCGAAGCCGAGATAACGGCCATTATTTTCAACATACTGATCGATGCTCTCTTCATGGTGTTTGTGTTTTAGATCATCAGGATCACGTTGTATCTGCAACAGGGCTAATTCTTCAATATCGGCTAGCCTTTTTTTAACATGTTTCAATCTCTCCTTGGTCTCAGCTTCAGCAATCTTGTTTCTTGCTTTTTTTTCTAGCAGCAGCGCATCCTTCAATTGTTTTTTGCAGGAAGAATAATACTGTGCTGCTAGCGCTAAACCATTTATATCAAATTTTTCTAACGCTACCCCGTCATAATTAATCTGTTTTAAATCATTTTTCAGTAAAGCATCATCTTTGCTAAGTATCTTTCGAACAAAATCCTTTACTAACTCTTGTTTGCGTTTTTTTTTGGTTAAAAAAATCTGAAGATTGGCGTCATACACGGCTTGCTCAATCACGATATTTAAAACAACCGCGATTGTCTTCCCAACAAGGCTAACGAGTCCTACGGCGGCGCAACCGATAATCGTGAGGCCCGTCAAGAACACGAGCGAAACGGGGACGATGATTAAAGAAAGAAATGATTTTTTGGACACAAAAATACGCCTCGTTTTTTTATTATGGCACTTTTAAAGACGCAACAATCCCTTCCCCCTCTTGGGAGGAGATTGTTGCATCAGTTAAATTTCTTATCTATAACAAATAGAAATTTATTTCGCGGAAATACCCAACAACTCTACCTTGAACACCAAGGTTTTATTGGGACCAATCGGTGGTGAGCCCATTGGGCCATAGGCTAAATCGGATGGAATGTACAACATCCACGTCGAGCCAACTGGCATCAATTGCAACGCTTCAGTCCATCCTGCAATCACGCGATTCACAGGAAAGCTCGCTGGTTGACCGCGTTTGTAGGAGCTATCAAATTCTCTTCCATCGATAAAGGTACCGGCATAATTCACCGTCACCGTATCGGTCGCGCTTGGCTTAGCGCCTTTACCTTCGACCAGAATTTTGTATTGCAAGCCGCTTGGCAATGTCACTACCTCTTTCTCTTTTTTCTTGTTTTCTAAAAATTGAACGTCTGCTGATTGTGCCATGGTTGGAGTACTCGCTTGTTGGATGGTTGAATTGCTGGATACGCCCGTTGCGGTATCCGCGGCGTAAGCTGTGACACATAAACCCATTGTCAGAGCTGTTATACCTGATAATAATTTCATATTCTAAGTCCTTTAGGTCAATAAATACCGACTCACTATAATAGATGAGAACATTTAAGTCAACCTAATTGAGAATTATTATCATTTAGAAATAGTGGTGTTGCACCCTAAAGCAATTCTTCCAACCCATATACCAATCGATCCAGGGTCATTGCGCGCGTACACGCGAGCAACACCCCGGGCATAAAGCACTGCCGATCCGAGGTGTCTTGCCTAAAGGTCACTGTCTCGCCCAACCCACCAAATAGTATTTGTTGATGAGCAATAAGTCCTGGCAAACGAACAGAGTGAATAGGAATAGGCTTATCAGACAAAGCCGCCGCCGTGTAAAGAGCCGTTCCTGAAGGACTGTCCTTTTTTCCCGCATGATGCATTTCAATAATTTCAATGTCAGAGAAATATTTTGCCATTTCAGCGGCATACTTGATCATGAGCACGGTACCGAGCGAAAAATTGGGAGCGATCAGGCCACCCAGCCCTATTGCCGCACACGCGGCCTGCAGCGTCCCAATTTGCTGACGCGAAAAACCCGTTGTCCCGATAACAGGATGAACATTTTGTTCAATAATGGTCTTTGCATGCTGGAAAGCGACGTCCGGATGCGTAAAATCGACGACCACATCAGGAGAATATTGCTGAATGGAATCAAGCAGGTGCTCCGTGCGTGATGCCGTTCCAGCCAACACAAAATCGGGAGAGTCTTGAATGGCCTTAACGACACATTGACCCATTTTTCCACTAGCACCGCTGACAAGTACGCGAATAGCCATTTTCTCAACCCTAATTTATGAAAATGCGGACGAGCTGTAGGATGGGCAAAGCGCCTTTTGCATGCCCACCACCAAGGAAGACGCACGGTGGTGGGCACGCAAAAGGCGCTTTGCCCATCCTACATCCTCCATCAAAAGCAAATTAATTTAAGGCTAGACTAGCAGAAAATGATAGTGCCTTCCTCATAATTATTCTAGAATTAAAGAAGACAACGGAAAAGCGGGTGCCCAGTGATTGACGAGGAAGGCTTCAGACATGGGGTGGGGATTATCCTAGTCAATGCAAAACGACAGGTGCTACTCGCAAAGCGCATCGGGAAGGATGCCTGGCAATTTCCTCAAGGCGGCATGAAAGAAAACGAAACACCTGAAGAATCCATGTTTCGCGAATTACATGAAGAACTCGGATTGCAGCCCACCGATGTTAAAATATTAGTGTCCACACGACGTTGGCTTCGTTATCGACTGCCAAAACGTTTAATTCGATATTATTCAAAGCCCTTATGTATCGGACAAAAACAAAAATGGTTTTTATTGCTCATCACGAGCGAGGATACCGCTATCAATTTACAGGCCAGCGACACACCTGAGTTTGATGCGTGGGGGTGGGCACCTTATTGGCATCCGCTCACCAAGGTCATCCCGTTTAAAAAACGAGTCTACACAATGGTGATGAAAGAATTTTCCCGATTAGTCTTGTCGAAGCAATTTTATGCTCATACAACCGAACATTGATCCTGTCGCCATCCACCTCGGATCGTTTTCGATCCATTGGTATGGATTGATGTATCTCTTCAGTTTTCTTTGTGGGTGGGCCATATTAAGCTATCGCAAACAATCGATTCCATTCACTCGAGAACAAATCGCTGATTTAGTGTGTTTCGTCGCCTTCGGCGTCGTGCTCGGCGGACGAATTGGATACATGGTGTTTTATGCCTGGCCGATCCTGTTGGATTCTCCGCTATCCTTATTTAAAATATGGGAAGGAGGCATGTCTTTTCATGGCGGGCTCATCGGCGTCATGATCGCATTGTTTTTATACGGCCAAAAAACCAAAACGCCTTTTTTTGCACTAGCCGATTTTATTGCACCCGTCATCCCCATTGGTTTAGCGGCAGGACGCATCGGTAATTTCATCAACGACGAATTGTGGGGGCGCGTCACTGATGTGCCCTGGGCAATAATTTTCCCCGCCGCGGACAGCCGCCCTCGACATCCATCGTCGCTCTACGAGTTTTTTCTCGAAGGCGTTGTTCTTTTTATTATGCTGTGGATTTTTTCCAGAAAACCAAAACCCCGCGCTGCAGTCTCCGGGCTCTTTTTATTGGGATACGGCATCTTTCGCTTCATCATCGAATTTTTCCGCGAACCGGATGTGCAATTGGGATTTGTCGTCAACTCCTTCAGTGAAGGACAGCTCTTGTCGCTGCCGATGATCGCCGGAGGATTGAGTTTATTGATGTGGGCTTACATGAGAAAAAAACATGAAACAGTATCTTGATTTTTTACGATTCATTCGCGATCACGGTGTTGAAAAATCCGATCGCACCGGAACAGGCACGCTCAGTGTGTTTGGGTTTCAAATGCGATTTGATTTGCAGAAAGGTTTTCCGCTGATCACAACAAAAAAATGTTCCTTGCGCAGCATCATTCATGAATTATTGTGGTTTTTGCAAGGTGATACGAATATTCACTATCTAAAAGAAAACAATGTCAGCATTTGGGATGAATGGGCGGATGCGGATGGCAACCTCGGGCCTGTTTATGGAAAACAATGGCGTGCTTGGGAAACAGCGGATGGTCGTGTCATTGATCAAATGAGTCTGCTTATCGATCAAATAAAAAAGAATCCTGACTCGCGTCGATTAATTGTCAACGCATGGAATGTCGGCGAGATTGCATCTATGGCATTGCCACCCTGCCATTTATTATTTCAATTTTATGTCGCAAACGGCAAACTATCCTGTCAGCTTTACCAACGTTCTGCCGATTCTTTTTTAGGTGTGCCCTTTAATATTGCGTCTTATTCGTTATTAACTCACATGATTGCTCAGCAATGTGGATTAGGCGTTGGTGAATTTATCTGGACAGGTGGCGATTGTCATATTTATTCTAATCATTTAGATCAAGTCAATTTACAATTGTCACGAGAGCCGATGGCACTTCCGACATTACATTTTAAGCGTAAGCCCGACTCATTGTTTGATTATCAATTCGATGACTTTGAAATATTAAACTATTGCGCACATCCTCACATTAAAGCACCGGTGGCCGTCTAATGGATACTGTCCAAAACTGGAAAGAAGAAAAACGTTCAGCGTATCTCTATCGCGGGATAGCAGCGTTTGAAAAAAATCCTGTTCATAAAACATTATTTTTGAATTTAGCAGAAATGGCGGATAGACAAGCCACTCTTTGGGAAAAACAATCCACCGTTTCTTTTTCAAAAAACTATTCGCCGGATATGCGTGCACGTGTCATTGTAATGACAGTTCGCTTGCTGGGTGCCCGTATTTCGCGCTCCATACTCGCTGCGGCTAAAATTCGAGGTATGTCGATTTATCAACATTCGATGACCGAGCAACGGCATCCGGATCATTCAGAACATTCTCACCGCAGTCACGCCTCAACCAATACATTGCGCGCCGCGATCTTCGGTATGCACGACGGTTTGCTGTCTAACACTAGCTTGGTGCTCGGTATGTCAGGCGCAGCAGTGGGGCTGCATACGGTTTTTTTAGCAGGGGTTACAGGTCTATTGGCAGGGGCTTTTTCGATGGCCGCCGGCGAATATATTTCTGTTCGATCACAGCGCGATATGTTGGAGTATCAATTAAAGCTCGAAAAAGAAGAATTGGACTTGTACCCTGAAGAAGAAGCGGCTGAGCTTGCCCTTATTTATGAAGCGCGCGGCATTCCCGCCGCCGATGCAAAAAAACAAGCCGATGCACTCGTCCAAGACCCTCATCATGCCTTGCAAACCTTAGCTCGGGAAGAATTGGGCATTAATATGCACGATATGGTGTCGCCCATCAGCGCCGCTCTTTCTTCCTTCTTTTCGTTTGCGCTGGGCGCGTTTATCCCGCTGCTGCCGTGGCTTACGGAACGCCCATCGCTCACCTTGTCTCTTGTTTTTACAGGCTTATCGCTCTTCTGTGTGGGTGCTGCGGTCAGCTTGTTTTCAGAGCGAAATGCGCTGTGGGGAGGGTTGCGCATTCTTTTAATTGGCTCACTGGCGGGTACTGCAACTTATATCATTGGTAGTATATTCAACGCAACCATAGTATCGTAGGCTTAATTAGATGCTTCGCAAAAGTGTGACTTTTGCTTGCACTTAAAGTGGAGGATCGCGATTCTCCCCTTTGAGGATAGCCCATCGCGTTGCGTCAGCAAAAATGGCTGTATTATATAAAATATTTTATTTCATTAAGAGATCGGAAAAAATACAAGATGGGAAAGAAAATAGCAAAAAAAGATCCAAACGCTGAACGAGAAGCGGAAAAATACGAAAACCCCATCCCCAGTCGTGAGTTCATCATGGAAGTGCTCGCTGAAAGCGGGCGTCCTCAAACGGCTGAGCAGCTCATTGCTACTCTATCTTTAACGGAAGACGACCAACAAATAGCCCTGCAGCGGCGTTTGCGAGCCATGGTACGGGACGGTCAACTATTGCAAAATCGCCGTAACGCTTACGGTTTAATTGATAAAATGGAACTACTTAAAGCGCGCATTACGGGCCATAAAGATGGATTTGGATTTGCAATACCGCTGGACGGAAGCGACGATTTGTTTTTAACCGCACGCCAAATGCGCACCGTTTTTCCGGATGATGAAGTGCTCGTGCGTGTCGCTAACATTGACCAACGCGGTCGCCGGGAAGGCATTATTGTCGACGTATTAGTAAGAAACACGCAAAAACTCGTCGGCTATTTCTCTGAAAAGTCGGGCATTTCTTTTGTCAAACCCAGCAATCAACGTATTGCTCAAGATATCACTATCCCACCCGGGGCAGAATTGCATGCCAAAGACGGTCAAATGGTTGTTGTCAGCATCATTGACCAACCCACTGCTCATATGCGCGCCATTGGGCACGTGACTGAAGTATTGGGGGACCATATGGCGCCGGGCATGGAAATTAGCGTTGCCCTTCGGAATCATGATTTGCCTCATGAATGGCCATCAGACGTTTTAGCTGAAGCCGCTCGATTTTCAAGTACCGTATCCGATGACGAATGCAAGAATCGTCTGGATTTACGCGCATTACCCTTTGTCACGATCGACGGAGAAGACGCCAGAGATTTCGATGATGCGGTATTTTGTCAGGCGCAGCCTAAAGGTGGCTGGATACTGTATGTTGCCATCGCGGATGTCTGTCATTATGTAAAGCCGAATACGGCGCTCGACAAAGAAGCGCTTTCACGTGGCAATTCCGTTTACTTCCCCGGGCAAGTTATTCCGATGTTACCGGAAGCATTATCGAATGAGCTTTGCTCTTTAAAGCCCGAAGTGAACCGATTAACCGAAGTGTGCGAAATGCACATCGCTGCAACAGGCGAGATCGAGCAATTTCATTTTCATGAAGCCGTCATTTTTTCACATGCGCGACTCACCTACACGCAAGTGGTAGAGATAGTCGAACAAAATAATGTGGCGCTACAGACCCAATATAAAAACGTATTTCCTCATCTTAAAACGCTCTTTGCAGTCTTCCGCACATTGCATACCGCGCGCACCCAACGCGGCGCTATCGATTTTGACTTACCGGAAACGAAAATTGTATTCGGAGAAAATAGAAAAATTGAACGCATTGTAGCGACCACACGAAATGATGCGCATCGTCTCATTGAGGAATGCATGTTGTGCGCTAATATTTGTGCTGCCCGTTTCTTAACAGAAAAAGGGTACCCTGGATTATTTCGCGTACACGAAGGCCCAACAGAAACCAAGCTCACCGATTTACGAAAATTTTTAGGCGAACTAGGCTTGAAGTTGCCCGGACAAGCTGTTCCGAAACCGCGTGATTACGCTGAATTGCTCGACTCTATTTCAAGTCGAACCGATGCGCGCCTCATTCAAACCGTGTTATTGCGCTCATTAAGCCAAGCCATTTATAGCCCAGAAAACAAAGGGCATTTTGGTCTCGCCTTTGATGCGTATGCACACTTTACATCGCCCATTCGTCGATATCCGGATTTATTAGTCCATCGCGCCATTCGAGATATTCTACAAAAACGTCCTGCGACAGATAACCTATCTGCCTATTATGCTTACGGCGAACATTGTTCGATGACCGAACGTCGCGCGGATGAAGCCACGCGCGAAGTGATGGATTGGTTGAAATGCGAATTCATGCAAGATAAGGTGGGCGAAGAATTTCCCGGCATCATTACCAGCGTCACGAGTTTCGGTTTATTTGTTGAGCTCACCGATATTTATGTCGAAGGTCTCGTGCATATTAGTTTATTAAAAAATGACTACTATCAATTTGATCCGATCAAGCAAGCCTTATCCGGCGAACACAGCGGAAAACGCTATCGATTAGGCGATCCCATTCATATCCTAGTTGCTCGCGTTGATCTGGATAAACGACAAATTGATTTTGCAGTGACGGATGAAATCGACGGAACACGTCCTTCTAGGAAATCATCTAAAAAGAAAGACCCAAAAAAGCCGTCTTCCAAAAACTCTAAAAAGCCAAAGAAAAATAAGAAATAACGATGAGCAAACAATCTCTTATTTTCGGGATCCACGCGGTTCAAGCACTCTTAACAAAAAAACCGGAACGCGTGATTCAAATCATCACCTCCGAACGACAGGATCAAAAAATACAAACGATTATTGAGCTTGCAAAAAACAATCGCATTGAAACCCTGCATTCCACACGCGAATCATTGGATCAAAAAACACAGGAAGGAAACCACCAAGGAATTGTCGCGCTGTGTCATCCGCCGAAGCACTATACTGAAAACGATTTAATTCCTTTATTGGACAATCTCACCACACCGCCTTTGCTGCTTATCTTAGACGGCATACAAGATCCTCATAATTTAGGCGCCTGTCTTCGTAGTGCAGATGCCGCGGGCGTCACCGCCGTGATTGCACCAAAAGATAAATCCGTTGGCCTCACGCCCGTTGCAATGAAAGTCGCGAGCGGTGCTGCTGAAACCGTGCCCTTCATTCAAGTCACGAATCTCGCCCGAACATTGCGATTTTTGAAAGAACAAAACATTTGGATTTTTGGAGCAGCGGGTGATGCGCCGAAAACACTTTATCAATCCGATTTAACGGTTCCCGTTGCGTTCGTATTGGGCGCAGAAGGCGCTGGCATGCGTCGTTTGACGCGTGAGCATTGTGATATATTGCTTAACATCCCGATGCAAGGTTCTGTCTCGAGCCTCAATGTGTCCGTTGCAACCGGTGTTTTTTTATTTGAAGCAATTAGGCAGCGACTGAAAAAATAATAATTTTTCTTGTCATCCCCGCGAAGGCGGGGACCCATGGTTGTAACGCCTGTGAATAGAGCGATACATTAAAATTTATTTGCCGAATGGATCCCCGCCTTCGCGGGGATGACAAAGAAAACACAGAGACAATAAAAAAGAAATGTATTGAGCGCGCGCAAAATGAAAAATAAAACCTTCAAACCTGCCTGGTGGCTAGGCAACCCCCATTGCCAAACCCTGTGGCCTTTTATATTCCGCACTCGAATAAAAAAAGAGGACGTCACGCGCGAGCGATTTGAGTTGCCTGATGGTGATTTTATTGATCTCGATTGGGCAGGAAAAAGCAATGGTCCCATTGTGTTTATTTTTCATGGACTCGAAGGCTCTTCTCAATCCCATTATGCTAAAGGTTTGTTGCGCTGCATTACACAAAAAGGATGGCGCGGTCTTTTTGTGCATTTCCGCGGATGCAGTGGCGAACATAATCGTTTGCCACGCAGCTATCATTCGGGTGATACGGGTGATATCGGTTATCTCATCAATACAATTCACCAGCGTGAGCCGCACATCCGGTTAGCCGCGATCGCCATCTCTCTAGGGAGCAACGCATTATTGAAATGGCTCGGCGAAACAGGATCGAAAAATCCGCTATCCGCCGCCATCGCGATTTCCGTCCCTTTTGATTTATATCAGTCGGTCAAGCACATGGAAAAAGGGTTTGCGCGATTGTACCAATGGCATCTGGTAAAACAACTTCGACACCGTTTATCGAAAAAATTTCAGCTAACGCCTCCCGCTATACCCGCTCATCCATTATCATCGATCAAAACGATATTTCACATCGATGATCACATTACGGCACCGTTACACGGCTTCAAAGATGCTAAAGAGTATTATGCGTTATCGAGTTGCAAACAATTCTTAAAAAATATTCAAATACCGACACTCATCATTCACGCGAAAGATGATCCGTTTATTCCGGCTCACATAATCCCGAGTGCGAACGAGCTTTCTCCCTTTATTCAATTAGAGCTCTCTGAGAACGGCGGGCATGTGGGCTTTGTCAGCGGCGCTTTTCCGGGATATGCCACGTATTGGTTAGAAGAACGAATTCCGGTGTTTTTGAAAGAACACTTTTAACAAAAAACTCTATTTCGTTTTTGCGTAAATCAAATCTTTGGCCGACAAAAAATGAGTGAGCGATTGGTCTTTTAAAAATACGATCGCTAAAATTAACATTTTTAACAATGAAATCAAAAGGATAGCGATTTACTCAATGGATTGAGCATATAAACGCCACGCACTCTCAATAGCGGGATCATACAAAAACCTGTAATATCAGCGACATCAAAAAAAAGCGAATCTCATCTGTCACCCATTCCCGCTACTTCTTCAATACTTCTGCCGCAGACGGCAACCGTTTTAAATGACCCGAAGATGACTAGGCGATCCTGAGATTTTATTCTTTTAATAGCTTCTTTTTCTGCACCATGCAGCGCATCATAAAAATAAACATCTTTAATGCCAGTACGGTTAAAACAGTTTTTTAATTTTTCCAAACAAGCCGCGCGCGCATCGTCTAATGGCGCGACATGCCACTCCTCTATTTCGTCTTTTATCGCTTCAATAGAGCCTATAATATCTTTATCGGACAGCATTGAAAAAACAGCAATCGTTTTACCCGAAATGGGATGTTGATGGAGATGCTCCGCAAGGTGAGCGATGGCTGCTGGGTTATGAGACACATCTGCTATGCGAGTGATACCACCTAACATATATTGAATGCGGCCCGGGAGATGAATATTTTTAAGACCCTTATCAATTGCATCTCGAGAAACCGGTAAGCGCTCTTGCAATAATTCAATCGCCATCAATACAGCAGACATGTTTTGCAAAAATAAGGGCGGGGTAGAGAGATGCTCCAATGTATTTTTTTCGCTGTGCCAATCCCACGAATTCTTTTTTTTCGTCCACCCAAACTGTTTCCCTTGAAAAAAAACAGGTGCCTGAATTTTTTCAGCATAATCAATCAATGATTGCGGTGGATCTAAATCCCCGTAAATAACGGGTTTATTTTTTCGAAAAATTCCCGCTTTTTCATACGCAATTTTTTCACGCGTATCACCCAACCATTCCGCATGATCGATCGCAATGCTGGTGACAACTGCAATATCCCCATCAATCGCATTGACTGCATCAAAGCGACCGCCCATACCGACTTCTAAAATCCAAAGATCGAGATGAGATTGTTTGAATATCACAAAAGCGGCGAGTGCGCCAAACTCAAAAGGCGTTAACGTGATATCACCTCGTGCAGCGTCAACTTGTTTGAACGCCTCACAAAGCGCATCATCATCAATTGATTCACCGTTAATGCGCACTTGTTCATTATAGACAAATAAAAATGGCGTGGTGAATGCGCCGACTCGAAAACCCGCTGCCAACATAATCGATTCAATACCCGCCACCGTTGATCCTTTGCCATTCGTTCCAGCGACAGTCACAACAGGGCGGGTGGGATGCAATACATCAAGTCGGCGCGCCACTTCAATCGTGCGCTCGAGACTCAAATCGATATTGGTCGAATGAAGGGATTGTATTTTGTTAAGCCAGCCTAATAGATAGTCAGTCATAACGCAGGTTAATCCTCTCTCGCTCCCGACGGACGCATTCCCATTCCCGCAGCAGCATCCAATACGGCAGCAGCGCCATCGTGTTCGCGCCATTGATCAAAGTTCCGCGGAAAATCAAACAGTGTCCCGGTCGTAGAGAGGCTTCTCATCCTATTGAATCCATCCCGTCTTGATTGTCGAGCAGGCGGCAGCGCCGATGGATCGCTCAAGCGGACCGCGTCTAATGATACGGCAGCTGCTTCGCTCGGAGCAGGTGACACCATTGATTGATAATCACTGCCATTATTAAGAGCTTGGCTATTTTGCAATGACCCTAGAGGACTTCTCAAAAGCCTTCCCGTCGAAGATAGGCCTCTCATTCTCCGCATTCTCTCTTGTATTGATTGGTGGGAGCTCAGCAACATCGTTTCTTCAGAAAAACGGGGGGCGCTAAGAGATCGCTCAATCCGATAGTATCTGATGGTATCTCCGTTACATTCGGAGCAGATTTTATAGTCGGCTCACTTGCTCGACGAATGGGTAGTTTTCCTGATACAGCCATTGCCTTCTCCTTAAGAAAATATAAAGAAACAGAATACGGAGATTCTATCGATATTTTTTAACAATTCAACACATTTGCAGCTGCTGGGTCTGTTTGTCATCCTGAGAAAAACGAAGGATCGTGTGCCGGTAAAGTGATCCTGCGCGTTGCTCAGGATGACAGCAAAACACAAGACACCGTTTTGTTAAAAAAATGGAGAGGCTGCTTAACAAGCGATTTTACTCTATCTCTAATTTTTCCACTCGCTGAAATGCACGCGGCAACTTGTTGCCACGACGTCCGCGTTCGCCGACATAATGTTTCCAGTCGGTAGGCTTTAGTTTTAATTTTTTGCTACCCGATATCACCGTTAGCGTTTGACCAGGGGAGAGAATACTTACATCCGCCACATACTCTTCACCGGATGCCACGCGACTACCGGGGATGCTCATGATTTTATTGCCTTTACCCTTCGCCAACGCGGGCAATTCTTTTACAGGAAAAATCAACAAATGTCCTGTATTCAATACTGCGGCAATAAAATCCGACTCCGGCTTTTCTATTAAATAAGGGAAGAGTGGCTTCGATTGATTTGGCAAGCTGAGCGCCGTTTTTCCTGCACGATTTTTTCCATATAAATCGACTAAGGTCACAATAAACCCATAACCCGCACTCGATGCTAATAGATATTGTTGTTTATCTTCGCCCAACATCACACCCACAAACCTTGACCCGGGCAGTGGATTCAAACGACCGGTTAATGGCTCGCCTTGCCCACGCGCAGAGGGGAGCGTATGCGCAGGCAATGAATAGACGCGACCCGTTGAATCTAAAAATACAGCGAGTTGATTGCTCCGTCCTTTTGCCATCGCGAGAAAATCATCACCTGATTTATAGCTAATGCTCGACGGATCCATCTCATGCCCTTTCGCCGCGCGCACCCAACCCATCTGTGACACAATAACCGTGACGGGTTCTGTCGGCATAATTTCGGCTTCACTCATGGCTTGTGCTTCAGAGCGCGTCACAATCGGCGAACGACGTGCATCGCCAAATTTTTCATTGTCTGCTATTAATTCTTTTCGCACTAATTTCTTTAGTTTGAGATTCGATGCGAGAATTCCTTCAATTTCTGCTTGCTCTGTCGATAAGGCTTTTTGTTCTGCTCTGATTTGTATTTCTTCTAATTTTGCGAGTTGTCGCAATTTAATTTCTAAAATCGCATCCGCTTGATCTTCGCTTAATGCGAAACGCTTCATTAATGCCGATTTAGGATGATCTTCTTCTCGAATAATGCGAATCACTTCATCTAAATTGAGATACGCAATCAACAGGCCTTCCAAGATATGCAGCCGCTTTTTCACAGCATCCAATCGATATTCCAACCGTCGTTTGACAGTCGCTAAACGATATTGCAACCATTCTGTCAATATGGACAATAAATTCTTGACGTGTGGCCGACCGTTCAATCCAATCATATTTAAATTAATACGATAACTGCGCTCAAGTTCCGTCGTCGCAAATAAATGCGCCATCAGCATCTCAACATCTACGCGATTAGAGCGCGGCACAATCACGAGGCGGGTCGGATTTTCATGATCGGATTCATCACGTAAATCAGCGACTAGAGGCAATTTCTTATTTTGCATTTGTTCTGCAATTTGGGTTAACACTTTCGCGCCCGACACTTGGTGCGGCAATGCTGTAATCACAATATCATCATCTTCGCGCGTATAGACAGCGCGCATGCGTATCGAACCATTGCCCAATTCGTACATCGCAACGATATCTTTTTTAGGTGTGATAATTTCAGCTTCTGTCGGGAAATCCGGCGCTTTAATATAGTGCATGATATCTTTGAGTGTCGCGTCGGGATTATCCAATAGATGAATCAATGCACCAACTACTTCCGACACATTGTGCGGCGGGATATCCGTTGCCATACCGACGGCAATACCGGTTGTACCATTTAACAATACATTAGGTAAGCGTGCGGGCAGCAACGTCGGCTCTTGTAGCGTGCCATCAAAATTAGGCGACCATTCCACAGTACCTGATCCCAGTTCCGCGAGCAAAGCATCAGCATAGGGGGACAAACGTGATTCAGTATAACGCATCGCTGCAAAGGATTTCGGATCATCGGGCGATCCCCAATTGCCTTGTCCTTCAACCAGCGGATAACGATAGGAAAAGGATTGGGCCATCAACACCATCGCTTCATAACACGCGACATCGCCGTGCGGGTGAAATTTACCTAACACGTCACCGACGGTACGCGCCGATTTTTTAAATTTAGCGGTGGCTTTTAATCCTAATTCTGACATCGCATAGATAATGCGACGCTGCACGGGTTTCAGCCCATCACCAATATGCGGTAATGCGCGATCTAAAATGACATACATAGAATAATCGAGATACGCTTTTTCAACGTATTCTTTTAGTGGTGTGTGTTCAATATTATTTTTTATCATGAGCCAACCTCTGCAATATTGCCCTTGCTTTCTAGCCACGTCTTTCTATCTGACGCTCTTTTTTTAGAAAGCAACATATCAAACATATTATCGGTATCGTCTTTCATTTCAATGGTCAATTGCACGAGTCGTCGCGTATTGGGATCCATCGTCGTCTCGCGCAATTGAATCGGATTCATTTCACCCAATCCTTTAAATCGAATCACATTCACTTTGGATTTCTTGTTGTCAGCGGTGATACGTTTCAAAATACTATCGCGCTCCGCACCATCTAATGCGTAATGAACTTCTTTGCCCTGATCAATGCGATACAGTGGCGGCATCGCAACATACACATGACCCGCTGCAACCAAGGGTCTAAAGTGTTTCAGAAAAAGTGCGCAGAGCAATGTCGCAATATGCGATCCATCCGAATCCGCGTCCGCTAGAATACAAATTTTTCCATAGCGCAGCCCGCTGAGATCCGCATTTCCCGGCTCTAACCCAATGGCGACTGAAATATCATGCACTTCTTGCGACGCCAACACTTGTGACGAATCCACTTCCCAGGTATTCAAAATTTTTCCGCGCAACGGCATGATCGCTTGAAACTCGCGGCTACGCGCTTGTTTCGCAGAACCGCCTGCAGAATCCCCTTCCACTAAAAATAATTCGGAGCGCTTGATATCCTGTCCCGAACAATCCGCTAATTTCCCTGGCAGAGCAGGGCCGCTCGTGATTTTCTTTCGAACGACCTTTTGAGATGCTTTAAGACGTCGTTGCGCACTATCAATAGCTAACTGCGCCAATTGTTCGCCAGACGCCACATGTTGATTCAACCATAAACTAAACGCATCTTTCACAACGCCCGCCACAAAACCGGCTGATTCTCGTGAGGATAAGCGTTCTTTGGTTTGACCTGAAAATTGGGGGTCCGGTAATTTCACAGATAGCACATGCGCACAGCGATCCCACACATCTTCCGGCGCCAACTTGATGCCACGCGGCAAGAAATTACGAAATTCACAAAAATCTTTTAATGCATCCAATAATCCCGAACGCAATCCATTCACATGCGTACCGCCTTGAGACGTTGGAATCAAGTTCACATAACTTTCATTGAATATTTCGCCCCCGTCCGGCAACCAAACCGCCGCCCAATCGACTGTGTCACGCTCACCTTTAAAAGAACCCACAAACGGCTCTTCCGGAATGCGCTCTGCATTTCCAATGCCTTCCATCAAATAATTCTTTAGTCCATCTTCATAGAACCACTCTTCCGTTTCTTTCGTGTGTTCATCATGAAACGAAACGTGCAAGCCAGGGCAGAGCACTGCTTTTGCGCGGAGCGTGTGCTTTAATTTCGTGAGTGCAAATTTAGAGGTATCAAAATATTTTTCATTCGGCCAAAAATGAATGCTCGTACCGGTTTCTTTTTTATTCACCGTTCCGATGACTTTTAATTCCGATGCTTTATCGCCATCATTAAACGCCATTTGATAGATTTGGCCATTGCGCTTGATCGTGACAATGAGCTTTTTAGACAAGGCGTTAACAACGGAAATACCAACGCCGTGTAAACCGCCTGAAAAGCGATATTGTTTATTCGAAAATTTCGCACCGCTGTGTAATTTGGTAAGAATGAGTTCTACACCGGTGAGTTTTTCTTCTTTGTGCATATCAACTGGCATGCCGCGACCATTATCGGTCACTTCCAATGAGCCGTCTTGATAGAGCGTCACTTGAAAAGCCGATGCATGACCCTCCATCGCTTCATCGACACTGTTATCGATCACTTCGCGCGCTAAATGATTCGGATTAATGGTATCGGTATACATGCCCGGACGGCGACGCACGGGCTCCAAGCCACTTAAGACTTCTATCGATTCTGAATCATAGGATGACTCTTTTTTCATAAACACAACTCTAATGGGCAAATATTCGCTTTAAAATATGGATAGAATTCTACCCACTGTCAATCGGCAAGCTCCAATTTCTTCACGATCGCCTCTAGCGCCTCTATCTTTTGACGACTGCGCGCCAAGACTTTTTTTTGTGCATCAAATTCTTCACGTGTCACTAAATCGAGCTTATTGAATGCGCCCTGTAGCACAATTTTAAAATTCGCTGCGGCATCGTCTTTGATTCCCTGCAAATGGGATGGCAGGGCATGGAACAATGTGTCTGTTAATTCATCAATAAAAGGCTTTTTTGTCATGGAAGTAGTCGCTCTGAAATTTCAACTATGATGACATAGGGCGCCACCTCTTTCTAGTGCTTAATATAGGCTCTGCCAAACATAGCCATTTTGTAGTACAGTTAAAAACAGGCGCGTCTATTTTTAACTGTGGTGCAAAACAGCCATGATATCCTCCCTCACCATCGCAACAAGAGAAAGCCCGCTGGCCTTATGGCAAGCTAATTGGGTCAAAGACCGCTTGATGGCGCACCATCCTCGGCTCCGTATTAATTTACTGGGTCTGACCACATCA
Source organism: Legionellales bacterium (assembly GCA_947478495.1). Lineage (GTDB taxonomy): Bacteria > Pseudomonadota > Gammaproteobacteria > DSM-16500 > DSM-16500 > CANJVW01. The sequence goes on along the minus strand of CANJVW010000018.1, from coordinate 3,257 downwards.
GGTGACACAGCCTCGGATGTCATGATGAAAACGGGTGGCAAAGGATTGTTCGTCAAAGAACTTGAAGAAGCGCTTCTCGACAAGCGCGCTGATATCGCGGTGCACTCGATGAAAGATGTGCCTATGATCTTGCCCCCTGAATTTGATTTAACGGTCATTTGTGAACGCGATGATCCACGCGATGCGTTTGTATCGAATCACTATCGCTCACTCGATGAGCTGCCTCTTCATGCTCGAATAGGAACCGCGAGTGTTCGTCGACAAAGTCAGCTTCTAGCCCTGCGCCCTGATCTTCACATGGAAACGCTTCGAGGGAACGTCAACACACGCTTGAGCCGCCTAGACAGGCAAGATTTTGATGCCATTATTTTAGCGGCTGCCGGCTTAAAGCGATTAACACTCGAATCGCGCATTCAATCTTTCTTAGACGTCGAGCAATCGCTTCCCGCACCCGGCCAAGGCGCATTGGGGATAGAGTGCCGAAAAAATGATCCGGCTATTTTACAATGGATCCAATGTCTCCATCATGAAACAACATCTGTTTGTGTCGCAGCAGAACGTGCGATGTGCGAACATCTCAATGGTGGCTGTCACACGCCCATTGCTGCATTCGCTGCCATCAACAATAATCAAATTATGCTGAAAGGACGCGTGCTTTCCCTTGATGGGAAACAAGTATTGCTCTCAGAAAAAACCGCTTCTCTCGATCAAGCGACCGCGGTCGGCATCTGCGTTGCAGAAGATTTACTAAGACAGGGCGCAAGGGCTATTCTAGATGCTATCTAATTATCGCTTCTGGATCACGCGCCCCAATCCTGCAGGCGAACTACTCTGTGATGCCATCCGAGAGGTAGGAGGAGACGCTGTTCACTTCCCAACAATTGAGATTTTTCCGGTCAAAACAGCCTGGTCAGGACTCAAAGCCCAAGATTTTTTAATCTTTACCAGCCCACAAGCGGTTTATCACAGCGTACGTCAGATGCCCGCACTACCGGCAACTATCAAGATAATAGCGATAGGTCCCGGTACTCGTGATGCCCTCAACAAAGCGAATATTCCTGCTTCAACCTACCCAGAGAATAGTTGCACCGAAGAATTACTGTTGCTGCCATGCTTTGAGAGTATTAAGAGTAAAAAAATCGGATTAGTCAAAGGAGAGGGCGGGCGCGAACTGCTCGCCTCTGAACTCAAAGCCCGTGGCGCCATCGTCACGCCTTTTATTGTCTATGAACGCAAACTGGCCAAAAAAAAAGCTGCGCCCCGAATCGGAAATCGCGATATTATCCTCTGTACTTCCTGCGATATATTGCGTAACTTAATCAGTGCACTAGAAGATCAACAAGCTATTTTAAAACAAACCCCGCTGATCGTTATCAGTGATAGAATACGGTTATTGGCACGCGCGCTAGGATTTAAAAAAATTGTGCTAGCATCGAACCCTAACATTAACACCATTATTAAAACAGTAGGTAGGCTTTATGTCAGAGACAACGGAAAAATCGGGATCAAAAAGTAAGCCTTGGGGATTGTACATCAGTCTTTTTGTGCTGACGCTTAGCTTAATCGCAAGCGCTTTCTATGGCTATTGGCGTATCACATCCGTCAATCGATTGTTAGCGCAACAAATGACTTCCTCTCAATCTCATGCGGATGAATGTCAGCACACCATCAGCGCGCTACAAGAAAAATTGATCACCGCTGAAAATAACTTGGCTCAAATAAAAAATGTGGGCGCACCCGCACAAAGCCCTGTCGCCGCGAGTACGTCTGTTGTGGAGCCCGGCAAATTCACCTACTATCCTTCTTTTTCGTCCGTGTGTGCCAGCCTCATGCATGCCTCATCATGGATCGAGCGACGCGATATTATCGCGGATAATTTACAGCACCTCGTCACAGTACAAAAAAATCCGGTATGGTCAATCGAAGCACCTGTTTGGTTTGCAGTGCTCACTTTATTCCTGCTCCTATTTTTTATCTACGGGATGAATCAAATAAAACGTCTATTATCAACGCTGTTTCATCGAATAAAAATCGCGTTGACCACCGTGGTCACGCAGGAGCAACGTATTTCTGTTTACCAAAATTTATTAAACGCAGCCGAAAATACCGCTTCATTAAAATCACAATGGAATGGCGTGCCTTGGAAATTAAAAAGAGAACCGCAGGTACTGCTCTGTTACGTCAAAAAATTGCAAAGTTACCACGCTGATGCAGAAGATATCCAATCACTCCTGGTTCACCACTTAAAAAAATCGTGGGATGCCGATTTAATGATGTGCTACGGATTGCTCATCACACGTGATTCAGTAAAACAGCTTGCTCGTGCAGAAGGGTGGATCAACGGTTATTCAGAGCACGCTATTTTCCTATTAACATTAGGCCGCTTATCTGTACGCTGTCAATTGTGGGGAAAAGCTCGTCAATACTTTGAAAGCAGTCTGAAAAAAGGAGAGCGCTCTGATACCTATTGGGAATATGGAAAACTCTTAGAACAAATAGGTGACCCGACTCTTGCCATGTCCTGTTATCGCGAAGGACTGAGGTGCGCACAACAATTCCCCGCTTAATCGATTTTTAGAGGAGGGGGTCTAGCACCGAACATGTCGAGAGAAATTGCCATTGACGAATCAACCTATTGCTTGAAATAAGACGTTCTTTATCAAAAAGAGTGATGTATTTTTAATTCGGTTACTTACCTTACTCAGCGAGCGCAGCACAGCTTCCCTCAGCCGTTTCACTCGGAGGAGGCGTTTCAAGCAGAGAAAAAGGGGGATGCGATTGCTGTCAATGCCTCAGTCCTATTTCTCAAGAAAATGAAGTTAATGCCATTCTCTGAACAATTACTATTGTATATCATTTTATTGACTACAAAAAAAACACCCTGTAAGATCATGAACATTAAAAAAACGAGGTGAGCCACATGCAATCCAATCATGTAGATTTAGCGACTGATAATCTCCACCATGCAGCAAAAGACCCAAACGCTGAGAGGATACGCACCTTGCTTCAGGCTTTTCAAGGTAAACCAGAGCAATTGATTGAAGCGCTGCTGCAGCCTGATCAACATGGACAGACAGTGTTTCAGCACGCCACAGATTGGGAAAGCACACATAGACGATGATCGTGCAATGGATTGCATTATGCGTTTTTCTTCCATGCACAATCAGTCACTGCTCTGTCTACAGCGCATACAGGATGTCTTGCGCTTGGTGCGACTAAAACCGCCAGCAAACCCACCCGTATCGGTATCACTCTCT
>CANJVW010000017.1 GCA_947478495.1 Legionellales bacterium | reverse complement strand
GCCCACCCTACTAAAATATTCGATCAGTATACCCCATCATGTTGCACAAAAAAACTATTTCACCTCCGTCCACACCGGATTATCCCATGTGCCTGTGATCCGATAATGGTGTGTTGTGACCTTTGAAACCGTGCTACTGGTGATTTTTTCAGCTGCCCAAGCAGCGACACCCGCAATGGGCCCCCCCGCAATCATTGCGACGACAGGCAAGCTTTTGGTGAGGAAAGGCGTCACATTGATTCGCACGTCATAGGTTTTTGTCACAAGACCAATTAGCCCTGCGATTTCAATGCGGGCGACATTGCCATCAAAGTCGGTATTTTGGGTGGATGCATTCCCGTTGCTAAACGAAACATCCCCCTCCATGCTGTCGAAGCTATATCCCTTTTTCGATGCGCTCGTAAAATCGAGACTTAATCCCTGAGAAATGCTTTGCAAGCTTAAAATATTCAACATACGGCCTAAATCAATTTTTTGATTGGTGGACTCATCTAAATGAACAATACTCCCCTTCCCTAATTTTAAACCGAGCGAACCTGACAAACCTTTTAATACAGGCTGATCCAACGATCCGTCCCACGTTAAATCAAATGTGGCGTCTGCTGTGCTTCCTTTTAAATTCTCAATAGACATATCCCAGTGATTTAACAATGCATTGATATTTTTCGTATTCATTGCGCCCTGAATATGCGTGTTAGTCGAGGACCACAATCCTTTTGCATCTATCGTAAAGAAATCTGACACGATGTGAGACGATTGAATTTGCAAACCTTGAGGTTTGTGAACCAGGGAAAACGCCATCAGTGAGAAATGTTTTTTTCCATACTGCACATCTTCTGCGTCTACTGAAAAAGACGGTATCACCTTCGGATCAATCACAGACCCACCCACGATCGATTGCAAAAAAACATGCTGCAACAGGGCGTGCGGCGTGTCTGTTCCGGACGGTATTTTAGGCCAAATGATAATGCCTGTCATAATCGGGCTTTTGATGGTCACTCGCCAGTTCGGTGCTGCATCATTGATTTGAATGCGGGCCCGATAAATGTCTTGGCCCATTATTTTTATTTGATTCTGAGTAAGCGTAATATCGGTTGTCGGATGCTGTACGGATGCCATGATCATCGTCATCTTAGCCAGCGGTGATATAATATGTAATTGACTCGACGTCGGATAACGACGCGAAATTAAATCTAAGTCAACCTCAAAGGGTGTTAGCGCTTGTTGAGTCGAGCTTAATGGAATAGACAACCATGACTGCAATAGCGAAACCGATACATTGGCCTTTGCAACCGCTTTTAAAACAGGAGGAGAGCCAGATCGATGCAGCGTGCGCAACGCGAGCGTCACAGGCTGACCCAAGAATTGTCCGATCAGTTGATTTGAGTCCACTGATTTTTCAGTGAAATGCGTCGTGCCTGACACATGATTAAGTGTGGCTCGCCAATCTGGAAATTGTATCGTATTATCCGATGATCGCACATCGCCCGCAAACGTAGCGTCTGACGGATTACCTACCGGCATCGACATAGAAAACGTCATATTCATAGGCCCCTCGATCGCCATGCCCGCCATATCTTGGCCTACCGTTTTTTTCAAGGGACTTTCATTGATGAAGCCTATGGCTGATGCAATGTTCGAATGCACCGCGGTATCGAGCTGCAATATTTGTGGATGCAATGAACCCAAATAGGGAATGACAGCGTGCACCTGGGTAACAGGCACGCCAACCAATTGCGCTGATATCACGTCCGCTGTCATCGAGCTTCCCGCAAACACCAACTTGCCATTCAAGTGATAAATCGTAGGCCAACCCGGTGCATAATTAAATGTGAGATCCTCCGTCTCGCCACTGACTTGAAATGTCCCATTGTTGCGATCAAACGGAAAATCGCTGAGACGTCCTTTTAACGTTATTTTTCCAGATGCTACTTTTCCCCCTAAAAATCGGTGATGCACCCAAGAAACCAAAGCAGGCTCCATGAGTTTGGTCGGGCAATAATGTTCAATGTGCTCAGCATGCTCAATCGAGAATCTGCCCGACATATCCACCGTGGGTGAATCATGCAGAGGAACGGAAATCATCATATCCGATTGCATCGCCAAATCCGAATTACTGACGTTAATATGGCGCGCTTCGATTAAATAGGTTCCCTGTCGATCTTGATTCCAATCTACCTGACTAGACAAATGATTAATGAATAGAGGATGAGAAAAAGCCTTAAAATCCAGAAATTTTACACCTGAAGCATCAATGACCCAGCCGCCTTTAGCGTCCCCTAAAAGCACTCTACCCTGTAAATGATCTATATCGCCCACCATACCCGGTAACGACACGTGAACACCGGATATGACAATATGACCCAACGCCAATTTTCGATAGAATAGCGTTTTAATGACATTAATGCTTAGACGAACATCTTGAATAGATACAACGGGCTTATTCGTTGAATCCATCACCTGCATTCGGTCAAATGAAAGAATGGGCGAATTAATATGCCAAATAAAGTGGACATCGTGCATCGTGACTGGCCGATGCAGCGCGTCACTCACCCATCGTTCAAAGTCAGCGCGGTGATCATTCAGCAACGGTATCGCAAGACGAATAGCGCTGCTAATCGTCGCAAGAAAAACAATGAAGATAGCGATGCAATAAAGGCTAAATCGCATTATTTTTTTGAAGAGCATCAGAGTCTTAATCCTTTTCTGATAATGGCAAGATATCGTACTGTTCTTGCGTGTACGTGGCTTCAACGTGACACTCAATCGGTCGGCCGATTTTGAGCGTGATATCCGCTAACATAGCCGCTCCCTCACTCAGGATATAGTCTATCACTTTTTCGGATGCGAGCACTCGAAATCCAGGCCATGAAAAATAATGCGCCGATTGCTCTAATTCCCGAAAAATAGCATAGCCAATGGTTTGCCATGACTTAATGGAGCCTCGTTTATGACAGAGCGGGCAAGGCACGCATAAAACATGCTCCAAGCTCTCTCGCGTGCGCTGTCGCGTCAGCTGCACCAAACCCAAACTGGTTAGCTCACTCATTTCTATTTTAGCATGATCTTTTAACAGAGCCGCTTGTAACAATTCCAATAGGTTGCTTTGATGGGCGGGATTCGACATATCAATAAAATCAATAATGATAATGCCCCCTAAATTACGCAAACGGATATGTCGCGCAATGACATCAATGGCCTCCACATTCGTTTTGAATGCAGTATCCCTGGCATTACGACGACCAAGATAAGAACCCGAATTCACATCAATCGTGACCATCGCCTCCGTTTGATCCATGATGAGATAGCCACCCGACTTTAAATACAGTTTGCGATGCAACGCTTTTTCTAGCTGATCTTCAATCGAATAAAAATTAAAAATACTTATTTTTTCTCTATGAAGTACTATTTTTTCAGTTAATTCCGGCGAATAGATTGTTGCGAATTTACGCATTTCGATCATCGCTTTTTCTTGATCCACTCGAATATGCTCAACGTGCGTCATCGAGAAATCGCGCAATAGACGACATAAAATCGGTATTTCTGCGTAAATTAATTCACCCATCTTTGCCTTGCGACTATCCGCTAAAATAGTCGCCATCAGTTTTTGCAAGAATAATTGATCCGCTTGAATCTCTTCAAGGCGAGCGGAAACCGCCGCGGTACGAAAGATATAGCCGTCTTCAGATGTCAGCGTGAGCAAGCTTAATAATCGCTGTCGCGCATCCAGGTCTGTGATTTTTTGTGAAACACCAATATGCGCAACACCGGGTGTTAGCACTAAAAAACGTGATGGAATACTAAGCCGCGTCGTCACGCGAACACCTTTTGAGCCAAGCGAATCTTTATACACTTGAACGATGATAGGTTGATCTTGTCGGATTAAATCGGCAATATCCGATGTATCGTCCGATTCTTTTATATCGCTGACATGCAAAAAAGCGGCGCGCTCCAAACCAATATCAATAAAAGCCGCCTGAAGACCAGGAAGCACACGAGATACTTTTCCCTTGTATATATTACCTAATAATCCTGTCTGAGAGGCGCGCTCAATCACTATCTCTACCAGGTTGCGATCCTCCACTCGAGCAACGCGCACCTCAGCGGGTGTCACATTAATGAGGATCTCTTCTGTCATGGCAGACACGCTTTAAGTATTCGAGACAATACTGGCCACGCAAGCGTGCTTGTCACTGATGTCATCCAATACCATGGATTAAGAGACGCTCCACCCCCAACGCTTTGTAACCCCAAGAGAATACATTGATAGATGAGCATAATAAAAAACACACTCAGTATTTTCTGAAACACAGGAAACATGTGCAACTGACGTGACATTTTTGCAACGCCCAGCATGACAATAGTCAATGCAAATGCATGCTCTCCGAGCAATGTCGACTGCGATACATCCAATAGAATGCCCATTAACCACACGACTTCGATCGGTATAGAGAAAGGTGTTTCAATCGCCCAATACACCAATATCAGCAAAACCCACAATGGACATGCCCTATCGATCGCAGGTGGCAACGGCAGCAACGATAATAGAACACCAATAAATAACGTGATCAACATGCCACTAGTATGTGCTTTTATCATGTCCCTACCCGTGGCTCTGGCCAAATCAATATCACAGCTCGACTGCTATCTAAATGCGCGGCGGGCGATACATCGACATCCGAAAAAGTGGCGCCCAATTCTTTCTTAATATTCCGAACACGTCCAACAGGATAGCCCGCTGGATAATATTGACCAAGACCCGAGGTAATCAAGGTATCGCCTACTTGGATATCGGCTGTTGGCAACACATTCAATAAGTGCAGCTCGCGGCTTGAGGCATCACCCACCGCAATGGCTCGCACCCCATTTCGAGCAACCTGAACGGATACACCGCTACGCGGGTCATTCACCAATAGAACCCGACTATTGAATAAATTGACTTCAATGACTTGACCCATCACACCATCCGCATCCAGCACAGGCTGGCCAACAAACACGTGATCGCGACTGCCTTTGTCGATAATCATTTGATTGGAGAAAATGCCACTCTCGACTGAGAGCAACTCCGCCACTAATACCGGCGTATGCAATGAGGATGTCGCGCGCTTCAAAGCCTTTAACTGATTATTTTCCGTCTCTCGAGCAAGCAAGCGTTGGACCAATGCACGCAACCGGAGTTGTTCGACTTTTAGATTGGCATTTTCTTCGATGAGGGTGTGATAGGTGCTAACGCTGCGATAAATCGTCCGAACCGAATGAATCGGCCAGCTCACCACGTATTGCAATGGGGTAATCGACAACGATAATAGAGCGCGCACATCAGCCATCATCGCTACACGCTTATCAAGCACCATCAATACCAAGGCTGACATGAGCAGAAATGCAATCTTGGCATAGGAGGGTGACTTTGTCGAAAAAATAGGTCTAATATGTCCTCTCCTCTATCATTCCTTTGATAGAAAATCCATCGATGAGGTATCTAACATCTCAAGCGCTTTACCACCACCACGAGCAACGCAGGTTAGCGGTTCGTCGGCTATGGTGACAGGCAATCCTGTTTCTTCCATCAGCAAGCGATCAATATTACGCAATAACGCGCCACCACCGGTCAGTATCATGCCGCGCTCTGCGATGTCCGATGCTAATTCAGGTGGCGCTTGCTCTAATGCCGCTCGCACAGCCCCTAAAATGCCCGACAACGGTTCTTGCAATGCCTCCAATATTTCGTTGCTCGTGAGAGTAAATGTTCGCGGAATGCCTTCTGCTAAATTGCGTCCTCGCACTTCCATTTCAAGCACTTGGCTCACAGGATACGCCGAGCCCACTTCTTGCTTAATTTTTTCAGCAGTGGAATCCCCGATTAAAATACCGTAATTACGACGGACGTAATTCACAATCGCCTCATCAAAGCGATCACCGCCAATGCGCACAGAAGAGGAATAAACGATGCCGCTCAATGATATAATCGCAACCTCTGTCGTACCGCCTCCGATATCCACGACCATGGAACCGCGTGGTTCGTCCACTGGCATTCCTGCGCCCATCGCCGCGGCCATCGGTTCTTCCAATAAATATACCTCTCTCGCACCGGCGCTGACCGCTGATTCGCGAATCGCGCGACGCTCAACCTGGGTTGAGCAACAGGGCACGCAAACCAGCACACGTGGGCTTGGACGCAAGAAACGATTTTCATGCACCTTATGGATAAAATGTTGCAACATTTTTTCAGTGACATAAAAATCTGCGATCACGCCATCTTTCATAGGCCGGATAGCGCTAATGTTTCCCGGGGTGCGGCCCAACATTAATTTTGCCTCGCTTCCGACGGCTAATACGTGCTTTTGGCCATGGCCCGATGCATTTTGTCGAATGGTCACGACAGAGGGCTCGTTAAGCACAATGCCCTTTCCTGGCATATAAATCAGCGTATTGGCTGTGCCTAAATCGATCGATAAATCGCTTGAAAAATATCCGCGCAGCTTTTTAAACCACATAATACTCACACCCTCGCCTTCAGTTTGACATATAACCATTCTAATGGATTAAGCCAGAAGGCGCTACCAATAATATAGTGTCATCCCCGCGCAGGCGGGGACCCATTCTGCGTTTGATTGATGGATATATTCTTCTGCTCCCGCTTGCGTTCCGCAAGCTTTTCACTGTCAGGGATTTTTACAGAGTGGGTCCCCGCCTGCGCGGGGATGACAAAAAGAAAGCGGGGATGACAAAAAGAAAGCGGGGATGACAAAGAAGAAAGAGCAGCTCAAAACAGCGCAAGGATGACATAGGGGTAGCTTTTAATCTATAATCGCCACCCACACCCCTAAAAAGGCAATAACATGGCACTCACCGCAGCGGATATTAAGCAAATCGCCCACTTGGCGCGACTCAACATCGCCGAACACGATATCCCTCTTTACACAGAACAACTCTCTCGTATAGTGGATTTTGTTGAACAAATGAACGCTGTGCCTATCGATTTCTCCACCTTGATCAGCGCATCCGATGAGCCAAATACCCCATTACGTGCGGATACTGTTACCGAGATCGATCAACGTGAATTATTGCAATCCATCGCACCGCACACGGCAGCAGGGCTTTATTTGGTGCCATCCGTCTTAGATGATAAAACCCCTAAGGATATTGATTATGTGGAATAAAACAGTCGCTGAGCTAAGCAGAGCATTGCAAAACAAAGCCATTTCAAGCGTTGAACTGACAACACTCTTTCTCGCCCGCATCAAGCAACATGATCATAAAATAAATAGCTTTATCACGGTCACCGACGAGTTAGCGTTAAATCAAGCCCTGGATGCAGATAAAAAAATCGCCACAGGCCAGGCTCACCCTCTGACTGGCATTCCTATCGCACATAAAGATATTTTTTGCACGAAAGGCGTCAAAACCACCTGCGGATCTAAAATGCTCGACAACTTTACCTCTCCCTATGACGCGACTGTCGTAGAGCATTTTAAAGCAGCTGGCATGGTGATGGTCGGCAAAACGAATATGGATGAGTTCGCGATGGGTTCGTCCAATGAAAATAGTTTTTATGGTCCTGTCAAAAACCCTTGGGATCTCGAACGCGTTCCGGGTGGCTCATCGGGTGGATCTGCTGCGGCTGTGGCGGCCAGTTTCGCTCCGGCATCCACCGGAACAGATACCGGTGGCTCGATTCGACAACCCGCGGCACTCTCAGGCATATCTGGCATTAAGCCTACGTATGGACGCGTATCGCGTTACGGCATGATCGCCTTTGCATCCAGCCTTGACCAAGGCGGATTGTTTGCCAAAACGGCGGAGGATTTAGGGCTCTTATTAAATGTCATGGCAGGTCACGATGCACGTGACTCAACCAGCATCGATGAGCCCGTACCCAATTATACCGCCACCCTCAATCAACCCATTAAAGGGCTTCGCATTGGACTGCCTAAAGAATTTTTTAACCCCAACCTGGATAGCAAAATGGCCGCTGTCATTGAAACTGCTGTCAAAGAATATGAAAAACAAGGCGCGACGTTGCACGAGATCAGCCTACCTAACAGTGCGCTCGCCATTCCTGCTTATTATGTTATTGCACCCGCGGAGTGCTCTTCTAATTTGGCGCGCTTTGATGGCGTCCGATTTGGTCATCGCTGCAAAGACCCCGTCGATCTTGAAGATTTATATAAGCGCTCGCGCAGCGAAGGATTTGGTAAAGAAGTCATTCGTCGCATCATGATTGGAACGTTTGCTTTATCGTCTGGCTACTATAATGCGCACTATCTTAAAGCGGCACAAATCCGTCATCTTATTCGCGATGATTTTCACCGTGCGTTTAACGAAGTTGATGTCATCATGGGACCAACCACACCGGGTCCTGCTTTCAAGTTAGGTGAGCGAACAAACGATCCTATTAGCATGTATCTCTCCGATATTTATACCATTGCGGTGAACTTAGCCGAACTGCCAGCGCTCTCTATTCCAGCGGGATTCATCGACAACCTTCCCGTCGGATTACAGCTCATTGGTAATCGATTTGATGAAGTGCGGTTACTCAATATGGCGCACCGCTATCAACAATGCACCGATTGGCATTTAAACATACCGGGAGACTTTTAAGATGAATTGGGAAACCGTGATTGGACTCGAAGTGCATGTACAACTCGCCACAAAAAGCAAAATATTTTCAGGTGCGCCCACCGCGTTCGGCGCAGAACCTAACACGCAAGCGTGCGCCATTGATTTAGGGTTTCCTGGTGTACTTCCTGTGCTGAATCGCGAAGCCGTTAATATGGCGATCAAGCTCGGCCTCGGGATTCAGGCCAGCATCGAAAAAAAATCCGTCTTTGCGCGTAAAAATTATTTTTATCCTGATCTGCCAAAAGGCTATCAAATCACGCAACATGATTTGCCCATTGTGAAAGGCGGTCATCTGGATATTCTTCTGGAAGATAATTCAATCAAACGCATTAACATTACGCGCGCCCATCTCGAAGAAGACGCCGGGAAATCCTTGCATGATACTTTCCCAGGATCCTCTGGCATTGATTTAAATCGTGCAGGCACACCTCTTTTAGAGATTGTGTCTGAGCCCGATATGCGTTCCGCAAAAGAAGCGGTCTCTTACCTTAAAGCATTGCACTCACTCGTCCGCTTCCTAGAGATTTGCGATGGCAACATGCAGGAAGGTTCGTTTCGATGCGATGCTAACGTTTCCATTAAGCGTCCAGGCGATACAAAGCTCGGCACGCGCGCTGAATTGAAAAATATCAATTCATTTCGCTTTGTTGAGCACGCTATCAATCATGAAATTCAACGACAAATTGACATATTAGAAAGTGGTGGAAAAATTAGTCAAGAAACACGTCTCTATGATCCTGATAAAGATGAAACGCGCTCTATGCGCTCAAAAGAAGATGCAAACGACTACCGTTATTTTCCGGATCCGGATTTATTGCCTCTCACTCTGACCGATAAACAAATTCAAGAAATTAAAAGTACCCTGCCTGAGCTACCACAGGAAAAACATCAACGCTTTCTAGACCAGTATCATCTCAGTGCCTACGATGCGACCGTTTTAATGAGTTCACGCGCCCTCGCCGATTATTTTGAGTCCGTTGTTGCGATTGTTTCAAATGATCACGCCAAGCTCGCCTCCAATTGGGTCGCAGGCGAATTAGCGGCTGCCCTCAACAAGGATAATATCGATATCACAGACAGTCGAATCAGCGCAAACACACTGGGTCAGCTCGTCTTGCGAATTGCCGATAACACGCTCTCCAGCAAAACCGCCAAAACGCTTTTTGAGGCGCTATGGCTTGATGGTGGCGACGTGGATCAACTTATTGAGGCAAAAGGCTTGAAGCAGGTCACTGATACAAAAGCGATTCAAGCACTCGTTCAAAAAATCATAGACGATAATCCCGCTCAGGTTGCGGATTACCGATCTGGTAAAGATAAATTATTCGGATTCTTTGTCGGGCAAGCAATGAAAGAGTCAGGTGGCAAGCTCAATCCACAGCAGCTAAATGATGTGCTGCTGGAAACATTGAATCAAAATAGGTAATAACCGGAGAATCCATTGCGCTACGTAGACTCTAGAGGGTTGGTCTCTAAATACCGCATCGCTTCTTGCGCTAATTCAGACGTGCCGACATGGCTCAACCCTGAAATACGGAACACTCTTCCCTTCCAGTGGAGTCGCTTAAGAATATCATCACAACGCGTACCAGCATCTTCTGCTGAGAAAAGATCTGTTTTATTGAGCACCAACCAACGTTCTTTAGCGAGTAACTCAGGGCTATATTTTTCAAGCTCATGAATGATGGCTTGAATATGCTGCACGGGATCGCTCTCATCGGGTGGGGCAATATCCACAACATGAAGCAATAACAGCGTGCGAGAAATGTGCTTTAAAAATCGAACGCCTAAACCTGCGCCTTCCGCTGCGCCCTCAATGATGCCGGGAATATCCGCCATCACAAAACTGCGATTAGCAGACACTCTAACCATGCCTAAATTGGGATACAACGTGGTGAACGGATAATCCGCTATTTTAGGGCGCGCCGCAGAAACAGCATGAATCAACGTGGATTTACCGGCATTCGGCATCCCCAGCAAACCCACATCCGCTAATATTTTTAATTCTAATCGTAAATGACGTTGCTCGCCAGGTTGGCCGGGAATCGTGCGCGTGGGTGATCGATTAATGCTGCTTTTAAAGCGCATATTCCCAATGCCTCCACCTCCTCCCTTTGCGATACAAACCAATTTATCGGGCTCTGCCAAATCTGCCAGCAATTCATTGGTATCTTCATCATAAATAAGGGTGCCGACAGGAACTTTCAAAACAAGATCCTCTCCCCCTCTGCCAGTACAATTACAGCCGCGACCTTTGTGTCCAGCGGGTGCTTTGTGTATTCGGGCATAACGATAATCAATAAGAGTGTTTAGCGCGTTGTTTGCTTGAAAAAAAATACTGCCGCCTTTTCCGCCATCGCCCCCATCAGGACCACCTTCTGGCATATATTTAAGACGCAAGAAACTGCAGGAACCATTACCACCATTCCCCGCTTCCACGCGGATTCTTGCTTCGTCGATGAATTTCACTGTATTTCTTCTTTAAGAATGTGCGGTGGATTGCGCGTCTTCTGCCATATCCACCAAGGATAGATGCATTGCTACAATAAGTTACGCAGCAAAAACAGCTTCATCAAGAACTAGCGGGATAATATTAACGCACTTCTTATGCAAAGAACCTTTTCTACCAAAAGCAACGGTGCCCGCAACTAAGGCGTACAACGTATGATCTCTTCCCATACCTACATAACGACCTGCATGAAAAGGTGTTCCGCGTTGACGAATGAGGATTTCACCTGCTTCAACGAACTGGCCTGCATATCGCTTAACGCCTAAATATTTTGGGTTGGAGTCACGACCGTTCCGTGTACTACCACCCGCTTTTTTTGTTGCCATGACTTATATCCTCTTACGCTACGCTACAATTTTCTCAATTTTCACTTCAGTAAAAGACTGACGATGACCCATCTGTTTCTGATGATGCTTACGACGCTGAAACTTGATGATTTTGATTTTTTTGTGCCGACCTTGCGCTACGACAGAGGCGGTCACTTTGCAACCCTCTACATAAGGCTTGCCAATTTGGATTGATTCACCATTGGTGAGCATCAATACTTCGTTAAAATCAACCGTAGAACCGACTTCCACTTCAAGCTTTTCCAACTGAAGGACTTGGCCTTCTGAAACGCGATATTGTCTCGCGCCACTCAATATAACTGCATGCATATTCTGCTCCGTCTTACAATAAGGCTTTAAGCCTCAAAGGTGTTGGATTATAAAGACTCTTTTTGCATAGCGCAATTCTTTTTTAATCAGTCTGTAATGCTTCTTGACAGTCCTTGATACTACCCCTACGATTGCACTCTACATCATCATCGATCAAGACGACTCATGCCACTTGAAGCCATCCGCGCCCTACTAAAAAGCGATCTCGATGCAACCAACCAACTTATTCTTGAGGAATTGACCTCAGATGTTCCGCTCATCAACCAGCTAACACACTATATCACGAGCTACACAGGCAAGCGCGTTCGGCCTTTGCTCGTCTTGTTGTCAGCGGGTGCGTGCTCCTATTCCGGAAAAGATCACATCCCCCTGGCCACTGCGATCGAACTTATTCACACAGCCACCCTACTCCACGACGATGTGGTCGATAATGCAATACTGCGCCGCGGCCAAGAAACCGCCCATTCGATTTGGGGAAATGAAGCCAGTGTCCTAGTGGGTGATTTTTTGTACTCTCGCGCTTTTCAGCTCATTACTAGGCTCCAAAACTTGCCTGTCTTAGGGATTTTTTCAGCCGCAACCAACTTGATTGCGGAAGGCGAAGTGATGCAGCTCGTTAATTGTCATCAACCTGATATCACGGAATCCACTTATTTTGATGTTATTTTGCGCAAAACTGCTAAATTATTTGAAGTAGCAACACTCATCGGCGCAACGGTTGCAACTGAGTTGCTTGCGTCTCGCGAAGCCCTCCGTACTTATGGCTTGCATTTAGGGATGGCCTATCAACTCATCGATGATGCGCTCGACTACAGCGCGCCTGCTGAGCAAACTGGAAAAAACATGTGTAATGATTTATCGGAAGGCAAGCCCACCTTGCCGCTTATTTATGCCTTATCCAAGACAGCGTCGTCAGAAAAAGAAATTCTCCGGCAAGCCATTATCCAAGGCAAAACAACTGACTTGCCCGCCATTCTTAAAATCATTGAATCAACTCGCGCCCTCGAGTACACTGCAAACGCTGCAAAACAGCATGCACAACAGGCGTGTGAGGCTTTGACCCACCTTCCCGATTCACCTTACCGCCAAGCGTTGCACACATTAGCTGATTTTGTCGTCGAAAGAACAAATTAACGGGGTGTAGCTCAGCCTGGTAGAGCACTGCCTTCGGGAGGCAGGGGTCGCAAGTTCGAATCCTGTCACCCCGACCAATAAATAAGAAAAAAGAAAAAGAGGTCAAGCACCACCACCGACCATACTTTAATCCGTTTCGCAAACAGGATCGGTGGCGCCGCTTGACCTCTTTTTATGCTGCTCATTCATATTTTCGTTATTAGCCAAGCCCCGCCAGAAGTCTGATATCGATTTATCAAAATCGTTTCGTGTAGGTATGGCAATACGGCAGGTGATTTGTCTTGTCATAATACTGTTGATGATCTTCCTCCGCGGGCCAAAAGGTCGTAACAGGTCGTATGTGCGTTGCAACCTCTACTCCTTTATTTTTAAGCAGCTGAATAACATTTTCAGCTATTTTCTTTTGCAAATCATCATAATAAAAAATGGCGCTTAAATACTGAGACCCCCTATCAGGGCCTTGGCCATCTCGCTGCACAGGATCATGTATCTCAAAAAAATATTTAGCTATCGTTTCATAATCTACTTTAAGTGGATCATAGAGAATGCGCACCGCTTCAAGGTGACCCGTTTCCCCGGTGCACACATCGCGATAACTGGGCGAATCCCGTGTTCCGCCTGTATAGCCTACTTCGGTTTTAAGCACGCCGGGCAACCGATCTAGGTAATATTGAACCCCCCAAAAACAGCCTGCTGCCACAATACATTCTTCCGTATAAAGCGGTTCCGCACCTGGAATAAATTCCATACTGAGTGAATTAACGCAATGCCTTTTATTTTTTTGAGTGAATTGTTCGCCAACAAATACATGACCCAAATGTCCTCCGCAATGCGCACAAACAATCTCCGTACGTTTCCCGTCGAGATCTTTTTTTTCAATGACGGCGCTATCAATCGCATCATCAAAGCTAGGCCAGCCGCAGGCTGATTGGAATCGCTGTGTCGCGCGAAAAAGAGCCGCTCCGCAGCCTCGACAAAGATAGGTGCCCGCAGGATGAAGCGTGTCTTTATCGGTTCCTGGTCTTTCTGTCGCTCGATGACGAATAATCTGTAACACATTCTCCGCAAGGCTGTTATCTTTTTTCAATAAACGCATCGACTTCTCCTAACGCTTAAGTACCGAATTTTTACTGGATAGCATAAAAAACAATAGACTTCTATCATTTGGGTTAATGATATTAAATAAAAAGATACCCTTATGACACCCCAAAAAAAGAATTCGCTATCGTGCCATCACTGTCCGCTCTCTTCATTATGCCTTCCGTCAAATTTAAATCATAATGAAACAACCCAATTTGATCAACTCATCAAAGAGCGACGAACGATAGAACGCAACCAGCACCTCTTTCGAATCAATGAGCCCTTCAAGCAGGTCTACATCGTTCAAAGCGGAGCGGTGAAGTCATACTCCATTAGCATGGAAGGAGATGAACATGTTAATGCTTTTCATTTTCCATTAGAGTTAATTGGCTTCGATGGATTGGCCGATGAAACGCATCAAGTATCCGCTATCGCTCTAGAACACAGCGTTATTTGTACGCTACCCTTTGAACCCTTGCTATCCTTTGCTTCAACAGCGCCTGCTTTGCAGCGTCAATTATTTAATATGATCAGCCAGCACATGGTATCTGTATTTTCGATTAGCTCTAATAGCTATGCCGAGACACGCCTCGCAACCTTTTTGCTCGATCTTTCCAATCGACTCAAAAAGCGCGGGCGCTCATCTTCTGATTTTAAGCTCAGCATGTCACGAGAAGATATTGGCAATTATCTCGGATTGGCAGCTGAAACAGTCAGCCGCTTATTCCATGGTTTCGAAAAAAAGGGAATCCTAGAGACCAATCGACGCACGATTCATCTCAATGATTTTTATGCGCTACGCACCCTATCCTCCGGGTCATAATAATAGGCACGACGACCCCCCCCTCGAAGGTTGCCTATCTTCATTGTGTTGAATCTCTTTCAGAGAGTGCGGCGCTTTGGGCGGCAGCCCCCCCGAATGATTGCCAAACATACCCACTGTCAGCAGTCCGGACGATGGCTGAGGATGTAGTGGGACGGATCTGTGCGTTGAATGTCCTAATCGAAGCATCTCTGGTGTCACGTCCATAAGCCATGATGGACGTTGCACGAGCTCTTTCGTCCCCGGTGTATCGGAGATATCTGATTTCACAGCGAGATCAACGCCCACCACCTCAGCGCGAACATCGTCACGGACACCGAGAATCCGACTTTTTATCTCGGGAGTCATGCCGTGCTCCATCAAATCAGTCGTATCAACAAAAATAAAATAGTCAGGAACAGGCGATATATTGCGCCCATATAATTCAGTGACGTAGTTAAAAATCTCTTGGCCCAAAGGACCTTTCATGGGGTAGCAAAAATAAGATGTCTCGCTGCGCTCATGCAACTTAGCCGCATCAAATTGTGTGATAAAAAATGGAATCTCATCAGCAAGATACTCCCTCGTCAAGTCTGTCGCCGCCTTTCTTATCATCGGCTCCCATGCTGGATCAGAACGCTTTGGTACATTTTTTTCATCAAGCAATATATGCTGTATGCGAATCTCCGCTAGACGATTCACTAATGCATCAAATTGCTCCGCCTCTTCTTTCTTTTTTAATGCGTCATTAAAAAATGCTTTTCGTTCATGATAAGCATTTTTTTCTGTTTTGCTCACGATATTGCTCCAAGGGATGCACGCACCATAACTAGATGCGACGCCACCCTCCTCTCTAAAAGCAACCACACGAGGGGGAGACATTAAGTAGTTTGGCCGCTCATCAGACAACGGCTGCTCGCTTAATGAATGCTTCACAGACAATTGACGATTATAGAAAGCCTGAAGCTGTTTCAAATCTTGGTTCAATTGATTAATACGCCTATGCAGCTTATTGGTTAAATCAAGGCCGCTTTTTATGACTATTTTGCCATCGCCTGACAAGATATAATCAATGTTTGTCTGGTGCAAATCATCGAGACGCTTGCTCTCCCGCTCCAGCGTCTCGAAAAGCTCATTACGCATGCTAGCTATTTTCTCCGCAACTGGCGCGCTGGGTGTAGGAAGCTCAAAGTTCGGCTTTGCACGATAAATCACTATTCCACCCGATGAACCTAACTCAAATGAGCTTAATATCTTATTGATAGTGGCCGACTCTGTGCGCTCGCATTCTTTTTTAACTGTCTTAATGTCGCATTTTCCTTTTGCGATTGCCTCCAGCTCCCTCGAAGGTCTTTGCAAAGTGCCCGTCGGGTAAAAGAAAAATCGTCTAGGATTAAGATGCTTCAACCAATCGGCGATACGCTGATAGCTTTCTGCTTTAAATAACGGATTGAAGTCACTCACCAAAAAATGAATGGTGTGACGCCCTTTCAGGTCGACTAGCTCGTGAAATTGCTTAGGTTTAAATGACAGCACTTCTCCCTCCAAAAAAATGATTAACGTACTCTATTTTTGTCTTTCCCGCTTACAATAGGGAAGGCGACCGGAAAAATACATACCGTAGTCATACGGTATTTCTTATAAATGAATCGGTTATCGTGATTTTACCGTATGTCTTGCATCAACTTATTTTGGCATCCTGGTCCGAGATCTCGCGATCTAGCGCTTACGTTTTTTAAAAAAAGGAGAAAAAGTATGTTGTCGGGTCAAGCAGTTGAAAAAAAATATCGTTGTGTGATTCAGCATGAAGAAGCAATGCTGTATTGCTTTCACACGGAAAATCTACCGGACGCCATCGCTAAGATCGTGGTGCTCATTACGGACGAGTACCCTCGCGCTCATGGAAAAATCGTCGATAGAAAAGGTCGCATCCTTTTCAAGTGTCGCCAACAAGCTGTTTGTTAGGCCTCGTCACCAACACTTCCAGAGTAAATCAAGCAAGGCTGTTTCTTTCATCTCGGCTGACTCCTGCATCCGCATTGTGACCCGATTGCAATATTTTACTCACCAATTCCGTTGTTTTCCTGCAGCCCCACCTGACTTTAAGTCGCCCCACATAAAATTCGACGGTGCGAGGAGATAAATTTAAAACCCTTGCAATTTCTTTTGCCGTTTTTCCACGCACCAGGTAATAAACACATTGTTTTTCACGATTTGACAGGTTCTCGGCTGCCTTAAACGAGAGACGAGCTGGATCAATTATGCCAGCCGAAAGAGCAGAAAATCCATCGTTCGCCGGGAACGATAAGCCTAGCACAGCGATCACCGAACCATTGTGATCTCGGATAGGCATTTTTAGGCTGATCATCGATTCTGGCACGGCCCTATTAAAGGTGGCGCACTCCATGAGCATTTGGGGTTTTTCATCACGAACCACGATGCGCTCATTTTGTCGTAAAATAAACGCCTCTTCTTCTTTCAGTAGGTCCCGATCCATCCTACCAATCACATCATCGCTACTTCCCAGCCCAAAACTTCTTGCCTGCGCCTCATTGCATTCCCGGTAAACACCCCTTTTATCTTTCAGGTAAACATGCACGGGTAGCGCAAGACAATCCTCTATTTTCATCGAAATGAGATCACCGGCACCCAGAGGCAGCGCAGAGATTGTGTTATTTTTTTTGATCATATTGATTGACTGGCCATAAAAAGTAGTCGCACTGTACCACAATCTCTATCATTTTAGATACAAGTATCTGATATTTATAAAAAATAATTATTTTTATATCGCAAATGAAGTAAAATAGGTTACATTAATCAAAATATATTCTAAAAACGTTAAAGAGTCGCGTCGGATTTACGCTAGCTCTTTGTTATCGCTGCTATTATTCATCGCCAATTTCACAAGCTCCGGCACGGAGCGTGCGCTCATCTTTTTCATCACACTGGCACGATGCGCTTCCACTGTTTTCAATGAAATATTCAGTTCTGATGAAATCACTTTATTTTGCTTGCCCGAGACAATCCCTTTCAATACTTGCGATTCGCGCGGAGACAATAATGCAAACTTTGCATCGAGCTGTGCGTTTCGTTGTTGTTTTTCACGGCTCTCACGATCAAAGCGTAGCGCTCTGTTAATGCTTTCTAACAACACTTGATCGTTAAAGGGTTTTGTTAAAAAATCAATCGCCCCTGCTTTCATGACGCGTACCGCAAGAGGCACATCGCCATGACCGCTGATAAAAATAATCGGTAACGTTGAACGCAGCTCTATCAGCTTGTTTTGCAATTCCGGTCCGCTCATGCCTGGCATGCGCACGTCCAATAACAAGCAGCCGTGCTGTCTTGCATCATATTCACGAAAAAAATCTTGCGCCGATACATACGCCTTAACTCGCAATCCAATAGACTCCACCATCCAAGATAATGACTCAACCATCGCGCTATCATCGTCTACCAGATACACCAATGCATCCATATATTCGCTCCCTTAATGAATAGGTAACACAAACCGTATACCACTGTGATAATGGGTATTCGGATAAATAGTAAATTTTCCCCCGTGCGCCTCCACGATCGATCGACAAATGGCAAGTCCCATCCCTCTGCCAGACGTTTTCGTTGTCACAAAGGGTTCAAATGCTTTATTCACCATGTCTTTTGAAAATCCAGGTCCCGAATCATTCACTACAATTTCAATGGTTTTCACATTAAGTGATTTAACGTGTATCCGAATGCGCTTTTCTTTTTTGTCTATTTCTTTCATCGCATCCATCGCATTTTGAATTAAGTTCAGCAAGACTTGCTGTATTTGTATTTTGTCTGTAAAAATAACGGGAACATTTTTAGATAGGAAAAATTCCACCTTCACCTTTTCTAGATTGAGCTCATTCCGTATGAGCGTGACCGTTTCTCGAACCAAGCTATTTATTTTACACGATGTTTTGATTAATTCTCCTTTGCAAAAAAAGCTTTTCAAACGGTGAATAACTTCTCCCGCTCGCTGCGCTTGCGCAGCTGCTTTCTTCATCACTTCAATGATTTTTTCAACATCGTAGTGCTTGCCCTGTAGGTGTCGAACGCACCCTTGGGTATAATTCACAACAGCCGCTAAGGGCTGGCTAATCTCATGCGCCATACCGGATGCCATCTCTTCCATGCTGGAAAGACGAGACACGCGAGCTAATTGCTGCCCCTTCAGGCGCGCTTTTTTGTCTAGCACACGATCGGTGATATCACGCGATGCCGCTTGAATCTCACGAATCGCTTTGGTTTCCTCATCGTAAATAATACGGATGTTACTTTCAAACCAACGGTAATCACCCTCTTTTCGACGAATGCGATAGTTAACCACCTGATGCGCTGAGCTCTCTTTTCGCAGATGAAATACATTTTTCATTTTTTTCACATCATCATAATGCAAAAATTTATAAAAACTAGCTTCCAACAATTCTTTCGCTTCATAGCCCAGCGCTATTTTAGCAGAAGGCGAAACATACAAATACCGGCCTTGTGGGTCATGTCGAGAAATAACGTCCGTTGCATTCTCAACGAGCAAATCGAATAATTGTTTGCTTTCGTGAAGCTCTTTTTGATTTTGCTCGAGTGCATGTAAACAATGATACAACAACGTGCTCGTGCCATAGGACGGCGCCGAGTCATCTTGTAATTGATGAGAAAGCGATTTAATCAACGCTTTCTGCGTACGATGTGAATCGGTTTCATTTTTTTTATGTGCTAATGCGCCAGGCTGCATCCTTGCTTTCCTTTTCCACGCGTCATTTGATACTATCACAATAAATAAACAAAAGGGAGACGTCATACCTCTTCTACCCTCAAGATGTAATCTTTAGCATCTCATCTTGCGTCGCATTTAAAACGTTTTTCAATCGAAAAATCTTGCTGTACAATGAGCACAGCGTCGATTTTTCTCAATCAAAACGTCTTAACTACTCGCAATCTGAGCGTTAAAGTATCACATCTTGAAGTAGAAGAGGTATATGCGAATACACATTTTGGGCATTTGCGGTACATTTATGGCAGGTATTGCGCGCATTGCGATCGATGCGGGGCATACTGTGACAGGGTCAGATCTCAATGTCTACCCTCCTATGAGCGATCAGCTTGAGTCTCTTGGTGTTCAATTATTAAACGTATATGATCCAACAACGATTCCTCGCGATGTCGATCAAGTCATCGTGGGTAATGTGATTAGCCGCGGCAATCCTGCCATGGAAGCCATTCTCGATGAGAAGATTCCCTTTATCTCAGGCCCGCAATGGTTGAGCGAAAGGATTTTAAAAGACCGTTGGGTGCTCGCCGTCTCCGGCACGCATGGCAAAACCACCACAACCAGCATGCTGGCATGGATTCTAGAACATGCGGGCTTGAACCCGGGGTTTTTAGTAGGCGGTGTACCAGAAAATTTTGGCATCTCTGCTCGATTGGGTAAATCGCCATTTTTTGTGATTGAAGCAGATGAATATGACAGCGCTTTTTTTGATAAACGATCAAAATTTATTCACTATCACCCTAAAACGCTTATTTTAAATAATCTCGAATTTGATCATGCTGATATTTTTCCCGATCTCGCGGCGATTCAACAACAGTTCCATTATCTTATTCGCACCGTTCCCGGCAACGGACAAATTATTCAAAAAGAAAATGATATGCCGCTGCAACAAACCATTGCAAAAGGCTGTTGGACCCCTATCGTTACCTTTGGAAGTAACGCCGCCGATTGGCAAGCCACATTACGTAAAGCTGACGGTAGTCATTTCGTGGTGTCGCATGACGGTCACGAGATCGGAGAGGTTGTCTGGTCGCTCACCGGCACACATAATGTGAATAATGCGCTTGCTGCCATCGCCGCGGCTCATCATGCAGGCGTTTCTCCTGAGATAGCGCTTAGCGCATTACCTTTGTTTAAGAATGTCAAACGGCGCCTTGAAATACGCGGACAAAAAAATAACACCACAGTATACGATGATTTCGCGCATCACCCAACAGCCATTGAAACCACGCTCGCGGGATTGCGTGCCAAGGTAGGTGACGCACGTATTATAGCCGTCTTAGAGTTAGGGTCATACACCATGCGTTCCGGTGTCCATAATGACACCCTCCCCGGCGCCCTCAAAGCAGCCGATTTGGTTTTTTGTCAGCGCCCAGTGGGTGATAGTGGCGGCTTGGAAGAAAGTTTACAAAAGTGTTCTCAATCTGTTGTTGTATTGAATCACGTAGACGAATTGGTTGATCAGATTTCAAAAACCGCTAAACCGGGCGACCATATTTTAGTGATGAGTAATTCGAGCTTTGGCGGGATACATGAGAAATTGCTAGGACGTTTATCAAAATAATATGACAGATCGATGAGATGCATTATTTGCATCCCATCCATCCACCATTCATGCATCAACCGAAGTAGTAGCTCAAATCCACTGTCAACAAACCAGAACCGGGGGTCGCAGTAGAGTTGGTATTGGTGTTGCCATGGCCTGAGAAGATGTAAGAGTATTCTACGCCAGTGCTTAATTGGTTGCTAATGGCATACATCGCACCCGCACCAAGCTCAGGCGATATCATATGCGCTGTACCAGCAGCATAAGACACGCCAGCATTCACAGGAACGCCACTGTTAGTATATCCCACTTTATTGAGCACCATTGCTCCGCCACCTAGTGCATACAAATCAAAGTTATCTTCTAGTGGTAAATAAGCCTTACCGACTAAATTGATGGTGCTGATATCACGCGTCAAAGACGCGCTGGCACCGCCTGACGACACATTCGCGCTTGCCTGTTTGTAATAAGCGTAACCGGCTTCCACACCAAAATTACGATTTACGTTGTAACCGCCAAATGCGCGGCCTGCAAACCCCATCGTTGTCGTGGAAGTAGTGGCTGCAAAAATATTAGGGGATGGAACATTGCTACCGCCTAAGCCCAAACCGATGTAGCTACCTGGCGTTGCGGCGATTGTCATCGATGCAAAAGCCAAAGACGATGCCGTTATTAAGCAAACTGTAATGATCTTATTCATTTTCATAAAAAGTCTCTCTCCAATGGTTGAATATATCCTGAGTCAACACGATTCTAGCAGAGATAATCTTGTTTTGGAAACACCCATCAAGCCCTCGCTCTTGTTGCTCTCCTCTGGCCGTTTGAGATATAGTTCGCAAAACAAACCTTCGAGCGAACAAACATGCTGCCCAATGCCCTCTACGCCCAGTCAGGCGGTGTCACATCTGTCATCAATGCATCCGCCTGCGGCGTGATTCAAACCGCCAGACTGCATCCTGACAAAATAGGTAAAGTCTTTGCGGCGCGCAATGGCATCATTGGAGCGCTAACGGAAGAGCTCATCGATACCTCTCATGAATCGGATGCGGATATTGCCGCACTACGCCATACTCCCGCTGGCGCGTTTGGGTCTTGCCGCCATAAATTAGGGTCTTTGGAAAAGGATAGAGCACAATATGAACGCTTAATTGATGTTTTTTCAGCCCATCATATTCGTTACTTTTTCTATAACGGTGGGGGCGATTCGCAAGATACCGCCTTCAAAGTCTCGGAAATCAGCCGAACATTGGGCTATCCCATCACTTGCATTGGCGTGCCGAAGACCATCGACAACGACCTCCCCTTTACGGATAATTCACCCGGCTTTGGATCGGTTGCAAAATACGTCGCGGTGTCCATTAAAGAAGCGAGCTTAGATGTTGCATCGATGGCGCTCACCTCGACCAAGGTTTTTATTTTAGAGGTGATGGGTCGACATGCGGGCTGGATTGCTGCTGCCAGCGGACTCGCCGCACAACGCGAAGGCGATGCACCGCACATTATCTTGTTCCCTGAAATCACCTTTGACCCCCAAGCCTTTTTGACGCGCGTCGCAGACAGCGTTAAAAAACACGGATTCTGTTCGATTGTCGCATCAGAAGGATTGCGCAATGCAGACGGCCACTTCGTCTCTGAATCCGGATTACTCGATGCATTTGGCCACATGCAACTCGGTGGTGTAGCACCTCTCATCGCCAAACTAATCAAAGATAAACTCGGATTTAAATACCATTGGGCGCTCGCAGATTACTTGCAACGCTCCGCACGTCACATCGCATCCAAAACCGATGTCAGCCAAGCCTATGCGCTCGGAAAAGCCGCCGTTGAAATGGCCCTTTCGGGCAAAAACGCTGTGATGCCAATCATTGTGCGCGACTCAGATGCGCCCTATCGGTGGCACATTAGTGATGCACCCCTTGAAAAAGTAGCGAACGTCGAAGTCAAGATGCCACGCGATTACATGACACCAGATGGTTTTGGAATTACGGAAAAATGTCGGCGCTATCTCTCACCTCTCATTGAAGGCGAAGATTACCCACCGTATCAAAACGGTTTGCCGCTCTATGTGAAGCTCCGGAATCAATCGGTGGCTAAACAACTCAGCACGGTGTTTGACCTCTAATGGAACCGATCCCAGGCATTAAACATATTATCGCAGTGGCATCCGGCAAAGGTGGTGTGGGCAAATCCACCACCGCTGTCAATCTTGCTCTTGCGCTTTCAAAAGAAGGCGCGCGCGTCGGTATTTTAGATGCAGATATTTATGGACCGAGCCAGCCCTTAATGCTGGGCGTAACGACACGCCCTGAACTTCAAGACAAAAAAAACCGATCGCCCATCATGGCGCACGGTTTGCAATCCATGTCGATTGGCTATCTCGTGGATGATTCGTCATCCATGGCGTGGCGGGGACCTATGGTGAGTATGGCATTGCAACAATTGCTGAATGATACACAATGGGATAATTTAGATTATCTCATTCTCGATTTGCCGCCTGGCACAGGCGATATCCAGCTCACCATGGCTCAAAAAATTCCGGTGACGGGTGCCGTCATTGTCACAACACCGCAAGATTTAGCGCTCCTCGATGCAAAGCGCGCGGTTAACTTATTTCAAAAAGTCAAAGTCCCTGTACTCGGTATTATTGAAAACATGAGCCATCATGTGTGTTCTTCTTGCGGTCATGAAGAAGCGATTTTTGGCGCTGGCGGCGGAAAGAAGATGGCAACAGATTTAGATGTTCAATTGCTAGGTGCCTTGCCGCTCGATAAAAAAATTCGCGAACAAACCGATCATGGTCAGCCAACCGTCATCGCTGAACCCGATGGGAAAGCCGCGCTAGAATATCGACGCATTGCGCGCGCTATCATGAAAAAAATGGACGCCATAGCAACTGATGCCGCCCTTCCTTTTCCTCGTATTACCATTCAAAATGATTAACTTTAAAGGAATACACTAATGAGCATTAAGTCAGATAAATGGATTCGAAGAATGGCCGAGCAACACAATATGATTTCACCCTTTGAGCCGCAACAATGCCGAGAGAATATGTCAGGCAAAATTATTTCCTATGGTACATCAAGCTATGGCTACGATATTCGCTGTGCGCGCGATTTTAAAATATTCACGAATATCAATTCAGCAATTGTTGATCCGAAGAATTTTTCAGAGCACAGCTTTGTGGATGTGAATTCCGATGTTTGCATTATCCCGCCCAATTCCTTTGCTCTCGCTCACAGCGTCGAATATTTTCGCATTCCACGCAATGTGTTGGTTATTTGTTTAGGAAAATCCACCTATGCACGGTGCGGTATTATCGTCAACGTCACACCACTCGAACCGGAATGGGAAGGTCATATCACGTTAGAGTTTTCCAATACCACCACACTCCCCGCGAAGATTTACGCGAATGAGGGTGTGGCACAGGTTTTGTTTTTAGAGTCTGATGAAATGTGTGAAACGTCTTACAAAGACCGCGAAGGCAAATACCAAGGGCAAAAGGGCGTGACGTTGCCCATTGCCTAATTCCATATTTTCTGCAACTTCTGCAACACTCGGTTAGCAGGGATGGAGCTCGGATCATGGACAGCCGCAGACTGTCTCTTGCAAAAGAAACCCTGTCGCCATCTGTTTTTTACACCCGACAACAATGCGGTACCGTTTCTCATCGTTGCCTCACAGCCCCACTTCGGTAGCTCCCAAACGACTCCATTAAGAGCATAGGCTGTCACATCATAAAGACCGGTAGAAATCACTCTCACCCCCCTCGACAACCCTTTGGCGCAGCTCGGCTCAATAAAAATAACTGCTGCTGCAGTTAATTCACCTGCTGAAGCAGCGAAATCATCGCTGCCCGATGTAATTCTATATGCGGCTGAACCCGCTAATACTCCTGCTACTACCACCCTGAATGATGATGATAGTTGGTCTGTCTTCATAAAGCTTCCACATGAGGCAATAGCGTTTGCAGAAGAATGAATCACTTTTGGAAGGAGATTTTTTGCAGCAATTTTTGCACAACTCACCCCATCCCTAACGTGCTGAGACTGCTTGTAACAGAGCGCACCGCCTAACCCAACAACGCTCACTCCAATGATTGGATAGGCTTGATTATAAAGAACAGTTCCTATCATTGGCATCAACCAAACAACCGCCCCCGCAGCAGAAACGCCCGATACTGCTGTCGGATGCTCTCGAGCCTTTTTCTGTATGTATTTCGCTGGATCGCTTATCAAAGAAGGCTCTCGCTCTAAACTGCAATAGAAATTCAAACCCTGAAGCAGTCCGGTTGTGACTTTCTGTGCCGCATCCACCAGAGATGACCGAGAAGCGGCGCCCACAGGACATGCCTGCAAGGCAAGCGCATTCTGCGAGCCTTCTCCTCCTTGATTCTCCGCTATCGCCGCGCGCAGCAGAATAGTTGCTTCAATGGGGGAAAGAAGTTGAATATCGCCTCTTACTTCAATCTGTTGTACTTTTCTCAAAAGACATTTTTCCGCCATCGCTTGTTCATTCGGATTAAATAGGATATTTTTCAACATATCCCTTGCTGTCCTATCTATCGCATCTGACATCTCTTTCTCGTAAGGCTGTAGTTTCTTAAAGACAGCGCCTTTTGCAACATGCTCTAAGCACAACCCGCCGACCTCTTCAATCAACGCACCAACAAAATAATACCAGGCGGTACTTTGCAGGCATTCTGAGAACGCAGCATCTCCTGAATGATCAAACGATCCTGGTGGAATCGCTGTATCAAGCGAATGCCAACCACGATAACCCATGCCCGCAATGGCTGCGCCCGCTAATTTGGCAGGTTTTCCTGCTAAATTAGCCGCAATAGAAGATAATTTTTTATAAACCAAATTCCAAATGAGTGGCTTTGCTTGACGAACAAAAGAATCTTCTTGATCAGATTGCAACATTTCAAATAGCGCAAACCGATCGGGGAAATTCTCTTCTGGCCAGTCTTCACTTGCCGGAATGAAGCGTGAGATATGATCAAGTACTGCTTGTATTTGCTTGCGCCCAGGAGACTCAGGATTTAGCGGATCACCCATCTGCCAAGCCGACGTCACAACAGATGATAGCTCTTGCATCGCTGCCATCGCATTTAAATACATCGCAACCCGAGCGCTCGCTGCGAGCCCATCTGTCCATGGGGTATATTGCACTTTAGGGATAATAGGGTGCTTGCCAAGATGCTCCACCCAGCTCGTCACTTTTCCAAGCGCCATATAAGTGGTAACCACTTTCACGCTCGCATCAACTCCTCGATGCGTTTGACCCGCAAAAACTAATGCACTGTTTAGGTTAGCGTTTTGATCAAAACCCTCAAGAGCTCCAGTCACTCTTCCTTCAATCTTCTTGATCAACTCAACATGAGGACTGTTTTCGCCGTGTGTCGCGGTCAACGCCACTCTTGCACCTTCGAGCACACCCACGAAGCCCTCTCGCGCCAAACCAACTTGCGCACGCAAATTCTTCTCCGATTTCGCTCTAATGACATCCGCTGCATGCGATAACCGCTCCAAAGCAGATACCGGTCCAGTGACTGTCCCCTCTATCAAAGCAAGAGGTGCTCTAAGCCCTCGAACACAGGCCAACAGCGTAAATGAATAGACCCCGGCAATTTGAAGACAGAACCTTGAGTGTTGCACAGGGGGGTGATTGACCTGAGCATGAGCAACCGCAGCAATCTGATCGCTCCTAGTTACTCGAGATAGCGACCTGTTTACCACATACTCTAGTCCCCCCATGAATGGATTTTTAGCTACGGAATTCACCGTCTGAGCAACACGTTCAAGGGAGGATGGATCATCATGCATCTCCAACTCTGATGTAGCTGACCCCATGACATTCAATGCTTGTTTACCGGTATTCGCCAATCCTCTGGCGAACTTGGCACAATTTTCTGCAACAGTTGCAGTGCCAGCCAGTGCTTTCTGTGCAGAGGTTTCACCTCGAACAAAACTCACGGCTTGATTTCTTGTATTTATTACAATTTCACCTACATTGATATTTCTTACCGTGCTCACTGCCGCACCCCCAGCAGCAGCAAGCGCGCTACCTAGCAATCCCAGAATGCTTGCATCAGGATCGCCGCCAAGACGCTCAAATATTTCGCGTTCGCTCGCCAAACGACTCGTTAACTCCTTCGCTTCTTCCAAAACATGGGATAATCTTTCTTGAGTGGATGCCAAAACCTTTTGGGATGATATCAATCGCTCATCCGGTGCTGTCCACCATCCACTCCATCCTTGATACCCGACATTCGTCGCTTGATTCTTTTTCTGCAAATCTGCAATCTCTTTCGATACATCAGCAATCGCTTTTCCAGCAAAAGCTTTCTCTCTTTCTAACGAAGCGCAGGTTTTTTTCGTCTTGTCCAATAAAGCACGTGTTTTAAGATGCATTTCCGCTGACTCTTTGAGCTCCAATGCTTTTTGAATTTTTTCTGTTTCCGCCTGTTGCAATTCCAAAGCCGCATTCTCTTCTGTCTGCTGCTTATCTAAAGCGTCTCGAGCTATTTGCGCTTTGACTATTTTTCTTGCTTCGTGGCCTAGCTTAAGTGGTTCGATATCAAGACGCAGAGATTTTGCAACACGTAAAAAAATGTCTTCTTCATTATCTGGGTATTTCGCTTCACCTTGAGCTTTTGCTTCTAGCTTTGCCTTTTCTTCTTCTGCTGCTTGATAGGCTGCTTCTTGCTTGTCTTTTTCTGCTTTTTCACGCTCAGCTTCTTCTGCTTGGCGATGTACTTCTTCTGCCTCTAGCTTTGTTTTTTCTTCTGCTTGGCGATCTGCTTCTTCTGCTTCTGCTGCTTGTTTTTCTTTTTCTACTTTTTTACGCTCAACTTCTTCTGCCTCTAGCTTTGTTTTTTCTTCTGCTGCTTGGCGCTTAGCTTCTTCTTCTGCTGCTTTTTCTTTTGCTGCTTTTTCTTTTGCTGCTTTTTCTTTTGCTGCTGCTTCTTCCGCTTTACTATTGGATCTTTCTTCTGCTAATTTTTCTTGTTTTTTCGCGAGAGATGCAGCAGCTGATTGACTAGATGATAGTCCAAACAACGAACCCATATGAGTGTTGATCGCGCCAACCGGGGGCAATAATTTATTCCAATCCACCGATTTCTTGGCGCAATTACACGAATAAATGATAGCAATCAATCCACCCGCCACCAGCGCGGCGCCACCCATCGCAACAGGCAGAGCAAGAGGTCCTGAAAGCATCGCGAACGCTGCGGCAATGACCAGTGAGCCGATAATAATGGCGACTGCGCCAAGGATAGCGCGCCAGTTTGTCTTGCTGGGATTTTTGCTTGCTTCGCTCACTTTAGTCGCAAGCTTCAAATAATATGTAGTCCATTTATCAGTATCGTCCAAAGTGATATCTTGCCCGCTCTTCGACTCATCACAGAATAGTTTCTTTTTAAATAGCGTTGTCATCAAATGCACCCCTTCCACTATGATGGGATCATTTTCATCTGCGGCAGCGTCTAAAAAGAGTGTTATGCCACTTACAATATTGCCCTGGGTATCGCCAGAAGATTTCCATGACGCTATTCTTTTTCGAAGCTCTTTGATCTGCTCCGATAATATCCTTGACATGCCTGTCTCTCCTTTATTTGAAGTGGCGATATTGTACCTGGCTTTTTTGATTGTGGATACATTTTAATCGTTTAATGCCAATAAAGAAGGTACACTAGGAAAAGATTGCGTCAATTGAATCGACGCGTTAGGCTTGGCCGATCCCATTTTAGGTGTTCTTTTATATGATTACGCTACAAAACGTCACGCTTCGTCGTGGACCCCATGTATTGCTCGACAAAGTCAACTGGACGGTTTATCCCGGACAACGGGTCGGTGTGATTGGATCCAATGGCACGGGCAAAACCAGTTTGTTTGCCCTTTTGAGGGGCGAACTCGAAGCGGATGTGGGGCAGGTAGACATCGGGAAGAATCTGCAATTTGCATCCGTTGAACAGGAAACGCCGGCCTATTTCGCGTCTGCATTGCAATATGTATTAGAGGGTGATGCGGCATTGCAAGCCGTCGAAGAAAAATTACGATTAGCCGAAGAGAGCAATGACGGAAACGACATTGCGAATTGTCATATCGAGATGGGCATCATTGATGCCTACACCGCCCCTGCGCGTGCCGCACAATTGCTAGATGGATTGGGATTTAATTCGATCGAACAACAAAAATCCGTCGCCGAATTTTCAGGCGGTTGGCGCATGCGGCTTAATTTGGCTAAAGCACTGATGTGTCGATCGGATATGTTGCTGTTAGACGAACCCACCAACCATTTGGATTTGGATGCGGTGTTGTGGCTTCAAAATTGGCTGAAATTATATCCTGGCACTTTATTGTTAATTTCACACGATCGTGACTTTTTGGATGATGTGGTGTCTCACATTGCACACTTGTCCAATCAACAACTCAAATCATACACGGGTGACTATTCGGAATTTGAAAAACAATTAGCGGATTCATTGCGCCTACAACAAGCGGTTTATGAAAAACAACAAAAGAAAATTGATCATCTGAATAGTTTTATTAATCGCTTCCGCGCAAAAGCCTCTAAAGCGTCTCAAGCACAAAGCCGTATTAAAGCCTTAGAGCGGATGGAAACAGTCAGCGCTGTTCAGCAGGATTCTCCTTTTCAGTTTGAATTTAAAGAACCGTTGGATTGCCCTCATCCGCTTGCCTCATTGCGTGATGTCGGTATTCATTATGGTGAGAAAATCGTGTTAAGCAATTTGAATATCAGCATCGCACCGCAAGATCGCATTGGCCTTATTGGCCCGAATGGCGCGGGTAAATCCAGTTTCATTAAATGTTTAGCGGGCACGTTGGAAGCCGCACTCGGTGAGCGATCCGTCGGTGCGCGATTACGCATTGGTTATTTCGCGCAGCATCAAATCGATCACTTAATATTAGATAAAACACCGCTGGATCACTTACGCGAATTAGCCGAACGACACCCCGAAAAAGAACTCCGCGGATTTTTGGGCAGCTTTGGCTTTTCCAGCAATCGCGTCTTTGAAGCGGTCAGCAATTTTTCGGGCGGTGAAAAATCTCGACTCGCACTCGCGCTCATTGTGTGGCAAAACCCCAATTTATTATTATTGGATGAACCGACCAACCATCTTGATTTGGAAATGCGTCAAGCGCTCAGTATCGCGCTGCAAACCTATCAAGGTGCCGTCATTCTCGTGTCGCATGATCGATTCTTGTTGCGCACTACCGCGGATACTTTGTGGCTGATTGCGGATGGAAAATTGGAAGACTTCACAGGTGATTTAAGTGATTATGAGAAATGGTTGTCAGGTTATCGTAAACGACAAAAAGCACTCACACAATCGGCGCCGCTTCCCGCTGCTCCTATCGAGAAACCACGCGTGGCAACCGCTGCGCAAATCAAAAAATTAACCGATAAAATGGATGTACTACAAAAAGGACTCGCGATCGTTGAAACGCGCTTGGCGGATGCAGCTATTTACGAACAAAAAAATAAGGTGGAGCTGCAAGAGTGTCTTGCGAAGCAGTTGCAGCTGAAAAAAGAGCTAGAGGAAACGGAAGAGGCGTGGTTGAAGGCGCAAGGGTAACAATAATACAAACAGCTAACTATGAGGATGGGATTTTATCCAGGCCTCTAACGCAACACCTATTTTTGTTTGCCACCCGCGACCCTCCCATTTAAAATAATCGACCACCGCTCGAGGCAATCTGACATTCACCGCCACTTTAGTTTCTTTTTTTTGCGCGCCTCGTCGTCGAGGCGCTGTCCGCACTGCGCCATCTACCTTATAAATCGCTCGATCAAACATCTCATCTGTTAATTCAGGCAATTCATCGTATCCCACTTTATCAATGGTATGCGCATCCACCTTCTTCAAATTGCTCTTGATATTTTTTAACGTCGCGCTCATTAGCCTTCTTCATTGAAAATACATGTACTGCATGACCACGCGCAACATAACCGACTATAATCATACGCCCAGCTAAGTGGCCGACAGCTATCATTCTCTTTTCTTGATAATCTGCTCTTTTATTCTCAAATTCATAGATAGCGCCTTTGAAAATAATAAGAGCGTCTGAAAAGTCGAGGACACGCTCGGCGAGTGTTTTCGCTCGCTTATTGGGATCATACGTTAGCAAGCGACGACTCGCCCGGCTGATAACATGTTTGACGCAAGGGAGCGACTGCCAGCCGCCCCTACTCTTCTTCACCTTCTGAATTCATCTCACTAATCGGTATATGCTTATTCGCATCGACCTTCTCGCGCAATTCTTTGCCTGGTTTAAAGTGAACAGCATATTTCGGTTCTGTAATCAGTTTTTCGCCCGTTTTTGGGTTGTGGGCTTTGCGTGGTGGGCGATAATGGAGAGAAAAGCTGCCAAACCCACGTATTTCAATGCGCCCGCCAGCGCTTAAAGCGCGGTCAAATTGCGCCACAATATGATTCACTGCGAACACAATCTCCCGCTCAGGGAGGTGCGACATCTTTTTACTAATTCCAGCAATCAATTGAGATTTAATAAGCATAGATTAAGCAAGAACGCCACCCTCCTTTTATGAGAACAAACTGCATCTCTTTGAAGAATATAGTATATCCTATCAAATAAATCTAGGGTAAACTAATGCTTAGCTGCAGATACCCATCAGGAATAGACATGAAAACAATACGCTTATATTTAATTGGTCTATTTTTAATCGTTTTCTCATCCAGTGTATTCGCTGTTAAAGTCTCCTCCCTTTATTCAGCCACGATCCCCGTCAGCACTCAATCACCCGAGGAGCGCAGTCAGGTGGCGCCCCTCGCCATGATACGTGTTTTAACAAAGGTCACTGGAAATAATCCGCTAACGAGCAACCCCTCTTTAAAGTCGAACCTAAATAATGCCAGCACGCTGATCGACGAATTCAGCTACACAACCAATACTGACAACAACAAACCCTATTTATTGAGCATCACGTTTCGACAAAAAGACATTGATGAATGGCTGAGAAATGCCAATCTGCCGATTTGGAATCAAGATCGCCCACTCATCATCGCATGGGTAGCGTGGGATGCACCGAAACAATCCACCGACATTATCAGCGATGATTCCCCCAACGAATGGTCAACAGGCTTAAAGCAAGGCGCCAAAGAACATGGCCTACGCCTCTTACTTCCTTTGATGGATGCAAAGGATATTCAAAGCACATCCATTGACGATATCACCAGTTTATCCGCGGCTCACTTGCAAGCCCCGTCAACGCGTTATGCCACCAACGCATTGCTTGTCGGCCACGTCACAGAAAATAGCAAAGGATTCGTAACAGAATGGAAGCTGGCGCTAGACGGCACCGAATGGAATTGGCATTTAACCGCTAAAACAATCAATGATGTCATCCCCTTATTGATGGACAACATCGCCCACACACTCTCATCGCGTTTCGCGGTTGCCACAAGCAATGCCGCCCCTGTTGACGTAACACTTAAGGTGACCAATATCGTTAACGAAAATGATTTTCGTCCGCTGACGAGTTATCTTTACACTCTCCCCTCCGTGGATGATGTCGCGATTGTCGAGATCAATAAAACACATGAAGTCACATTAAAAATCAGCATCAAAAGCACACCCGAATCCTTTTTTCAATCACTCACCTTTGCTAAAAAACTCATAATGCTTCCGTCCTCCGATCCCAGTATGGCAATCTACCAATGGCATCCGTAAAATCACTTGTCTCTAGAACACCTATACAGCTCACGCTCGGTGTCGGGTTAAAAGATGATGCCACATTTGATAATTTTTTCCCCGGAGCCAATACACAAATAATCAATATCCTCAAAGAAACGGCCGAAAACAAGGGCGAAAAAATAATTTATCTGTATGGCAGTGGTGGACAAGGCTGCACGCATTTACTGCAAGCGGTGTGCCTCAGCGCGTTCGATCACCATCAGCGCGCCGTCTTTATTCCATTAAGCCACCGCCAGGATCTATCGCCCGCCCTGTTTGATGGATTGGAAGCCCTCGATTTAATTTGTATCGACGATTTGCATCGCATTATCGGCGATCGCACATGGGAAGAGGCCTTTTTTCACCTATTTAATCGTATTCGTGATGCCCAAAAAAATCTGGTTATCACCTCTCGCGTACCCCCAAAGGCACTCGACGCCACACTGCCCGATCTCATATCGCGATTAACATCCGGCATTGTTTTTCAATTACACGAATTATCTGATGCTGAAAAATGCGACGCTTTTATTATGCGCGCCGAACGACGAGGCATGACCCTACCCGCGGACGTCGCCAAATTTATTCTGACGCATTGCCCGAGACATATGACCACCCTTTTTTCGGTGTTAGATACGCTCGACAATATGTCGCTGGCAGCACAACGAAAGCTCACCATTCCCTTTGTTAAATCCGTGTTACAAATGTAGGAGAGGCATATATGTCTAATATAAAAAAAATTCATGCACTTGAAATACTCGATTCTCGCGGCAATCCCACTGTTGCAGTGGAAATCTTTTTAGAATCCGGAAAATCGGGTTACGCGGCCGTACCTTCTGGCGCATCCACGGGCTCTCATGAGGCCGTTGAGTGTCGCGATCAAGATCCCAAGCGATATCTCGGAAAAGGCGTTCTTAAAACAGTTGCCGCCGTGAATACAGAGATCGCACAATCGCTAAAGGGCATGTCTGTTACATCGCAAGAAAGAATAGATGAACATCTCATTGCGCTCGATGGCACACCTAACAAAGCACGTTTGGGTGCCAATGCATTGCTCGGCGTGTCACTTGCTGTTGCACACGCTGCCGCTAATGAAAAAAATGTTCCTCTCTATGCGTATTTACATCCTGCTGAATCGTATGTCTTGCCTCTTCCCATGATGAATATCATTAACGGCGGCGCGCATGCGGATAATAATCTCGATATACAAGAGTTTATGATTTTACCCATCGGCGCACCGACCTTTTCTGAGAGCATGCGGTTTGGTGCTGAAACATTTCATCAGCTTAAAAAAATATTACACAAAAAAGGATTGGCGACTAGCGTGGGCGATGAAGGCGGGTTTGCGCCTAACTTGCCGAATCATGCCGCTGCGCTTGATGTCATTCTTGAAGCCATTGAAAAAGCAGGTTTTAAACCCGGCACCGATATTGCATTAGGGCTCGATGTCGCGAGTAATGAAATGTACCGCGATGGCAAATATCACTTAACCGCAGAGAATAAACAATTTTCATCCAGTGAATTCATCCACTATTTGGGCGATTTAGCGCATGATTATCCTATTATTTCAATTGAAGACGGTCTCGCCGAAGATGATTGGGCGGGATGGGCAATGCTCACCGCAGAATTAGGAAAAAAAATTCAATTAGTCGGCGATGATTTGTTTGTCACAAATACCGAGCTCTTGCAAAAAGGTATTTCTGATCATGTGGCGAATGCAATCCTGATCAAACCCAATCAAATTGGAACGCTCACCGAAACGCTCGCGGCGATCCATCTCGCGAAGAAGCATCACTACAATACCATTATCTCACATCGCTCCGGCGAAACAGAAGACACAACCATTTCCGATATTGCGGTAGGCACATCCGCTGGGCAAATCAAAACAGGCTCGCTCTCACGATCGGATCGTATTGCGAAATACAATCGATTGCTCTACATTGAAAATACATTGAAAAAACACGCGGTATTTAACGGTCGCGCCTCTTTTACGGGTAAACAATAAATGGGAAAACAACTGTTATTTTTAATTTGCACCGTCTTGTTGGTACTGCTTCAGTATCACCTCTGGTCTGAACCCGGTGGAATCATCGATGTGATTCAGCTCAAAAAAAAACGGGCCATTGAAACAGAAAAAAATAATGCGATTAGAAAACATAATGATATTATCCAGCACCAAGTGAGTGCGATGAAATCCAATTCAGATGCGATTGAATCGCGCGCGCGATCGGAATTGGGGATGATAAAAAAAGGCGAGACATTCTACCAAGTCGTAAAATAGGAGGCGCCTTCATATGCCACTTCTCTTTTTTGTCATCCCCACTTCCTTTTGTCATCCCCGCGTAGGCGGGGACCCATTCTGCTCTTGGCAAGGTTCGTGCCAAAGAAAAATAGGTTCCCGCCTACGCGGGAATGACAAGATTTTTTTATAGCCCTGAATATTTACAATAGGAGAAACATGAAAATATTAATTAGCAACGACGACGGATTTCTAGCGCCAGGTTTATCTACGCTTGCCGCCGAATTAAAAACCATCGCAGATATCATGGTTGTCGCACCGGACAGAAATCGGAGTGGCGCGAGTAATTCACTGTCGCTGGTCAATCCATTGCGCATGATTGAAATGGAAAACGGTTTCTTCAGCGTGAATGGCACCCCAACCGATTGCGTGCACTTGGCTGTCACCGGGCTCCTGAAAGAAATGCCAGACATGGTTATTTCAGGAATCAATGAAGGATCCAATCTCAGCGATGACGTATTATATTCCGGCACGGTCGCCGCGGCCATGGAGGGGCGATTCTTAGGGGTCTCTTCTATCGCTGTCTCGCTCGTTGGCCCGAAATGCGAGCACTACCAGACCGCAGCACGCATCGCTAAAAACTTAGTGCTTCGCTTGCAAGATCATCCTTTATCGAAAAATACGATTTTGAATGTGAATGTTCCCGATCTGCCATTATCGGAGATACGCGGTATTGAGGTCACGCGACTGGGAACGCGACATCGATCGGAGCCTGCCATTAAATCCATTGATCCACGTGGTCGACGCATTTATTGGATAGGACAAGCCGGCCCCGAGCAAGATGCAGGGCCGGGTACAGATTTTTATGCCGTGAACAATGGTTTTGTTTCGATTACGCCGCTGCAAATTGATTTAACGGATTACAAAATGTTTGATTCATTATCGAAGTGGGCGCAGACGATTTAAATTGCATCTTATAAATTCCGCGCTTTTATTGTCATCCCCCCTTTTTTCTTGTCATCCCCGCGCAGGCGGGGACCCACTCAGAAAATTAACTCCTTTTATAAATTCCGCGCTTTTATTGTCATCCGCGCTTTTATTGTCATCCCCGCTTTTTTCTTGTCATCCCCGCGCAGGCGGGGACCCACTCAGAAAATTAACTCCTTTTATAAATTCCGCGCTTTTATTGTCATCCGCGCTTTTATTGTCATCCCCGCGCAGGCGGGGACCCACTCAGAAAATTAACTCCTTATATAAATCAATCCAATGTGGATTGTCTCGCTCAATTAAATTAATTTTCCAATCCCGATACCATTTCTTGATTTGTTTTTCTCTGAGAATAGCCTCATAGATATCATTGTGTATTTCATAATATACTAGTTGATGTACTTGATATTTTTTTGAAAATCCACTTGATAGATTATTTTTGTGCTCATACATCCGTCTCATTAAGTCATTTGTGACACCCGTATATAGAGTACCTTGTTTTTTACTCGCAAGAATGTATACATAGTATTGCAACATAAATATCTCCTATTATATTTTTGAGGTATTTTCAGAATGGGTCCCCGCCTTCGCGGGGATGACAAGAAAAAGAAGAGATGACAGCAGAGAGTACGGGGATGATAACAGAGAGAACAAGATGGCATGAAATATTTTCAGAATGGTTCCCCGCCTTCGCGGGGATGACAAGAAAAAGAAGAGATGACAGCAGAGAGTACGGGGATGATAACAGAGAGAACAAGATGGCATGAAATATTTTCAGAATGGGTCCCCGCCTTCGCGGGGATGACAAGGGGTGGGCGGTGATGACAAGGGGTGGGCGGGGATGGCAAGAAGGGGTGGGCGGGGATCCACTCTGAAAAAATCTCTCATTTTGCCAGACTCCGCTAGAGGCGAAAAAAAATTAATTCCACTCTAAAGCGAAATCTCTTTCGTCACCAACCGCAAAAACTGCTCGCATTGCGCAAGCTGGTCTAGCAATACAAACTCATTCGGTCGATGCGCTTGGCTGATACTGCCCGGCCCGCAAATCACAGTCGCTGCACCCGCTTGTTGAAATAAGCCGGCTTCTGTCGCGTAAGATACTTTGCGAATAGCAGTTTCATTCGTCAAGGCTGAGACTAGCTTCGTGATCATTGCATCTTTTGATGATTCAAATCCGGGTACGCCCGCCACCTGTTCGATCTCGATCGATGCACCGACAAATTCTTTTTTCATTTTGAGCAGCAAACTATTCTGAACATACTGTTTGATAGGCTCAATGATATGATGCGGCTGTGTCGCGGGTAAATTACGACATTCGAATAAAAATTCGCAGCTATCGGGAATGATGTTGCCCGCAATACCGCCTTTAATTTGATTAGTTGTGATGCTCGTAAATGACACATCATAATGTTCATCATGAGGACCATCTTCTTTTAATTTATCCGCCAACCCACGAATCCAAGTCACGAGCTCTGCTGCGTATTCAATCGCATTGCAACCATCCGGCGTTAATGATGAATGCGCTGCACGACCCGTCAATCTACATTTAAATACGTGAATCCCTTTGTGCGCCACCACGGCGTGCATTTCCGTTGGTTCGCCCACAATGCATGCGGCGGGATGAATACCCTGATTTTTCAAATCAGATCGGAATCCCACGATTGCCCATCAACGGGCACCACATCCGTATGACTCGACAAAATAATACCACCCTCTAATGCATTACCATCAAATTAAAAAAACAAACCCCGCGATGAGCGGGGTGGGGTTTTATGGACAAGAAGACGTCGGTACGCGATACCCATTACGGCTGCGAACGATTTTTTGAGGCTCAAGGCTGTTTTGAGTGCAAAGACTTGCAAATGCAGCTACATCAACAACCTCTGCGGCATTCGCATAAAAAAGACGGGGGGCGCGATGACTTTTCATGCTCTCTTCTCTTCTCGTTTTTAGGGGGCTATCTTTGTTTGTGCAAATTTTAACATATGACTTATTTTTTTGTCAACCCCAAAAACAATAGACGCAATTGATCAATAACCATTTGATTTATTTGAATTGATTAACAGATTAGTGACTTGCCGCTTCTTAAGCTGCCAGAGCTTTCAGTACCGCTTCTGGCGCTCTTTCTATCACTTTAAGGAAATTACGAGCTATTGTATTTGGGATGCGTCGATGCTGCTCCCATTCCTGGATAGTTCTTAAACTTACACCAAAATATCCAGCAAATTCAGACTGTGTCACATGAAGCATCTTGCGAATATGCTGCACATCAATATCTTTTTCCTTTGGCGGATTGACCCGTTTAAATTTCTTTAATTGTGCTCTAGTTAAAGGCTTGTTATCAGGATCAGATTTTGCGGCCGCCATAATCTGCTTCTCTGTTAAAACCTTAACCTTTCCCCAATTTGTCTTGTCTTTAGGCATTTTTTTCATAGTATGTTTCTCGCTCATGTTTGCTCGCCCTCCTGGCTGATATAATTCTCTTTTCATCCTTTCGCACTGTGTAGATCAAAGAAATAATAACGCCGTGCACCATCCCTATTGTCTGGAACCTTTCTTCTCCCTTGCGATGACTGACAAATTCAATTCTATCTAAATCTTCAAATATCTTAATAGCACCAACAAAATCAATCTCATGTTTTTTGAGATTAATCTCTCTTTTCTCGTTATCCCACTCATATTGTTTCATATTCTAGTTGTACGTCAAAGACGTATAATTGTCAAGAGGGTGCCTTTGATAAAAATGCAAACAAAGCCCGTATCGCCATCGCTTCGCCACCTTGAGGGCGACCTGGACGCGTCTTGATATTCCACGCCATTAAATCAAAGTGCAGCCACGGAATAGTGTCAGGCACGAATTCTTTTAAAAATAAGCCGGCGGTAATTGCACCGCCATACGAATCCGATGAGTCATTGTTTATATCTGCAATTGCGCTATTGATGGAATCACGATACGCGGAGAAGAGAGGCATGCGCCAAACAGGATCTTGTTGTTCTTTGGAATGCATTAAAAGTGCGTCAATCGTTTCATCATGATTCGCAAACACGGCTGGCAATTCGGTGCCGAGCGCAACGCGCGCGGCACCCGTGAGTGTTGCCATATCGATTAATAAATCCGGTTTTTCGCTCACCGCTTCCGTCAGCGCATCGGACAATACCACTCGCCCTTCCGCATCGGTATTGCCAATTTCAATCGTAATCCCTTTTCGCGATTTTATGACATCACTCGGACGATATGCATTACCTGAAATCACATTTTCAACCGCAG
Organism: Legionellales bacterium; assembly: GCA_947478495.1. Classification (GTDB taxonomy): domain Bacteria; phylum Pseudomonadota; class Gammaproteobacteria; order DSM-16500; family DSM-16500; genus CANJVW01. Next base: position 932 of record CANJVW010000017.1, on the reverse strand, counting down.
GAATTAACACGCGCAAACAAATAGGCAATTGGGCGCACATGATCATGCGCGCCAACCCCAACACATTCGCCGCACCGCCCATGTCTTTTTTCATCAAGATCATGCCACTTGATGATTTTAAATCAAGCCCGCCAGTGTCAAAGCACACGCCTTTACCAACTAACGTGACTTTGCGATGTGCGGGATTTCCCCAGCGGATATCAATTAAGCGAGGCGCATTGTCGCTCGCGCGACCCACCGCATGGATCGCCGGGAAATTATTTTTTAATAACTCGTCACCTACGATTTGGTTAAACCTCGCTTGATAGGTATCGCTGAGTTGTTTAGCGTAATCGCTCAAATGAGATGGACCTAAATCATTAGGCGGTGTATTAATTAAATCACGGGTTAAATAAATCGATTCCAGCATATTGTGGATATAGGCAGAATCGGTTTTATCGATTAAAACTAATTTGGCTGATTCGCGTGCAGGTTGTTTATATTTACTGAATTGATAAGCGCCCAAACCCCATGCAATGGCGGCTTGATTGTAGCGTTCGGCGGCTAAGTCAAAATAATAATCGCCTGCGGGCAATGATGCACTTAAGGAACCCACTTCCCAGAAGCGATAGTCATCGGACACACCCATGATGACTTGCTGTAATTGACCTGTTTGGCTGGGCATCAGGCAGGTGCCACCTACTGCGCCTGTGAATTGCATGGCGCGCATCCAGTTTTGAGCAACAGTATCTTGGGCGGCCAGCCAGGTTGTAAATTCTTTTGGGGGGACTAATATTATTTTTGTGGCATTTTCTAACGTTTTATTGGAAAAGCAGGGTAGCATAATTCAATTCCTTTTAATGAAAATATATTTGATGGATTACGGCAAAAAGCGCCTAATCTACCCCCTACATTTTATACGTAGCAAGGTAGGGTGGGCAAAGCGTTTTTTT
>CANJVW010000016.1 GCA_947478495.1 Legionellales bacterium | reverse complement strand
CTTTTTGAGCATGCCTGTCGTCCACATGTAAAGAGTTTGATAGGGGATGTTACATTCTTTTGCTAATTCTACTCGACTGGGGGCATTGGGCGCTAAGGCTTTAGCTAAGATAGCGGATCTCACTTTTTCTGAATATTTGTTGACCTGTTTCATAAGGGCTCCGTTCTCGCCCCCTAAAATTAATTGAAATCAGAGGCGACAACTTTCCTGGCGCAGGGGGATAACGATTAACACGATTTTTTCCCTCAAGATCGCCTTTCACGTTAATCTGATCTGCAAGCATTTTTATAACATCTTCGCCAGATTTTAGTTGATCTAAAGCAGATCCAACCCTATCGCCACTGTTCCATGAAATAACCAGATGACTCACTTCGCCAATTCGAAGGTGCATGGCTTCAATTTCTGTTAATTTAGTATTATTGTGTTTGGCGATATAGAAAAAAACAACCGTCGCCATTTGCTTTAATAATTGTTTTTCCCTCTCGCCATTAAATGATCGAGGCGGCCTCTGAATGATATCGTCCGCCTTGCTGCTAAAATAAGTCGCGTGTCGCTTGCCATGTTGATCCGCTAACTCTTTAAATTTCTTTTCACGTTTTTCTTGCGTTCCCAGAACATCTGCATATGGCATAGAGATACTAAGAGTTTCTTGAAGGTAAAGTAGCAGATTATTGTCGCTATTTTTAATGGCAAATGTTATTGCATTCCACTCCACATCATCAGTTATAACAATGCTACTAAAAAAATCTTTTTCCATCATCGTATTATCGTTATTATTTTTAGAGGCCTTTTTCGATTGCTTGGAAAAGTATTTCAATGCAGATTTTGCAATAGCCTTTGCTACAGATCGGCCGGCATTTTCTTTGCACGCGTATAGAAAAATATTTAATCCATCTTCTCTAAATGACATCATTTCTTTTAATTCAGATTTAGATGGATTCAAAAAAATATCGCGTTTTTTGCTCTTGATGGCTTTTATAATATCTTCTTTATTGTTAATTCTTGATTGCATATCGTTTCCCCTGAGCGACAATTTAAATAAAAAAGAGCTAAGACACAGTTCAAATGCTGCAAATCAAACTCTTTTACACATGTTGATTTAAATTAAACGTAACGCCAAGTAGGACGCCAATTGGTTATGATGGCTAGTAACAAATGGATGGGATATTGATATTTTTTGAATGCAAAAAAAGATAACCCCTCGGCTGAGGAAGAACGCATACCATTATTCTTTAGCGTACTCATTGTCTTATCTCTTCTTCTTTCTTAAAAAGCTACAGTTATCAGTGCAGATTGCATCATAAAAATAAAACATTGTCAATCTGATAGCGCGCCATGCTCTCTTCAAACTTATAAACTCAAATCAATGGCTTCAGTTGCAAGAGTTTCAAAATACTCATAGCTCATATAGAAATCACCATGATCGCCTACATCTGGTCCCCATGAATTTCTAAACATTAAAACTCCTCGATGCTCATGACCATCAGAATCCAAAATCACGCCATTATCATCATATCCTGTCGCAATCATCGCATGACCTCCTGATACCCCGCTATTTCTAATCTTTTGCATAACTTCAGAGGTCAGTACAAAACTATCAGGATTTCGATCAATTATGCTTTGGCTCGGATCTGTAATAATCGCATTATTAAATGTTTGGCAATAGCCATACACTCCTGGGTTGCCAACCGTTACTGGAGACGTGAAAAAACTGACTACAACACGATTTTGATTAGCAAGAATCTGCTTTACTTTTAAAAGAAGGGTGTTAGGCCTATTATCGCCCTGCAACTGCTTTACTATAAGACCAGAGAATTGCTTATCACTATCTCTGACATATTCGCTCATTGGAAATGCAGACCCAAGAAGTCGAGCGGAAGATTCGATTAATGGATAATTGTATAACCCACCACATCCATGATCACGCTCATAGGAATCTAAAATAACCCCGTTATGTTGGATGCTATTTGCAATATAATATGCATCACCGCCCCCACTCCAAATTCCAGGATCATTATTATCAAATCGCGATACCTGCAGGAAGCAGGTCTGACTAATATAATCTTTCTGACCGGATTTCGCATCCACAGGGAATGCACCAATGGCATCCAAAGCTGCTGTGGTGGCAAATGTAGCGCATGTGCCGTATGGGCCCTGATCTAATACGGGTACGCCATTCATGCCCAATGCAACAGAGACAGGCAATGATGGCGCTGTTGCCAGCACGAAAGGCGCAACCATGTTATCGCGAGAATAAGATCGCTGTTTTTGCAAATTATCTAGTCGCGATAAAAGCTGCTGCCTTTCATCTGGCGAAAGAGTAATGTTTTTTAAATGAATTTCCTTAAATTCTGATATCGAATTTTCATTTGTTTTATTGGTTTTAAAAAAATAGATATTATCGGCAAATGCGTTACCCGCAAAAGAAATTCCCATAATCACGGCAAAAAATATTGAAAAAAGACTTTTTTGCATACTCGATACTCCATACAAAATTCATGTGGAACGATTGTACGATAAATAATCTTTTTTGCAACCCTTTCGTCCAGCTTATTCGACTAACTTCGCTACTGCATTCGCCTTATGCTCTGGCGCTAAATGCGCGTATCGTAATGTCATTTTGATATCGGAGTGACCGAGCAGCTCTCGAATCGTTTTGAGATCCACTCCGCTCATCGCTAATCGAGATGCAAAATGATGGCGCAAGTCATGCCATCGAAAATTTCTAATATCAGATAAACTAAGAATTCTTGCCCAAGCCCTTTTAACGCTCTGAACTTTTTCTCCATCTTTGCCAGGAAAAACAATATCTCGAGATTGGGTTCTATCTCGCCATTGCTGCAATACAGAAAGCGCTTCGGTATTCAGAGGGATATGTCGAGTCTTTCCGCTTTTGGCGGTATCGCCAACCACAGTCAATGCAGCTCTTTCCAAATTTATATTATCCCAGGTCAACCCCAGTATCTCGCCACGACGTAGCCCCGTGTTAATGGAAAGCAAAATAAGCGTTTTCATGTAGTCCGATGGGTTATCAGGATATTTTTCTCGCTTGCGCGCTTGTCGCCACCGATTTGCGTTGTGACGCGCTGTCAATATTTTCTCTTCACGATCATCCAAGGCCTGTCGCAATCGGCCGATCTCTTCTTTACTTAGATAGCGCACTTTTGCCAATGAATCTATCTTGGCAGGCTTAAAGGATGATAGCGGATGGTTTTTTATCAATCCCCATTCAGCCGCTTTTGCAAGTACCGACTTTAAGACGGTGATATCGCGATTGACGGTGGACGGCTTGATGCCCTGATTTAACCGTTTGGAGCGCCACTTCTCAATAGGCAGTGATGATAATTCTTCTAATCCACAGTTACCAAATTCTTTTTCAAAATTCGCTTTGAGTCGCGCGAGCTCGTCTTTGGCATTTTTTCGGTTAAGTAATCGCCATTCGCTATACTGATGCTTCAAGAAATAATTCAGCGTCAGAACAGATGGACTGTTTTTTCGAGAGACGCCGGGATAAATGCCCGCTGCCGCATCACCCAGTATTTGTTTTGCTCGGTCACGGGCCTGAGCAGGGGTTAAGACCTCAGCCTTTCCTAACGTCGCCACCTTGCCGCGAATATAGGCGCAGCGATATACCATTTTACCGTTTGGATTGATACGTATATGGAACCCGCCCAGCTTCTCATCCCAAACATCGTAATGCTTGGCCTGTGGTTTAAGCTTGGATAATAAACTATTATTGATAACAGCCTTCATCGATAATCTCTGTAATAGGTTGCAGATAGGTTGTAAATGAAGTCTACTCAAAGGAACTGCGAGATGCAATTCCAAACAAGACGTTGTATTTATCTTATTGATTTATATTGATTTCATGTTTATCGATGTGTGTCATGGTTTATGGACAGATGTGATATTTTCGCATTCACACGGAAGGGGCCACTGGTTCGATCCCAGTATCGCCCACCATAAAAATAAAAACTCGTATTTGCACTACTTAGTGGGAGAACATAAAAATGAATAGCCATCTGTATTGTTTAAACCGTTTATCAACATCCTTAGCGCCCTCCACCCTCCCTGACCTGCTCGCAGAACTATCAGCTTTTGATGAAAGCCATGGGTGTTATAGGTATAGCGATCAAGAAGCAATGTCTCTTTTGCTATCTCGAGAAGAATTTAAAGCGTTTTCTTTCAAGCAGGAAGAGCTTGATGCATGCTTTTCTCTGGAAGAGAAAACGCTTTTTCTGCAACAACCCTCAAAAGCACAAGAAAAAGAACTATTTTTGTTGAAGAAACAAAAAATGAAAGCATATTCTTTGAGTCGATCTAAAAAAATGTTTACTTATTGCCGCACTCTACTGTCTAGAGATGCAAAGGGAGCGCTTTCGGAGGCGAGCATAGGACGCGCCGAGCACCTATTGAGCTATGCTGCATGTGCAATGTTTCCTGAGGAATCATTTCATACATTTGCTGTTCCCTGCGTTCAGCGTTTGCAGAGCAATATACCCCGTTTCGTCGAGCCTCAGAAGCAAAGCAAGCTCGACGAGTGGGCGGCAATTTTAAGCGCGGACGAAGAAGAGCGGAACTTCTTGATAAAATTGGCGCAGATAGTGCACTCAGGAATACCTGAAATAGTCACAAAATTGAAACGCAGCATTGATTGGTTATCAGAAGAACGGGTATTGCGCAGATTGTTGACGCAAGCTGAATTAAACGTTATCTCAAATTCTCGGGCTCTTGAATCCACTCCTCTATTGGCATCTCAAGAGCCCAAGGTCTCTTCTCATCCATCCGATGAAGAAACGATGAAAGCAGCAGAGTCGGCAAGTGCTGCGATACCAATGAGTGCGGCCCCGTGACCGATGCACTAAGGGTGCAAACGTTCACAACCATTTACGATATTTAAAGTATCTATAGGGCAGCCATGCGGATAAAAGCATTAAAATGATCGCAATGAGATACCCTCCATGCCAGTATAATTCCGGCATAAATTTAAAATTCATGCCATAGATGCTAGCAATCAAGGTGGGTGGCAGGAAAATAACAGCCGCGACAGAAAATATTTTAATAATATTGTTCTGTTCAATGTTAACAAGCCCTAATGTCGCATCTAACAAAAAATTGACTTTGATGGAAAGAAAATCTGAGTGATCGCTGAGCGAGGCAATATCTTTTTTTAATATCTCTAATCGTGCCACCGCTTCTTCATTGATGAAAGAGTTTGCGACTTGCATAAAGAAAGTGATTAAACGATTAAACGAGGTTAAGCTTTCTCGTGCTTTGGTATTAAGATCGCCATTCATCCCTAATTGCTGCATAAATTTCCGATAATCCAATTTAATACCCTGCGCCCTAAAGATGGTAAGCGAGCAGCTATTTAAGCGCTGACCGACCAGCTCAAGGGTATCCGCTAAGCGAGCAATGGTGGCATCTAATAATTCAATCAACAAAGTGAGTGCGTTATGATGTGTGGTATCCAGTTTTTTCAGCCTCGAGGCGAATAATTGAAAAGACTGTGGCTCGATATAGCGTATTGTCATTAACCGTTGTTCTGTAAAAACGAAGGTAACAGGGTCAAAACTAGGTTCAGATGAATCCGACTGCGCTATCATGCTCGCCGTCATAAAAATAGTGCTATTCTCTTTATAAAGTCGGTTAGACAATTCAATCTCTTGCATCTCCCCGCGTGTCGGAACATCAAGATTGAGGGATCGCTCTACCATCGCTTCCTCTTCCTGGGAGGGGGTGAGCAAATCAATCCATAGCGCTTCCCTCAATAAGGATTGATCATTTTTACCCACTTCTTGAGAGCTAAGGTTAGTGCGATTGAGGCAGGCAAAAATCATATATTGTTGCTCCCTTGTGGGGCAGCCAGATGCCCTGAGTTGATGTGCTTATCAAGCCATTTTAACCCAATTTGTGGTTTTTCAGTAGATCTTTCGAAACCTCCAATTGACTCTTTTCAAGTCGAGGTCATTTCTCGACAGAAGACGGTTTACAGGGGTAATGCCGATTAGCACGACGTTGCTTGCTTTTGTATTTTTAAATGAATCGATTCATGCTAGCGATATTATTGGGATGCTGTTGGTGATTGTCGCCATTATTGTAGGATGCAAAAAACAGGTAATGCAGTAACGTAGGGTGGGCAAAGCGCTTTTTGCGTGCCCACCGCCAACGCACAAAATTGGTGGGCACGCAAAAAGCGCTTTGCCCACCCTACCTCATTATCGTAACTTTCGAAGAACCATCTTTAAACTAATAAAAAACCAAACGAATTCGACCAACGCGGATGCCATATTCCAATGAAAGTATAGAGAAAATAAAATCAAGAGCGCGCCCAGCATATTGAAAAGTGAGTAAATGAAAGCTTGTGAGCTCAATCGATTGATACTTAATAGATAGTAGGCTGCTAATTGCAACACAACGCCTATGATCCCTACAAAATTGGAAATACTTCTTAGAAAGCTATATATCATCGTGTGCATAGGTACGCCTTTTTTAAAACATCTATTCCTGCATCGGGCCGAGGAGCGTGCGTGCTAACGTAACGTCGAAAGGCGCGAGCACCAGATTCGCCCTGAAATAATCCCAGTATATGCCGAGAGATGCTCGACAATCTTAAACCAGTCTTTAGCTGCGCATCAACATAAGGAATAAACTTCTCCAAAATTGTCTCACGCGTTTCAAGGGGTGTGTCAAATAAGGCATGCTCAGCTTTCATCAAAAAATACGGATTGCCATAGGCTTCTCGCCCAATCATCACCCCATCCACTGATGACAAGTGCTCTTGAATTGCCTCAATCGTCTTTATTCCGCCATTGATAATGATAGTGAGATGAGGAAAATCTCGCTTAATGCGCTGGACCACACCGTATTGTAAAGGCGGTATTTCGCGGTTTTCTTTGGGGCTTAAACCATCAAGCCACGCCTTTCGTGCGTGAACAATAAACGTGTGACATCCCGCATCAGAAACCATTTGAATAAAAGAGGTTAACGCTTCATAAGAATCGTGTGTGTCGACCCCAATGCGACACTTTACCGTCACGGGGATGCTAGTTGCAGCGGACATGGCTGCAACGCAATCAGCTACTCTTTCGGGCTCTAGCATGAGGCAGGCGCCAAAACGACCGGATTGCACGCGAGAGCTCGGGCAACCAACATTAAGGTTTATTTCTTTGTATCCCCAATCCGTGCCACGCTTCGCACACATAGCCAACTCTGCTGGATCACTACCCCCTAGTTGCAACACAACGGGATGTTCAAATGCATCAAAATCCAGGAGCTTTTTGCAATCGCCATGGAGTATGGCTTTGGACGTGACCATTTCGGTGTAAAGCAAGGCGTTGGGTGAGATTAAGCGTAGAAAATAGCGAGCGTGCCGATCGGTGCAGTCCATCATGGGTGCAACGGAAATAAGAGGTGGATTATTAAAAAGGGCGGCAGATTTGTCGCCCTTATTAGTAGCGTTCATTAAGCATTAAGCATCTGAATCGGGTTTCATGCTCGCTTTCATTAAATCACCCAATGTGGTTTTCATGCCATCACCGGATTTGTCTTCCATTTTCTCTTTGGCAGCACGTGGTTTTTTAGCTGTCACCGCTGGTGCTTTGATTGAGAGCATGATCATTTGAGTTTTGCGATCTGTGCCCATCATTCTTGCTTCAACGGTATCGCCGACCTTGAATTGTGTTCGCGCATCTTCCACTTTTTCAAGTGAGATATCAGACGCACGTAAGCTACCCAAGACACCCGGTGCAAGCTCAATCATAACGAGCTTAGCATCTACTTCAGCTACTTGACCTGACACCATGGCTCCTTTCTCAACGGAGTTGAGATAAAGCGCTACAGGATCATCGGCCAATTGCTTTAACCCTAATGAAATACGCTCACGATCAGCATCGATGGCGAGAATGACGGTTTCCAGCTCATCCCCTTTTTGGTGCTGACGAATGACTTCTTCGGTGGCCGCTTCATTCCAGGAAATATCAGACAAATGAATCAATCCGTCGATACCGCCATCTAAACCAATAAAGATACCAAAGTCGGTAATCGATTTGATTTTAGCGGTGATTTTATCGCCTTTTTGATGTTGTGTTGAGAACAACTTCCATGGATTTTCGGTGCATTGCTTTAAGCCGAGAGAGATACGACGACGATCACCATCGATATCCAATACAATCACTTCAACTTCTTGGCCCAAATGAACCGCTTTGTTTGGATTCACATTTTTATTGGTCCAATCCATTTCGGAGACGTGCACCAAGCCTTCAATGCCTTCTTCGATTTCAACAAAACAGCCGTAATCTGTGATATTGGTGACGCGACCCTCTAAGCGTTGGCCGATCGGATGACGAATCGTGATGTGCGCCCATGGATCATCGCCCAATTGCTTCAGGCCTAATGATACACGCGCTGTTGCGCGATCAAATTTCAATATTTTTACTTTAATTTCATCGCCGATATTCAGAATCTCACTTGGATGCTTGATGCGCTTCCATGACATATCGGTGATATGTAGCAATCCATCGACACCACCTAAATCGATAAATGCGCCGTAATCTGTTAAGTTTTTAACGATACCGGTGACTTCATCATTTTCATGGAGATTTTCGAGCAATGTTTCACGCTCAACACTGTTTTCTGATTCCATCGCTAAACGACGCGATACCACAATGTTGTTACGCTTTGCGTCAATCTTAATAACTTTAAATTCAAATGTTTTGCCTTCGAGTGTTTCGGGATCACGAACCGGTTTAACATCTACCAAGGATCCGGGCAAGAACGCACGTATTTTATTAATCTCAACGGTAAAGCCACCTTTAACGCGACCTTGAACCACGCCGGTCACATTTTCTTTTTTCTCAAATGCTTTTTCCAAGAAAATCCAGGATTCTTGACGTTTTGCACGTTCACGCGACAGCCGTGTGACACCTGATCCATCTTCAATCGAATCCAATGCAACCAACACTTCATCGCCGACGGATATCTCGACTTTGCCATGTTCATCTTGAAATTGATCAATGGGGATAATAGATTCTGATTTTAAACCCGCGCTGACAACAACAAACTGATGATCAATGCGGACGATTTTACCGGTAATAATGGCGCCGGGAATCATGGGGGTTTCGTTCAGACTAGCTTCGAATAATTCTGCAAAACTGTGAGACATATAGTGACCTTTAAAACGTTAAGTGAATAATAACGATAGGTTTTTACCTATCGCACCGGGCTTAGGAGAGGCAGCCTACCACGTCTTTTGGCTTCATTCAACACAAATGAGCCATTTTTGCGGCTTGAATGATGCGCTCGACCACTTGATCAATGGTGAGCTTATCGGTATCGATGATAAGAGCATCCGTAGCAGGCTTTAAGGGTGAAACCGCCCTTGTTTTGTCTCGTGTATCTCGCTCGGTAAGCTCATTAACTAACGAGGTCAAATCTGCCTCCCGCCCTGCTTCTTTTAATTGGTTATAGCGCCGACGTGCGCGCTCTTCTATGCTGGCCGTTAAGAAAATTTTACAGGTTGAATCAGGGAATATGACGGTTCCCATATCACGTCCATCCGCAATCAACCCGGGCAGCTGGCGAAATACACGTTGACGGGCCAATAGCGCCGTTCGAGCGGTGGGCAATGCAGCAATTTTAGATGCCAGATTGCCGATGGCCTCGGTGCGAATAATCTCAGTGACATACTCGCCTTCCAAGAGAATATGGCCCTTCGCAAAAACGACATCCAATTTTTCAGCGAGCATTGTTAATCGAGAGACATCATCAAATGCTATTTGATGTCTTTCTGCGGCAACGGCAAGCAAACGATATAAGGCCCCACTATCTAAAAAATGCCAGCCGAATTGTTTTGCTAATCGCTCGCTAACGGTGCCTTTACCGGTGCCGCTTGCGCCGTCGATAGTAATAATGGGTACCATGAACACTCCTTGATAATTCTGTAGGGTGGGCAAAGCGCCTTTTGCGTGCCCACCACCATCGCACATGAGCGGGGTGGTGGGCACGCAAAAGGCGCTTTGCCTACCCCCTACCGCATCATCTCATTTTTGTGCGACCCTATATTTATTTCATATGATTAATGACAGCTTCCCCAAACCCTGAGCAACTCACCTCAAGCGCATCCGGCATCAATCGGGCAAAATCATAGGTGACTGTTTTGGCTTGAATCGCGCCTTCCATGCCTTTGATAATGCAATCTGCTGCTTCATTCCACTTGATGTGACGCAACATCATTTCAGCTGACAGAATGAGTGATCCTGGGTTCACTTTGTTTTGGCCGACGTACTTTGGCGCGGTACCATGTGTTGCCTCAAATAGGGCAATGCTATCACTTAAATTTGCACCGGGCGCAATACCCATTCCGCCGACTTGCGCGGCTAATGCATCTGACACATAGTCACCGTTTAAATTGAGCGTTGCAATCACGCTGTAATCCGCTGGACGAATTAAAATTTGCTGCAAAAACGCATCGGCAATGACATCTTTAATGATTATTTCTTGATCTGTTTTTGGGTTTTTCAGTGTGCACCAAGGACCTTTTTCAATGGGCTTTGCTCCAAATTCTTTTTGCGCGAGCGCATAACCCCAATCCCGAAAAGCACCTTCTGTGTATTGCATGATATTACCTTTGTGCACCAACGTCACTGACGGCCGGTGATGATCAATGGCATACTGAATGGCGCGTCGAACGAGTCGCTCTGTGCCTTCGCGCGACACCGGTTTAATCCCAATGGCACAGTGTTCTGGAAATCGAATTTTTTTGACGTTCATTTCTGTCTGTAAAAAGTGAATGACTTTTTTTGCGTCTAGACTATCGGCTTTCCATTCAATGCCCGCATAGATATCTTCCGAATTTTCACGAAAAATCACCATATCCGTTTTCCAAGGTTCTTTCAGGGGGCTTGGCACGCCTGTAAAATAACGCACTGGACGCAGACAGACATATAAATCCAATACTTGACGTAATGTGACATTCAAGGAGCGCATACCCGTTCCGACCGATGTGGCTAGAGGCCCCTTGATCGATACAACATATTTTTTCAGCGTATCAAGTGTCTCTGGCGGCAGTCCACCCGCTTTTTCGCCTGCTGCAACCTCCAGCCACTGAATGGCACGCGCACCTTGATAGGCCTTTTTTATGCCGGCATCGACCACCTGTTTCATGACCGGTGTGATGTCCGCGCCAATCCCATCACCCTCAATAAAAGGGATGATCGGATGGGTGGGTACATCGAGTGAAAAATCCTTGTTCAGCTTAATTATCTTATCCATTCTCATCTCCGTATAGGTCTTGCAGTCTATCCTATATTAAAAGATACTGATGTTCATATAGCTTGCTTGGAGAAAGTCTCAATGTGGTCACATTATGTTAAAAATAGACGAATTCTATTCACTTTGTTACTTGGGTTTTCATGTGGGCTGCCTGTGGCGCTTACAGGCGCCACATTGCAGGCATGGTTCACTCAATCCGGCGTTAGCGTGCTCGCGATCGGAGCGCTATCACTGATTGGTCTCCCCTATACCTTTAAGTTTTTATGGTCGCCCCTTTTAGATCGTTTTGCCTTGCCTTTTTTAGGAAGGCGCCGAGACTGGATATTCGCGACACAGGTTGGTCTCTGTATTGCCCTGTTTGCTATGGCGCACTTTGATCCTGGTCTGCACGCAGCCGCTATTGGCGCCGCTGCGCTGACCGTTGCCTTTATCGCGGCGTCTCAAGATATTGCAATCGATGCTTATCGAACTGATTTGTTATTGCCTGATGAACGCGGATTGGGAACCGCTGGTTTTATTTTTGCGTATCGTATGGCCACGCTAACCTCAGGTGGTCTTGCGTTGTTGCTCGCTGATCGATTGGGTTGGCGCATCACCTATGAAATTATGGCGATCTTGGTCGGTCTCTCGACTCTGACAACGTATCTTGCACCAAGCATCTCAGATCGCATTAAGGCGCCTGCGACACTTGCCGCCGCTATTATTGAACCGTTTAAAGATTTCTTTAAACGAAAAAAAATCATTGCCATCCTACTCTTTATTCTTCTTTATAAATTTGGTGATGCATTTGCTTTGTCGCTGATGAGCTTCTTTTTACTTAAAGGATTGGGCTTCTCTCTGACTGCGGTCGGTGTTGCTCATAAAACATTTGGTCTATTTGCAACGATTACAGGAGCATTTGTCGGTGGTATTTTAATGACGCGTCTCAGCATTTGGTGCGCTTTACTATTGTTTGGGATACTCCAAGCCTTTTCCAATCTTTTTTTTATGTTTTTAGCTATAGCAGGAAAAAGCTATCTCTGGATGGTCTCTTCGATTTTTATCGAAGCCTTTTGCTCTGGGATGGGTACAGCTGCTTTTGTCGCGTTCATTATGTCTATTTGTCATCATCAATATACGGCAACGCAATTTGCATTCCTCTCAAGCTTTGCGGCATTGGGAATTCGCTTGACTGGTCCATTAGCCGCCTTTGTCTCTACACGCTATGGCTGGGTGAACTTTTACGCTTTATCATTCCTATTGTCGCTCCCCGGTTTGCTCCTATTAATTCCGATCTGGAATAAGGTTGAATTGTGAAACTATCGCTTTTTGTAAGTGCTTTTTTATTAATCCATGCGACAAGCGCATGGGCTGATACAAAAACGATGACGCCCAATGTCGCGGCATTAGCGACTCAGCAAGTCGAGCTATTAAAAAACAGAGAACAGCAAGCAACGCTTGAGCTTGCTCGCATCGACATTGAGCACGCGAATCCGGAAACCCTCAGTAAAACTAATTTGGATATTGAGATTGCAAAATCTAATCTGCAAGGCATTAATATTGAGCTCTCTGAATCAGAGCAAACTATTTGTGGTATTGAGAAAACGCTTGCGGAGACACAAGACCAACTCAATGCATTGCGTGTGTTTGGCTTAAAAAATGCGAAAAGCAGCGTCACAGATATCCATCGATTGGAGCAAGATCTCATTGATCAGAATAGTCAGCTAGCGCTTGAGAGGTCACACTTCTCCTATCTTCAACAGTTGCAACTCTTATCACAAGACACCCTTAAAATAACACTTGAAAAACATGCTAAAATTGAATTGTTTCTGAAATCAAAAGCACTACTTGATATCAAGTCTGAACAAAAAAAATATGAGACTTCTTTTCAAAGTCAGCAGGCTATTTGGCTGAAACGTTTGAATGATTTATATGCCACACTCGCTATGCTCGAACGAAACAAGCAAAACAGCTCGCAGAACTATAGCGCAATTAATATCGACATCTTTTATGCAAATGAAAACGTCAATGCCCTTTATTTGCAAATGCTCGTGATGCGCTACGAAGAACAAATCCAGCAATTAAAAATATTGGCACAGCATGGTGCGCCGATCAGCTTGCTGAATAAAACCAGTGATCGAGCAAGCGTCCTCACAAAGCAATTTTCAAGCCTTAATGGGCTGCTCTCCGCTCGAATCAGTATTTTTGAAAAACAAAAAATACTCGAAGTCAATAATCTTGCATCTGTTGGTGATCTGGCTCGCCTAGAAGATCAATACAAAACAACTCTAGCCAACCTGGACAGACTAGAGCAAACGCTATCTGATTTTCAAGTGTCTCTCGATCAAATGATCAAAAAGGAATTATCACAGCGTCAAGGATTATGGGGGATGGGATCCAAAACATGGATTGATCTCTACTCGCAAACATTGTTGGTCCCGACGCTTACTCTGCAAATTGTTAAAAATCTCTTGCGCGAAGTCTATGCATCCTTGCAATCCATTCAACCTATCGGGTGGGCTGGCCTTTTCTTTTTGGAGTGTGCTTGGATTTTACTTTTTTTCTCTCTGCATCGATTTTTATCGCGTCTGTTATCTCGGATGCCAGATCACGTAGCCTCTCATATCAGTCTTCAGTGGCTATCGATTAAGCTCGTCCATCGGCACTTGCTCGGCATCGCTGTGTTGGGTAACATTATTTTATTATTAGATGCCTGCCATATCTCTCAACAGAATTTTAACTTTATTTTATATATCGGAATTGTTTGGCTCACCTTCAGGGCAATCCTGACTATTGCTCGTGTTTGCCTGCTTGAAAATATCCATGATCGCAGAGGCCTAGATGCACGCCTGTACCATCGATTAAGATGGGCGTTATTGCTCGGCGGCATTGTTACCGCTTCAACCGTTCTCTTGCATCAACTGCCTCTGACAGAGGTCCAGGATTTTTTATATCGATTATTTTTGCTGTTCTTAAGCATTGTATCGCTTTTTTTATTACGATCAAGAGAGCTGTTTTCTGGTCTCATCTTGCCTCACATCGATGAGCACCGTCTTTACCTCAGAAAAATAGTGCGCTTACTCACAACACTTGTTCCTCTTGTGTTATTGGTTAATTCCGTCATTGGGTTTTTTGGGTTTATTAACTTTGTGTTGTCCGTCTACTGGTATGAGGGCATCTTCCTGGTCGTACTTGCCGGTTATTTGCTTATTCGAGGCTTGCTGAATGACGCGCTTGACTTTTTTTCGCAACACCTGATTCGTTATGTCAATAACGGGTGGCTATGGACAGAAGCGTTTCTCAAACCGATTGACAAAATAACGCAAGTTCTAATCTTTTTCTGTGCGTGGGCTATTTTGTTTTATTTGTACGGCTGGGATAAGCAATCCGTTGTTATTATTCACTTAGATCAATTATTGCATTACCCCTTATTTACGTTATTCCACACGAATATCACGCCCATGAGCTTCATTGAATTCTTCATTATTGGCGCTGTGCTATCTTGGGCTGCTCGCTGGACGCGCGAGCTCGTCTACCGCTTTTTACTATCCCGAACCAAAGATCTCGGTCTTCGCAATAGCATTGCCATTCTTAGCCAATATACTGTTATTATTGTTGGTATCTTCATCGGGCTGCGTATTTTAGGTATTGATTTTCGTGCACTGACTTTTATCGCAACCGGTTTCGCTGTTGGTGTAGGTTTGGGGCTGCGCGATCTTTTTAATAATTTTGCGTGCGGATTTTTATTATTACTTGAGCGCCCACTCCGCGTTGGCGATACTGTTTCCATTAGCGGGGAGGAGGGTGAAGTTATTCATATTGGTGGACGCGCTGTCACGATTCTCACCTGGGATAATATGGAATTAGTTGTTCCTAACGCTGAAATTTTTGCCAAAACATTCATCAATTGGACAAAGAGAGATTCTATTGTTCGATCCATTATTGCGATCAAAGTGAATCGAGAAGATGATCCGCATACTATCCGCGATATCATTCATCAAACGCTCGCGGCACATCCCGAAGTATTGAGTGATCCCGTTCCAGAAGTGCTGCTGAAAGAGATCGACAACGATTTAATTGAAATTGAAGTGCGTTACCATGTGAATGTTCGAAAAATAAAATCTCGCATCAGTGTGCGATCGAGCGTCTTGCTGGCCATATGGGATGCCTTTAAGGCTAATCATATTCATCCGCCCTATCCACATCAAATTTACATAGACAAAGAATGAAATCAGCCGCTCAAAAGAATATCTTTCTGGGAATGTCCGGCGGGGTGGACTCCTCCGTTACCGCGCTGTTATTGAAAAATCAAGGGGCTAAAATCACCGGCGTCTTCATGAAAAACTGGGAGGAGGGGGACGAACAAGGCCAGTGTCCTGCGAGCACTGATATGGCTGATGCGCAATCGGTTTGCGACCAATTAGGTATTGAATTATTGCGCGTGAATTTTTCGAAAGAATACTGGGAGCATGTATTCTCCCATTTTCTTGCTGAATACAAGGCAGGCCGAACACCCAATCCTGATGTGCTTTGCAATAAAGAAATTAAATTTAAAGCGTTTCTCGATTACGCGAAACGTCAGGGCGCGGATTATATCGCAACAGGGCACTATGCGCGCTCGAGAGAAAATGCGTCGGGAAAAATGGAATTATTAAAGGGACTGGATCCCTTGAAAGATCAAAGTTATTTTTTGCATTTACTCAATCAGTTTCAATTGCAACACACTCTCTTCCCGATTGGCGACCTTCCTAAAGCAACCGTCCGACAAATCGCCGAAAAAGCAGGCTTTAGAAATCACAAGAAAAAAGATAGCACAGGCATTTGCTTTATTGGAGAGCGTCGATTTAAAACGTTTTTAAATGAGTATTTACCCGCTCAACCGGGGCCAATCGAAACAATAGATGGCGACATCATTGGTAGGCATGATGGTTTGATGTTTTATACGTTAGGTCAGCGCCAAGGCATTCAGATTGGCGGGCAGAAAAATAAGCCTGAAGCACCTTGGTATGTGGTGAGCAAACATATGGAAACCAACACACTCGTTGTGGCGCAAGGACATGACCATCCTTTGCTTTTTACAAAAACACTTTTGACGGACGCCATTCACTGGATTGGTGAGCCATCTTACTTTCCTTGTGAGGTAACCGCCAAAACGCGTTATCGCCAAGTCGATCAAGCATGCATCCTTAAAGCGGGCTATCAAGTTGATTTTATAGAGCCTCAACGGGCTGTTACGCCTGGGCAATCCGTGGTATTTTACAGGGAAGAGGTTTGTTTGGGCGGGGGCATTATTAAATGAAAGACGACTTTAGTGACATCGTGATTACCTTAAGTGGTGTAGTCCAGGGTCTTGCTCTAGCAAAAAATTTTGCTGAAACAGGCAAAATGGATGACGTCGCATTTGAAGCGAGCATCAATAGCCTTTTTCAGACCAAGCCTTTGAACACGCTGGCGGTTTTTGGATCGATTGCTCATCTAACACCTGGATTCGAGAAATTGTGCGCCCTCTCAGGTCCAACAGCCTCTATTTTCGATTTAATTCGCTACCTGCACCCTATCCTCTATTTAGAGCGAAAAATATCACATTCTAAAAAAATACATGATGCACTCTCGAAGCGCGTTGAAACTGCCAAAAAGCAAGTTGCCTTTTTTTCATTAACGCACCCATCCGTCATGGCTAATTTATCGGATAGTTATTTAGATGCGATTAAAGATTTTCGTATTAAATTTTTGATTCCGGGTGATCAACGCGTTTTAACGAATCGCGCGAATACCGATAAAATTAGAAGCCTGTTACTCGCGGCGATTCGCGCTGCGATCTGCTGGCGACAAGTCAGTGGCTCTTTATTGCAACTCCTTATTTTTCGTGCAAAAATACATAAAAAAGCCCAACATTATTTACGTCAGGTGAAAAATCTATGACCACGCTCACTGCTATCTCGCCACTCGATGGTCGTTACTCAGAAAAGCTTGACGATCTTCGACCTCTTTTAAGTGAGTACGGTTTAATGAAACAACGTGTTTTTGTCGAAATACGATGGTTTCAATATCTTGCAGAGCACGCTCACCTACCGCAATTACCCAAGCTGAGCGATGCAGCTAATACCCTTCTCGATTCCATCATCAATCATTTTTCTGAAGAGGATGCCGCTCGTATTAAGCAGATTGAAAAAATGATACGGCACGATGTGAAGGCAGTTGAGTATTTTTTAAAGGAGCAAACTTCCAACCATTCAGAGCTCTCAACATTAAACGAATTTATCCATTTTGGATGCACATCTGAAGATATTAATAATTTAAGCTATGCCCTTATTTGCAAAGCAGCGCGTGCAGACTATATTGTGCCGACACTTTCCCAGATCATCAGCTCTCTTTCTGCATTGGCACATGAATACGCCGACCAACCCTTGTTGGCGCGCACCCACGGACAGCCCGCTACACCGACAAGCGTCGGTAAAGAAATCGCCAATGTTGTTTATCGCCTGCAGCGCCAATTAAAACAACTGAATGCCGTTGAACTTCTCGGTAAAATGAATGGTGCATCAGGTAACTATAATGCGCTTTCGATCGCTTACCCCACGGTTGATTGGCCGCGCATCAGCGAGCAGTTTATCGTATCGTTGGGCCTTGGCTGGAATCCGTACACGACGCAAATTGAACCGCACGATTATATCGCAGAATTATGTGGCGTATTAATGCTTATCAACACCATTCTAATTGATTTTAATCGGGACATGTGGGGTTATATTTCATTAGGATTTTTCACGCAAAAAATACAGGCTGATGAAGTCGGTTCATCGACTATGCCTCATAAAGTGAATCCCATCGATTTTGAAAATGCAGAAGGCAATGCTGGATTATCAAATGCATTGCTGGGTCACTTTAGCGCGAAGCTGCCCATTTCACGCTGGCAACGTGATCTATCCGATTCAACGGTTCTAAGAAATGTGGGTGTGGCGATCGCTTATGCGATACTCGCCTATCGATCAACATTACAAGGTCTTAGCAAAATCACTCTCGATCAAGAAAAGATAGCCGCTGACCTGGATCAACACTGGGAAGTATTGGGTGAGGCCATTCAAACTATTCTTCGACGCGATGGCATTGACCAGCCCTACGAGCAGCTCAAAGCTTTCACGCGGGGAAAGAAGATTGCCCAGCCACTCTTGCATGATTTTATTCGCACGCTGACATTATCGGATGAAACCCGAAAAGTATTGTTGACTTTAACGCCTGGTCAATATATAGGCTATGCTGTCCGTTTGGCAAAGAAAATATAGTATTGCTGGGTAGCGTTTTGATTAGTATTGTGGCAGAATGGCCTTCCCAAAGATGAGGTAGCGTCATGATAGAATACATGACCGAACAAGAACAAATTCAGCAGTTAAAAAACTGGGTTAAACAATACGGTATGATGATACTGTTGGGCATGTTGCTCGCGGTGGCTTTGGCGACAGGCTGGCACGCCTGGGCTAATCATTGCAAACGCGTTACTGTACGCGCCGCCATTATCTATGACAACATGCTGACTCAGAAAGCCCAAAATAATGCAAATGCCATTGAGGCAGCCCATCAACTCATTGCGCGCTACTCGCGCACGCCGTATGCTGATATGGCAGCCTTCCTGATTGCGCGCGACGCTATCTTAAAAAAAGACTCCACAACCGCGATTCAGCAATTTGATTGGGTGATTCACCATAGCAAAGCAGAGTCCATTCGAGAAATAGCGCGTATTCGTGAAGCCCGCGTGCTGATTGCAGATAAAAAAGCAGAATCCGCTCTTAACATTTTGAATACAATAAATGATGATGCATTTATCGGCCTTATCGACGAAGCGCGCGGCGATGCTTATCTCTTAGCAGAAAAAACGCTTGATGCAAAGACAGCTTACCAACGTGCATTAAAAGAATTGCCACGAGCGGATGTTACTCGTCCTATTCTTGCTATGAAACTTGCTAACTTAGAGACTCTTTAATGAATATTTTTAAACAACTGCTTCTCTTATCTCTACTCTGCAGCGTCATCGCTTCGTGTGATTTTGACAAAGATAATACCCCACCACCCGCTAAGCTCGCTGATTTTAAGCCCACTGTAGCGATTCATCCGCTTTGGTCGGTTGATGTTGGATCCGCTGGTGCCGGCCAACACTTAAATTTTGCATTGTCGCAGCATTCTTTGCGTGCGACGATCTTTACTGCAAGCCAATCTGGTATGATTACCGCTGTTTCCGCCGTCACGGGACAAAAGCAGTGGGAAGCGGATACCCACCTTTCTGTCACGGCAGGTGTTGCGCTCAATGATCACCAAGTCATTGTCGTAGGAGACGCTGGTATTGTTATGGCGCTCAATTCAGCAAACGGAAAAATACTATGGAAAAGCTCAGTCGGTAGCGATATCACGGCGACTCCGGCGGCCAATGATAACACTATTATCATCAAAACAATTGATGGCAATCTTGTCAGCCTCGCAGCGGATAATGGCCATTTGTTGTGGCGTCACACAGAAACTGAACCTAGTCTTATTTTGCATGCGGCGAGCGCGCCTCAAATTTCGGGTGGGTCTGTTGTCGTAGGATTTTCAAATGGCACACTACTTCGAGCTGATCTCGCGAATGGACGCTTGAATTGGACGCGCGACATCGCAACGCCAAAAGGTACAATGAGTGTGCAGCACATGGTAGACATTGCAGCAGACCCTATTATCACAGACGGTCATATTTATGTCGCAACCTACCAAGGTAAAATCGCTGCGTTGCGGGCGGAAACAGGTGATACAGAATGGATGCAAGATTTCTCCTCTCATTCCGGTATTGCAGTGGATGCTGGGACAGTCTATGGCACAGATACAAATGGGCATGTTGTTGCATTTAACAGGCAAACAGGAGAGCTCAAATGGCGTCAAACAGCGCTCGCTGATCGCGACTTGTCTGGCCCTGCACTCCTAAAAAGCAATGTTGTTGTAGGTGACGCCGAAGGCTATATTCACATCCTCAACAAACAAGATGGCCACGTGATTGGGCGTGCTCAGTTGAATGACTCCCCTATTCTCGCAACACCTATCAGCAATGGTTCTGTTTTCTATGTCTTAACACAGGGTGGCCAGTTAGAAGGCTTTTCGGTATCCTAATATGCGTTACCGTTCATGCCATCCCTTTTTTTGTCATCCCCGCGAAGGCGGGGACCCATCCCGCTCCTGGCAAGATTTATGCTAGAGGAAAAATGGGTTCCCGCCTTCGCGGGAATGACAAGATTTTTTATAACTTCAAACGGTTACTAATATGCTGCCTGTCATCGCTATTGTCGGTCGCCCCAATGTGGGCAAATCCACGTTATTTAATTGCTTAACATCCTCGCGTGCTGCGATTGTATCCGATATGCCAGGGATGACGCGCGATCGTCAATATGGCGAAGCTCATATTGAGAATCGTCGTTTCATTGTGATCGATACCGGTGGACTCACCGAAACCCACGGCGAACTCGATAAGCTCACCATGAAGCAATCGCTTCAAGCCATTGAAGATGCCGATAAAATTTTATTTGTCGTAGACGTACGAGCTGGCGTCACACCCGCAGATCAATCCATCGCAAAACTGCTTCGTCGATTAGATAAAAAAGTCTATTTAGTTGCGAATAAAACCGAAGGATTAGACGCAGGTGCGGTTACCGCGGATTTTTATCAATTTGGTATGGGTCAGCCCTTTGCGATCGCCGCAGCGCACAATAGCGGTATCGATGATTTAGTTAATTATCTCTTTGCAGCAGATGAGATGCCTATTGATACACCTGACACAGACCAAGGAATCAAGCTCGCCTTTGTTGGTCGCCCTAATGTCGGTAAATCAACTCTCACTAATCGCATGTTAAAAGAAGATCGTGTTGTGGTGTCTGAAACACCGGGTACGACGCGAGACAGCATTTTTGTTCCACTTGAGCATCACGGTACGCAATATACATTAATTGATACAGCGGGCTTGCGACGTCGCGGCAAGGTATTTGAGACAGAAGAAAAATTTTCTGTGGTTAAAACACTGCAATCCATTCAAGCCGCTCATGTCATTTTATTTATGATGGATGCACGAGAAGGTGTGACAGATCAAGATTTGCGATTGTTGGGCTTTATTTTAGAAAGCGGTAAATCGCTTGTCGTTGCGATGAACAAATGGGATGGCATGACTCTGGAAGAGCGAGAGACGACGCGCTCTGGCATTGATCGCCGACTTCATTTTGTTTCTTTCGCTCGTATTCATATGATTTCCGCTTTGCATGGCTCGGGTGTTGGTGAGTTATTTGACTCGATCAATGAAGCGTATGAATCCGCCAGCAAAAAAATATCGACGTCTCAATTAACTGAGATGCTCATATCGATTGTGGCAGCTCACCAACCGCCCCTTGTTCAAGGCCGTCGTATTAAATTGCGCTATGCCCATATGGGTGGCCATCATCCACCCCTGATTATCATCCACGGCAATCAAGTGAGCGCCCTCCCCGATTCCTATATCCGTTATCTCTCCAATTCGTTTCAGGACCGCCTAAAGCTCGTCGGCACGCCTGTTAAAATCGAATGTAAGAGCGGAGAGAACCCTTACAAAGAGAAGCGAAACACCCTAACCCCCGCCCAGCACCGTAAAAAAATGCGCTTGATGCGGCATGTCCGATAACAAGGGGAAACCCTTATAGCGCGCTCGACAATCATTAATGTGGTTCAGGCAATCCAAGGTATTCAATGCGTAAGATTGAGTACGTCAAGGGAAGATCAGAAAAAAATTGAAATTGATAGAATTATCCAGGATGCAGTAGGATCAAAATTAAAAACATATTTCTATATTGCCTTAGCCGCTATTGAGAAAAAACTAAAGATTGCCCCTAAGCATCAATGGGAAGGTAAAAATTACACTATCTTTAAATTATTGAAGAATCAAAACCAGAAGATCTTGAGCAAAAGACAAGACCGAGATCCTCTGAGGTGTCGGAGCGCAATGTCGATACGCCACAGCCTCTATGCGGTGATCGAGTGGTGGTGGGTAGCATCATTCTCGCATGAAAGAAGTGTAGCGCGGTGAATAGTACGCAGATTCTATTCTTTTCTGTTACATCGAAATATTCTAAAGCACGTCATCTGTCCTCTTTTACTGGAAAATAATTGCGAGCTGCGCATGAAGCGTCATCCCAAACAATCCCGCTTTTTGACTGTGGTTAGAAAAAATAACGGGGCTTTACCTTAGCGCTGTCTCCCCGACAAATTCCGCCCCCTAACTGCGCCAAGAAAAAATGACAGGGCTTTATCGGGGAGACAACGCCGAGGGAAAGCCCCATCATTTTTTCTAATGAAATTTAGAGAGCAGGATTTTCGGGGCAACAGGTATGGAGCGCGGGGCGGCAGAATTAGAGTGCGCAGGAACAATGGAGTTTGACACAGACAGCGACGCTGGAACAACAGACAAATCATCCGGCGGCACATTCAACAAATGCAATGTTGCTTCCATAATATTTTTGAAAATAGGCGCGGACACTTCGCTGGCATAATAATGTTTTCCGCGCGGATCGTGGATAATGACAGTGACCACAAATCGTGGATTGCTGACAGGTGCAATCCCCACAAAAGAGGATACATACCGATGTTTTTCATACCCATGTGCGCCCACGATTTTCGCAGTACCTGTTTTCCCCGCAATGCGATACCCTGGAATCATCGCGGCTTTTCCTGTTCGCTGTTCCGTCTTCCCTGTGTCTTTTGAGACAACTGCCTCCAATAATTCCATCATTTGGTTGGCGACTTTATCGCTCATCACGCGCTGTCCTACCGGCGGCGTATTCACTCGCAATAACGACAGCGGTACCTTGATACCCTGATTAGCGATAATGCCGTAGGCTTGCGTCAATTGCAGCGCAGTTGCAGACATGCCGTAACCAAAGGACAGTGTCGCGAGCCCAAAGGGACTCCAATGATCGCGGTGAGTTAATTCACCTGAGCGCTCCCCCGGAAATCCAATTCCCGTTTCTTGACCAAATCCGACTGCATGCAACGTTTGCCACAGTTGATCAGGCGGCAACGATAAAACCATTTTCGCCGCCCCAATATTACTGGATAGCTGAAGCACTTGAGTGACCGTTACCAACCCATTGTTATGTTCATCGCGTACGAGATTTTTGCCCACACGAAACCAACCGGGGAACGTGTCTATCACGGTGGTCGGTTTGTAGTGACCGCTCGCCAACGCACTCGCTATCGTAAATGTTTTGATGGTGGAGCCAGGCTCAAAAGTATCGGTAATCGCGCGATTTCGCAATGCGCTCGCGTCATTCGATAAACGATGATCCGGATTAAAGCTCGGCGCATTCACCATCGCTACAATTTCGCCCGTTTTTAAATCCAATACCACCACCGAACCTGAATCGGCGCTATTACTTTCTATTCCTGCCAGCAATTCCCGGTAAGCAATATATTGAATCCGATGATTAATACTCAATGCTAGATTACTTCCTGGTTTTTGATCGGTAATGCGCCGAACGGTCGATACATCGCGTCCTTTGCCATCTTGAACGATTAGCACTTTACCGGCCTGACCTGTCAGCCAATTATTGTAAGCCATTTCTATGCCTTCCTGGCCTTGATCATCCACATTCGTAAATCCGACGAGCTGAGAGGCGACTGCGCCTTCTGGATAAGAGCGCTTGAAACTTTGCCGCAAATAAATACCAGTGAGGTTCAATGCTTTTACCTGATCTGCAATAGGAGCTGTCAAATCTCTTTTGAGATAGACAAATTCACGTTTCTTTTTAAGATGAAGGATTTTTTGAATGCGAGAAGCGGGTATCGACATAATATGTGATAACGTTTGAATGGATTTTTCATCGGCTGAAAATTCGGTTGGATTCATCCAAATAGAATACACAGGCGTACTAATAGCGAGTGGATAGCCTTCTCGATCGGTAATGATCCCACGAAACGCCGGCTCAGTAATGACGCGCTCAGCACGACCATTGCCTTCTTTTTGCAGAAAATGTTGCTTAATGAATACGAGATCCACAATGCGACACACCAATCCAACAATGATGAGGATAATGACAATCGATACAACATAAAAACGCCAAGAAATGAACTTGAGCTGCGATAACTTTACTTGCCTCATTATTTGTCTTCACGAACAACAATGATTTCTTTGCCAATCGGCGCTGTCATCGCTAATTTATTTTGAGCCAATGATTCTACTCGCGCAACCGCCACAAGATGGCTTTTCTCAAGCAAGAATTTTTCTCGTTGTATGTGCAATTGATCGCGCTCCACGGACAATTGCTGGATATCCGCCGTTAGACTGCGAGTGGTGTTGGTGGAATACACCAATCCGAGCGCTGAAATCAAAACGCCGGAGATTGTGGCAAATAATGAAAATTGGAAGCGTGTCATCCAAACAGAAATGACCCACCCTCTTGATAATGCACCTTGGTTTGTAAATCTGGCTGCTGCGTTCATAATTTTTCTCCTACTCGTAAAATGGCACTTCGTGCGCGATTATTATTTTTTATTTCCTGAAAACTGGGTTTGAAAGCCTTACCAATTCGCCTAAATGTTGCCTTGCAATGAACATGTTTGATAGGTAGCTTCGCAGGATGTGGATCCGTGTGCTCTTGATTTTTCATAAATTGCTTCACGATTCTATCTTCCAGCGAATGAAAACTAATTACCAACAAACGACCTGTTGTTTTTAACGCGTCTACACTTTGTTTTAACCCCTCTTTTATTTCTTCTAATTCATGATTGACCGCAATACGAATCGCTTGAAAGCTGCGTGTGGCAGGATGCTTACCTTTTTCTCGAAAAGGAACTGCTTTCGAAATGATACTCGCTAATTGCTCTGTTGTTTCAATACGCGAATCCACTTGTGCCGTTTTGACGGCTCGTGCAATACGACGTGAAAAACGCTCTTCGCCATATTCCCAAATGATGTTAGCAAGTGGCTCTTCGCTGATGGCAGCAATCCAGGTAGCCGCATCCACACCGCGTGATGTATCCATACGCATATCGAGCGGGCCTGAACGCATAAAGCTAAAACCGCGTGTTGCATCATCGAGCTGGGGTGATGACACGCCTAAATCAAATAAGATGCCATTCACTTGGCCTGACACGCCCTGCTCCATCAGAAACTCGCTTAAGTTTGAAAAGGCATTGTGCTGAATGGTAAATCGCTGGTCCGCACCCCATTCTTGTTTAGCGTAATCTACCGCTGCTTTATCTGCATCCATTGCAAACAAGCGACCTTCCGGGCTTAAACAATCGAGAATCGCACGTGCATGTCCGCCGCGCCCAAATGTGGCGTCTACGTAGATGCCATCGGGCTGTATATTTAAATGTGAGATGACCTCATCCAAAAGGACTGGTTTATGTAAATGATCTTTTGTCTGTAGCGCCATAGGGCACCTATTTTTATAATGACAATGACTTTACTTCGTCTGGTAGCAATGCCGCATTTTGATTAGCCTCTTCTGCCAACCATTTTGCGCGCATGTCTTGCCAATGCCCTTCATCCCAACATTCCAATTTTCGTCCTTGTCCAACCAATATCACGGATTTATCAAGACCTGCATATTCCCGCAACAAAGGAGGTAATAAAATACGTCCGTGACTATCTAAATCTATTTCTGTCGCATGCCCTACCAATAATCGTTGAATACGACGTGCTTGCGGATTGAAGCTTGGCAAATCCGCTAACTTTTCTTCAATGGCTTTCCAAATAGCGGTGGGATAAAGCAATAAGCAGCGTTCATCAGTATCAATGGTCATCACCACGCGTTGACTGGATTCTCCCAGGTCATCGCGTAAACGCACGGGCATAGCGATTCGGCCCTTTGCGTCAATGCTGACTGCATTAATTCCTCTAAACATAAATCACCCCTTTCAATCTTTTTCGCGCTTAAATGTTCTACTTCCATAAATTTATACCACATGAACCCACAATAAACCACTTTTTCCCACAAAAATAGTGAAAATAGTTCATAAAGTTATACCAAAACCCACCAGGATAAATACTAGGGTGAATTAGGTCAAAAAGAAATCGCTGTAGTTGTTTTTTAGTCTAAACAAGGGGATGCAAGAAGCGATGCTATCTGGGGAGGTCTCCCCTCACCCGGCGCGCAAAAGTGGTGCGCCATCCTCTCTCATGGGAGAGGGAAAAATAAGAAAAGAGCTATAATAGGTGAAGAGCCAACCAATAAGCCGGGTTCTGTCGTGAACAGTCATTTATCTAGGATGTTTGTCGCCAAACACCTCAAGCAACCTACCCGCGCTTACGGTACGGGCCGTACCGTGTGAATATCCCGAAAGATGTCCACGTTAAGCGCCTATTTGGTCTTGCTTCGAGTGGGGTTTACCATGCCGCCCCTGTTGCCAGTGGCGCGGTGCGCTCTTACCGCACCTTTTCACCCTTACCTTTGATTTGCATCAAAGGCGGTTTATTTTCTGTGGCACTAATCCGTCGGCTCGCACCGCCCAGGCGTTACCTGGCACTGACCCTGCGAAGCCCGGACTTTCCTCTGTTTTAGTTAAAAAACAGCGACTGCTTCGGTCAACTCTTCGACACTAGGATAGCTTATTTTGAGGGCAGTGTATAGCCTGGGTTGGGCACACCTACTTTTTGATTTCTAACGCACGCTGATATAACTCATTTTTTTTCTCACCGGTGATTTTTGCGGCACATAGAGCAGCTTCTTTCACTGACAGTGATTCGAGTAAGACGCGCAGTACATGATCCGAGGAAATGGTTTTTTCTGACGCGGGCGCAGCCGTGTTGCCTGCCACGACGATAACGATTTCCCCTCTCTGCTGATTTTTATCTTGTTTCATCCAATCGATCACTTGATCGATTGTTCCGGCATAGACCGTTTCAAATAATTTAGTGAGCTCGCGCGCAATAACGATTTCACGCGCACCTCCCCACGCGGCTTGCATTGCCTTAATGCTTTCTAAAATACGATGGGGTGCTTCATAAAAAACGAGTGTGCGCGGCTCCAATGTGAGTCTTTCCAAATGCGCTTTTCGTGATGCGGCTTTCGATGATAAAAAACCTTCGAATATAAAACGATCGGTGGGCAACCCACTCACGGAGAGTGCTGCAATCGCGGCACAGGCACCTGGAATAGGCTCCACACGGATGCCCTCTGCCCGTACGTGTTTCACCAACACATAACCGGGATCACTAATCAGCGGTGTCCCCGCATCGCTAATTAAAGCGATGCTCTGCCCTGCTTTAAGATGCGCAATCAGCTCAGTGGCCCGCGCCATTTCGTTGTGCTCATGCAACGATATCAATGGCGTCGAAATGCCATAGGTGGCGAGTAAGTGTGTGCTATGACGGGTATCTTCCGCTGCAATTTTATCAACCGTCTTTAAGATGCTGACAGCGCGCACCGTCATATCCTGTAAATTGCCAATCGGTGTTGCTACAACATATAGAATACCGAAAGAATGGGTTGTGGATTTGGCCGTCATGGTTCAAAATGTTACCTATGTTAATTGATGATTGGATGCCGCATGATAAAGCGAACTATCATTACCCTTTTTTGTCTCGGCTGGCTGACAAGCTGTGGCGCGCCTTCATATGAGGCGCATAACAGCTCTTTGTCATTGCCAACTCATTACGCCCTCTTACTTCCTTTGACGGGTCAATGGAAAACCGAAGGTCAAACGGTTAGAGATGGCTTTCTTCACGCCTATTATGAATCACCGACGCGCGATCAACAAACAATATCGTTTTACGATACCGCTCAAAAAACTACAATCGAGGCCACTTATCAAAAAGCCGTCTCGGATGGCGCTGATTTCATCATTGGACCGCTGGTCAAGGAAGATGTCCAAGCCCTTCTTAAGCAGGATCATTTCCCAGTACCCGTACTCGCATTAAATTATACCGTTCTTTTGTGGGGTCATTTGCCGAATGATTTCTATGAATTTGGACTGTCACCTGCTGATGAAGGACAGCAAATAGCGGATAAAGCGTGGCAGGCAGGCGCGCGACGCGCCCTTGTGATTGGACCAAAAGATGAGTGGGGTCAACGCATTGAAGCTCCCTTGCTTAAGCAATGGCAGAGATTAGGCGGGAGCCTTGTCGATTCATTCTATTATGCTCCTGACTCTGACTTTCAAACCGACATCGCCCATTTATTGGAAGTGAATACTCATAGCAAACACAGTCGACAAGATTTCGATGCGATCTTCTTGTTGGCTCAACCGACTGCAGGACACGCCATTGTGCCATTATTGCGTTACAACTATGTGATCAATGTACCCATTTATGCATCCAGCGCTATTTATGCGGGCACTCCAAACGCCGCGGAAAATAATGATTTAAATGGGGTTCAATTTTGCGATATCCCATGGAACCTAAAACCGCATGCGACAAATGATCGGCTCTATGCTGTCGGTTTAGATGCTTATTTTTTAAGTAATCAATTGTATCACATGGGTGCAGCGCCTCTCGAAGGTAACACCGGTATGCTGACGCTCACACCAGAGCATCATATTTATCGACAATTACCCTGGGCGACCATCCAGAACGGTCTCGCATCCTAATGAATACGAAAGAAAAAGGTGATCTAGCAGAGAAGAACGCCTGTATTTTTCTAGAAAAAAAAGGATTAGCATTGGTTGCGCGACAGTATCGATCGCGCTTCGGTGAAATCGATCTTATCATGAAAGACAAAGAGACGGTGGTTTTCATCGAGGTCCGTTCACGGCAATATGCGGCTTTTGGCACAGGTATTGATAGTATTGATCGAAATAAACAACGAAAAATAGTACAATCTGCCATCTGTTATTTACAAAAAAATCGGTTGCTCGATAATACAGATTGTCGATTTGATGTCATCGGCATTTCCCCTGGCAATATTGAATGGATTAAGGACGCTTTTTATCATGAGTAAAATCATTGAACGTATCAGACAGTGCTTTAGTGAAAGCATTCAAACAAAAATTAATGCGGCTGATTTGCTCTGTCCAGCGATTGCATCCGCCGCTGAAAAAATACTACAGTGTCTTTTGAATGGCAACAAAATATTGACTTGTGGGAATGGCGGTTCTGCTTGCGATGCATTGCATTTTTCAAGTGAAATGTTGAATCGGTTTAAGCATGAGCGCCCTAGTTTACCTGCTATTGCTTTGGTGGCTGATGTGGCGACGATCACGGCTATCGCTAACGACAGTCATTATCATGAGATATTCTCAAAGCAAATACGCGCATTAGGGCAACCAGGCGATATTTTATTAGCTATTTCGACCAGCGGAAATTCCGCCAACATCCTGCATGCCATTAAGGCAGCTCAAGACAAAGAAATGAGCGTTATTGCCCTTACGGGGTATGATGGAGGTAAAATTCCACATGCCTTACTCAATACGGATGTTGAAATTCGGGTCCCCGCATTTGATACGGCGCGTATTCAAGAAACGCACTTGCTGACCATCCATTGCTTGTGTGATATTATAGACCATCAACTTTTTGGACACGGAGAATTATCCTCATGAAAAAACTTATTTTGATTGCTTTGATGAGCTGCGCATTGCAAGGCTGTATCTTTGTTGTTGGTGCTGCAGCAGGTGCGGCGGGCGCTGCTGTGGTCTATGATCATAGAAAAGTAGAAAAAATTGTATTAGATAAAAAAATTATGATGGAAGTATCTGACAAAATTAACAGCGTACCTGATCTTAAAGTCAATTGCCGCATTGAAGTTACCTGTTTCAACCAAATTATCTTGTTGGTCGGCCAAACAGCGACCGAAGATCAGCGCAAAATGGCTGAGGATATCGCAAAAGGCGTTCCAGACGTGATGCATGTTTATAACATGCTGACGCCAAATGGACGTGTCTCTGCACTGACAGAGACGAGCGACGCCTGGATTACTGCTAAAATCAAAACACAATTATTGGCGACCAAGGGTATGCAATCTGGAAGCATTAAGATTATCACTGAAAACGGCACAGTATATCTCTTGGGGGTTGTGACGCACGAACAAGCCGCTATTGCTGTTGATGTTGCGAAACAAGTTTCCGGTGTGCAGCGAGTGATAAAAGTGTTGCAGTATAGCAACTAACAACAATTTGTCGTTCCCGCCTCTGTGTGTCATCCCCGCGCAGGCGGGGATCCATGGTGACAATATCTGTGAATATAATTAACAAAAAGACACCAAAAGAAATAAAGAGCCACTTGACTTATTTTGGCAAAACACAGCTGTTTCCCAAATGGATCCGCGCCTTCGCGGGGATGACAATAGCGGGGCTCTGTTGCGTTTCGACGAGCTGCATCTACACCACCGCCGCTAGCACCGGTGCGCAAGCTGTTTATCATCGGCACGACCTACAAGAGACTGTCAGCGACAACTATCTTACGCTGCAAATATACCGCGCACTCCAGGCTGATCCCGCCCGATTTGGTGATGGCAATATTTCAGTTGCAACAGATGGGGAGGTTGTTTTATTAGCTGGGCAAGTTCGAACGCTTCAGCAAAAAAAAGCTATTGAAAAACAAGTAAAAAATATGAGAGATGGACGACAGGTTTACAATTATCTTGAAATAGCTAATCCTAATTCTGTTTTAACACGTACAGGCGATGCCTGGATTACCACTAAAATTAAATCGCAACTGATTGCAATTAATGACGTCGATCCTTCTCGCATCAAGGTGGTCACTGAAAATGGAACGGTTTTTTTAATTGGCGTTGTGCCGCATAGGGATGCCACTATTGCGATTGATGTGGCACGAGACACCGATGGCGTTCAGAGGGTAGTTAAGATTTTTTCGTATATTTATATCAGGAAGGTGTAAACCCTGGATGGGGTCAACCTAGGGCTTTTTTCATTAGACATCTTGCATAACCGTCTTTCACCCCCCTTTTTTTGAAAGGGGGTCGATAAGTCTTTTTGCGAGCCCGGGGGTTCTTTTTAGTTATTCGTGACAACCAGAGACCTATTCGCTCACCCAGTCATCGTACGGATAACTTCCCAACGGAGCAGGACCATCATCAGAAACAGACCATTTCTTCTTTTTAGGAGACCGTGGTGACGGAGACGATCGCGGCGTTACCACCATCGATTGTGTCACCACTGGCGGCAGCGTAGAAGACTGGTCGCTGGTTGGTGCGGGTTCAGGCGGCTGCTGCACGACACATGGCTTATGTCGTTTATTGCGATGCTTAACCGGTGGCGATGTGATACCCCAATCTTCATTCTTGATCGTTTTGTGTTTTGCTTTTGGCACGATACATTTTTTAGAAGCAGGTTTTGTGTATGTATGAATACGTTTTTTTGCGGGAGCTTTTGTGTTTAATGATTTGGATCGCGGCGCCACAGTTTGGATGGATGCTTTAGCATCCTCTTCAATGTACAATGGTATTGATGATGTAGGTGCGTTTTTCTGATGCAATACAATAGCCTCATGTTTTTTATTGTCAGAATGGCTCACCTTGTTGATTGGTCGAGATGGTATCCCGGGGACAGATGCTTTGATGGCCGCTGCTTTTGGCTGCGCTATTTTTAGCTCTTCTTTAACAGGAAGTGCTTCTCGTGGCGTAGGGGCTGGGCGCACAACGACGACCGGATGCTCCACCTGTTTAGGCGCGCTGACAACCGCTTCTTTGCTGGCCACGGGAAGTGTAATAACAACCGATTTTTTTGAAGGCAGCGCAACAGAAGCGTGGTGCTGAAAGGAAGCATAGCTTTTTATCTTATCCCATAGTTGAATAAAAAAATAATGGTCTAATGGCTCTAACAGCAAGCTGTTTTCCATCGCGCAAAAACCAGATAACATGAGATGGGCTGACGGCCAAACAACCTGCCCCTCAGACTGCACCCCAAACCCTGCTGCAGGTGTAAATGGTGCCTTCGTGGTACTCGAATTTTCATGTGCTACAGGTTTTGAAAGAGGTTTATTATTGGCAACCCCGGAGGAAGCCGCAGTAGTAGCAACAGGTAGAGCGATGACAGCGTGCTTATGAAGGGTCACATGGATGTAAAGGTAATGAATGGCTTTAACAGCAACAAAAATAAGCACAAAAAAAATAAGAAGCTTTTTCCACCTTGCCATATTACCCCCATCCATGAGACACAAAAATGACTATTTTAATTGAATACTTGCCCTAATCGACTTTTCAAATTCTGTATACCAGGCTGAATGGCGTCACCCAGCCAAGCAACGGCTGGCTGATATGCATTAGTAATCATCGATTGCGTCCAAAGAGATTCTTGTCCGAATGATGTCAGCTGAACGAGAAAAATTAACACTAAATTAAAGAGAAAACCTCTGGCAAATCCAAATCCGGCGCCACAGATTGAATTCACCAGATTAATCCCAGGTAACTCTGCTGCGCTAGATAAAATACCACCGACAATGGATCCCAAAATCAATGTGCCGACAAACAAGATAAAGAAGCTAATGCCGACCGCGAGCATAGATGCTGCGCCTTCCGTGCTCACATTGGCACCTACGGCGGTCACAACGTTTGAAAGACTGGCTTGAATGGAGTGCGTGACACCAGAAAAAGAAGCAGACAGAGGAGCCGCAAATTGCACAGCAACAAAGAGAGCCGCGACCCACGTTACGACAGAAACCACTTCCTTAACTAAGCCGCGACGCAAACCAATCAGCATTGAGAACACAAATACAGCAATTAACCCATAATCCACGAAATTTAGTGTATTCATCTCTTCATCCAAAATAAAGGAAAAATGAAGTATAACAATATTTTATTTCAAACTCTCACTCTTATTTATTTAATACCGCCATTGTTAATCGATTGATCGAAATTAGCTGATCCGCTTCATTTCGAATCTCAATATTCCATACCTGGGTCATCTTTCCTAAATGAAAAGGCGTCGCTTTAGCGATGACCCACCCTGCTTTTATAGATCGAATATGGTTGGTATTGATATCAAGGCCCACGCAATACGCTGTGTTTTGATCGACGCAAAAATTAGCGGCTGTGCTGCCCACTGTTTCAGCTAGCACGCACGATGCACCACCGTGCATAATACCTATTGCTTGGTGCGTTCGGTGATCCACTGGCATGCGTGCCACCAGAAAATCATCCCCTGTCTCAGTAAATTCAATTCCCAAATGCTCTACCATGGTGTTTTTTGAGCGCTCCAAAATAATGCCTAGGCTCATCTCTGTTTTCCAAATAATAGACATACCCTCTCCCCCTCTGTCGCTCCAAGGTATTGTGGGCAAAGCGCTTTTTGCGTGCCCGCCACCATCCTATAAAAATCGGTGGGCACGCAAAAAGCGCTTTGCCCACCCTACATTTGCTGTACCATACGCCTTATGAACAAGACTCCCTATGCTAATCTAAATCCCGATTTAATTATACAGGCCATCGAAACCGCGGGCTTTCAATGCAACGGCAGCTTGCTGGCTCTTAATAGCTATGAAAACCGAGTATATCAAGTCGGGATAGAAGAAGGTACGCCCCTTATCGCTAAATTTTATCGCCCGCATCGATGGAGCGATGAAGCGATTCTTGAGGAGCATCAATTTGCCCTTGAGCTCAACAGACATGAAATGCCTATTGTCGCACCCATGAGCGCACCCAATGGACAAACGCTACATCACTATCAAGGCTATCGGTTTGCTCTTTTCCCGCGCTGGGGCGGGCATGCGCTGGAGTGTGACCGATGGGAGCACCTTGAATGGATGGGACGTTTTATTGGACGACTCCATGCGATTGGCGCTTGCCGGCCTTTTCAACATCGAGCCACCCTCACCCCTGAGACCTACGGGTATAATGCCTATCGTTTTTTGATCGAAAACAATTGGATCCCAGCGGATATTAAGGTCGATTATTCCCGAGTTGTGGAAAGCATCTTAAAGAAAATTAAAGATCACTTTGAAGAAGGGGCTCTCCCTGTGATTCGATTGCATGGCGACATGCATCCCGGCAACGTACTTTGGAATGATGCTGGACCCCATATTGTCGATTTAGATGATTGCCTAATGGGTCCTGCGATTCAGGATATCTGGATGCTTTTGTCAGGCAATGAAAGAGACGCGCGTTTGCAGCTTGACTGCTTGCTAGAAGGTTACATGGAGTTTCATGATTTTAATATTCGTGAAGCGTCTTTTATTGAAGATCTTCGTTTATTGCGTCGATTATCGTATTCTGCCTGGCTCGCCAAGCGATGGGATGACCCCGCTTTTCCGCCCAACTTCCCTTGGTTTAATACGCCCCAATACTGGCAAGAGCAACTTCATTATTTTCACTCAAGCGTCTGAAATACTTTTTCTTCTTGAGAGTAAGTCGAAATACGCCCTGCTTCAATATCAAAAAACCACAAATGAATAGCAAGGCTTCCCTGCTCTACTCTCTCTTTAATCCACGGAAAAGTCAGGCAATGTTGATAGGATCCGGTCAATGCAAATCGTGCGCAATGATCAATATCGTTAGGAGCGTCGCTCGGCACTTTAATCAAGGAAACCCAATTACTGATGAAATCATCTTGCTGCAATCCTTCTTGGTGCAGCAATGCATCAATACCGCCGCACTGACTGTGACCTAAGATAATCAAATGCTTGATATTGAGATAGCAAATACCAAACTCCAGTGCTGCGCTAACACCGTGGTGCGCATTATCTTTTTCAAATGGCGGCACAATGTTCGCGACATTGCGAACGACAAATAAATCGCCCGGATCGCACTGCAAAATAAGCGCGGGATCGACGCGCGAATCACAGCACGATACCACCATGATTTGAGGCTTCTGACCGTGAGCCGATAAGTGCCGCATAATCGAATCATCGCCGTCGGCGTACTTTTCTCTAAATGCACGATAGCCCATTAAAATGTCTTTAAAAAAATCCTTCATTTCTGTCTCCTTAGCTCGCTAACAAACGTAACTTTGTTATGCTTAATCGAGAATACTTCTTCCGGTCACCTAATGAAAACGCTGAGAGATGGCCATTAAGGGTATTGTTATACCATTTTGGAATCAATGCATTGCGTTAAGAAGATGCTAAGCGCTATTTTTCTCATGATGATGTCTTCTCGATTTTTGCTGTGCGCGCATTTTGCGTAATTGCCATAGCGTTAAGATGGGTCCTGAGAAGGCATACCCAAAGAAAATAATAAACAATACTTGCGGTGGATCAATGGCGACACCCACAATGCAGGATACCGAAATCAATAAAACAAAAAACGGTACCTTCCCTTTGAGATCGACTTTTTTAAAGCTGTGATATCGAATCGTGCTGACCATAAAGGCCGCTAACATCACCGCGACAAGCGCAATCGGTATGGCAACAACCGATCCGGGGATATGATAATATTCGCCAAGCCAAACGCTAGCGGCTAATACGGCTGCTGCTGCAGGACATGGTAACCCCTGAAAGTAGCGTTTGTCAGTATCGGCGGACTGAGTGTTAAAGCGCGCGAGACGCAACGCGGTCCCCGCGGTATAGACAAAAGCGGCCAGCCATCCAATTTTTCCTAATCCGGACAATGACCAGCTATAAATGATTAATGCGGGTGCCACCGCAAAAGCGACCATGTCAGACAAGCTGTCGTATTCTGCACCAAATGCTGTTTGGGTGTTAGTTAATCGAGCGATACGCCCGTCTAGCGTATCGGCAACCATTGCAACGAACACGGCGATGGCTGCCACATCAAATTGTCCTTTCATCGCTGAAACGACCGCATAAAACCCCGCAAACAGGGCTGCTGTTGTGAATAAATTAGGTAACAAATAAATGCCGCGCGACTGAGGGATTTCCGCTTCTTTTTCTTGCATACGCTGCTCGCCCTCATCTAATATCATCATTAAGGCCATATTCTGCCTTAAATCCTTTCTTTCAGCCACAAGGATTTAAGCGCATCAATGAACCCACGAGATAGTCACAGATAATACACACATTATTGTATTGCACTCCGCAATAATATACAGTATGTTGTGTTTATACAGTTAAAAATATCCATATATTGTATTTTAAAAAAACGAGTGATGACAAGTACTTAGCATACAACCTATCAACAGAGCGCATCAGGAGAGCTCCATGGAACTAGAAAAAGATCGTTTAAGCGAACAGACCATACACATTGCACCTCTCGACAACGATATTGCATCGACAGCACCTGGTCAGCTGCAGGTTATTCGCCGCAACGGCAAACTCACGGTCTTTGATGCAGATAAAATTATAAAAGCCATGACAAAAGCCTTTTTAGCCATCGAAGGGGAAACAGCCATCGGTTCTTCTCGTATCTACGAAACAGTCAACGACCTCGTTGGCAAAATAGCTGATGCATTTCACCGACGCCTTCCGACAGGCGGCATCATTCATATTGAAGACATACAAGACCAAGTAGAGCTCTTGTTGATGCGCTCTGGGGAGCACAAAGTTGCCCGCGCTTATGTACTTTATCGTGAGGAACGTCGAAAAATTCGCGAACAGGAAAGTGTTGCGACGCGCCCCCTCCTCCATGTGACACTACCCAATGGACAGGTTGTTCCATTGGATGTTGCGCGCTTGAAATACACTGTGAATAGCGCATGCGTTGATCTGGTCGATGTTTCTTCTCAATACATCATTGAAGACACTCAGCGCAATCTCTTTGATAAAATCCCAGTTGGCCAAGTCAATAAAGCGCTTATCATGTCGGCTCGCGCGCTCATTGAAAAAGAACCTAACTACAGCTTTGTCGCTGCGCGGTTGTTGCTAGATGATTGTCGCAGTGAAGCGCTTTCTTTTCTAGGTATTAAAGATAAAGCGACTTTTGATGAGATGAGCACGATGTACAATGTCTATCTCAAAAAATACATTGAAAAAGGGATCGCCCTCGAATTGCTTGACCCTAAACTCGCTTCCTTTGATTTAGACAAGTTGAGTGCCGCGATCGAACCAAAACGTGATTTGCAATTTAATTATCTTGGGCTCCAAACGCTCTATGATCGCTACTTCATCCAAAGCAAAGGTGTGCGCTTTGAATTACCGCAAATGTTTTTTATGCGTGTTGCGATGGGTCTTTGCCTCAATGAAAAAGAAAAAGAAAAGTGCGCTATTGAGTTTTACCACTTAATCTCTTCGTTTGATTTCATGAGTTCAACGCCCACTCTGTTTAATTCAGGCACATTACGCCCTCAATTATCCAGCTGCTTTCTCTCAACTGTTCCTGATGATTTAGACGGTATTTTCTCTGCTATCAAAGATAACGCACTGCTCTCTAAATATGCGGGTGGGTTAGGTAACGATTGGACACCTGTCCGCGCCCTCGGTGCTCGCGTTAAGGGAACAAATGGAAAATCACTCGGCGTCGTCCCCTTCTTAAGTGTGGCTAATGCCACCGCTGTTGCAGTGAACCAAGGTGGAAAGCGAAAAGGAGCGCTTTGTTCATACCTCGAAACATGGCATCATGATATCGAAGAATTTTTGGAGCTTCGAAAAAATACCGGTGACGAACGTCGTCGTACACATGACATGAATACAGCCAACTGGATTCCGGATTTGTTCATGCAACGCATTCATGAAGGCAAAGATTGGACCTTATTCTCGCCAAACGAAGCGCCTGATTTGCATGATTCGTATGGATCAGTCTTTACTGAAAAATATCTCGCCTATGAAGCGAAAGCCGAACGTGGCGAAATGGAATGCATCAAAAAAATGCCAGCGATTACCCTATGGCGTAAAATGTTGGGCATGTTGTTTGAAACGGGACACCCTTGGATTACGTTTAAAGATCCTTGCAACCTGCGCTCACCGCAACAACACATCGGCGTCGTTCACAGTTCCAATTTATGCACCGAGATCACGCTCAATACATCCGTTGATGAAATTGCGGTGTGTAATTTAGGCAGCGTTAATTTGATTGCGCATATGGATCAAAACGGGTTAAATCAAGAGAAGTTGCGTCGCACGGTTCGTACGGCTATTCGCATGTTGGATAATGTCATCGATATCAACTACTACTCTGTTCCACAAGCCAAAAACTCTAACATGCAACACCGACCGATTGGCTTGGGGCTCATGGGGTTTCAAGATGCGCTGTATCAGCTCGGCATTTCATACACATCTCAGGCCGCGGTTGACTTTGCTGATCTTTCAATGGAGCAAATCAGTTACTATGCGATTGAAGCATCCTCTCTTTTGGCAGGAGAAAGAGGAAAATACTCAACATTTGATGGGTCCCTCTGGAGCCAAGGCGTATTGCCCATTGATTCCATCGATATCTTGAAGAAAAATCGCGGACAATATCTCGAGCAAGATACCTCACAAACATTGGATTGGGCCGCATTGCGTGCGCAGATCAAGAAAACAGGTATGCGAAACTCTAACGTTCTCGCGATCGCGCCGACTGCAACCATCGCTAACATTTGCAGTGTCACGCAATCCATCGAACCGACTTATCAAAATCTCTTTGTTAAATCGAATCTCTCGGGTGAGTTTACCATTATCAATCCTTATTTGGTCGCGGATCTTAAAAAGTTAGGGCTGTGGGATGATGTCATGGTGAATGACTTGAAGTATTATAATGGTAGTGTCGCAAAAATTAATCGCATCCCAGAAAATATCAAGCAACGATATGCGACGGCGTTTGAGATTGATCCTTCTTGGTTGGTGGAAGCAGGATCTAGACGACAAAAATGGTTGGATCAAGCCCAATCACTCAATCTCTACATGGCTGAACCATCGGGCAAAAAACTCGACCAACTCTATCGCTTAGCGTGGATACGCGGATTAAAAACAACCTACTACTTGCGTAGCATGGGAGCGACTAACACAGAAAAATCAACGATTCATGATGGTGCACTGAATGCCGTATCTAGCGGAGAACCAAAAGTGTGCTCTATCATTGACCCTGATTGCGAAGCGTGCCAATAACTTTAATGGGATGCTTCGCAAAAGTGTGACTTTTGCTTGCAATCAAGAGGGAGGATCGCGATTCTCCCCCTTGATAAACCGCCATCGCGAAGTGTTAGAAAAAATAAACTAAAGGTGAGAAAATATGTCAAATAATATTACACTGCAACTCGATGCTAACCACTCCGTCACTTTTGGCGAGACAGTGGGTCGCGCGCGCGGATTAGAGCAAATTGAAATGGGTGCCGGACGTGTTCGTGTGGATGATAAGCGCATCATTAATTGCCACGCGGATCTCAATCAACTCGTCCCTTTCAAGTATACCTGGGCATGGAAAAAATACCTGGATGCGTGCGCCAACCACTGGATGCCAAACGAAATCAATATGTCGGCTGATATTGCTCTTTGGAAAAGCCCAGATGGCTTAACAGAAGACGAACGCATGGTGATCAAGCGTAATCTAGGGTTTTTCTCAACCGCTGATTCATTGGTGGCAAATAACTTAGTATTAGCCGTCTATCGCCATATTACGAATCCTGAATGTCGTCAATATTTATTACGACAAGCGTTCGAAGAAGCATTGCATACCCATGCCTATCAGCATGTCATTGAAAGCTTGGGAATGGATGAAGCGGAAGTCTTTAACATGTATCGCGAAGTCCCATCCGTTGCACGCAAAGCGCTGTGGTCGCTCCCCTACACGCAAAGCTTGTGCGACCCCCATTTCCACACGGGCACTACCATTGATAACCGTCGATTATTGCGCGATCTCATTGCGTTTTATGTCGTGTTTGAAGGCATTTTCTTTTATGTGGGCTTCACACAAATTTTATCGATGGGTCGCCGCAATAAAATGACGGGAACGGCTGAGCAGTTTCAGTATATTTTACGCGATGAATCGATGCACATGAATTTCGGGATCGATGTCATCAATCAAATCAAAATCGAAAATCCGGATGTGTGGACAACGGAATTCAAACAAGAAGCGATTCAAATGATCCGAGATGGTGTAGACATGGAATACCAGTACGCATTGGATACCATGCCGCGCGGTATTTTGGGCATGAATGCAGAGATGTGCAAAGAGTATTTGCAATTTATTGCGAATCGACGCTGTGTGCAAATTGGCTTACCTCAACAATATCCGGGCGCCGCCAATCCTTTTCCTTGGATGAGCGAAATCATGGATCTGAAAAAAGAGAAAAACTTCTTTGAAACGCGCGTGACGGAATATCAAACGGGCGGAACGCTGGAGTGGGATGAGTAAAAATACGAGCTAAGCAGAGCGCCGCCCCATTCGCATAGCGGTGGGCGGTTCTTCAGCGGTGTATCCCGCATCCTTTGTTTTCGATGACTCAGACGGCAGATCGAGTTTTGCCGGTTTCATAGGCCGAGAAGCAGACAGTTTTTTTTCAAGGCCATCATGTCTTTCTGTCGTTATTTTTAATAGGTCTTTTAATGTCTTGGTTGTGTCAGAGTCGCCAAAATGAAGTTTACCACCAGTTGTTTTTTCTGATTGAGATATCAGCTTCTTCAGGTCGGTAGAAAATTTGGTAAAATTGTAATCTTTCTCAAAGACTTCAATTGCCAATAAAGCATGGTCCTTTATTTGTTTTTTTCTGTCGTCTGTATGCCCCTCTTTTAATTTATCAACACATGCTTTCAGGGGCGCACAGCTATCGCTTACGATGAATACTGCCTTAGCTGGTTCAGACCATTCCCTCCTGCCTGCCGTAAAGCCTGACGGACGTGTATTTGCTTTGCTAATCATATGAGATAGCTTGGCGGGAGGAACTGAAGGTTGGGTTGAAGCAGTCTTTTGCTTTTCGTTCATAGCGAGAATGGGTCTTTCTTTCAATTCATGAATATTTTTTAACAGAGCGCCTAGACCCGAAGCCTTGGTGCTAAGTAAAGGCGCCTCCCCCTTTTTGGTTAACTTATTTGTTTTTTCTATGAGGCCTGGCATACCTCCTATGACCGTTTGAATTGCTTCATCTAGAGCTTTCCACTCTTTTTCTAGCGTTTGGCCATCAATCTGGTTGCTTGCTCGTAATGATAATTTTTTTTCAAAATTCACAACAGACTTGTTAGCATGCCTAATATTTTCATAAAGCGTCCTAGCGTCAGTCTCCCAATCTTTGTTAGTGAGCCTCTGGCTTTTTAGGTGATCTTTAGCATATAAGATCTCCCATTCTAATATTAATAGAATATTTTTTATTTTTTTAGAAGGAGAGATCTCCTTTTTCTGTTTACCCTTTTTTTTGATTTCTTTAACCTCATCGCCAAAGTTCACTTCACTTATTTTGGGGTTCTCTTGTCCTTTATAATAAGACATGACATTGCCAAAGGTCACTTCTCTTGTTTTACGATCCAGGTTCTTTATTTGGCTCATTAGCGATTTAATCTCTTTTTCATCACCTAACGCTTTTAGATTTTCTTTTATAATGCCTTCGCATGCCTTAGCGTATCCCCCCTTGGGGGCTGGCCGAGACATGACTGCATATAGCTTGTTCGCAAGCTCTTTTATCTCGCTTATTTTAGATGAGTATTTATCGTATTTGAATCCCCATTCACTCATTAAAAAAATTGCATCGTCAATGTCGCTTTTTATTTTTGCTGCTGTTTGAGATAATTGAGATGGTGATCGAGATTGCAGTGTATTGCCCTTATCTTCTGCTGGATTTTCTTGATTCTGCGCGGGAGCGTTTTTTAATTTTTCTAGGTTGGAAGTGAGCGTATCAAATATATCAGGTTGAATATTCAGTTTATTCGCGATTTTTTGAAGTTTTTTGATATAATTATCGCATTGTCCTTGTGGTGTTTTTTTTATTTCTTTCTCTAAACCCTGAATTGCTTTTCCAAGTGCATCTCGATATGGTCGCCAGCTGGGGTTTTTCCTATCTATAAACTCCTCATCTATCGCATCCGATATCATTTTATCTATTTTATTTGTATTATCTTCTATTTTTTTCAGCAGATCGTCTCGATTATCAAGAGTAGTTTTGGAGTTCTCTTTAGATGTGCTTTTCATGCCCTTCTCCAAAAATAGCAAGGTAGGATAATAGGAGTATAGCAGGGGATTGGGATTTTGCAGGGCGACAGGAAAAAGCAAGGACGGGGGGTAAACCTTCCTTTTTTAGTGCACAGCACCAGCAAGCTGTCGTAATTTCTCACTGAATTGCCATGGCGTCAAGTCGCCAAGAGATTCGTGAGGCCGTTTGTTGTTATATTTCATCAACCACTCATCTGTAATAGCCTGAACATGGTG
>CANJVW010000015.1 GCA_947478495.1 Legionellales bacterium | reverse complement strand
CTTTTTGCGTGCCCACCATTTTAGAGCTGGTGGGCACGCAAAAAGCGCTTTGCCCACCCTACGTATGGATAATGTGCATGAGCTGGTTCAAGAAATTACTGCCATCCCGTATTCGCACGGAGGCCATCACCAAAAAAGGCGTTCCAGAAGGGCTTTGGTCGAAATGCGATCAATGCGGCGCCGTTCTTTATCGATCTGAGCTCGAGCGCAATCTCGAGGTATGTCCAAAATGTGAGCATCATATGCGCATTTCAGCGCGCAGACGGCTAGCCTATTTTCTCGATGAGGGTCCGCAAGTGGAAATTGGCGCAGATGTCTTGCCAGTGGATCTGTTAAAATTCAAAGATTTAAAAAAATATAAAGATCGATTATCCGCGGCAGAAAGAGATTCGGGGGAAAAAGAAGCGTTAATTGTGCTGCGTGGTCAATTAGTCAAAATGCCTGTGGTGGTCGCTGCATTTGAGTATGGATTCATCGGCGGATCGATGGGCGCCGCTCTCGGCGAGCGTTTTGTGCGTGCCGTCAATGCCGCGATTGAATTTAAAATTCCCTTTGTCTGCTTTTCGGCGAGCGGCGGTGCGCGCATGCAAGAGGCGCTGACGTCGCTGATGCAAATGGCCAAAGTCAGCTGCGCACTTGCCTGTTTAGCAGAAGAAGGGTTACCTTATATCTCCGTATTAACGGATCCTACCATGGGCGGCGTCTCTGCCAGTTTGGCCATGCTGGGGGATGTGATTATCGCAGAACCGAAAGCGTTGATTGGATTTGCAGGGCCTCGCGTGATCGAACAAACCGTACGAGAAGCATTGCCTGAAGGGTTTCAGCGCAGTGAATTTTTACTTAGATCTGGCGCCATTGATATGATTATTCACCGATCGGAAATGCGGGACTGTATTTCACGATTATTAACAAAACTCACGCGGCAGCGCGTGCTTCCACACACAACCGACAGGAGTTGATCATGGATAAGAAAAAAATACAGCGTATTATTGGAATATTGGTTGTTATTGCGCTCATTGTTATTTTACTACCCTTATTATTTGGTGGAATAGATAGCTTGTCATCCGTTGCGCAATCGAAACGAGGGGCCGTCGTGTCAACAATGCCACTCACCGCAGTAACACCTCCCGCGAACAAATCAGATAATAT
This sequence comes from Legionellales bacterium, assembly GCA_947478495.1. Taxonomy (GTDB): domain Bacteria; phylum Pseudomonadota; class Gammaproteobacteria; order DSM-16500; family DSM-16500; genus CANJVW01. The sequence goes on along the minus strand of CANJVW010000015.1, from coordinate 42,669 downwards.
TGCGAAACCGGTACCGAATGAATCTATTATTAGAAGCGTTCCTGTTCAAAGCATGAAACCACAGCCGCCGGTTGCTATACGGGCTCCTGTGGTGGTAGCACCTGGCGCTGCGCCAACTCCCGCTGCCGCACCAACGCCTGCTGCGCCAATAGAAACTGTCCCAGCAGCTCTAGCGGATGTGCCCGCATCTACAGGCAATGCTCCCGTCGTCTTGCCGCCGAAGAACACAGCAGCGCAGGTGAGCTATAGCGAAAATAACATTGAAGTTACACCGGCTGTGGCAACAGAGGTGAATGATACGGTATTGCCGATTATTCATCCTGTCAAAGCGACTGCGCTTGCACAGGCGTCCACGCCTGTGATGGCAGTGAAACAGACTCATCATGCAGTGCAGCGTTCTGCTCATGCCGGCTACACGGTGATACATGCAACATCTTCCACGAAACACGCTACTCAAAGTGCTTTAATGAGATCGAAAACATTAAAAGCAGGGTATTATGCACCTAATCAAAAAGCGTGGGTCGTGCAGATGGGCAGCTTTGCCAATGAAAACAATGCACATCGTTTGTCGGATCAGTTAAAAAAAGCGGGATATCATGTGTTTGAATCTCAAAAGACCTTATCGTCTGGTGGCACCCGAACAGAAGTATTTATCGGACCAACGCCTCAGCAGGCATCTGCTGTTAAGCTCTCGTCTGCTGTCGAAAAAAACACGAAACTACATGGGTTTGTTGCGATGTATCATCCGTTGGTTAGATAGAATATAGGGCACCCTCCGGATGCGCGCTTTTTGCGCCGCCTCTAAGGGTGCTCAGCGGCAATAAAAATACACAAGGTTTTTCTACATGTCTCAAGTGCAACCCGCCGCAAAACTATCGCTCTTCGCATTAGTGATGCTTATCGTTGGTACCGTCGACAGCATTCGTAATCTTCCAACTGCCGCTTTATTTGGCAGTATGCTGATCTTCTTCTTTGTTTTCTCAAGCATTGTTTTTTTTATCCCCGCTGCATTAGTGTCAGCCGAGCTTGCATCGGGCTGGACGGAAGAGGGCGGCATTTGTTATTGGGTGAGACTCGCATTTGGCGATCGCTTCGGTTTTTTAGCCATTTGGTTGCAATGGATTGCTAATTTAGTGTGGTTTCCCACCATATTATCCTTTGTGGCAGGCCTCATTGCATATGTTGTTGATCCGCAATTGGTGCAAAGCAAAGTGTATTTGATCAGCGTTATCCTCATTGTTTTCTGGTCGGTCACGCTGATTAATTTGAGAGGCATTCATGTGTCTTCCCGACTTGTTTCTTTTTGCACGATCACGGGTCTTGTTATTCCAATGGGGCTTGTGCTGGCTCTTGCTATTGCTTGGCTGGTGCTAGGTCAGCCTTTGCAAATTCATTTTACGCTAGCTGAGCTCATGCCGTCTTTTTCACGTATTGATGGCTGGGTGGCGCTGACGGGCATCATGACAAGTTTTGCAGGGATGGAGCTTATTGCAGTTCACATCAGGGATGTAAAAAATCCTCAAAAGACGTTTCCTAGGGCGCTCTTTATATCCGTCTGGGCCATATTATTCACGATGATTATGGGCTCGCTCTCTATCGCGATTGTCGTGCCAAAAGATCAAATTAATTTGGTGGACGGTATTATGCAAGCCTTCACGCATTTTTTTGCAGCCTATCATGTCAGTTCGTTTGTGCCATTAATGGCCGTGATGGTCTTACTCGGGACGCTTGGCGGCATTACGACGTGGGTGATATCGCCCGCAAGAGGATTATTACAAGCCGCAGAACTCGGATTTTTACCTCCATTTTTTCAAAGAACCAATAAGCACGGCGTGGCATCTAACTTGCTTTTGGCGCAAGCGGTATTAGTCACTACTTTTTGTTTGGCGTTTGCTTTGATGCCGAGTATTGGCGGTTCCTATTGGCTGCTTACCGCGCTCAATATCCAAGTGTATATGATTATGTATGTGTTGATGTTCTTGGCTGTAGTGCGCTTGCGATACAAGTTCCCTGATCAGCCACGTTCATTTAATATTCCAGGGGGAAAAATAGGTTCTTGGTTGGTTTGTTTATTGGGATTGTTGGGTTGTGCGATTACATTGATAGTGGGTTTTTTTACACCAGCAGGCATTAATGTAGGTACATCGGCTTCATACGAGATTATTTTTGTGAGCGGTATGGCGGTCATGATATTGCCAACGCTGTTTTTTTACGGATATCAGAGGCACCACGCTAAGAAAAAAGCGCATCTTCATTTTAAGAATTTGTCGTTGTTGCCATAACATCAATCAATTCTTTTTTCCCGCCTTCATCGCATACCAGCGCATTACCTTTATCATGCCAAGCAGCGAGAACGGTGCGCGTAGCAGGTTGGTTGTTGAGTGAGAATGTATGAACCGCTTTGCGGTGTGTATGTCCGTGAATGAGATGTTGCACATGGTGTTTTGTCATGACACCACACACTGCCCTTTGTGTGACATCCATAATGTGATCCGGTATGGTTGAAATATGCTGTGTACTTTTTTCTCGGTATTGCGCTGCAATCGCTCGCCGTTTTTTGAGGGACTTTATGAGAAAGAGCCATTGAAAAAATCGGTTATGTGCTTTTTTTCGAAACCTTAAATAAGCTGTATCGTCTGTGCACAATAAATCACCGTGCATGAGTAATGTGGGCGTTCCAGCAATATCAATGACGGTTTCATCGGGCAGAAAAATGCAGCCAGACGCCTTCAAAAAGCGTTTTCCAATTAAAAAATCACGGTTTCCATGCATAAAATAAATCGGCAATCCGGCATCCGTTGCAGCCCGCAGCTGGGAGATAATCATTTGATTAAAAGAGGTGAGATTGTCGTCACCTATCCAGGCTTCAAAAAAATCGCCCAATATATAGAGGGCGGATGCAGTTTTGGTTTGTTTTTTTAAAAAATCTAAAAATAGCGAGACGATCTCGGGATGGCTTTCATCGAGGTGCAGGTCCGAGATAAAGACAATGTTTTTCATGTATCCAGTCTACTGTATTTGTTGATTGAGGCAAATAGTATTAGAATAACGGCCAATGGCAGGGTGCCCACAATGGTTTTTTTAAAGAGGTGAAAAATGCGTATTATGTTGCTAGGCTGTCCCGGGGTAGGTAAAGGGACTCAAGCGAAAATCATTTCAGAAAAGTGGCGCATCCCTACCATTTCGACAGGCGACATCTTGCGTGCCGCTGTGTCCGCAGGAACCCCGCTGGGTAAAAAAGTGCAGAGCATCATGACGGCGGGGGAATTAGTGTCGGATGATATTGTAATGGAGCTCGTTAAAAATCGTGTCGCTGAAAAAGATTGTCAGAATGGATTCTTGCTTGATGGATTTCCACGCACGATTCAGCAAGCTGAAGGGCTGCTCCAGAATCACATTGATCTGGATTTTGTATTGGATATCAAGGTGCCTGAGGAGGATGTTGTGCGTCGCCTCACAGGCCGGCGCTTGCATCCCGCATCCGGCCGTATTTATCATGTGGATTATCAGCCGCCGCGTCTTGCAGAAAAAGATGACGTGACCGGTGAGCCGTTGGTTCAGCGCTCCGATGACACGGAAGAAACAGTGCGAAAACGATTGGCGGTTTATCATGCGCAAACAGAGCCATTGGTTATCTACTACCAAAAAAGAGCCGCTACAGCTAACATGCCTCGCTATGTCGAAATCAATGGCGTTGGAACGATCGATGCGATTACAGATCAAATTACCCAGGCCATAACGCATTAGGGTCTACTTTGGCAATCGCAGAGCGATCCGCCGGGGTGAGCTTGGCGTTTTGTTTTTTCTCATCTGCCATGCGCGCATTCATGTCATCCTGATCAATCGGCAGATTGTTATGGTATTCGTAGGGCTCAAAACGCTCTTCTGCTTTTTGTAAGCAAACATTTGTTCTGGCAGCATCCAATATTTTTGGGGTGATGGGACCATCTTGCCAGGGCCCTGTTAATAACTCCTTTTCCGTTCCGTCTCCTATTCTCATCATTGATTCTCCGCGTAACTGCGCTTTGCGTGCGGTTGTCTTTTTTTCAAGAACAACGATACCGCAGCTCGGTTGGGTGTAAACGATCGGATTCTTCGCTAAGTCGTATCGTTTAAAGGGATTCGCTGGTTCTGAGATGGGGGAGCTAGCGCGATAGAAACAAGTCAGCGCATTCATGCCATTCAGTCCAGGCGTGAAGTAAGCGCCTTGAAGCAAAAATCCTGCATTGGTTGTTGTTTCCTCTGAGTCAGGTGTGACTGTCCAGCCCCAAGCGTCATTAGCGATATAGCGATTTTCTGCGACTAGCGTGAATGATAGCTGAGAGGGATCTCGACAATCTTCTTCTCGGATATCATTCAAGCTGTTTTCCGTAACGGGACCATCAAGCCACGCAGGATCCCCTTTTTCTGAGACCAGCTGTTCTTTGTTTGCTGCTGTATCTGTTTCTAACAAAACCAGCTGAGAGCCAAGTGTGTTACCATAAGCACAGGTGAGTGTACTGATACGATTTGGACCAGGAGTGAAAAACTGGCCTCGGAGTTTAAAGTCAGTATTTGTTTCCGTGTCTTCTGATTGGGATCCCACTCTCCAACCGGGGCGAGCGGTGGCCTGATAGTGATAATTTGTTATTTTTCTGAACGCTAATTGGTTCGCAGGTTGGCACTGCGTTGTATAGGTGGCGTCTTCTGCAAATGATGTTATCGGTAAAAAAATTAGCAATAGGGTTAAAAGATATTTCTTTGCGCTCATGTCGACCACTCCTAATATTCGTTTTTTATTTTTCGATGTCTCAATGCGACAATGGTGGCAAGGGAATCGATTGTGTTATTTGATAAAAATGAGATATTTATTATTTTTTATTAATAAAGTCAATAAGATAAATACTAATTCGGGTGTCTTATTGGGTTGAGCTCACGCCAAAATTAAAACCATTTTATACACATATTGATTATAATTAAATCTATTTTGAGGTATTTTTCTGAAGGAGCGGCGTGCTCATGTTGACTGCCCCTGCATCTGCTTTTTTATTTCTCGATAGCGTAACGCAATGATAACGGAAAGGGAATCGAGAATATTATTTCGAGGGAATTTGCTATAACCTATTTTTCGATCAATAAATTCAATAGGGTATTCATGTATTTTTGCGCCTTGCTGGTGCAGCGCCCAAAGCAGGTGAATTTTATAGGCATATTGCTTGGAAAGTAAGTTATTGAGAGGTATCTTTATGAGAAAGTCTGTGCGCGTCCCACGGAATCCGCTCGTAAAATCATGGTATCGCCAGGTCAGAAATAACCTGGCGATGACATTCCCTAATACAGAGAGCATTTTTCGGTGAAGGCCCCAATTCGCTGGAATCGAGCCGCCAGGCACATAACGACTTCCCAAAACAACATCATATCCGTTTTGTAATTGCTTAATCATAGGTGGGATAAAATGGGGCTGATGAGATCCATCGGCATCGTATTCAAATACCATATCCGCCTGCATGGTTTCTATGGCGTATTGCATCGCCTTTGCATAAGCTGAGCCCAATCCTGATTTTTCCGGCTCTGTGAGCAAATAAATATTAGAATAGGTTTTTTGAAGCGATTCCACTATTGCAGCTGTTCCGTCAGGTGAGCCGCTGTCAAAAACGAGGATTTGGATGCCTGCATTTGAAATAGATGAAATAGCGACCTCTAATGCGCTAATAACGTTCGCGATTCCTTGGGCTTCATTGTATGTCGGAATGATAATAACGACTTTTTCAGGATGAGCGAGTATCATTTTTTTGAAATCCCTTTTATTTTAAAGCGGATCTGATTTTAATTTGAGTTAAAGTCGAGGGCGCGAGATTAAACCAGCGTTGTAATTGCATAAGAGCTTGTTCAATATACATATCATATCCTGGAATAATGACGCAGCCTGCTTTTTTAGCCTTTCTTATAAATTCCGTTTGAGCGGGTTGATAGATAATATCCATAGCGCAGATATTTGATGATAAATCATCTGATGTCAATAAATCGTGACGGGGCAGCGTATTAATGACCGCACAGTAACTATTTTTAAGCGATTTAAGTGTATCTAAAGTGTCATATTGACACCCCAATCGTTTTGCGAGTTTTTTTGCGCGATCGAGCGTGCGATTTAGGATCATGACGTTTGCGTTATGAAGCAACGCTTCATGCGCAATGGCGGCAGCAGCCCCACCTGCACCGAGTATCACAATGGTTTGATGCGCGGGCTGACAGTACGCCTGAAGTGCGAGCCACGCGCCTTTTCCATCGGTGTTGCATCCTATCCACTGATTATTTTCAACAGAAATAGTGTTGATTGCCCCAATCGGTTGATCCGCTATATCAATACCGTCAAGCAGTGGCACAATGATTTCTTTTAGAGGTTGGGTGACGCTGAACCCCAAAAACGGGAGCGTTCGACAGCGTGTCATGGTGCTTTCTAATTCTTCTGGCCTGACATCTAGCTTGATATAAACGGCATTTTCTTTTAAATACGATATCGCGCGATTATGAAAAATATGTCCGATGCTGTGACTGACGGGGCTGCCGAGCAATGCAACTATTCGCGTTTTTAAATTAAGATTTTTTATTTGATATGTTTCTCTCAGCTCACGGATCGTCATTTGTCCGCTAGCGGTATTACTTTCTGTATCAATACAGGCGTAATGCATAAAATTTCCAATCACGGGGCTCAATATTCGAGTGCATTGTCCATGTGTTCCCATGCCTATGACGGTGAGATTATGTTGGGCTTGTTCATCATGCCACCCCTCTTTTTTGTCATCCCCGCGAAGGCGGGGATCCACTTCGCTCTTGGCAAGGTTCACGCCAGGGGAAAATGGGTTCCCGCCTTCGCGGGAATGACAAGATTTTTTATGTTTTAAACTAAATTGCAGCAATCGAAGCGCATCTAATACACTATTTGTTTGTGTTGCTATTTTGTAGCCAAAAAAAGCGGGGTGTTGCATGGATGATAAAATCGCTTCTAAGTCAACAGGTGTATTGTCATGATTGTGATACGAGCAAATAAGTTGCGTATTGAATGAAAGCCTATGGAGAATATCTTGAGAGGTATCATGCTCAATGTCCATGTAATCCGGCTTTAATTCTGAAAGCGCCATGAGTGCTTCAATGCGGGTTTTTTCATCATGAGGATAATAGCCGCCTTGTGATTTTTTTCGAAGGGTGAACAGGAGGGGGGTGGTGCATTGCTTTTGAAGCGCCGCTATGTCTTGGATACTTAAATGCTCTGCATAGTCGAGCCGCAGCTCAATCCCATCGACTTCACTGGCGAGCGCGATTTGAAGCGCCGCATCAATAGGATTGTGATAGGGGATGGACGCAATCAGCATATCGCTTGACGAACGCGTTCAATAGTTTTCATTGTTTCTCGAAAGCAATCGATCGAGATACTTTGTTTGGCGTCACACAAGGCATTATCCACATCGGGATGCACTTCAATCATAATGCCATCAGCACCCGCGGCGACGGCGGCATAACTCATGGGTGGTACGGCACTGCGAATGCCGCAACCATGGCTGGGGTCAACAAGAATGGGTAAATGGGTTAGTTCATGGAGAATGGGAATCGCCGCAATATCCAATGTATTTCGTGCATAGGGCTCAAATGTGCGGATGCCACGTTCGCACAGCATCACATTCGGGTTACCCATTTGTAAAATATATTCAGCGGCCATTAAAAAATCGCTGTATGTCGCGGATAATCCGCGTTTTAGTAGCACGGGCTTACTTGATTTTCCGACTTCTTTCAGCAAGCTGAAATTTTGCATATTGCGCGCCCCAATTTGCAAAATATCCACGAAGGATGCGACCGTATCGATATCGCGCGTGTCCATGACTTCAGAAACACTGAGCAAATTATTTTTTTGGGCAGCAGACTGCATATACTGCAAACCAATCAAACCCAATCCTTGGAAATCATAAGGTGATGTACGTGGTTTAAAAGCGCCTCCGCGTAAAATAGTGGCGCCCGCGTTCGATACTCCTTCAGCTGCCAGGTGTATCTGCTCTTCCGACTCAATTGCGCACGGACCGGCAATGACTGTGAGAGACCCATTGCCTATCAGACGCCCTTTTATCGCGATAATGGTTCGATCAGTTACGTTAGCTCTGCCCGCGAGACGCATTATTTTTTTGTCTCGCTTAAGTATTTATCCGCATCGAGTGCTGCCATGCAACCAAACCCAGCGGATGTCACCGCTTGTCGATAGACAGAATCGGCGACATCCCCTGCGGCAAACACACCGGCCACGCTGGTTTGTGTGGCCCGACCTTTCAATCCAGATTGAATTTGAATATAACCATTCAGCATATCGAGTTGCCCAGTAAAAATGTCGGTATTAGGCTTGTGGCCAATCGCAATAAAGACACCGTCTGTTGCGAGCTCTTTGCTTTCATTGGTAATAACATTTTTTATTTTAATGCCAGTCACACCCATTGGGTTGCCGAGAATCTCTTCGGTGACATGGTTCCACTCTACTGTGATATTGCCTTTATCGCCTGTTTTTTCAAGTAAGCGATCAATCATGATTTTTTCAGCGCGCAGGGTGTCGCGACGATGAACGAGCGTCACCGTTGACGCGATATGGGAGAGATAAATCGCTTCTTCAACGGCGGTGTTGCCACCGCCCACGACAACGACTTTTTTATTGCGATAGAAAAAACCATCGCACGTCGCACAGGCTGAAACGCCTTTCCCCATGAATGCTTTTTCAGAAGCAAGACCGAGGTATTGTGCCGATGCGCCTGTTGCAATGATGAGGGCATCTGCAGAATACGTTTTTTCGCCGCGCACAACAAAAGGGCTGTTCTTTAAATCGACCGATACGATTTGATCGAAGATAATAGTTGTTTTAAAGCGCTCGGCATGTTTTTGCATGCGCTCCATCAAGGCAGGGCCTTGCAATCCTTCTATGTCGCCCGGCCAGTTATCGACGTCGGTGGTGGTGGTCAATTGCCCACCAGGTTCTAACCCAGTGATTAAAACAGGCTTTAAATTCGCACGTGCTGCATAGATAGCGGCGGTCCAGCCGGCGGGGCCTGAGCCTAAAATAATAAGACGATGATGGTCTGTCATGAGTGGGACTCCGGCTCGAAAGAGTGTTATATTACAGTAAATACGATTCATCACAAATAGCTGTATGAATGCAAAGATTAATAAGGAGACGATTGCGTGAAACAAGCTGCGCCTCGAAAACCACTGCCTCGACTCGATGTTCTGCATATGGGACACCGTTTGCGCGAGGGTTTGTTTATTCTTTCTGTTGCTATTGCATTATTTTTATTCATTTCCTTTGTTTCATACCATGACACGGATGCGAGTTGGTCGAGCAGCGGCACGCTGAGTTTGTCAGTATTAAATATCGGTGGACGAGCCGGCGCTTTTTTTTCAGACATTTTTTTATCATTTTTTGGGCTATCAGCTTACTTTTTTCCACCTATCCTTATTTGGATGAGCTGGCGTGGTATGCGTGATCGCATGATGGATCCCGTTTTCAATCGAGCCGAGTTTACCTTTAAGTGTCTGGGTTTTTTGTTAACACTTCTCAGCGCAACAGGATTGTTCGCACTTTATCATTTGCCTGACCCCAGTATTGTGCCTGCCTTTAGCGGCGGCATTATAGGGAGCTTGGTGATGACGCAGTTGGTTGGACTGCTTAACCCTCTCGGATGCGCTTTATTTTTAATAACAGCTTTGCTGTGTGGCACTACCTTGTTTGCCGGTGTGTCTTGGTTGCGGGTTGTCGAAGCGATTGGGGTGTGTGTCACAGAGGGTAATCGATTGGGTCGCGAATGGATTCAAAAACGATTACAAAAAACAAACGATGCGCTCCCGGAAACGAATCGACAAGAGCCCGCCTGGGTCAAAAAAGGCATAACGCGCTCGGATGAAGCGCGGGTTCGCATCGTTGAACCGGTTTTGGTTGCGCCTCGCCCAGAAAAGAAGCGAGCAGTGGTGCCCGCCACTCATTCTGCAGTGACACTTTCATCGGGGACGCTTCCTCCTTTGGATTTGCTGAATGCACCGCCCATCGTTGTGGGCAAAGCATTTTCTAGCACTTCTTTTGAAGACTTATCTCTTTTGGTTGAGCAACGTTTGCGTGATTTTGGCGTCGAGGCAAAAGTCGTTGCAGTGCATCCTGGACCGATCATCACGCGTTTTGAATTAGATTTAGCGCCTGGTATTAAGGTCAGTAAAATCACCGGATTATCGAAAGATATTGCTCGCTCATTGTCTGTCACCAGCGTGCGCGTAGTGGAAGTCATACCCGGAAAATCCGTGATTGGATTGGAATTACCAAACGAACATCGCGAACTGGTTTGTCTGCGTGATATTTTAGAATCAACGCGTTATTCCGACTCTCGGTCACCCATTAGTTTAGCGCTTGGGAAAGATATCGCAGGTTATCCTATCGTGGTTGATTTAGCTAAAATGCCGCATTTGTTGGTTGCAGGAACAACGGGCGCTGGAAAATCGGTGAGCCTGAATGGGATGCTGCTCAGCATGTTATTTAAAGCGACACCAAAAGAATTACGTTTGATTATGATCGATCCTAAGATGCTGGAGTTGTCGGTCTATGAAGGCATTCCGCATTTACTAACGCCCGTGATTATCGATATGAAAGATGCTGCCAATGCATTGCGTTGGTGTGTTGCTGAAATGGATAGGCGATATCGATTGATGGCAGGCCTCGGCGTCAGAAATTTGGAAGGCTACAACGTTAAAGTGAAAGACGCATCCGACAAAGGAAATCCATTGCCTACACCGGAGTGGTTGATGGCGACGCCTAATCAATCGCCGACATTAGAATCATTGCCTGTTATTGTCGTCGTCGTCGACGAGCTCGCTGACATGATGATGGTGGTGGGCAAAAAAGTAGAAGACCTGATTGCGCGCATTGCTCAAAAAGCGCGTGCAGCTGGAATTCATCTTATTTTAGCGACACAGCGGCCATCGGTGGATGTGATCACAGGCCTCATCAAAGCGAACGTGCCAACGCGTATTGCGTTTCAAGTATCATCTCGCATTGATTCTCGCACGATCTTGGATCAGCAGGGTGCGGAACAATTGCTAGGGAATGGCGATATGTTGTATTTGCCGCCAGGAACGGGTGTACCGATTCGTGTGCATGGCGCCTATGTCGCGGATGAAGAAGTCCATCGCGTGGTGGCAGCATGGCAAACAGCCGGCCAACCGACGTATCTGGAAGGCGTGACAGATGAAGCACCCGAAGGTGGTGATTTAGGTGACGCTCAAAATACCGGAGAGGCTGATCCATTGTATGATGAAGCGCTACGCATCGTGACAGAGTCTCGTCGTGCATCGATTTCATTGGTGCAACGCCGTTTACGTATTGGCTATAATCGCGCCGCGCGGATTATGGAGGACATGGAAGCCGCGGGTGTGATTAGCTCGATGGACCACAATGGGTCGCGTGAAGTGGTGGCGCCGTCGCCTATATAGTGTTTTTATTGTCATCCCCGCGAAGGCGGGGATCCACCCTGCAAATAATTTTTTGATGTAGAGATGATTGAGGTAAATCGCATTGTCGCGTTTAACATTTTTTTTGAAGGCAGCGTCAAAATGGGTTCCCGCCTTCGCGGGAATGACAGCGATAGTATTTTTTTCCATCTCTATCTACGCTGCCGACCCATCACTCAACACGCTTCTTTCCCACATGCGTACCCTCCAAGCAGACTTCACCCAAATAACAAGCGATGCTCGTGGCAAACAAACCCAGAAATCAGAAGGGTCTTTTGCCTTGCAACGCCCCAACCAATTTCGATGGGAAGTTAAAAAACCGATTCCTCAACTCATTGTGACCGATGGCAAGCGCCTCTCGGTATACGATCCTGATTTAGAGCAGGTAACGATTCGCCCGCTCGATAAACAAGTTAGCAATACCCCTGTTTTATTATTAATGAATAATCCAAATGCTCTCAATCAAGCGTTTAACGTGCAATCTATGAAGCGCCCGGATAATCTGCAATGGTTTTCGCTGACCCCTCGACACACGGATAGCATGCTAAGCGTTGTTGAGCTGGGGTTTTCCCGAGGTGTTATCAGCGAAATGCGCCTGCAAGATCAATTGGGCCACCACATAGTCATTCAATTTTCGTCTGCTTCCATCAATTTAAACCTTTCCCCTGCGCTTTTTCGTTTTTCGCCTCCCAAGGGCGTCGATATTATTCACTAACATAGCCCATTATCGGGCAAATCTTTAAACAGCGGCTATATTCATAATAATCACAACAGGAGATGATGAATATGAAGAGCCGCTTAACCCCGCTTGATATAGAGAAGACTCAGAACACTTTTGTAAAATCCCTTGGACTGGTTTTCTCAAAGGATGCTCGTAGCAGCGCAGCTCGCGGAGGGCAGTTGTATGTAGATTATATGAGAGGTCTGCATGTCGGAACGATACCTCCAAAGCTATCCATAGAAGCATTTGAAAAAAAATATGTTGAACAGTTTTCAGCGGAGCAAAGAGCGAAGATTGCAGCGCATTATTCGCAAGGCCCCATGTTGTTTGCCGCCGGTGGATTGTCGAGCCAATCGCTTGCTTTGTTTGAGAATGCCATTATCAAGGAACCCAAGACAGTAGATCGATTGGATCATTTGTATGTGAAAAACGGAGAGGTTTATTTTAAAGCACGCATTGAAAAAGTGCCCGTACACAATGCGGCAGACAAAAAAATGGCGGATTTTCATGGTCCCATCGAGTCAGCGTTTCAATTAACAGACGAAGGATTTCAGTTTCAACATTGCGATACCGATTCTGATTTGATGCGCAATATGATGATGGGAACCTTTCCTCACGTCTCTAATCCTGAACAATATTTTTTAGACCACATTAAAAGCGAAGATCGTTTAATCGGCGAGATCGCTAGTTATAAAGCGATATGCGAAGATTATTTGGAGTACTTAGTCGCTCAAATGGGCGAAGAAAATAGCGGTCAATCTCTTGAAAATTTACAAAGAAAAATCAAGGTAATCAGCGTTGCTTTGACCGAATTGATTCACGATGAACATAATCTAGAATCCCGAAAGAAATTTTTTATCAAAAAATCGAATGACCCTGATTTTAAGAAAATTTTGGGCCTTCAAGATGATCTTCGTGGTGCTCGGTTTATTTCTGATATTGAGAAGACAAGAAAACAGTTTGCCGGCGAGAAACTGTCAATACCTCGGCCGGGAATTTTTGCGTCTTTTGCGTCTGCCGCTGCAAAACTCAAAAGCTTGGCTCACCACCATCCAGAAGAGCGTGACGGAAAGCATCATCACAAAGCAAGACACTAGAAGGAGTCGATTATGAGATCAATGGCATATTCTCTACTACCCGACAACATCGAAAAATCAGGAAATCCTTCTCTAGAGGATATCAAGAAAACACATTTTATTTACTCAAATGATACGCTTAGCGCAGAGGACGGATTAGACCAAGCCTACACAGATCATATTAGAGGTAGAGGAATTGGTATCGGTAAGTACCCGTGTTGCTCAAAAATGGCTATTGCACGAGAGGAGTTTGATCAGAGGCTTGTTGAAACATTTCCTCATTCAGATGAAAGGGAAAAAATCCGATCGCATTATTCTCAATCGCCCATTCGATTCGCTTCTCTTTTAATATTGGCGATTTCGAAGCCATTATGCGAAGAGAAGCTGCTCGTTAATCCGCCTGCAGAGAGCGATATACAAACGACACTTTATCAAGAAGGTCAGGATGTTTATATTAAATCTACTATTAAAAAATTTCCGATCTTAGATTCAGATAACACTATGGCGAAGGTTGGTGAATTGGCGGGTCCTGTTGAAGTCTTGTTTACATTAACAGATAAGGGATTTGAATTGCAGCGCATTAACACAGATTCGACATTAATAAAAAATATGGTGATGGGGGCATTGCCAGAGGTACCCAATCCCAGTCAATATTTTTTAGATCAAGCTAAAATGGAGTCGGCACCCATGCGCGAAATCGATAGCTACCAAGAGGCGTTGATCGTTTATCGCGATACCATTCAGTATGATCTTCAGCACTCCAAGGGAGGCGCCCAAGCGGATGTTCATTCTAAAGACGGGTTTGTTCGGTTACTTTTGAAGGATCTTCAGAATGAGTCAGCTACACTCGCCGATCGAAAACAGGAATTTCTGGCTCAAATAGCTTCCGTTGATTTTAAAAATTGGATAAGAAGCAGTAATGATGGACGCCCCCAAACGATGTGGGAGAAGGCTTTTGGAAAGGCCAAAGTGGATGAGCGCGGTGAAAAACTGTTGGCGGATATTGATAAAATAGAAAAAATATTTTCCGTTAAAAAGAGTGCGTTGCTGCAGAATGGGTTATTTAGGGTGTCCGCTACTGCTTCACCAGGAATACCGAAGAAAGAGGTTGCGTTAAGGCGAAATCAATAGAAAGCAAAGGCTGCTATGAAATCATCGATGCGGTATCATTTAACACGAGAAGAATGCCAGAAAAGCACAAATGAGTTTTTCACAAAACTGGGATGCGATGCAACAAGTGACAAAACGGGGGATGGGGAACGCCAGCTATTGAAAGATTTTAAACGTAACACAAAAATTGCAGATGTTAGCAGTAAAAAGGGTATGACTGACGATGAAGCGAAACAGGAGATGGATTCGGCTCTGGAAAAAATTAGCCCGGAATCAAGAGCGTCATTTAGAAAAAATTACTCTCAATTTCCTCAGATGATGTTGTCGGGTCCGGTGATGAAGAGTATCTTTGGGTTTGTTGAGAGCGCAATGGATAGTACGCTGGTTCCTTCTTCTCCTGAGTCTGTTGATGTTGATTTATTCGAGGAAAATAAAAAGGGTTACTATAAAGCAAGACTTGAATCGATCCCAATAAAAACACCGGAGGATGAAACAATCAATATGCCTGGACCTGTTGAGGTATTATTCAAGGCAAAAAATAACCTATTTGAGCTTCAATCAATTAGTACAGATTCTAAAATCATGCGCGACATGATCATGGGAGAATTCCCAAAAAGAACAGATATCGATGCGCCAGCGGATTTGTCTAAATTTTTTCTTGATGTGGTGAGTGATCCTAACATTTATGAGATATATTGCAAGCGCCGAGCCTGCGAGCAATATCTTTCTCATCTCAAAAAGGAAATTGATGGTAAGCCAGGGGTAACTCAACCTGATTTTATGGATGGTCGCGCTTTAGCGTCAGATCACTGCGATCGTTTGGTGAAGCAGGCGGTGTACAAGCATAATCATATCAAGGCATTGCTAGCTATCTTGGATAACCAAGAACTTCAAAGTTATCATAAACTTGAAGCGTTCAATCAAAAATTAAAAACTGCGGAAACAAGGGGGGCGCTCACTCGACGACGCGATAGTCATTTGACGACTTTCCTAAAAGCGGTAGGCGTTGGGGCAGCTGCATTCTTTACAGCAGGTGTTATGTATAAAAAAGCAAGAGACACTCTATTTGGCGATAAGGCAACGCGCGGCGGTCGATTAATGTCGGCTTTGGAAGCGAAAGAGCCCCAACAAAATCAATCTGTTCAAAGAGGTCTGAGGCGATAAGCAATACATTTCTTTGAAAGCCTTTACACGTTCTTTGTCAATTCCTACCTCTTTTTTATCATCCCCGCCTTTTTTGTCATCCCCGCCTTTTTTGTCATCCCCGCCTTTTTTGTCATCCCCGCCTTTTTTGTCATCCCCGCGAAGGCGGGGATCCATTGTGGTAACATCTGTGAATGTAGCAAGTAAAAAGATTTTGACGAAAAACAAAATGCATTGGACTTAACTGTTTTTCTGAGTCATTTTCTGAATGGGTCCCCGCCTTCGCGGGGATTGACAAAAGTAAAGCGGGGATGACAAGGCGGGGCGGGGATGGCAAACGATCAAATATGTATTTTTACAGCACAAACAATGATTGTTCTTCCAAACAAGATCGGATAAAATGCTTTATATTGTTAGGTTAACTCTCATTGGTGGAGAACAGTATGTCATTATCTTTTGCCGACACAGATCCTCGCTCCCCTCGATTTCGACAAACCATGATCGATATGGTATCGGCTATTCTTGCTAAAAAAACATTACAAAGATTGGAAGGTTGCCTTGCGCTGATGGCCCGAGAGGAAAGATTGACTGAAGAGCGTCAAATGATTTGGGACGATTTTTTTCGTGGGCAGAAAAACCAAAAACAGTATGTAAAAGACTATGAAGCCTATCAAACAGAAGAATTAAAACAGAACTCCTTGATTGATGTTGCTCGACAAGGGCTGTCTTCTGATGATTTTGCTGATTATTTGAAAGTAGAAATGGCGTCATTGCAAACCCAATTAGATGCAATGCCAGCAGAAGAAAAAGCGGTGACAGCTGAGTGGGGTACGCACCAAGAAGCTCTGGCAGATGTATTCTTGAATCGAGAGCTTTCTGTCACGCTCCCGGATGGCGACACGTTGTCGCTGACTGAAACACACAAGGCCGCCTTGCGTCCTGCATTAAAAACACCGAGCCCTGTGGATATCTGCAAAGTAATACCTGAGGCGGCTTCTTATCATTCAGGTGCGATCGTAGCGCACAGCGATTTGATGCGCGAGCTTAAAATGGTACTTTCTCTTGCTAGCATGAGAAAAAAGTCCCGAGACGATGACCGGGCAATACCACCATCCGAAGCGCTCCGTACATTGCGTCAAAATAAACCATTTTTTGCGCAACTTAATCAATCGATACGAAGCGTAGTAGTGCAGGGGGCGTCTCCAGTTGAGCTGGTGGAGCGCGCGCAAGGTTTGTGTCATGCTGCTCGCGCGAGCAAGGAAAGACTCGCGTTGTTGGGGGCCCGTTTAAGTGTTTGTGAAGAAGCAAACCTTTCTGCTCAGCAGGGTTCTTATCGGCCTCGTGGTTAGGTAATATAGCGACATCCTTTTTTCCAACATGCTTTTTAAATTAAAAACTCGTATTGCGCATTAAACAGCGCTGCTTAGAACGCCTTCCTCCGCCAGGGGGGGCGATAGGCCGGATGGGAGTGACGCAATAATTGTAAATCCCGCCCTATGACTGTGATCAGAAAAAATGATGGGACTTTGCCTTAGCGCTGTCTCCCCGACAAATTCCACCCTTTAACGGCAATTAGAAAAATTGTCTGGGCTTTACGTCGGCGCTGTCTCCCCGACAAATTCCGCCCTCTAACTGCGCCAAGAAAAAATGACGGTGACGCGAGAATTGGGTCGGGGTCTGGAGCGACCTCGCTGAGGTCTCGGTTTTTCTGCTTAGTTTATTTTTGTAAAAAAATATTTAAAGCATTTCATAAGCGATTCAGTTCTTGTCAAAATCGCTCCAGACCCCGACCCAATTCTCGCGTCACCGTCATTTTTTCTTGGCGCAGTTAGAGGGCGGAATTTGTCGGGGAGACAGCGCTAAGGTAAAGCCCAGACAGTTTTTTTAATTGCCGTTAAAGGACAGAATTTTTTGGGATGACGTAAAGCGGGGTTCTGCGTTCTTTGTTGTGCTGAACCGAGGTTGTGTTAAGGACGGAGGCGTGATGGCCCATCCTCATGCGGCGGCTTATTCTCATCATCGCTCTCAGGTTCGCCATGCTCGGGCTCTGGCTCGTCGCTATCGCTATCAGGCCCATCATCCTCGGACCCGGGCACAGGCTCGTCGCCATCGCTATCAAGCTCATCCTCATACAGTGGTGGTGGCTCATCCTCATACAGTGGTGGTGGCCCATCCTCCGATAGACCCGCTGATAATGCTGCTAAATAGCCTGTTAGCCCTTGCACCGCAGTCTCTGGATTTTCTCCTATAAGTGTATTTGCGGTTGTGAGAATTTCGCCTAGTCTGTTATGTGCTTCTGTTCGCGCTGCTTCAGAATTTGTTTTGGCCAATTCTTTAAGATCTTTAAATGCGGATGTTAAAGAGGTTTCGAGCAATGCGACTAATTCCTTTGTTTCTGCAGCGGTTTTTTTGTTATCGATAGCGTCTAAGACCAAAGACTCTCTGAGTTGTTCAAAAACAGAAAAGGCTTGTGCAGCCAATGTTTTCTCTTGCTTCAAATCGTCTCCGCTGCCGTGACTTAATCCAATAGTGAATTCCATAGGTGTGTCTGCTATTCTGGCTAAAATTCCACGATCTTTAAAAAATGGTTCCATACAAGATGTATTAATTTTTTGCCATTCCGAGATTTTTTTTTGTTTTTCTAGTGGTGTTGCTTGTTCTGTTTGAGTATTTGGAGTCATTGAATTAAGATTGCTTGATTGATCCGTTACAACAGGGTTGGACGCAGGTGGTAGAGGGTTTTGTTCGATTTCTCGTGCAGGAGCGATTTTTTTCGATCCAATAGATTGTATTGTTGCACCTAACTTTTTCATATTTTTTACAAACGAATCCAACAGCCCTTTGAAAAAAATAGTTATCCTGTATTGGCTCTCCGATTTCATTTTTTCGAGATAGCCATCCAAGGCGGGAATATTAGTTTTTTGTGTTTTAAATTTCATAGCGGGATCAAAATCGACTTCAAGCGTTTGATCTGTGATATCTTTAATCGTGTATTGTATCTCTGTTTCAAAAAAAGGGGACTCTGGCGTACTATGCACTTGTGGCTTCCCGTGGCCATCTAACCAGGTACAATCAGAAAACGAGACTTTATCTGTGACCTCGATTTTGCCATCTTTAAGATCGAGAGAAGTGGATCGATTTCCCTGGTTTACTATAACCGGTGGCATCTCCTCTGGATTGACACTCACAAAATGCTTTTCCGCTTCTAAGAAGCAATGCGCCTCCAGTAGGGAGCCTATTCCTGATTGGTGGAAGTAGTTTGCTAAATTCTCTGCTTCAGCATCGCTTTTTAGTGTAAATTGTTTTTTAAGAATAGTTATAAATCTTTCAAATGTAAAGTCTTGCAGGGATTCTGCTAATTCCTCATTGGATTGC
The DNA here is from genome assembly GCA_947478495.1 of Legionellales bacterium. Lineage (GTDB taxonomy): Bacteria > Pseudomonadota > Gammaproteobacteria > DSM-16500 > DSM-16500 > CANJVW01. The sequence goes on along the minus strand of CANJVW010000015.1, from coordinate 23,745 downwards.
TCTATTGATTCCCTATTATTTTCTTTTTTTGCTTCCGCTTGTTTTGTCAAAGCTTCCTGTACTCCACCTATGAAACTAGCAAGGGTTTTTCCATTGATCATTATCTTTCCGCACGCGCGGTGCACATCTCTCATGATAGCGTTTTGACGAGATTCGTCTGTTACCCCGGGTTGCATTACCTTGTACGAAGTGAGTGCAGTAACGTTTCTATCTTCTGGCTTTTCTGTCGTGCGATAGAAAGGCCCTTTTTTGAAAAATGTACTTGGTTTTTTTATGGTTTCGCTGACTTTCTTGGGGGATTCCATTAAAAATGCTTCTTGAACCGCTGGATTGTTTGCGTGAGCGGTTGCAATAGTGCATGTATCATTAAAATAAACAAATTTTTCATCATTTTTAATCTCGTACTTGAGTTGCGCTTTAAGAAAGCACTCTGATCCATCTGTCTTAACCCCGTTTTCTGCAGGGAAATAAGACACCTCTTCTTCGACGGAAACCGTTTGTTTATTTTTATCGAAGGTGAGATTACAGTAACATTCGTTCATCAGTATGATGGGCGGGTCTTGCGTGCCGAGCCTAGCAAGCATCTCTGCACCATACCCTGCCAGGCTTCTTCCAATACCTGGATTGGCCATATGAAGAGCTATTTTTGTCACAAATGCTTTTCCGGCATTAGATGTGTCGTCTAATAAATGTTTCGCAAGGATATTGACTAATTGATCAAAAGAAAACGAATCCTTGTTTATGTCATTGGCATCAAGCAAGCTTTGTAGAGAGGTTCCCTTAATGTGGATGTTTCTTGTGGCGCGACTGACATCCTGCATGATCTTTTCTTTATTTTCAGTGGGAGCTAGCGTATTAAGTATATTTTGATCTATTTTTATGGCGCTGTATCTGATCGGATTCGCGGGTGTGTAGGTTTTCATGGCGCTTCCCCTTGTATTTTAGGTAGTATAGCCCAGATTGTTCAAGTTGCTTTATGGCGTTGGCCCTTTTGGGCGAGCAGTGCCGGAATCTATCACGGGATTCTTAGGGTTAGCGGCTGGATGAGCAGCTAGCGAAGTAGGTTGTATATCCACTTCTGGCGCTGGCCCTGTTAGCTTTTCTTCTTTGTCGCCGCCACGATGGATACTATTTATTTTTACGGTAGAACCGTGCGAATATTGTTTAGTTTTTAAGCAAAATATAAAAGAGAAAAACCATTTTACAGCATCCCGTATCGCTTGGAAGAGTGAGACAAGCCAACTGCTTTTAACAGGAAGTGCCGGGGCAGAGATATCCGAAATGCGCTTCCAGTGGAGGAACCCGCTTGTTATGGCTAAATGAGACCCATTGTTTGTCCAAATAGTGCTGTTTTGAAATTCAACATGAAACCGGTTATCATTGTAAGAAGCAGTATATTTTTTCTGTGTTTGAAGAAAAGGCTCCCGATTGGGTATCTTTTCCTCATTTTGTACAGGGTAATGCCATGCATTTTCTTCAATAGAAACAGCAAAAGGTTTTGCTGGGTCAAAGACAATGTAACAGACACGTTCTTCAGATAGGAGGATAGGCGGTTCTTGAGTCTGAAGCTCGGGCTTCATGTGATTCCAATAAGAGTTTAAAAAGGCCGTTCCAATGCCATTAGTGCTCATACGGCGCGCTAGCTGTCTTGAAAATGCTTTGTATTCCTGTAGATCCTTGAATAACAAGTGGTGGATGGCATCGACTAGTTGTGGAAAAGTAAGTCTCTGCTTATCTATTTTTTTTTGATCTAGATAGCTTTGCAGGGTGAGCCCGTTAAAATAGATATTTTTCGGAGTATCTCCACGTCCTGTATCGGTTAGTATCTGACTAGAATTGGATGGAAGAGGGGACAGGGTGGTAAATGTACCGTCCTCTTTTATGTTTTCTTCGTTACTATATCGTAGGCGATTCACTTCTGTGAAAGTTTTCATAGCGCTCTCCTCTGTCTTTTGGTCAGTATAGCGCAAAATTCCATTTTCATAGAAAAAAGTGAGAGCACGAGCGATATATTACAGGACAAAAGAACCCGTTAGGACGCCTATTTTACCCATCATCCACCAAACCCCCGCTGAAACAAGCCCTGCGGCAGGGAGGGTGAGCAACCAGGCCCAGACGATATTGCGGGCAATGCCCCAGCGAACGGCGCCATGGCCGTTGAGTGAGCCAACCCCGACGATTGCACCGGTAATGGTGTGTGTGGTGGAAACCGGAATCCCTAAGAAGGTTGCGAGAAATAGAGCGATGGCACCGGACATTTCGGCACAAAAGCCGCTAACGGGTTTTAATTTCGTGATTTTCATGCCCATTGTTTTCACAATGCGCCAGCCACCAAAAAGGGTGCCTAAGGCCATGACAAAACTACAGGAAATAATGACCCAGCCTGGTATATAAAAATGCGCGCCTAAATGCCCGGTTGAAAACAATAGTAGCGCGATCACACCCATGGTTTTTTGTGCATCATTGCCGCCGTGGCCTAAGCTAATGAGAGCGGATGACACATATTGGAATTTGCGAAACCAGGCGTCAATGCGGTGAGGTGATACATGAAAAAAAAGGCGGGCGATTAAAAACATTAAAAACAATCCCAGAGCCACACCGAGCAGGGGGGATATTACGATAAAAAGCAGCACCTTTGAGAGCCCTGCCCACTTAATGGCGGGAAGACCTGTCTTTACAATAGCAGCCCCCAGTAATCCGCCAATCAGCGCGTGAGAAGAGCTAGAGGGTAAGCCAAATAACCAGGTTGCAATATTCCATATCACTGCGCCAGCCAAGGCTGCAAAAACAAAATGGGTATTGACAATCGATGCATCGATTAAGCCCGCGCCAATCGTTTTCGCAACCGTCATGTTAAAAACGAAAAAGGCAATAAAGTTAAAAGTGGCAGCCCAGAGCACAGCCCAATGCGGTTTCATGACGCGTGTCGATACAATACATGCAATGGAATTTGCGGCATCGTGAAAGCCATTTAAAAAATCAAATAGCAATGCAAGGGCAATCGTCGCAAGGAGAATAGTGGGAAGAGCGTGCATCATTTAAGAATACTCGAGGATGATGCCTTTGATGGTATTAGCTGTATCTTGACAGCTATTAATGACGAGCTTAGTTTTTTCATAAATATCTTTTAATTTATAAAAGTGTTTGAAATCTTTTTCTTCCGCGAATAATCGTCTTTCACCGGCTAACACAAATTGATGGGCTCTCGATTCATTGGTGGCAATGCTTTTACAAAAGTGAAATATTTCATCCGCTTTTTTGAGAGAGTGCAATCGATAAACGGCTTGCTTGAGGAATATGCTGGATTGCATGCTGATTTCAGCCAGACTAATCATTTCTTCTGGCACATTGGTTAATTGATAAAACGGAAAGCGTTGTGCGCAGCGATTCAGTAGATCGAGTATATCATCTAACCCGCTGGTTAAAGCGGTAATGTCGTGTCGATCGAAAGGCGTAATAAATGTTTTATGGAGTAACTGAAACGCATCGTGTGCAATGACGTCTCCTTTTTCTTCGTTCGCTGCAATAGCGTTTACGTATTGTTGATGTGATTCTAGATTGTGTAACATGGTGTGAAATTGCGTTGTGGAGTCTACAACGATATCAGCGATTTGTTGGAATAACCGAAAAAAACCAGTTTGTTGCGGTAAAAATCGTTTCAGCATAGTGGTTCCATCAACCCAAAAAAGGAATGGGCATTCTATCACAGAGTCCTAATTTTTGTTAATGATAGCCGTCAACCAGAATAGATATGTTTATTATTTAGCCATAATTTCATCTAATACCCGCTTAACGTGGTCGATTCGAGCGTCCGGTTCATGTTTTGGTAGGGTGAATCGCAAACGATTCGGCGTTTCTAAGCGAAAGACGGTGGATCGGTTTTGAATAAGGTGAATGATATGTCGGGGGTCGATATTCGGTTTGGCATTAAATTCTATTTTGCCGCCACAGTCATTCGCGTCTATTTTAATAATGCCGATGTGCTGAGCGGTTTGTTTCATCATGCGAATCGCAATCAAATTTTTCGCGGGTAGTGGGAGCAGGCCAAACCGATCAATTAATTCAATATGAATATCATCGAGCTCACGTTGCGTATTCGCCATCGCGATTTTTTTATAATACTGCAAACGAATATTCACATCGCCCAAATAGGCTTCCGGAATAAGCGCGGGAATATTCAGCGTAATATCTATTTCGGGCGATGCTTGTTTGTATTGTTCAACGGATTGACCTGCCTTTAGTGCGGCAACCGCTTGCGAGAGTAAATCCATATAAAGCGTTAAGCCGATCGCGTGCATTTGACCGCTTTGATTTTTCCCGAGCAATTCACCGGCACCGCGAATTTCCAAATCATGGGTCGCCAAGGTAAAGCCCGCGCCCAATTCCTCTAATGATGCAATCGCATCGAGTCGTTTAACCGCATCGGATGACAAGCTCTCGCGAGGCGGTGTGAGCAAATAGGCATAGGCTTGGTGATGCGAGCGGCCGACGCGTCCTCGCAATTGATGTAATTGCGCCAGCCCTAATTTATCCGCGCGATCCATAATAATGGTATTAGCAGAGGGAACATCAATACCGCTTTCTACGATGGTAGTGCAAACCAATACATTGAATCGGCGATGGTAAAAGTCTGACATGATTTGTTCAAGGGCTGTTTCTGCCATTTGCCCATGCGCAAAGCCAATGCGAGCGAATGGTACGAGCTGACTTAATTCAGCCACCGTTCTTTCAATGGTTGCGACATCATTATGAATAAAGTAGACCTGTCCGCCACGCAAGAGTTCTCGTGAAATAGCTTCCTGTAAGAGACTATCTCCTTTTGTCTCCACAAATGTTTTAATCGCTAAGCGACGAGCAGGCGGTGTTGTGATAAGGGATAAGTCGCGAATACTCGCAAAGGCCATGTTGAGTGTGCGTGGAATCGGTGTAGCGGTCAGCGTTAAAATGTCGACGTCCGAGCGGAGCGCTTTGAGCTTTTCTTTTTGCTTCACGCCAAATCGATGTTCTTCATCGATGATCACCAACCCTAAATCTTTAAAAACGACATCGGGTTGTAATATTTTATGCGTGCCAATGACGATATCCATTTTTCCTGAAGCGAGCTTCCCTAAAGTTTCCGCGAGGTTTTGCTTAGACTGAAATCGAGAGAGCGAACCGATATGAATTGGCCAATCCGCAAACCGATTTTGAAACGATTCATAATGTTGTTGAGCGAGCAAGGTGGTTGGCACGAGCAGGGCCACTTGCTTTCCATTTTGCGCCGCAAGAAAGGCGGCCCGCATCGCGACTTCTGTTTTACCGAAACCGACATCACCGCAGACGAGGCGATCCATGGGTTTTTGAGAGGTCATATCGTGAATGACGTGATCAATCGCTTTTTGCTGATCAGGTGTTTCTTCAAACGGGAAGCTCGCGGCAAAGGCGGCATAGTCTTCTGTTTTTTGTTGATAGGTGAAGCCGATACGCGCTTCGCGTTTGGCATAAATATCGAGTAAATCGGCCGCGATGTCTTCTATTTCTTTGGCGGCTTTTTTCTTGGCGCGCTGCCATTGCTCGGTGCCTAGCGTATGCAAAGGGGCGTGATCAGTATCCGCGCCGTTGTAACGGCTAATGAGGTGCAAGGATGCAACAGGAACATATAATTTAGCTTGGTTGGCATATTCGAGTGTTAAAAATTCAGCGAGCTGTCCACCGACATCAAGCGTTTGCAACCCTAAATAGCGTCCGATGCCTTGCTCTAAATGGACAATCGGGGAACCGATATTGAGCTCGGTAATGTCTTTTACCAAAGCATCTTGATCGGGCGCTACAACTTGGCGGCGTCGACGTTGTAAAACGCGTTCACCCAATAATTCTGCTTCCGTGATGAGTGAAAGCGGTGGGTCGACCAATCGTAAACCGGCATTGAGTGGCGCAACAGTGATGCTGTGGGGGGCGTTATTCGATAAAAAATCGTGCCAAGACGATACGGATGCGGGATGAATACCCACCGTCTTTAGCAAGGGAAGCAATACTTCGCGACGTCCTGCTGTTTCAGCGCAAAATAAAATGCGACTTGTGTTGTGCGCGATAAATGTTTGCAGCGCATGCAACGGTTTAGTTGCTGCATGATCTGCTTTCAAGGAAATGGGTTGCTCGGTGTTAAAATTAAAATGGTGAGAATGTGTTTTTAGTGATTCTTTTTGTACGCTGATCTGAAGGTGTTCTTGCATTTGACTGAATAGCAGCGGTACCGGGATAAACAACTCCTTGGGCGCTAACAGCGGACGTGTGATATTGCTCGCGCGTTGGGCATGGCGCGTACTAATTTCCTGCCAAAATCGTTCAGCCGTTGTGTGTACCGCATCGACCGTGATAACTAAACTGTGGTCGGGCAAATAATCGAGCAGGGTGGCGGTTTTTTCAAAAAATAAAGGGAGATAATATTCGATGCCGGGAGACGCTATTCCTTGGAGGATTTCTTGATAAAGCGCCGAATACTCGGGGTTGCTATCAAAATGTGTTTTCCATTGTTGTTGAAATAAGATGATCGCGCGCGCATCCAGTGGGAATTCTTTGGCTGGCAGGAGTGCTATCTCATTTATTGCATCAATGGAACGTTGCGTGTCGGGTGAAAAGGTGCGGATCGAATCAATTTCATCGTCTAATAAATCTAAACGATAAGGTGTGTTGCTGCCCATGGGAAACAAATCGAGAATCGCGCCGCGCACACTAAATTCACCGTGTTCGCGGACGTATTCCACGCAATGATAACCTGCCTTTTGAAGCCGCCCGCGAATCGTGTCGAGGCGCAATATATCGCCTTTCTTTAATAAAAACACCGTGCCATCTAAAAAGTCACGCGGCGCAAGTCGACACATCAATGTGGAAATAGGTGCGATGATAGCGCCTTTCTTTAAAGAGGGAATACGATAGAGCGTCGCGAGACGTTCTGAAATAATATCCTTGTGCGGCGAAAAAATATCATAGGGCAATGTTTCCCAATCGGGGAAAAATAACAGCGGAGAAGGATTTTTTTGATTTTGAAAAAAGGCTAACTCTTCCGTCAGTTGATTAGCTGTTAGTGTGTCTGGTGTGATGATCAGCACCGGACCGTTATTTTGTTCGATCGCACGTGCAAGCGCAAGCCCTGTGCTCGCACCCTGTAAGCCGCCCCAGGCAATGGATGGATTGGAGGGTGTCGGGAGAGGTGGGCGCTCAGGATGATGTATCATATGCTATCTGTCACCCCGATAAATCTTGCCAACCTCTTCCTTGTCATTACGACAAATCCCGCCTTGGAACAGTGATTAGAAAAACTGTCGGGGCCATTTACCCCCTTTTTAAAGGGGGTCGGCGAGCGTTTTATGCGAGCCAGGGGGATTTGCTTTTTGAAATGAAGCATAGAAACGTAGCGATCAAAGAGCAAATCCCCCCGTCGCACAAAAGGCGTGCGCCGACCCCCTCTGAAAAGGGGGTAAATGGCCACACCGGAGAAAGGTTTGTCAGAGTGACAATAGATGATCAAACTACTTTGCATTGAACAATACCTTTCATAAGCTGCAGATCAATTAGATCGTCGGCTTGTACCTGATTCGAGTTGCGGATAATAGCATGGTCTTTAGGTGTAGTTGCAATAGAAAATCCTCTTTTTAGTACAGCGAGAGGGCTCAATGCATCGAGTTGAGCGCAGCGCAAGGTTAGCTCGGATTGTTTGGTTTGAATAAGTTTATTTTGTAATTGAATGAGCGCGATTTCTAATCTATTGAGCTGATCAGATTGAAGGCGTAAGCGTTGCGCAGGGTGTTCACGTTGCAGTTGTTTGTCTAACACATCCAGGTGTTGTTGGTATTGTTGGAAAAATCGTGTGATTTTATTGAAAAGGTGTTTTTGATGATAGTTGATCGTTGCGAGCAGCTCTGTCGTATCGGGCGTGATGATTTCAGCAGCAGCAGACGGCGTGGGTGCGCGACAATCCGCAACAAAATCCGCGATGGTAAAATCAATTTCGTGTCCCACACCGGTGATAATAGGGATAGCGCTCTGGAAAATGGCTTCTGCGACGATTTCTTCATTGAATGGCCATAAATCCTCAAGCGATCCACCGCCGCGCGCAAGGATTAAGATATCACATTCTTTTCTTTGGTTTGCGGTTTGAATCATGTCGACAATATGAGGAGCCGCTGCATTGCCTTGGACCGCGGTCGGATACAGGATCACAGGCAAGGACGGAAAGCGGCGTTTTAATACATGCAAAATATCGCGAATCGCAGCACCGGTCGGTGAGGTAATGATCCCGACTGTTTTGGGGATGTTGGGCAAGGGTTTTTTGTGTGCGGTATCAAAGAAGCCTTTGGCGGCACACTTTTTCTTTAGCGCATCAAACGCTTTCTGTAATTGACCGACACCCGCGTCTTCAATATGTTGAACCAGCAACTGAAAGTCGCCTCGGCCTTCATAAAGGCTGATGCGTCCCCTGACCAAGACTTTCATACCGTCTTTCGGGAGTATCATGCTGCGATTCTGTGATTTAAAGATCGCGCAGCGAATTTGGGCGCCCGCGTCTTTTAATGAAAAGTACCAATGTCCCGACTGTGGAGCTGAAAAATTGGATATTTCACCTTCTGCCCAGAGGGAGAAAAAGTGTTCTTCAAGCAACGACCGCGCCTCGCGGTTGAGCCGCGTGATCGTATAGATTTCTTGGGCTTGCCCGAGGTCGATTGAGTTCATAGGGATGCTAAGCCTATCATATTTTAAAGAGGGTGTTATTTTTTTATAAATCTGTATAATACTCCATCAATTCCATCCTAAAAAAAACAGAGGTGAGCATGCGATTGCGAGCACAAGCGTTAACATTCGATGATGTATTATTGCTGCCAGGCGAGTCCCACATTTTACCAAAAGACGCTGATTTAAAAACAGCCCTAACACCCCATATCGCACTCAATATTCCCCTTTTAGCGTCCGCCATGGATACGGTCACTGAGTCTCGCTTAGCGATCGCGATTGCGTTACAGGGCGGGATGGGTATTTTGCATAAAAACATGAGCATTGCACAACAAGCGGCTGAGGTCAGGGCCGTTAAAGCCTTTCCTGCGGCAGGAATGGGTGCATCCGCTTGTTGCGATACGCTGGGGCGCTTGCGGGTTGGTGTTGCGATCGGCGTGAGCGTGGAATCCGAAGAGCGGGTCGCCTCGCTCATCGAAGCTGGTGCAGATGTGATCGTGGTTGATACAGCCCATGGTCATTCAACAGGCGTGATTCAGCGCGTTGCATGGATGAAAAAGGCGTATCCCGCTGTGGCTTTAATGGCAGGCAATATTGCAACAGCAGATGCAGCTAAAGCGCTCGCTGATGTGGGTGCGGATATGGTTAAAGTGGGCATTGGTCCCGGATCCATTTGTACCACGCGTATCGTGACGGGCGTGGGTGTTCCTCAGTTAACGGCGATCTCTGATGTGAGACAAGCATTGCAAGGAACTTCTGTTGGCATTATTGCAGATGGTGGTATTCGTTATTCTGGCGATATCTGTAAAGCGATTGCAGCGGGCGCATCGGCTGTCATGATCGGTAGCTTGTTTGCAGGAACAGATGAGGCGCCCGGTGAAACCGATTTTTATCATGGGCGTTCCTATAAAGCGTATCGCGGCATGGGATCATTGGGTGCGATGAGCGCTCGTCACGGCTCAAGCGATCGGTATTTTCAAGATGGAGTCAGCGCGATGGATAAGCTTGTTCCGGAAGGTGTTGAGGGACGTGTACCTTGCAAAGGGAGTATTGATGGAGTGATTGCGCAACTCATGGGCGGGTTACGTTCGGGAATGGGTTATACGGGTTGTGCGGATATTGCGACAATGCGTGCTCGCCCCGAATTCATTCAGGTGACGCATTCCGGTGTGCGCGAAGGCCATGTTCATGATGTTCAAATTACGAAAGAAGCGCCTAACTATCAGGTCGAGGGGGATTACCTTAAATGATTTATCATGCACAACGTATTTTAATACTTGATTTTGGTTCGCAGTATACTCAATTGATCGCACGCCGTGTTCGAGATATGGGTGTGTATTGTGAAATCCACCCTTTTCATATGTCAGATGATGCGATTCAGCATTTTAAACCCAATGGTATTATTTTATCGGGTGGACCAGAAAGCGTGCTGGAATCCGATTCTATTCGTGCGCCAAAGAGTGTCTTTACCCGAGGGTGTCCCGTATTGGGAATTTGTTATGGATTGCAAACCATGGCGGTGCAATTGGGCGGGACAGTTGAGAGAGGTGAAAGTCGCGAATTTGGGTTTGCGAAAGTCACCATCAAGCATCCCTCTCGATTATTGGATAATATTACCGATGATCAAGCGAAGGGAGTTGCATCGTTAGATGTCTGGATGAGTCACGGTGATCATGTTTCTGTTTTGCCACGGCATTTTTCTTGCATTGCTAGTTCTGATAATTGCGACATTATCGGGATCGCTGATGAGGGACGCCGTTTTTACGGACTTCAATTTCATCCGGAAGTGTCTCATACATTATCGGGTGCACGCATGTTGGAGCGATTTGTATTAGAGATTTGCGAATGCGAACCGTGCTGGACACCTCAACTTATTGTGGCTGAATCGATTCAGGATATTCAAAAACAAGTGGGCAAAGACGCTGTGATACTCGGGTTGTCAGGCGGCGTGGATTCGTCTGTGGTGGCGGGACTATTACATCGTGCGATTGGCGATCAGTTAACCTGTATTTTTGTGGACACCGGTTTATTGCGTTTGCATGAAGCGCGAGAAGTGCAGGGGTTGTTTTCAAAAAATATGGGACTGCGCTTAATCACGGTCAATGCAGTGGATATCTTTTTTGAAGAGTTAACAGGTGTATCCGATCCTGAAGAGAAGCGTAAAATCATTGGAAAATTGTTTATCGATGTCTTTGAGCGTGAGGCGAAAAAATTAGACGGCGTTAAATGGCTTGCGCAAGGGACCATTTATTCGGATGTGATTGAATCGGCTGATACTAAAACAGGTGGCGCATCGCATCTCATTAAGTCGCATCATAATGTCGGTGGCTTGCCGGAAAAAATGCCCTTTCAGTTATTGGAGCCCCTGCGTCAATTATTTAAAGATGAAGTCATTAAGTTAGGAATAGAATTGGGATTGCCATCGGTTTTATTAAATCGACATCCTTTTCCAGGACCGGGTCTTGGGATACGCGTGCTCGGCGAAGTGAAGCGTTCTTATGTGGATACCTTACGATTAGCGGATGCTATTTTCATTGATGAATTAAGAAAGCATCATCTGTATGATCAAGTTAGCCAAGCGTTTGTGGTTTTTTTACCGATTAAATCCGTGGGTGTGCTGGGAGACGCGAGATCCTATGAGCACGTCGTTGCTATCCGTGCAGTGCAAACAGTCGATTTTATGACGGCACACAGTGCGCGACTACCTCATCCTTTTTTAGAAGGGGTTTCTCGCCGGATCATCAATGAAGTGCCTGGGATTTCACGCGTCGTATATGATATATCCAGCAAGCCACCTGCAACCATTGAGTGGGAGTAACGCAGTTGTTTGTATTCATATTGTCATCCTGAGCAAAGCGAAGGATCTTGTCCCAATGAAGAGATCCTTCATGGAGTTTGCGCTCGAATAAAGCGAAGGGCTCAGGATGGCAGATTCGTAGTTTTAAGTAGTAGGTGTATTAGCGTGATCTCTGATGAATACTGGATGCAACATGCGTTAGACTGTGCGCAAGAAGCCTTGCAGCAGGATGAGGTGCCTGTCGGTGCAGTGCTGGTGCGTGATGATCAATTGATTGCGCGCGGCTGGAATCAGCCTATCACCACCTGCGATCCCACTGCACATGCGGAAATAGTGGCGTTGCGTCATGCCGCCAAAGCGCTCGACAATTACCGATTACCCAATACAACGCTCTACGTAACACTCGAGCCTTGCTTAATGTGTTTGGGTGCCATCATTCATGCGCGCGTGGCGCGCGTCGTGTTTGGCGCAAAAGATCCGAAGTCGGGCGCTATGCTCTCTGCTTTTCAAGTGGATAGTATGTCTTCGCTAAACCATAGGATTATTTATACGGATAGCGTATTATATGTGCAATGTGGAGAGCTGTTAACCCGTTTTTTTCGGGCAAAACGATAAAAAAAGAGAGAGAAATGCGGGAGACGGTATGGCGGCTTCATCTAGCGACTCTAAGTCGACAAAAACAATTGAAATCAATCAACATTCGATCAGGGTGTGTCAAGAACAGGATAAGCAAAATCCAGATTCCACGCGTATTGTGGATGTTGTTGTTCGCGTCGATCGAGAAAAAGCAAAAGCATTTCTTCAGTTGTTCCCACAAAAACATATCACCTCTAATGAAAATGCGTATGCAGGTATTTTGCAGTCGGGGTGCGCACAGTATTTTCGCAAAAGAACATTTGATCCTCACTTGTTTGATCATGACGGCTGCCTAAGTGAGCATGTGCCTGATGAGAGAGCAATAGAGGGGTGGATGCGTCAGGTTCAATCGTGTGTCACACCATTGGTCGCGCTAGAGGAATGGACCAATAATCACGCTAAAATAGAAGATCCGTTAAAATTATTGCGCAAGCAAGTCAAGGCATGCCATACGAACCTGATAGCAGTATTGGATGGTGGTAGCAAGGAAGCGAAAGATTTAAGAGAGATACTAGAAGAAAATACAACGTCTTTTATGGCTGCTATTGATCGAGCAGGAAGTCGCGCCTCTCAAGATAAAATACAGCAATTATTTTGCGTGCAACAGGGTTCAATTGACGGAAGCACTGATTTGCCGGCGTTAGGTGATTTCATCGCGAATCAAATTGCATGCATCGCTCACCACGGCAAGAAGGTAGTGGATCGTTTCATTCCCAATGGTTCGTTGAGTTTAAAATCACATCCTGCAAAAGAAGCGTTATCGGATATAGAAAGTGAGGTGCAGTTTCGTAAGTCGTTGGCAGGTGTGACAACTAATAATAGCCGTCAAGCGATCGATCTATCGCTATTAAAATCAATCGATTTTAATTTTAATGAGCCGAAGAATGTATCGGATCAGGCTTTTGTTGATATCCCTCTTTCTCTTTATGCAGATGAACTAAGCGATCTGGAATCAGTTGGGCAGATGTTAGATTTCTTAATAAAGAAAGAGAGCGCGTTAGAGCAGAAACACGAAGGGTCACAGCCTATAAAAATGATGACGCCAGGCCATTTAATAGGAGAGATGGTGCTCGGTATTTTGGCGGCGGCTGCCTGTGCGGCGGCTCTCCTTGTAGCGCTTCCTTTGACCTTGATTTTAGAGCTTGTATTGACAGCATGCCATATTATTTTTTCTTTTGTGTCATGCGTTGTTTACTGCATTGAAACATTACTTAGGTCGAAGACAGATGATCAGCGTGCTGCCAAAAGCATCGACCAATGGGTGACCTATTTTCATCATCATGGTTCTCTCTTGAGACGTCTATGGGGAATGACAACCAATGCTGATCATTTGATACAAAAATATAGCAAGAACATCGATAACGAAAGCCAAGCAGTACATAGGGATCTTTTAAATGAGCTCTCTAGAAATCCGCCCAATCTTTTTTGGGGTAGCGGTGTTGAGGGCGGCGGCGATAATTATTTTAATGGGATATGCTCCTCCTATTTATCGGGTTCCTTCTTGGGAAGCTGTGCCGTTGAATTTTTCTCAAGTGTTTTATCCATCTTTAGTAAATTGAATGCAAAAATGAGTTTTTCTTTTTGGAATCCATCAGATGAGGAATACGAAGCGCTTTTAACTGAAAAATATAAAGAGATGAAAGGCAGTCAGCAAGGCGTATTGAATCAACCGGCGACAGAAGATCTCCCTCGGGGCGCGGGTCAGATGATAGTGCGCGCTATACCTTGGAAGCAACCGCGCATTCCTTCTGTGGCGAATGTGTTATCCAATATGGTGGTCATCCCAGCGGAAATTTTTGATAAGATGTTTAGGGATCAGCCGCTTATCACTATTCCTGCATTCGCTATCAGCACAACGGCTTTTATAGGGTTGGTGACTCAGTTTTCTGTGCTGCACCCGATCGCATTGCTTCCGCGTCATGTGAATGCAGCGATGGGCGGAGAATTTGATATAACCGGTGTGGTTGATCAGGGGGTCGCATCATTTCTAACATTTAAAGTGATGGTAGTTGCAGCAGAAGCGGGAATTCATGCTGTGATTGAAGGCGATATGCTAAAGGCTATTGCGGAGTTAAATTTAAATAAAATCACCTTTGGGGTTTGTGGATTGACGGCTGTAGGTCATGCATTGTCATTGTTGCATTACACGCCAAATATCCCATTACCTATTCTGCAATGGCACCAGTCGGGCGAAATTTTCCTTTCTGTACCAGCAACGGTGCTCACATTTCCTTTGCATCAATTGCAGTCCGTGGGAGAGACCGCATCACTCCAACACCCAGGCTTTATTGTGAATAGCGCCACGGAATATATGTTGATGAGCTTGCAAGCAGGCGCTTGGGGACAGGTCCTTGGATCGGTAGAATCAATACAAAAAGAAGGCGGAGAGAGTGGCGTGCGGTGGAAGGATGAAGAGCGAACGAACGCTAGGCCTAGCGATACATCACTGCATTCATCCATCGAACTAATTGATGAGATAAATGCTGTGAGCGCGGCGTCAAATCATGTTCCTTTTGAACAGAAAAAAACGAGTTTCTTCCAAGATCTTGAAGTGCGCTGCTTCCAAGATCTTGAGATGCTGCATACTGGAAATCTTATCTTTAAGAATAGAAGAGAGGCGATGGTTTTTTTGGATGAGCTATCGAAGGACTTTGATCGGTACAATGCGCTTCTTAAAAAAGCACACCGATCCCCCGTTGATTTTTCTGATGCGCTGCATTATTTTGATAATCAATATATCAAAAAAGATAGCGAGTGGTTGCTTTGGCGTGTCGCTTGGATTTTGCCTAATTTATTACTCCGTCCATTATGGTATGCCGCATCCAATCAATCGCCTGCGGTGGGGCGTGAGATGGAGCAAAGCTACCAAGAAGATCTTGCGATGATCTTGAAGTTGCTCGGCGCGTTGGGCAGAATGCTGCATACGCTTGCTGGGGCGATCGATACATGTCTGCAGTTTGTATTTGGGTGCATTCTTGTTGCTCTATTGGCAGTGTTTTGTGCGGGGTTTTTTCTGCTGAATACACTGAAAAGCCCAAAGGAAGTGCGCGAGATAAGCCTCGCTGATTATTTGCCTTATACTCTTAAAGATATTTATCAAATAGTTTCTTATATTAATTTGCAAGGCATCGACTTATATAACAAGTCTATCTGTGGCTATTCATTGCATTCGATATACGCTTATTTATCGCGACACATTGATCGAGAAGCTCCACCTAATGCATTATCGACAGCGGCAGAAAAAGCAGCTAATGCAATGGGAGGGTCATTTTTAAAGGGTAGTCAATATACGTTTTTCAAGTCACCATCAGCATCACTCATGAAATTACCTGAAAAGCGAAAAGATGAGAGACTGGATTTATTATTATCTCGAATGCCGAGCGTTGGATAAAGTGTGTTCGTACACCATTCTTGAAATCCACTCCACCGCATACAGCTTCACTCGATCCCCGCGCAAAGCAATCGCTTGAGAGCGAACTATTTCTTCATTATTTTTTCGAAGGGTGACTGTTAATGTGGTATGTGTTGCAGCGGGTGTTTGATGCCAAAATTCACCTAAGCCTGAAATGACTACCATTAAGATAGAAGAATCTGTTGTGTCGTCTGTTGAAGTAAATCGCACAAAAGAATAAAGATTGGGTGATTGTAGCATCGCCTCGAGTAAGCCTCCCGTGGCGCGATCGTAAAAAATAATAGGTGTTTGATGGGCCTGTAACTCTTTTTTTAATAATGCAGAGGCGGTGGTTTTGCCATCCCCTACAATATGCGGCGCAACCATTTTTTCTATCAGAGGACGCAATAAATCGATATCGATTTTATGATGCGAGTAAATTTTAACCTCGGTGTAAGGATAGCAATAACGGTATCCGGTATTGCAGCGAAATGGCGCAGCGATGAGATCCATTTCTTCAGCAATCTGTGCTTCGCTGACACCAAAACACAACCATTTTTCACAATAGATGGTATTGCTCCATTGTCGCTTTAATAAAAAAGGCAGCACAGCATAATCAATCATCGGTAAACATTCTAGAGGCGGACCAGGCAGCACAAAAATACAGTACGCATCGGTTTCGATTAAAAATCCGGATGCCGTACCATTGGGGTTGGGGATAATGATCGCACCCTCCGGAAAGAAGGCTTGTTGTCGATTGCTTTCGGGCGGCGTGTGATACCCGAATTTTTTTAAACGGTCTACGATGGATTCCCAGGTCGGTTCATTAAAAATTAAGGGTCGATTTAAAAGACGCGCCACCACGTCACGTGTTAAATCATCGGATGTGGGACCAAGACCGCCTGTTATAATCAGCGCGCGATGATGTTGCAGTAAAAAATGCATGGCCGTTGTCATCTGCTCGAGATGATCGGCGACAGCCATATGCATCCCAATGGGCATATCGTGAGTGATTAGTCGCAGGGCAATTTCTTGTCCGTTGGAATTGAGGATGTCGCCGTTGCAAATTTCATCGCCTGTTGCAAGATACGCAATGGATTTCCCTAGCATGATGCAACCTCACTTCAATTTGAGATGAGGATTATTATAGACCTAAAAAAGAAGAACTAATATAGCGATTTATGGGCTAGGAGATCTGGCGTCTGTGACAGCAGCACCATCTTCCTTTTTGCCGAGAACGATTTTTTCAAAATCGGCGAGTCGAGTGCTTCATATGCTTAGGACTAGCTGGGTGGCGGAGCATTTCTTCGCTTCGTAGATAGTGCATTTTCCCAGGTTGTCGCGAGCGGCTATTTGAGAGCTGATTTAATTATATTGTGGCGACACAATAATCAAACAGTAGAGGGTTGTCAATATAAATTCGAACAAAAAATAACCTGTCACCCCGAACAAATCCTCGCGTTACCGACAATTTTTCTAATCACAGTCAGAGGGCGGGATTTTTCGGGGCGACAGGTTTTTTATTCAGCAGCAGTAGTGGTATCGTATGAATCGTTTTTGCTACCGAGTTTTTCACGAATACGAGCTGCTTTGCCGCGTAATTTGCGCATGTAGTACAATTTAGCGCGACGGACTTCACCGCGACGCTTTAATTCAACGCTGGCAGTGACGGGACTGTAGGTTTGGAATACGCGTTCTACGCTGATGCCGTGTGACACTTTTCGCACGGTAAAGGCAGAGTTTAAACCGCGATTACGTTTAGCGATGACAACGCCTTCAAACGCTTGCAATCGAATGCGTTCGCCGCCGTCCTTTCCTTCTTTAACTTCTTTGACTTGGACTTGAACGACAACGGTATCGCCCGGTGAAAAGCGGGGGAGCACTTTATTCAAGGATTGCATTTGCTCGTTCTCGAGAATGCGAATAATATTGTTCATCTTACTCATTGCTTATTTCCTTCTCTCTAATAAACTCGTTTAATAACGCTATCTCAATTTCATTGAGTGTTAGCTTATTCAATAAATCTGGTCGTTTTGACCATGTGCTGCCCAAAGACTGCTTGAGGCGCCATCGTGCAATATCTTCATGATGTCCGGAGAGCAGTATATCTGGCACGCGGGCATCTTGGAAGCTTTCTGGCCGAGTATATTGCGGATATTTTAATAATCCCGCACTTAGCGAGTCCTCAGCCGCTGAATCCTCATGACCTAACACGCCCGGTATCAAGCGTGCGATCGCGTCAATCATGACCATGGCAGCTAATTCGCCGCCTGATAACACATAATCACCGATCGACCACTCTTCATCAATATCATGGGCGAATAGCCGTTCATCAATGCCTTCGTACCGTCCTGCCACTAAAATCACATTTTTCTTGTCGTGCAAATTACTCGCTGCCTGCTGATCAAAGCGTTTCCCCTGAGGAGAAAGGTACACAACCGTTGATCGAGCACCAGGAGAGGCTTTTCTAGCCGCCTGAATGGCGCTCTGCAAAGGCTGCGCCATCATCAGCATGCCTGGACCGCCACCGTAAGGGCGATCATCTACTTTTTTGTAGGAGCCCTCCGCAAAATCTCGTGGGTTCCAGTACGCCATTTCTAGTTTATTTTCTCGGATTGCTCGCCCTGTGACACCCGATTGCAGACTGGCAAACATCTCAGGAAGTAGCGTCACAATCCCGAACCACACATATACCTCTCTTGCCTCAAGATACGGTTTTTAACATCCCATCTTGCGTCGCATTTAAAACGTTCTTCAATCGAAAAATGTTGCCATACAATGAGTATGGCGCCTATTTTTCTGAATCAGAACCTCTTAACTGCTCGCAAGCTGGGCGTTACAAAAGCCGCATCTTGAGGCAAGAAAGGTATCACAATTCCCAGTTAATACGTATTATTCGTTCATTTAAATCAACATGAACGATCACATCAGGCAAATAAGGGATAGCGTGTTCCTTTTCACCTTTAACAATCAATACGTCATTCGATCCTGTTTCAAGCAAATGCGAGACAATGCCAAGATCAACTTCATGCTGATCGAAGACACGCATGCCTTCTAAATCACTCCAATAATACTCACCGACGCCGAGGCGTGGCAATTGAGAGCGCTCTACCGCAATATATTTGTGCGTCAGCAACCTGGCCTGCTCGGGTGTATCCACTCCCGCAAACTTAACAACAATTTGTTGGTGCTGTACGCGAGTGGCTATCGGTTTAATAGGCTCCCAGTGATCAGGCGCGCCGATATACCACTTTTTATACTCCAGGATTTGGTCTCTGGGTTCTGTAAAAGAACGCAGCTTAACCCAACCCTGCACACCGTGCGACGAGCCCAAGTGTCCAACAACAACCGCATCGTTGTTACTTAGCAGCGGCTTGCCCTTCAAATTGCTTGATCAGTTGACGTACGCGATCAGACGGTTGCGCACCAACCGACATCCAATGCAAGGCGCGATCATGTTGCAGCTGTAAGCGAACTTCTTTTCCTGTCGCAATCGGGTTAAAGTAACCAATGCGTTCAATGCAACGACCGTCACGAGGACATCGTTTATCACTCACGACAATCTGATAAAAAGGGCGTTTCTTTGCACCGCCACGCGATAAGCGTATTACTACCATTTCTTTAGTCCTTATCTTAACTTTCATTAAATGTCAGCGGGTTTCCCGCTGACCCTACGCGATGGGGTATTCTTAGAGGGGGAATCGCGATTCTCCCCTCATAAGTGCAAGCAAAAGTCGCACTTTTGCGAAGCATCTAATAAAGGTAAGGAGTTTTCGCTCGTTAGAGCGAGAAGTCCTGATCAAAGGTCACGAATTATACGCGAGATTTTTCTACTTGCAAACAACTCATTGCGGTACAATCGCGGATATTTTGAAGTCTAGGGGGATACCCATGTCATTGCAGTCGGATAGCAGGTCTTTTTTTAACCAATATTACCCGATAGCGGTCATTTTTCTTTGTGCCTTGTTTGCCGCTTATAAATACGTATTGCAAATCTCGCCCAGCGTGATGACGGCTGATTTAATGCGGGCCTTTCATGTTAATGGAGCGGGTCTCGGCAATTTGGCCGCAACTTACTTTTATGCCTATCTCATTGCACAGCTATTTGCAGGGGTTTTACTGGATCGTTATAGCCCCCGCTATTTAATGACATTTGCGATCGGTCTATCGGGGTTCGCTGTCTTTAGCTTCAGCCAAGCGCAGTCTTTGGGTGCTGCGGGACTCTATCGTGCCTTCATGGGGGTAGGAACGGCTTTTATGACCATTGGTTACATGAAAATGTCGGTCCTGTGGTTTAAGCCGAACAGAGTGGCATTAGTTGACGGTTTCTGCGGAACAGCCTGCATGATCGGCGCGATGTGCGGCCAAATTCCGCTGGCTTTTTTAGCGATGCATTTTGGCTGGCGGTTGGGGTTACTCTATTGCGGTTGCTTTGGCATTGCGTTGGCGACTTTATTTTGGATGGTGGTGCGGGATAAAAAAACGCCTGTTTCAGTTGGCGTCACGACCTCGGCAGTTGCTTTTAACAACATTATGCTGATTTTAAAAGATAAGAAAAATTGGATTTTAATGCTTTACAGTGGTCTTGCCTTTACGCCTGTCGCGGTGCTAGGCGGACTATGGGGCAATCCCTTTTTTGAAGAGGCTTATCACTTAACGGCAACCCAAGCGGCTTCTTTTTCATCCTGCCTATTCTTAGGATTTGGGGTTGGTGGACCGGTATTGGGTTATTTTGCGGGAACGCTGAATCAGCGTCTGCGAATGACTTTTTTAGGGACGTTAATTGCTCTGGTATCGCTCATTTTAGTGATTTACGTGAATAGCTTGCCATTATTTCTTCTAGGGACCTTGTTGTTTGTCTTTGGATTTGGAATGGGCTCTTATATGGCCTGTTTTTCGATTGGCAAGGAGATCAACCCCATCGGATTTGCAGCGACAGTAGTTGCTTTAATCAACACGGGTGATGCATTATTAGGGTCTATCACAGAGCCTGTGATTGGAAAAATGCTCGATATTTTCTGGGATGGGAAAATAGTCAATGGAGTGCATTATTTTTCAGTGCAAAGCTTTCAATGGGCGCTGTCATTGCTGCCATTGTATCTCCTGATTGCGCTCGGTTGTTTGTGGGTTTTAAGGAAGATGCTCTTCAAGTCAATGAATTAAGGAGAATGATATGACAAAGGATAATGCATTAAGCGCTCTCGGTTATGTCGAACATATATTGGAAGCATTAAAGCGAATGTTTGATTACATGGATGATGTGGATGAAGCGGAATTTGCGAAAGACACACTAGTTCAAGATGCTGTACTTCGTAATTTAGCGATCGTGGGTCATGCCTCCCATGAGTTAGCCCATTTTCATCCTGAGTTTGTGGCGGAACAGTCCGATATTGCATGGGATATTTTGCATTCACTCGATCAGTACATGACGCATCATTATTTCAATGTCGATTTGAAAATGCTGTGGAACAGAATCGAGCAGGATTTGCCTATCATTGGCGAGCAGATTCAAGAAATCAAAGAAATAGCGATTATTTGAGATATCGTTTAGCAACCCGATAAATAGCATCATCGTTACGTTTTTCAACAAGAAGAACGGTTATTGATTTATTTTTAGGTTTAAATTGATAAATGATGCGATGCTCTCCTGTGTCTATGCGGGTGTAGTTTTCATACCCTAGTAGTTTTTTAGCATCGTGTGGAATAGGTGTTTCTTGCAGCGCTAGAATAGCATTTTTTATTTGCCTCTGATGCTTCGGGGGCAGGGATTCAATAAATTTTTTGGCTTTGAGCGTTAAATCGAGTATTAGCATCACTTATCACTTTTTAAAAAATCCAATGTTGCTTTTTTACCTATCTTTTTCGCTTTTTCAGCTGAGGTGGCTAATTCTCCCCAATAAGCATCTTCAAGCTGTATGTATCGCTCATAGGAAACGATTACTGCAACCGGATGGCCAGATCTTTCCAGAATAACAGGCTCTTTAATGGCTTGATTGATATATTTGCCTGGATGTTTGTTGAGTTCTGTTGCGGTTGCTCTCATGGCTATTTCCTAAAATACGTATATTACGTATTTTAGGTAATATACGTTATTGATGCAAGCTGCTTCATTATTTTTTTTTCGCCCTTTCTAAAGCGGCTTTGATATAGGATGTTTTATCATCGGTAGGCGCTGAGATGGCGCTCACTGCTTTTCGCTCTAATCGTTTTTTTCTTGCCTGGTAGCGTTGTTTAAAGACCGCAGCGCGTTGTAGCGTATCGATGGGGGTAATGAGTGGAACCATCTCGATGCAGTCGACCGGGCAAGGTGCAACGCAGAGTTCGCATCCGATGCACTCATCCGCGATGACTGTGTGCATCATCTTGTTGCGTCCTAAAATCGCATCCGCGGGGCACGCGGTAATGCATTTGATGCAGCCAATGCATTCCGCTTCTCGAATGACAGCAACCCGAGGTTGGTATTTATTTTGTAGCATCTTGAAGTGCTGCTACATGCGTTTTATCTAATCGTTCAGCGAGGGGCTGAAAGGGTTGAATGGTGGTGCTCAATAAAACGTGATTTTTATCCGCCCAGACTAATGGCGACACATTCAGAAAAGCTTCGGTCTTTTCGGTGATGTTCGGCAAAATCGGTTTTAAATAGAGTGCCAATAATCGAAAGAGGTTGATGCTCATAGAGCAGACATCGTGCGTCGCGTTTTTTTGATCGGGATCTTTGATCATAGACCACGGTTTTTTCTCATCTACATATTGATTGGCGCGATCAGCAAGCGCCATGATGCGTTTTGTGGCGAGACTGTACTCTCGTTTCTCGTAATGCTCTGCAATGGCATCGCCTTCTTTAACGAATAATTTAAATAAAGCCGGTTCTGATAATTGTGCTGAGAGCGTGTTATCAAAGTATTTTGCAATAAAGCTCGCGCTGCGGCTGGCAATATTCACAAATTTTCCGATTAAATCGGAATTAATGCGCTGAATGAAATCATCAAAGTTAATATCGAGATCTTCAATGCGGTCACTGAGCTTGGTCGCTAAATAATACCGAAAATATTCCGGCGGTAAATGATCCAGATAGGTTTTTGCGTGGATGAAGGTGCCGCGCGACTTTGACATCTTTTGCCCATTAATCGTTAAAAATCCATGGCAAAATATGGCGGTTGGTGTGCGATAATCCGCGCCTTCTAGTACGGCCGGCCAAAAGAGCGCATGAAAATAAATAATGTCTTTACCGATAAAATGATAGAGCTCGCAATCGCTATCCGATTTGAAGTATGCTTCTACGCTATAATCGGTTTGATTTGCGCAGAAGTTTTTAAAGCTCGCCACATAACCCATCGGCGCATCGAGCCAGCAGTAAAAATATTTATTGTCCGCACCGGGGATTGAGAAACCAAAATAAGGTGTATCGCGCGAAATATCCCAGGGTTGTAATCCCACCTTAAACCACTCGTCGAGCTTGTGTGTCACCTGTTCTTGCAAGTGTCCGTCGCGTGTCCATTGATGTAAAAAATCGTTGTACTGTTCTAATTGAAAAAAGTAATGCTCCGATTCTTTTTCAATCGGTGTTGCACCCGAGAGAGTGGAGCGTGGATTTTTTAAATCTGTGGGAGCGTAAGTCGCGCCACACGATTCGCAATTATCGCCATATTGATCTTTCGCGTCGCAACGCGGGCAATCGCCTTTGATATAACGATCGGGCAGAAACATGTGCTTTTCAGGGTCAAACGCTTGTTTGATGCGGCGAGTGACAATATTGCCTTTGTCTTGATGCTTTTTAAACGCATCACATATCAACACTTTATTTTCTTCAGAGTGCGTCGTGTAATAATTATCAAGGTGAACGAAGAAAGAGGCGATATCGCGAGCATGCTCAACGCGACACTGTTCGACCAGCTCTTCAGGCATGATACCCAATTTTTCCGCTTGAATCATGATGGGTGTGCCATGGGCATCGCATCCGGAGATAAAGACGCAGTCTTGCCCCTGCATTTTTTGAAAACGCACCCAGATGTCGGCTTGAATGAAACCAACTAGATGACCTAAATGCAATGATCCATTAGCATAGGGGAGGGCGTAGGTGACGAGGATTTTTCGGGGCATGGGGTTTTTACCTAATTTAATGTAGCAACTGTCTTGAAAAATAAATTTTCAAGCAGTGAGGTAGGGTGGGCAAAGCGTTCTTTGCGTGCCCACCACCGTGCTCATTGCTTGGTGG
>CANJVW010000014.1 GCA_947478495.1 Legionellales bacterium | reverse complement strand
CGATTGCTAATCGACTCGGTATGCATGCATTGCGCATTGAATTAGAAGACCTCGGGTTCTCCGCATTATACCCCATGCGTTATCGCATCTTAAAAGAATCGGTTATTAAAGCACATGGCAATCGACGAGAAATGATGACGCTCATCAATCATCAAATACGTGCTCGCCTAAAAGAAAATACTTTATCCGTTTGTTCGCTCGACAGTCGCGAAAAACATTTATATAGTATTTACAAAAAAATGCATGATAAGCATTTATCCTTCACGGAAGTAATGGATGTCTATGGGTTTCGCGTGATTGTTGATAAAGTCGATACGTGTTACCGCATTCTTGGCGCGCTGCATAATCTCTATAAGCCGCTCACGATGCGCTTCAAGGATTATATTGCCATCCCCAAGGCCAATAGCTATCAAGGATTGCATACGACTCTTTTTGGGCCCTATGGCGTACCTATTGAAGTGCAGATTCGCACAGAAGAAATGCATCATACAGCAGAATACGGCATCTCTGCTCATTGGCTCTATAAAACGAAAAAATCTATCCTAGGCGATGCACAGCAACGCGCTCAGGAGTGGCTTAAAAGCGTGTTGGAGTTGGATAAGAGCTCGAAAAATTCGCTTGAATTTATCGAACATGTCAAAACCGATTTATTTCCCGATGAAGTCTATGTATTTACCCCGAAAGGCAATATTCTCGAATTGCCTGCCGGGTCTACTCCTGTTGACTTTGCCTATGCTATTCATTCTGATGTCGGGAACCGCTGTATCACAGCTAAACTCGATCGACGCATTGCACCGCTCAGCACACCACTCACCAATGGCCAGCAAGTGGAAATTGTTGTCGCGCCCAATGCAAGACCCAATCCTGCTTGGCTCGATTTTGTTGTCACTGGAAAAGCGCGAAGCACCATCAAAAGCGTCCTCAAAAAGCAACAACGTGAAGAATCGCTGGAACTCGGCAAACGACTATTGGAAAATGCACTGGCAGCGCTCGACATCCATTTATCACACATTCCGACAGAGGTGCTCAACAACTGGGTAGGCACCACGCAATTGGAGTCCATCGCTCATCTATTGGAAGAAATTGGAATGGGCAACCGATCCGCTGTGCTGACCGCCAAACAATTGGCAGCGCTTGATTTTAACCATCATCCTCTAAACGACAATAAACCCACCGCGTCTCAACCCAGTACATTCGCGATCAAAGGCACCGAAGGCGTTGTGGTGAACTTTGCAGGATGTTGTCGCCCCATCCCGGGAGATGCCATCGGTGGTTACATCACACCCGGACAGGGTCTAATGGTACACATTGCCCATTGCCCGGCGATGAATGATATTCACGATAACCCTGACAAATACATTTCGTTGCATTGGGAGCAAAGCGCTGAAAACAATTTTCCTATTGATCTCAATCTCAGCATTAAAAATCAGCGTGGCAGCCTAGTCAGCTTAGCCTCGGCGATTGGCGAGACCGAATCTCATATTGAAAGTATCCATGCGCGCGAATTAGATGATCATTATATATCCGTTGATCTCACGATCTGCGTTCGCGACCGTGTCCATCTCGCACGTATTTTACGCAGACTCCGACACAACGCCTGCGTCATTCGCGTTTTACGTCAAAAACCCAATCTTAGCTTGGCCGGGATATTTCATCACAAACCAGCTGAGTAGGTTTACCTTTACTAAAATCGTAAAAAATGCTAAAAATGATCACATAAAAATATTCTATAGTAGTTGAGACTATGCAGCTTACTCCTGCCCAATTAGTACTCGAGACCGGCGAAGCCTTCGCAGGCTTTTCTCCCTATTCTCAACAAGATGTCTCTTTTGGTGAAGTCGTTTTCAATACCGGCATGGTCGGCTATACTGAGTCCCTAACAGATCCGTCTTATGCGGGTCAAATCCTGACATTTACTTATCCGCTCATCGGGAATTATGGTATTTCTGCGCCCACTACCTGGGAATCATCACGCGCACAGGTGAGCGGCGTCGTGCTGTCGGAGCTCGCACCATTTTATTCCCACTACACAGCAGAGCATTCTCTAGGGGATTGGTTAGTTGCGCAACAGATTCCTTTTATTGTCGGTGTCGATACGCGCGCTTTAACCAGACGACTCCGAACACTCGGTGTAATCCCAGGCGCCATTACACGTTTGTCAAAAAAACCGGCTCACTTTGAAAACTTTTCAGATACCGATTGGGTTAAAAAAGTAGCGGTCAAGGAACCGGCGCTATATGGTTCAGGCCCTAAACTCGTCATCGTGATTGACTGTGGGGTCAAAGAAAATATCATTCGCGAACTGTTGCGCTATCCCATCACCATCAAGCGCGTTCCGCCGGATTATGATTTTACCAATGAACCCTTTGATGCGGTATTTATTTCCAATGGACCAGGCGATCCTGTGCACTGCACCGACACCATTCGCACCATACAAAAAGTATTCGCTCAAAAAAAACCGGTGTTTGGCATTTGCCTTGGCACACAGCTCATGGCGCTCGCGATCGGGGCTAAAACCTATAAGCTACCCTTTGGACACCGCTCGCACAATCAACCGTGCTTAGAAATAGCAACGGGTCGCTGTTATCTCACGTCGCAAAATCACAGTTACGCTGTGGATGAAACAACATTACCGCCGGATTGGCGAGTTAACTTTCGCAATCTCAATGATCAAAGTGTTGAAGGTATTGAACATACGAAGCTGCCTTTCTTTTCTGTGCAATTTCACCCGGAGGCCGCTCCCGGACCGCTCGATACAACGTGGCTATTTCAAAAATTCTATGACTTGATCAAAAAATCGTGAGGGATAAGAACACCATGCAGTTTTCGGGCAAAAAAATTCTCATATTAGGCTCAGGTGGTTTGCGCATTGGGCAAGCCGGTGAGTTTGACTATTCCGGTTCACAAGCGATCAAAGCCATTAAAGAAGCCGGCATCAAGACTGTCTTGGTGAATCCCAATATTGCAACCGTTCAAACCGACGACCAAATGGCAGATGAAGTATATCTCCAACCACTCAACGTGGATGTCGTGACAAACATTATCGAAAAAGAAAAACCCGATGGGATTTTATTAGGTTTCGGCGGCCAGACAGCGCTCAACCTAGGACTGGCGTTGGAAAAAGCAGGCGTCTTAGCTAAACATCATGTTGCAGTGCTTGGCACGAGCACCCATTCGATTCGCAAAACAGAAGACCGTGAATTATTTAAGCTCGCATTAGAAAGCATTGGAATTAAATCGCCTCTCAGTATGTGCGTCACCACGCTTGCGGAGGCCTTAAGCGCTGCAGAGAAAATTGGCTACCCCGTCATGATGCGCGCCGGATTTTCATTGGGCGGACTCGGTTCGGGGAAAATATCATCCGCATCTGAGCTTAGCAAGCGCGCAAAAGAATCTCTCGGTATCGTGCCGCACTTACTCATCGAAGAGTTTTTGCTAGGGTGGAAAGAATACGAATATGAAATCATTCGCGATCGCGCAGGCAACGCCTTAACGATTTGCAGCATGGAAAATCTCGACCCCATGGGCGTTCACACCGGCGAAAGCATCGTCGTCGCACCCGCTCAAACGCTTACCAATGCCGAACATCAGCACTTACGTAAAATGGCATTAGACGTAGCCCATCTTTTTCAAATTGTTGGTGAATGCAATATTCAATTCGCAATCCACCCGAAAACAGGCGACTATCGCGCGATTGAGGTGAATGCTCGTCTTTCACGATCCAGCGCACTCGCATCTAAAGCAACAGGCTATCCACTCGCCTTTGTTGCGGCTAAGTTAGCGCTAGGATCACTGTTGCATGAAATCAAAAATAGCGTCACTGAAAAAACGTGTGCGTTCTTTGAGCCTGCGCTCGACTATATCGTCGTTAAAATTCCACGTTGGGACACTCATAAATTAAAATCGGCCGATCGCGGGATTGGCAGTGAAATGAAAAGCGTTGGGGAAGTCATGAGCATTGGTCGCTCATTTGCAGAAGCGTTGCAAAAAGCGGTCGGCATGCTAAATATTGGCGCGTCCAGCCTCAGCGATTATCCGCACACGATTGAGAATCCCACGCGCGAGATGGAATTTCCGACCGATCGACGCTTATTTGCAACGTATCAATTTTTTTGCAACAAAGGCACCGTTGAAGAAGCGCATCGCTTAAGTCAAATTGATCCTTGGTTTTTATCTGGCATTTGGCGCATCAGCCAGATCGAAAAACGATTGGTATCGGAAGCACTGACACCCGAACTATTGCGCCTCGCAAAAGAATCGGGTTTTTCCGACAAAGCGATCGGTCTTTTAACGCATGAAGCAGAAGAAAAAATTAGAGGCTCACGACTGACATTAGGAATCGTCCCTTATGTTAAACAAATTGACACGTTAGCCGGTGAAATGGCGGCGCAAACGAATTATCTTTACATGACGTATCATGCCGCGGAGCACGATATACCGCCTTCCGACGAATCACCGTATTTAGTGCTAGGGTCAGGCCCTTACGCCATCGGATCCTCCGTGGAGTTTGATTGGTGCGCCGTCAATACCTTGCGCGCGTGTCGCCGCCTCGGCAAAAAAGCCATCTTAATTAATTCTAATCCTGAAACTGTATCAACGGATTATGATGAATCCGATCGATTGTACTTCGAACAGTTGTCGCTTGAGCGAGTTCGCGATATTGCCGATTTTGAAAAAACACAAGGTATCGTTGTATCTGTCGGTGGACAGGTCGCCAACAATCTAGCGGCGCCTCTCGCCTATCTCGGATATCCTCTATTGGGCACTTTCGCCTCCGACATTGATCGCGCTGAAAACCGGGAAAAATTTTCTGATCTGCTCAATCAACTGAACATTGATCAACCTGAATGGGCGCGCGTCACCGATCTCAAAAATGCAAAAAAATTTGCTGCTCGCGTTGGATTCCCTGTTTTAATCCGTCCTTCTTATATTTTATCCGGCTCAGCCATGAATGTGGCGAATGATGAAGCCTCATTGGAAAACTATTTACGATTGGCCGCCGCTGTGTCGCCTGAGCACCCCGTTGTGATGTCTCAGTTTATTCTTGACGGAAAAGAACTCGAGATGGATGGAGTCGCCGATCACGGTACTATTGTAATTGAAGCCATCAGCGAGCATGTTGAAAATGCGGGCGTTCACTCGGGCGATGCCACTCTTGTGCTCCCCCCGCAACGTTTATATTTAGAAACCATTCGGCGCACCAAAAAAATCACGCAAGAAATTGTCAAGGCACTCAATATCACAGGGCCTTTTAACATTCAATTTATTGCCAAAAATAATAATATACAAGTCATCGAATGCAATTTACGCGCTTCACGTTCTTTTCCTTTTGTCTCTAAAACGACAAATCATAACTTTATTGCGATCGCGACAGAAGTCATGCTCGGATTGTATCTGCCAACACGGTATGAAACGCTCGAGCTCGATTATGTCGGCGTCAAAGTGCCGCAATTTTCCTACAATCGCTTGAAAGGCGCGGATCCTGTCGCACATGTTGAAATGGCATCCACGGGTGAAGTCGCCTGTCTCGGCGAAAATCTGTATGACGCGTATTGGCGCGCTTGGTTGTCCACCGAACAAAATATTTTAGGTAAGCGCCTTTTGGTGTCTATCGCAGATGCCCACAAACATAAACTATTATCGTATCTTCGCGAACTTGAAGATCGCGGATGGGAGATTTACAGCACGGGCGGCACGCATTCCTACTTGTCTAAAAACGGTATCGGCTCTTATTTTGTTTACAAAGCCAATGAGAAAGTAGAGCCCAACATCAGAACGATCATTGGGAATCGCAAAATCGATTTAATTATTAATATCCCAACACATCGCGCCGTGACAGATGCCAAATCGCAAACGGATGGTTTTATTATTCGCCGCACCGCGATTGACCATCATATTCCACTCATCACCAATCTGCAGATCGCACAAATCATGTTGTCTTGTTTGATTGAATTAAAAGACAAAGAATTACCCGTCCGTTCATGGCGAGAGATCGTGCAGCATGTCTAGACACAATGCAAAAACATTGCAAGGCATGATTGCAACTCTACAAGATTTTTGGGACGGCCAAGGCTGCACCATTATGCAACCCTATGATATGGAAATAGGTGCAGGCACGTTTCATCCCGCGACTTTTCTACGGGCAATTGGTCCTGAGCCATGGCATACAGCCTATGCGCAATCTTGCCGAAGACCCGCTGATGGTCGTTATGGTGAAAATCCCAATCGGTTACAATGCTTTTATCAGTTTCAAGTGATTCTGAAACCGTCTCCTCTTAACATTCAAGAATTGTATTTAGATTCACTACGGTTATTAGGTATTGATACCCTTGCAGATGATATACGCTTTGTAGAAGATAACTGGGAAGCACCCACCTTGGGTTCTTCAGGGCTTGGCTGGGAAGTATGGTTAAATGGCATGGAAATTACGCAATTTACCTATTTTCAACAAGTCGGTGGATTGCCATGTCAACCTATCACTGGTGAAATTACCTATGGCATAGAACGATTAGCTATGCCATTACAAGGGGTTAGCAATGTTTATGACCTCGTATGGAATGCATCACCCAACGGCACTGTCACTTATGGCGATATCTTTCACCGAAATGAAGTAGAGATGTCTCGCTATAATTTTGAAGAAGCTGATATTAACACATTACGAAATCACTTTTCTTTTTACGAACAAGAAAGCTTTCGATTGATGAATATTGGGTTACCTCTGCCAGCGTACGAAATGGCAATGAAGGCATCTCATGCATTTAATCTGCTTGATGCGCGTCGTGCGCTCTCAATAGCGGAGCGTCAAGAATATATTTTGAAAATCCGCTCTTATACCAAAGCAGTCGCAGAAAGTTATTATGCCTCTCGCGAAAAACTGGGATTTCCCTTGCTTAAAAAGGAGGACGCATGACCGACTTCCTCGTTGAAATTCATACTGAAGAACTGCCACCGCTGTCACTTCGAACGCTTTCTCTCAGCTTTTTAGAGAATATTAAACTAGGCCTCCAAAAATCAGAGTTATCATTTGACGAGGCGCTGAGTTTTGCGACTCCCCGCCGCTTAGCGGTATTGGTCAAAGAAATCAGTCCGCAACAAGCCGATCATATCGTTGAAAAAAAAGGGCCAGCACTCACCGCCGCATTCGATACATCAGGCCAACCGACACCTGCATGCATGGGTTTCGCCAAATCGTGTGGCGTCTCCCCCGCTGATTTAATTGAATTGAAAAGCGATCAAGGCACTTGGCTCGGCGTTCGTCAATCCGTTAAAGGTAAAACGGCAAAAGAGATTTTACCTCTTGTCGTTCAAGATGCTTTAAAAGCATTGCCCATCAATAAACGCATGCGCTGGGGCAGCAGCCCCATTGAATTTATTCGCCCTGTGCATTCGGTTATTTTATTATATGGCCGCGATATTATTCCTGTTGAAATACTCGGCATCAAGGCGAACCACAAAACTCGAGGTCATCGATTTCACTCAACAGGATGGATTGATGTGATCGATGCTGCGAGTTATGCCGCGCAATTGAAAGACCATTTTGTCATCGCTGATTTTAATGAACGAAAAGAAAAGATTCGTCACGCCATAAAAGAGGTGGCTGAAAAAAATCTTCCGTCAAACGCAGAAGTAATGATTCCAGACGATTTGCTCAATGAAGTCAACGGTCTTGTCGAGTGGCCCGCGGCGCTATGCGGACAGTTCGATAAAGCATTTCTGGATGTCCCATCAGAAGCGTTGATTGCATCAATGAAATCTCATCAACGCTATTTTCCAGTGGTAGATAAAAACCAACAATTGCTGCCCTACTTTATCATGATCAGCAACATTGAAAGCAAAGACCGTAATCAAGTCATCAAGGGTAATGAACGTGTCTTAGCTGCGCGGTTGTCAGATGCCGCGTTTTTCTTTGAGACAGATAAGAAAAAATCATTAAAAGAACATAGCTTAGCCTTAGCCGATGCCTTGTCTCAAAAAAGTCGCGATATTGCTGAGTTTATCACTTGCACCGCGAGCGATTTTTCGCTATCTGCAAGCGATCTCGAAGCCCTGCTACACGCAGCTAGCATCGCAAAAGCGGATCTCGCCACAACGCTCGTCTGCGAATTTCCTGAGCTGCAAGGTATCGCAGGATTTTACTATGCAAAACAGGATGGAGAATCTGACTCCATTGCGATCGCTATCAAAGAACACTATCTACCTCGGTTTTCAGGCGATCAATTGCCTTCAACAAAAGAAGGGGACATCCTCGCGATAGCAGATCGCATGACTCTGATCGCGAATTTGTTTTACCAGCAAAAAATACCGACAGGCGATAAAGATCCGTTTGGATTGCGACGCGCAGCGTTAGGTCTGTTACGCATTTTGATCGAGAAAAAAATGCCGATCGATTTAAAAAAATTAATTTCAGCCACTCAATTTCCTGATGACAATATAAAAAAAACATCCAAACCGATCATATTAACGTTTATATTGAGTCGATTAAAACCCTTCTATCAAGAACAAAAATTTTCATCCGATGTGATCGCCTCCGTCATGGAATTAAACCTCACCGTCCCCTACGATATTCATTGCCGTATTCGTGCTGTCAATGCCTTTAAATTATTGCCCAGCGCAATGAGTCTCTGTGCGGCCAACAAACGCGTTGCGCAGATTCTCGCAAAAAATGCGATGGCATTATCCACCACTATTATTGATACCAAATTATTCGAACACACATCAGAAAACGTCCTCTTTGAAAAAATGGAGGCGTTGCAAGAAAGAATAATCCCTGGCCATTACGCTGAAACATTACATTTATTGTCTGCACTACGAGAACCCATTGATGATTTTTTTAATAATGTGATGGTAATGACCGACGATAAAGACTGCCGAGAAAATCGATTGCTACTCCTCAAGAAATTACGCACCTTGTTTTTATCGGTCGCGGATGTGGCATTGCTTCAATAATTTAATATCGCCAATTCAGATCTGAAGTGCAATTAAAAAGACCCGTCAATTGTCGCTGGCGCCAAACTAAGACAGCCATAGCTCGTTTTTTCTTTCCAAAGAGAGTGAGCGCTGACAGAATGTATTGTATAGTAAGCTATACCAAACAAAGGCTTATATCATGATTAAGAAACGCCCTTTAATCTTGCTCGACCGAGACGGCGTTATTAACCACAATACGGATGATTATATTAAATCACCGGACGAATGGTGTCCGATTCCCGGCAGCCTGGATGCCATTGCCGATTTGAATCGAGCGGGTTTTCGCGTCATTGTGGTCAGTAATCAATCCGGCATTGCTCGTGGATTCTATACGCTCAGCACCCTATCAGACATTCATGAAAAATTTATTCGGCTCTTGGCGGAGGTAGGCGGCCATATCGACGACATACTCTTTTGTCCACACCATCCATCCGAAAACTGCGCCTGTCGAAAACCGAAGTTGGGGCTCTTTCGTCGCATTCAAGAAAAATATCACGATACGCTCGAAAACACTTTTTTTATTGGTGACTCCTTATCGGATATGCAAGCCGCACTGGCATTGCCATGCAAACCCTTGTTAGCCTTAACAGGCAATGGTGAAAAAACACTTCGTAAAAATGCAGATCTTCTAAAAGATGTTCCCTGCAAAAAAAACTTATTGGAGGCGGTACAATATGTTTTGCAACATTAATGACTTCATTCGATCGGCTGTTTTTTCTTGTCTGATGATTATCATCACTATTTTTTATAGTTTTATTTGCATCCTAGCACGCCCTTTGCCATTTCGTTATCGCTATCACCTTGTGACCATTTATACGCAAGTGATCATTGGATTACTAAAAATCATTTGCCATGTCAATTATACAATAGAAGGCATGAAGAATATCCCTAAAAATCGCAACGGGATTATTTTTAGCAAACATCAATCACTATGGGAAACTTTTTTTCTGCAGGGATTTTTTTCTCAATCAGCCATCATCTTAAAAAGAGAGTTGTTGTGGATACCTTTTTTTGGCTGGGGGCTTGCAACTATCGATCCGATTTCTATCAATCGATCCGCTAAAAAAAGCGCTATGAATCAACTCATTCAAGAAGGAAAAAAACGATTGGACGCTGGTCGCTGGATTTTAGTGTTCCCCGAAGGCACGCGCACACCGCCCGGTGTGGTCGGGCATTATCACGTCGGCGGTGCATTGCTCGCAACAAAAACAGGCTACCCCATTCTTCCCATCGCACACAATGCGGGACTCTGTTGGCCAAAGCGCAGTTTCATCAAAAAACCCGGTATGATTCGTATTGTCATCGGTCCTTTGATTGAAACAAAAGACCGAGATGCGCGAGAAGTGCTGGATGAAGCCAAAACGTGGATTGAAACTGCCACGACCACACTCTTAGAGCCCGTTCAAAACCTTCATTAACATGGGGTGCGCGCACAGCCCCGACATTATAGTCAGAGGGCAGCTTTTTAACGGGTATGGGCGATACCCGCACACTGGTGAGAGTTATTTCGTGCACGTTCCGCATGTTAATGAAGATGTTGAGCAGGCTCTAAATAGTATCGTTACTTTATTAATCCTAACTCTTTCACCGCTTGGTGCTCTGCTTTTAATTCATCTAGCGTCAGCTGTATTTTCGCCTGTGCAAATGCATCGTGCTTGATATCGCTTATTACACGAAGTTGACCGTTTTCCGTTCGGCAAGGAACAGAAAAGATTAATCCCCGATCAACACCGTATTCGCCTTGAGAGCAACGCGCGACAGAGAATGATTCGCCTGCGGGCGTGTCATGGGTTAACTGATAAACGGTCATGAGTGCGGCATTGGCAGCCGATCCGGCGGAGGATGAGCCACGCGCCTTGATCACTTCTGACCCACGTTTTTGAACGATGGAAATAAAATCGTTTTGCAACCACGACGTATCGGTGATCACGTCTGTTACAGCTTTACCATTAATTTTTGCATGATAAAAATCAGGATATTGTGTTGATGAATGATTTCCCCAGATCGTCATTTCACTAATAGCGGTAACATCTACATTGGCTTTTTGAGCAAGCTGCGTGCGAGCGCGTAATTCATCCAACATCGTCATGGCGTAAAAACGGTCTTGCGGAATGGTGGGCGCATTATTCATTGCAATGAGGCAGTTTGTATTGCAAGGGTTGCCGACTACAAAAACACGAACATCGGTTGCGGCATTGTCATTGATCGCTTTGCCCTGCGTTGTAAAAATTTGTCCGTTTATCTTTAAAAGATCCGAGCGCTCCATGCCTTCTTTTCGGGGAACTGAACCAATCAACATGGCCCAATTGATGTCACGCATGGCGTCGTTAGGGTTAGAGGTGCAGCTGATTTTCCTGAGAAGAGGAAAAGCACAGTCGTCAAGTTCCATTGCGAGTCCATGTAATGTTGGCAAAGAGCGCTCTAGCTCTAATAGCTGTAACTCGACTTCTGTATCAGGTCCGAGCATCGCACCGGACGCAATTCGAAAAATGAGCGCGTAACCAATTTGTCCTGCGGCCCCTGTGATGGCTATTTTAACGCGTTTTTTCATATTACTTCCTCAGTTGTTTTCTTTGTTGATAGTAGTAAATACATGCCGGGCACAACCCATAACGTGAACAAGGTACCAATCGAAATACCGGTGGATACGACTAATCCAATATCAAATCGACTGACAGCGCCCGCACCCGTTGCGGTGATCAGCGGCACAACGCCTAAAACCATCGCGGCGGTCGTCATTAAAATGGGTCGCAATCGAATGCTGGCGGCAGTTTCAATGGCTTCTCGTTTGGATTTTCCTTGACGTTGCAAATCATTAGCGAACTGTACAATCAAAATGCCATGCTTACTGATGAGACCAATCAACGTGACTAATCCGACTTCGGTATAAATATTAAGAGTAGCGCCCCCTATTCCTAAGCTGATGAAAATCATGGCGCCGCAGATAGACATAGGGACACTGATCAAGATAATCAATGGATCGAGGAAGCTCTCAAATTGTGCGGCAAGGCTTAAGTAAATAATAATGAGCGCAAAAAAGAACGTGAGAAGTAGCCCACTTTTTTCCTGGATAAATTGTCGTGATTGCCCGCCGTAATCAATGCTCACATCTTGCGGCAACATGTCTTTTGCGATTGCTTTTAGTTTATTTAAGGTGTCCGCCATCGTGACATTTGGAAAAGTGACCCCGGAGAGGGTTGCCGAATTGAGCTGTTGAAAGTGATTCAATGACTGTGGAATAACAGCGGTGTGTACACTTGCGATAGTGGACAGTGGAATGCTTAATCCATTGGATGTCGTAATGTAATAGCTCAATAGTTGTTGTGGATTTAAATTATCGACTTTATGCATTTCAGGGATGACTTGGTAAGAGCGTCCTGCGAAGTTAAAGTAATTGACATAGCCTTCGCTAAGCGCAGAGCCCAGTGCATTCCCCACGTCTTGCATCGTCAAGCCGAGTTCAGCGGCTTTTGCTCGATTAATGCGAATATCAGACTGTGCTTTATCGTATTTCAAATCAGAATCGAGGAATAAAAAGATGCCCTGCTCTTGTGCTTTTTTCATAAAATCTTGACTTAATACGTTGAGCTCTGAAAAAGGACGCGATGTTTGAAGGACAAATTGGACGGGAAGGCCTGATCCGCCACCGGGTAGGGACGGCATCTGAAATGCAGCGACTCGGGCACCGGATAGCCCATTGAGTTGGTTTTGTAGCTCAGGTTGCAGTTGGTTGGTGGTGCGATCCCGCTGATCCCAGGGCTTTAACACCATACCACCAATACTGCTGTTGAGCCCACTTGAGCCATCCACCATAAATGTGTGTTCTGTTTCAGGGAAACTGAAGAATACTTTGTTCGTTGCGCGAGAATACACTTGTGTTTGAGCGAGTGCTGCATTAGGAGCAGCCGTTAACATGGCGAGAACAATGCCTTGGTCTTCTTGTGGCGCGAGTTCTGAGCTGCTTGATACGAATAAAAAGTAGTTGCTTGACAGTATGACCGCTGCGAACACAGTAATCACAGGAAGATAATCTAGCGTGCAGTGGAGTAGGCTAAGATATTTTTTTTGTAACCGATGAAAGAAGTGATCAATCACAGTGATCAATCGGCTTTTTTGTGCGCTCAGTGATAAGAGTCGAGAGCACATCATCGGAGAGAGCGTGAGCGCGACGATGGCAGATATCCCAACCGCGCCGGCGAGCGTAAAAGCGAATTCCGTAAACAATGCACCAGTCAGTCCACCCATAAAGCCAATAGGTAAGTAAACCGCAATCAACACAACTGAAATAGCAATGATCGGTCCTGCCAGCTCGCGAGTACCGAGAAGCGCAGCGTCGATCGGTGACATACCTTCTTCAATATGACGATAAATATTTTCAACAACAATAATCGCATCGTCGACGACGAGTCCAATCGCTAAGACGAGGGCGAGCAATGTTAATAAGTTAATGGAATAACCCAGCAATAGCATAATGAAAAAAGTGCCGATCAAAGAAAGTGGCATGGCGATAACCGGAATGATCACTGAACGGATGGATCCCAAAAAAAGAAAAATAACGGCAGTGACGATGATGAGCGCTTCCAGCAATGATCGAAGCACTTCATGAATAGAGCTGTTCACGAAAGCAGATGCATCATAAACGATTTTAGCGTTTAAGCCTTCTGGTAATTGGGATTGAATGGTGGGAAAGACTTGTTTGACATGTGCGATGACATCGAGCAGATTCGCTGCGGGTGCGATTTTAATGCCGATATACACAGAGGGTTGTCCATCAAATTGTACCGCTGTATCGTAATTTTGCGACCCAAGGCTCACGGTTGCGACATCACCTAATTTAACCATCGCGCCATTCTGCGATTTTAAGATGAGGTTTTTAAAAGCATCCACGCTCTCAAGGCCGGTGTTGACCGTTAAATTCATTGTGACGAGATTGCCTTGCGTGCGGCCGACTGCTGAAATGAAATTGTTGTTGGCGAGCTGTGTGGCGACATCCGTTGGTGTTAAGTGAAATCCAGCGAGCTTGATGGGATCAAGCCATGCGCGCATGGCAAAGAGTCGTTGACCCAATATTTCTGCGGTCTGAACGCCATCAATGGCTTGGAGTTTAGGTTGCACATTTCGAACGAGAAAGTCCGTGATTTGATTGCTGTGCAATACAGAGCTATAAAATCCGATATACATTGAATCAATGGATTGACCGATTGTGACGCTGAGGATGGGCTGTTGAGATTGTTTCGGTAGTTGATTAAGCACCGCATTGACTTTGGTATTGATATCGGCAAGCGCTTTGCTGGGGTCGTAGTTTAATTTTAAATTGGCCTGAATGGTGCTGACACCTTGAGTGCTCGTGGATGTCATGTAGTCAATCCCATTCGCTTGCGCGATAGAATTTTCAAGGGGGCTCGTGATAAAGCCTGAGATAATATCCGGTGTCGCTCCGGTGTAAACGGTTGTCACCGTCACTACTGCATTTTCGGTAAAGGGATATTGTAAGATAGGGAGTGTACCGACAGATCGCAATCCGAGCACCAAAATAAACAGACTGACAACAGTTGCTAGGACAGGTCGTTTAATAAAAATATCAGTGAAGGCCATGCGTTACTCATCGTCTACCGGTTGAGGGTTGGGGTTGTCATCGGGTGCAAGGGTGTTGTCAATGGTGATGGTGCTGCCATTGCGGAGTTTGAGTTGACCGCTTGTCACGATTTTATCGTTTTCTTTGAGACCTTTCAGAACAACCACTTGATCCCCTCTTTTGTCTCCGGTTGTGACAAACACTTGGCTAACCGTCATGGTGGGGGATACCACGTAGACGATCGCGCCATAAGGGTTGAAGGTAACCGCACTGAGAGGCGCGGTGAGATAGGAAATAGGTGCGCCGACATTGATAATAGCAGAAACAAACATCCCGGGGACCAACAGATTATCTGGGTTGGGGATGGTTGCTTCCACTTCCACGTTGCGAATGCTGGGATCAAGCCCTGGGTCAATGGTGGAGATGCTGCCGGTGATGGTTTTGCCCGGGAATGCATCACTTTGAACGCTGACCGATTCCCCGAGCTTTATTTTGCTGAGCGTTTGTTGTGGCACATAGAAATCGACATAAATGGGATTAAATGTTTGGAGCATGGTTATTTTATCGCCGGGATTAATGTATTGGCCAGGATTCACGACTGAAATACCGAGTCGTCCAGTGAAGGGCGCACGAATGGTTTTTTGGGCAATCAAAGCAAGTTGTTGTTCGACTTGTGCTGCTGTTGTTTTGGCGTTAGCTGCATCCACATCGAGCGTGGCTTTGCTGATAGCACGTATTTTATATTGCGCAGCATCCCGGAGATAGGTGCTCTGTGCGAGTTCTGCGCTCGCCTGAAGGGTATGTAATTGGGCTGTTTCCGGCGCGATATTGAGTTGAACCAATAAATCACCTTTATTGACCGTGCTACCTGGGGTGAAATTAATGTGATCGACCATACCGCCTAGTGTGGTTGTGATATTCACGCCTAATGTCGCGCGAACACTGCCCGCCGCGACCACCTCTGTTTGCCAGAGGGCGGAATGGATATCGGTGGCTGATACTGTGATGGGTGATGAGCCCATTTTAGCCATATATCGCCCTATCATGATGCCTTTGAATGCTTTAAATCCAAAAATGGCAGCAAAACCAAGGCCAAGCAAGAGGAGCATGATAGCCATCGCTTTTTTCATGAAACAGCCACTCCTTTTTGATTCCACCAACCGCCGCCGAGCGATTGAAATAGCGCGACTGTATCTGTCAAGCGCGCAGCGGTGGCCAGTATTCGTTGGACGATCGCTTGATTATACTGTGACTCCGCATTTAATACAGCCAAAAAGCTCACGCCACCCAAGGTAAATTGTTGTCGGGTGAGTTCCAGTGCCGCATGCGCCGTACTTTCCGCCTTCTTTTCTGTGATTTCTAAGCGGGCATCGGTTTCGACGGCGCGCAGACTGTCCGCCACATTCTGAAAGGCTGACAAGACGGTTTGGTGATATTGTGCATTCGCTGCATCAAATGCCGCGATCGCCGCACGTTTTTGGGCGCTTAATGCACCGCCATTGAACAGGGGTGCTGCAAGCTGTGGACCAAAGCTCCATGTGCGAGTGCTCGCATTGAACAGGGTATTGAGTATCGTAGATGAGCCACCATAACTACCATTGAGCGTCATTTGTGGAAACATATTGGCTGTGGCAACTCCAACGGCCGCGCTTGCTTGATGCAAGAGGGCTAATGATGCTTGAATATCCGGTCGTTGTTTCACAATATCAGAGGGAATACTGATTGGTAATGAAGCAGGCAAAGATAAGGTATCAAGTTGAATGAAGGGCAATGCTTTTTCGTCTGGGAAACGGCCAACTAATACCGCCAATGCATTTTGTGTTTGAAAAAGACTTTTTTTGATTGGCGGCAACAATGCGCGGGTTTGTTCTAATTGGGTTTGCTGGGCTAGAATATCTTGTTGCGACACCCCTCCTAGTGATAATTGCTTTTGCATCAAGTCAAGCTGATCGGATTGGGCCTTAATAAGCGCCTCTGTCGCTGTTTTTTGTGCGTTAAATGAGGCGAGCATGATGGCAGAGGTTGCAATGTTGCCGGTCAGCATCAGCTGAGCCGCGCGAAGTTCGTGTTGTTGATTCTCGACCGCAGCACGCGCACCTTCGATTTGTCGACGAGAAGCGCCCCAAACATCTAAGGTATAAGCCACACTAACAGAGGCATTGTATAAATTAAAAACCCCTGCTGGCTCACCTGAGGCGATACCGGTTCGTTGTCGTTGTCCATTGGCATCGAGCGTGACAGCAGGTAATAAGAGATTGCCAGTTTGCGCATTGAGCTGTTCTTTTGCTTGGCGGAGTGTAGCGGTTGCCGCATCAATCGTTGGGCTATTGGTGAGCCCCGTTGTAATGAGCTCATTGAGCGCAGGAGAATGGTACAGTGTCCACCAGTCAGCGGGTATCGTTTGGTTAAGTGTAAAATGCTGTGTACTATCGGCGACTTTGAGTGGTTTTACATTGGGCGCAGCGGGCGTTTTAAAGTCAGGACCCATCATGCAAGCATTGAGCGAGAATGCGCAAAAACAGCTTATTATACCCAGTTTAGAAATAAATCTATTCAGCATAAGAGACAAAGCCCGATTGATGGATTTATTTTTCATCCTATCCCATTGGCGCTGAGTGTTCTAGTATATTCTGACGTTTTAACCCTTTTGGAAGGACTGCGTTTTCCCTCTTGTGCTGCCCTTTTGGCGCTGTTAAATAAACCAGGAGAAGCGGGTACCGATTGTGGGCGTGACTGATAAGCTCTCTCTATATGTTTCTTCTCATGGAGCTTTCTCTGGATAAAATCATCCATTTTGTTTTTGAGACCAATTAACGCTTGGAAAGCATGGTATTGATGAGGTATCTCAATAGATCGCGTGCTTAATGCTCGCATGCACTGTAATTTTTTCTCTAAAAATTCGACGACCCCCTTAATAAATATATCTTGTTCTGGCTTGTCGCAGATCATGGATGTGAATGGCTGATATTTTTCTCGTATCTCTGAATCATAGTGCTTTTTAAATGCATCAAAGTTTTCCACTATTTTTTCAAAGAACATGTAAGAAGCTTCTACGGTTAAGTGCACCATGTATTTTGTATTGACTGAGCCGCGGGCCAATTGATTCTCTTCCATCATGCGACGTCTTACGTCTACGTTGTCTTTGCAGAGTACAAAAGCCGATA
The DNA here is from genome assembly GCA_947478495.1 of Legionellales bacterium. Taxonomy (GTDB): domain Bacteria; phylum Pseudomonadota; class Gammaproteobacteria; order DSM-16500; family DSM-16500; genus CANJVW01. The sequence goes on along the minus strand of CANJVW010000014.1, from coordinate 26,195 downwards.
AAAAAGATTTTAATTGTGTCTCCGCTGAGCTCCCCGGAGAGAGATTGTATCGCATAAAGTGTTCTATTGTGTCGAGCAAATCGATGGATGAAAGAGCGTCAGTATAGGGTTTGTCTAACGCATGGAATATTGATCGAAAAATAGATTGATGGATCAACACAAATTGTCGGATTGCTCTATTTTCATTTTCACATTTTCCATCAATATAATGAAATGTAAAGGAATGAACGAGCGCTTCAGAGTAAAGCGTTTTATCTTTTTTTCTAACATGGTCGATATCGCTGGTTTGCGCTGTACCCCGCTCAAAAACCCATTGTGCGATGGTGCGATCTGCGGTTGCGAGACGCATCATAAAGATCACCGCTTTTTTACCAAGTTCTTTATTAGTAAGCCCAATAAATACTAAATCTTGCAAGAGCGAAGGAATGTTTTGTTGATCTGTAGTCGTTGCGGAAGTGCATCCCAGTAATTGCCTGAGTAAGGTTAACCGATCCAAGTGCAAAGGGCGCATCATACACTGTATCATCCGAAGGGTCAGTCGATCAAACAGCGTAGCGACATCGACGGAAGCATCTTTATCAAGAGGTGCGCATAAAATATAACCGGCCAGTTGGCATTCGACACCTAATTGAGCGCCTAGCGCAGGATGGATTGTCGCGATCTTCTGGAGCAGTTCGCCGCATCCCTCTGCTGTTGTAATGCTATGTGAGATGCGATGCGCATCAGACATGCATAGGCTGCGATTCAATCCAAATAAATCAGCATACAATACAGCAAGCCGATATTTTTCAGCACGATTTTGGTTGGCTTCCTTTCCTGCTATGACCGCTTCGATTAACGGGGTCAATCCTTGGTTTATGAGACTCCATTCTGCGAAGTGAGTGCGCATTTTTTCATGTTGAACAAGGGCTTCCTGGTATCTTTCGGCTGCGCAACGTTGTTTTTTCAGCGTTCTTTGTTCTTTTTGAGCGGCCCTGATCAGGGCTGTTAATTCAGCGGGTGGCCATAGCGGGGTCGTCGCGCTTGCCCAGGCGGAAAGAGATCCGAACCATGCTTTTTTTGCGCGTTCCGCTTCACTCAGAAGGCGCAGATCGTCAGCTAACCGCTCTTGCATGATACGAAGAGCGTCACGTGATAACACCGGCTCGTGTTCTCTTAAAGAAGCTTTTATTTTTTTGATAAACAATACATCTTTTCGAAGGCGTTCATCTCGCTGATAGATGGCAAGATCATCTAAGAGTGTATTGATCGAAGTGAGCTTTTGGCTGATCGATCCTTGGTGAATCAAATTGCTAGATTGTCTGTGTTTTTCTCTTAGCAATGCCTCTTTTTCCTCGGTAAACCCAAATGCATTTCTAAACGCAAACAATCCGCGTTCTTGGAAGCGTTTTTCGACGTGAAAGCATGCGGTACGTATCTCTTGCGTCAAGACGCCGAAACGACAATCATGATCGAATTCGATTTGGTGGGAATACTGCGCGAGCGTTTCAAAAGCAGGATTAAGTGTTTCGACGCTAAGAGAAAAAACGGCATCTGTTAATTGACTCCCTATCGCTACGATATTAGGAGAAAGGTTTTTCCAGTCGACTTGGAGGATGTGTTTGATGGTATTGCTAGAGTGGTTCAGTGTTTTAAAGTATCCGGTGACAATATTTTCGCCCCATCCTTTGTTTTCTGTCCAGAGCCCAAGACAAGAGTGATTAATAGAAAAAAGCGTATTCGCAAGGGCTTTTAGATTGCGTGTGATGGGCGGTTCGCGATCGCTATAGGCATAAAAACCCTCCTCATCGAGAATCGCTGTTTGTAATGCGAACAGTGTTTTTGTAATCAGATGTTTTGCGTCTTCATCAATTACTGCTCCAGATTGTTTTGCTTTATCCATGAAGGACGTGAGAAATTGCGAGAGGCGTTCTGTTGCCTTGATTGCATTACGTGCTGACTCGACTGTCGACAACCATTCATTTCTTTTTTGTGCGCTGGGATGCCACTCTTCTGGCACGCTTTCATAGGCTCTTCTTTGAATAATGGGAGCAGTTTGCACGGGGTGAGCGCCTAATGCAATCGGTGCGCCAGGGCGATCTGTTTCAAAATAAGAGGTCGCGATGTCGGATAGCATTTTATTAAGCAAGAAAAAAGAATGATCGTTATCTTGCAATGGGTTTCCTGCGGCAATATCTGTGATCCATTGGGTGACCTGTGCTCCTAGATTTTCTAAATGCCGTTTTGTGGAAACAAGGGTTTCAGGGAGCGCGCTTTGTTGTGTGAGCTCGATGAGTTTGCAGACCCTGCCATAGATGCTGGGCAGATTTTTTTTGAGAGCGCGTCCCTTCCATCCGTAGTAAACGGCTTTTCCTGCGTATCCCAAGCGAAACACTTTTCCTATATATCCCAAAGGCAGGGTGATAGGTGTCGCGGCTGTTCGGATGATTTTTGCCGTGACTTTTGCGGCGGTGACGATTGCCCTCTCTGGGGGGATGGGCCAGCGCTTCACAGGAGGCTCTTTTTTTTGAGCGAAGAATAAGGCATGGAGTGTGTGATAGGTCGATTCTACTTCGGGTAATAGCGCGACAAGTTCCTTGCTGAATTGCACAGAGAGTGGGTCATCGGGATGCGGTGGCAACCATTCTCCGTTAGGACCCCAGCATCTTTCTTTGGCATAGGTGGCAAGATAGCGTTCAGCAATGTTTTTGATTTGGTCTTGGCGGTCTTGCATCGTGGCTTTCCTCGTTGTTTGAATTTGTATTTGGGGCTATAGTAGCCTCATTTGCCGATCCAAACAATCCACGTAAGCGTTTTGCGCCACCGCCGACCAAGCCTGTGGCGCTGGCGATAGCGCTTGTTCCGATATTGCCAAGCTTGCCGCCCGTGAGGGCATTGACCGTGCTGAGCGCACCTATCCCCGCACTGAGTGTGCCGCCAGTGGCGATACTGACGACCGTGGTCGCTAATGGCACCGCCACGTCTCTGTGGTTATACACACAGGCGACAAATCTATTTAGGGGGGTGGGTAATCGTGCGCTTATCCAGTCAGCACCAAAATACGCTGCAGTACCTGCGCCCGCAATAGCGAGAGTCGCCAGTGGATTGGCGATGGCTAAAGCGGCAGCCGCATATCCCGTGCGGGCCAGTGGCGCTGTTGCAACGACGGTTCCAGCCACGGTGGCGGTGATCGCAATTGGCGGATAGGATGCAGCGAATTGCTCGACTGTTTTGGTGGAATCATCAACAAAAGAGGGTTTTTCTTCCGCCTGTTTTTTTGCAGTGGCTTCTCTCTCGGCTGCTTGAATGGTTTGTGTGATCACTGTGTTGATGGAAGCTTTCTGTGTGGGATCGCGCACCTCCCCTGTGACTGTTGATAAAACAGGACCCTCAAAGCATTTTTTAAATGGTGATCGAAAAGCTTTAAAAAGTCGTCTTTTTGATGTTGTAGTGGTTTAGATAGGATGCCTCGAGCAGCAGCACCAGTTAAAGCTCCTCCCGCAAGACTCATGGCAGTATGAGCACCCAGCCACAGTGTTGCGTTGCTTCCATGCCGTGTTCCGGGTGTTTGAGCACCCAATGCGGCGCCCCATGATGGATTAGTGCTAGGGAACAAGTATTGATTAATGCCAATGCCGGTGACTGTTCCTCCTGCGATGGAAGCCGTCTCGGAACAAACTGCCATGGCTTTTTGATAAAATGCATTCCACACCCTCTCTTTCATGTCGCTAAAAAGAGTCGATTTTTTTATTTCTTCATAGAGTTGACGCTTTTTTTGAGGGCCTTTGGGAAACGCATCAGACAGGGATTGGGTTACCGAGTCAATGTATTGTTGCTGTGTATCGGTTGTGTTGAGAATGAGAGAAGGAAGGCTGATATCAGGTACGCGACTTGCTGCTTTTTCTAACGCCGCGATGATGTCTGTCGTTTGTTTCTGAGTGGTTTTTTCAAGCTTATTATTTTCTGCACGCTTCTCTTCTTCTGCTTCTTTAATAGAGGCCGCTATGTCGAGCTTTCTTTGGGCATGAGTGACTGCGTCCAATGAAAACAGATGACTCGTCTGAGTTAAAGAAACTGTTTTTTCTTTTTAAATAATCCTGCGATCTTTTTTATGATGCTGGCAATACGCCCTAACGCGGGTGATCGATAAGTTTGTATTTTTTTATTGATATGCTTTGTTTTTTTTCCCAATAAACCAAACGAGGCGAATCGTCCACTCTCTTCCATCATTTTTTTGTGTTCGCTTTCTAGAGCGCGTCCAAACTGCTGTATTTTCTCATAGATATATTTCCCAACTGTTCTCGATGCGTCGACTTCGAGTCGAATGTCTTCGATCATCTCTCTTGCTCTTGCCTCTAAATCGAGCTTTTTTTTCGTTAATTCGGAGTCGTCTGATGAGCCTCGTTCTGTTCTGTATTCGGTAAGTGCTTCACGAATATCGTCAATCAATGCGAGTAGATCTTGTTTTTTCTGTGATTGCATATGGCCTCCCTGGAGGCATTCTTCTAACTTTTTTTATCTCCAAGACTATTGCTTTTCCCTGTTCCGGGCTGTGCTGCCTTTGATTTAAGATGGACAGACCCAAACAATCCGGCACGTTTTTTATCTTTTTTCTCAATCGGTTTTTCTTGAGTGGGTGCGGGTGATGCGGGCGTTTTGTTACGCTTAAAAAATGCTTTAAGTTTTTTCATTAATTTATCTATTTTTTTGAGTATGGAAGGTAGTTTATCTTTTTTCTCTGTTCCATATAATCGTCCGATCAACTCTCCAAACCGACCAGAGGATGCAAAAGTCTTGCTCTTAACTAACTTGTCGTGCCTTGCTTTTACATCAGCACTCAATTTCTCGAGATTCTTACTGATATACGGAGCCGCTTGATCATGGCTAAATAGCTCGCTCCCCGTTCTTGTTTTCAAGGTGACAAATCCCGTTTCTATCTTGTAATTGCTAAGTTCATTTCTCATCTCTTCGAGAGAGCGAGCATAGGTGTTGGCTAAGTTTATCTTTTCTATTTTGATGGAAGAGCGTGATTCCTGGGAGACAACATCGATATAGAGCTTGAGCTCATCTTGGATGCCATCAATCGTTTTCACGAGTGCATCGCGCTCTTCCGTTCTTTTTTCTATCTGTGTTTTCTTCGCTTCCCGCTCTATTTTTTCTTTGTACGCTGCTTCGAGCCCTGTTCTTTCCGTTTTTTTTTCGAGAAGCGCTTCTTGAATGCCTTGATTAATGCGATGCAACTCTTGAAATCCGTTGTATTGCGCAGACAGTCCTGAATAGGGGGCAGATACTGCCTCTAGCAATGCAATATTGTCTTTGAGAAGCTGATTTATCGAGCGACAAAATGCATGGCTTTCTCCTACGCCAAACGCAACACCATCTCGCAGCGAATCACATTGAGCAATCATTTCATTGATAAATGTAATTTTATATTTCTCAAACTCAGCACACGTTATTTCAAAAAATTTAAATGAGGCGTCATGCGTTAATCGCTCGAGGTATTTTGCATAAGGCGATCCGCTGGATTCTTGGTAACGCTCCAGCATCGCTAGACGCGCTTCAACGTTATCAGTGCATAACACCATACTTGAGAAAAATTCACTTAATTTTTTTTCAGCGACACTGCCCTTCGATACATAGTGTCGAATGAAGTATTCTGTCGTTTCCATTAACTCGATAGGCGATTGACCGTCTGTGTAGTGTTTCCCAACAGCTTGATATATTTTTTCGAAAACGGATTGATTGTCACGAGCAAAATCAGCTAGCGTTCTGTTTTCATTGACCGCTTTGCCATCGACATAATTCAATTGCAATGCATTAACCATACCCTCAAAATAGAGCGCTTTATGCTTGTCCTTACTTGTTTCCAAAATAGTTGCTGCTTCCGTTTTTGGCCTCATTGCGCCTTGAGTTGAGAAAATAATTTGTGCGCTTTTTTCATCAACGGCTGCGAGTCGTCCTAATAATATCGCGATCTTAGACTGCATGTCTGTTTGGCCACGTCTTTCAAGATCATGGTATCGGCTGCATAACAACGAGATCACTTCTTCTCTTGTTTTTTGTTGGCGTGTTGCCTTGCTGTTTTCACCTAAGACTCTTCTTAAAAGATCAAATCGATCAAGATTTATTTCTTCCATCATATCGATGATTGCCTTGATGGAGAGACGATCGATAATATCGGTAAAATGACTATCATAATTAGCGGATGATCCAATGCGTTTTTCCAATAACTCATAACTGCCTGTGCAGTCAGAGTTGATATAGCCTGCCAATACCCCTTCGATCACCAATGTATTAGCAAGGCCAGCATCCATTGAATAGATTGTTGAAATAAACGCATCTATTTTTTTTGGGTCGTCAATAAAATCGGTTGTTATTTGATGCGCATTTTGTATCGCATGCTGTCTATCTGTTCCAGCAATATCGGCTAACAACACGGCGAGTCGTCGTTTTTCAATGAGATGAGCAGCGGGATTGCTGGCGCTATTTTTTACGGCGTTAATCAGAGAAATCAATCCATTAGAGCGCAGGCTGCGCAATGCAAATTCAGTCCGCATTTTTTCATGTTGTTGAATGGCTTCTTGGTATTTTGGGATATCCATTAACCGTTCGGTCAACGCTTTTTTTTGATTTTCTATTATGGCAAGCGTAGCGCCTATGGCGGGGATGTCTGACAATTTTGAGCCATTAGATGCTAGCCATGCGCGCCAGGCACCCGCGACGTATTGATCTTGCTTTGCTCGATCTTCTTTGTGTTCGCTTAAAATCGTTTGAATCGCTCTTATGGTTTCTCTATCTTCTTTTGATAGTACATAGTTTGCTGATAGATCAACGAGTCTTTGGTGTAAATGAGCGATGTCTTGAATGGCAATTGTTCGGGGATTCGTTTTTGCATAGCGACTGAGATCAGTCAAAAGCATATTCAGTCTTTTGAGTTGTCCTTCGAATTTCGGTTGGTTTTTTTTCGCGTCAGCGAGCTTCTTTTCCAGATCTTCTCTTTCTGTTTCACTGTAACCCAACGGATTAGACATCGCAAAAAGCCCCCGTTCTTGTAGACTTTTTTCGAGACCATCGAGCGCAGGCCGCACTCCTTCTGATAAAGATCCAAAGCGCAAGTGATGGTCTAATTCTATTGCATGAACGTGGTGAGCGACGTCAGCTAGTATGGGATTCAATGTGTCGGTACCCACAGTTAGCAGCAGATTGGAGAGCTCGCTGGTGATGGCGCCAATGCCGGGACCTAAATTCACCCAATCTATTTTGAGGATATGTTGGAGTGCGCGCGGTGCATTCGCTGTTAATTTACCGCTTCCCCATGCTCGCTCAAGAATAGAGGAGTCTTTGCCGATCATATCCCACAGGCCGCCACACAATTCATTTACCGACCACAGCGTATTAAAAAGGGCTTTAAGGGTTTGACTTAATGGGGTATCACCCTGTTTATAGTCATAATATCCATTGCTATCCAGAGAGGCGTTTTTTAATGCCTCAAGCGTTGCGAGAATAGCTTTCGTATCCGCATCATCCAATGCCATTCCTCTTTCCTTCGCATCTTGAATAAATGCGTCAAGTAATTCAGTGATGCTCTTTGTTCCGCGAATCGCTGTGCGTAATTGATTTACCGTTGGAAGCCACTCGTGTTTTTGAAGTGCGTTTGGACTCCATGCTGATGAAAATGGATTGGGTGTCATTGGCTTTGTGACGACGGGCACCACAGGTGCATCCACTTTCTGTTCGAGATTGAGAGGTGCAGCGGGACGATCCGTTTCAAAATAGGATACAGCGATCTTTGAGAGCATTTTATTAAACAGAGCGGGTAGATCCTGCTCGTCTGATGCCAGCGCTTCTCCGGATGTGATTTGTGTTTGCCAATGCAATACTTGTTCTTGAAGATCGGTGAGACTTTTTTGTAATGGGGCAAGTGCTTGGCCCATCTCGCTATCGGTTATTATGCTTCTTAGCACACTAATTTGATCGACTATTTTTTTAGCTCGCATGACTAAGCTGATGCCAGATTTCCCATAGTGATAGCTGGTTGCGGCGAGTTTTATGGGAGCGATTACCGTCTTGCCTGCTCCGATGACTAGCGTTTGAGCGGCAAGGCTAATAGATTGCGCCACAGAGGGGATCTCGCGGGTGATGGGTGAGGCAACTGCTTTAGGCTGAGCGGAGCCTAGATCGGAATACTCTTTATAAAAACCTTCCGCTTCTGACAGTAAGAGAAGGCTTGCCTTGCAGAATTGCACCGCAACAGGGTCTGTTGAGGCAACGGGTCGCACGGCATGGGTAGGGTCCCACACCTCTTTTTTGGCATAATCGGCCAAATAATGTTCTAATGTACGGTCAAGTCTGGCTTGCATGGCTATTCCTCTTTATTTTGCCCCGTGTTGTCAGTATAGATGCCCTTTTTAAAAAATGTTGCTTTAAGCCTTGAATATAGCAATTCTTTTCTATAGAATGACGGCGTTATGACGGGGCTTGCCCCGATTTATTGCGGGGTGGAGCAGCCTGGTAGCTCGTCGGGCTCATAACCCGAAGGTCGTTGGTTCAAATCCAGCCCCCGCTACCAATTTTTAAATTTAAAACCCCAGCTGGGGTTTTTTTATTTAAAGGGTGTTATATCGCGCTTTTGAGAGATTTAAGAGTATGAAAACGGTATCGACTGCTTTACATGATCAAATAGCAGCGCCGGTTGAAGCGCTAGGGTTTGTGCTGGCCGGGTGTGAGTGGCATCGACAGGATGGTTGTGTCGTGTTAAGGGTATATATTAGCCATGAGTCAGGGATTACCCTGTCAGATTGTGCTCGGGTCAGCCATCAGGTGAGCGCTGTCCTGGATGTAGATGAGCCTATTTCTGAAAGATATACGCTCGAGGTATCGTCGCCAGGTGTGCTGGGTGCGCGCGGACAGAAAAAAGAAGGATAGGAGAACTAAGATGAACAAAGAAATATTACTAGTCGTTGAAGCCGTATCGAACGAAAAGGGCGTTGATAGCAACGTGATTTTTGGCGCGATCGAAGCCGCACTCGAGATGGCAACGAAAAAGCGCGCAGGCGCTGAAATCGATGTGAAAGTACTTATCGATCAGAAAACAGGCGACTATTCAACGACTCGCCGCTGGGAAGTCATCGCCGATGAAATGGATGAAGAAGAAATTGAGAATGGGGGTGGCGATGAGGGTTTGACTCGCCTGACGCTGACGCAAGTGCGCGCGCGGCTCCCCGAGAGAAAAGATATCAAAGTCGGTGATTTTATTGAAGAACCTGTTGAATCCGTTGAATTTGGCCGTATTGCCGCACAAAAAGCAAAGCAAGTAATAGTACAAAAAGTGCTCGAAGCGGAGCGTGCGCAGGTGGCTAATCAGTACCGAGAGCGCCTAGGCCAATTGATCACAGGTGTGGTCAAAAAAGTGACACGTGAATTTGTCTTGATTGATTTAGGCCATAATGCCGAAGCTGTTTTATCCCGCATTGACATGATCCCTCATGAAGCGATGCGTATCGGTGATCGTGTTCGCGCTTATTTGGTCGAAATTAGAACAGAATTGAAAGGCCCGCTCATGACGCTCAGCCGAGTACGTCCTGAGATGTTGATGGAGCTCTTTAAGATCGAAGTCCCTGAAATTGGTGAAGAATTAATCGAAGTGAAAGCGGCAGCACGTGATCCTGGCGCGCGCGCTAAGATCGCTGTGAAAACCAACGATGGGCGCATTGATCCGATTGGCGCATGTGTTGGGATGCGGGGCGCCCGCGTACAGGCCGTTTCCAGCGAGCTAGGTGGGGAGCGTGTTGATATTATTCTATGGGATGATAATCCAGCGCAATTGGTTATCAACGCGATGGCGCCAGCTGAAGTCATGTCCATTATTGTGGATGAAGATAGTCACACGATGGATATTGCGGTCAAAGAAGAGCAATTATCTCAAGCGATTGGACGTAATGGGCAAAATGTTCGTTTAGCCAGTGAATTGACGGGCTGGAAATTAAATGTGATGACCGAAGAACAAGCCCGTGCGCAATCGATGAATGAGGCAGAAGGTAATTTGCAATTATTCAAAGACAAGTTAGGCGTGGACGATGAAATGGCGGAGATTTTAGCAGAGGAAGGGTTTACCTCGCTTGAAGAAATTGCCTATGTTCCGTTGCAAGAAATGCTCGACATCGAAGGCTTTGATAAAGCGCTTGTTGAAAGATTGCGTGAGCGAGCGAAAGCGGCATTACTGACGCAAGCGATTGCGGACAGTCAAGCCGTTAAGTCAGCCGGTCCTGCAGAGGATCTTCTATCGATGGATGGGATGAATGATGCATTGGCAGCCATACTGGCCGAACATCATATCGTGACACGAGAAGATTTAGCGGAGCAGTCTGTTGATGATTTGTTGGATATTAAAGAGTGTAAGCTTGATGAGAAAACCGCAGCAACACTCATCATGACAGCGCGTCAACATTGGTTTGATGCGGCGGAATAAAACGCCCGAGGGGAGTCAGGTGAAACAGACAGGAAAATTAGGTGTCTCCGTAGTGCAGTTAGCGACTGATGTCGGCATTTCTGTTGAGCGTTTGCTAGCTCAGCTTACAGATGCGGGTATTGCGACGACGACAACGGATGGACATGTATCGGAAGATGAAAAGCAAAAATTGTTGAAGCATTTGCAGCTAGCGCATGGTGCAAAATCCGATGCATTGCCCGACAGAATTGTGTTGCGGCGCGCTAAAACCAGCGAGATAAAAGTCGCGGGTGGTTCGGGTGCTCGTAAAACGATTAGCGTTCAGGTTCGCAAAAAACGCACATTTATCAAGCGCACACCAGAGGAAGAGCAAGTCGCGCCGCTGGCTGACGTATTGCCCATTGTTGCATCGACTGAAGCTAACATTGATGCTAAAGAAGAGATAAACGCTGCGACAACAGCGGTTGCGTCTGTTGGAAAAGTAACGCTCACAGAAGATTTTGTTATTCAAGAAGAATCCACGGCGTCCGTTGAAGAAAGACAAGCGACAGACAAAGATAAAGATAAAAATAAAGCGCGTAAACCTGTTTCTATACATGTACACACCGCTCATCCTGGCAATACGGAAGATAGTGAAAGCGATCGACAAAAGAAAAAGAAGAAAACGCGTGCCGGTGGTGGGAATGATAATGAGCACAAGTACGATGCCATTCTAGGCAAGGGATCTCAGGTGGGGTTGGTGTTGCGTAGCGGTAATCGCGACGAAATCGATTTTGAGCAACAGTATGCTCGCAAATCCGGTCGGTCGCGTCGTGCGATGCAGCAAGCTCATGTGCAAGCGTTTAACAAACCAACGGCCCCCGTCGTTCGTGAAGTGGGTGTGCCCGAAACGATTACGGTTGCTGATTTAGCACAGAAAATGTCAGTGAAAGCGGCTGAAGTCATTAAAGCCATGATGAAAATGGGCGCGATTGTGACGATTAATCAAGTCATTGATCAAGACACAGCAGCGCTGGTCGTGGAAGAAATGGGACATAAAGTGAAGCTCATCAGTTCATATGCGCTCGAAGAAGCATTAGCTCAAACATCTGACGGCCATATTATCGGTGAGAAAACACATCGTGCGCCGATTGTGACCATCATGGGACATGTCGATCACGGAAAAACGTCCCTTTTGGATTATATTCGCCGCACGAAGGTGACAGCGCTTGAAGCGGGCGGCATTACGCAACATATTGGTGCGTATCATGTTGAGACAGATAAAGGCGTTATTACATTTTTAGATACACCGGGACACGCGGCGTTTACTGCCATGCGTGCGCGTGGTGCCCAATTAACGGATATCGTGATATTGGTCGTTGCAGCCGATGACGGTGTGATGCCGCAAACGATCGAAGCAATCAATCATGCGAAGGCAGCCAATGTGCCTATGATTGTTGCTATTAACAAAATAGATAAACCCGAATCGGATTTGGATCGCATTCGAAGTGATCTGTCTCAGCATGGACTCATTTCTGAAGAATGGGGTGGCGACACGATTTTTGTGCCGGTATCCGCTCGTACAGGACAGGGAATTGATCAGTTGTTGGATTCCATTTTAGTCCAAGCAGAAATTTTAGAATTGAATGCTGTGATAGAGTGTCCTGCGCGCGGCATCATCATTGAATCCCGCTTAGATAAAGGGCGCGGTCCAGTGGCCAGTGTTCTCGTTCAGCAAGGCACTCTCAAAAAAGGCGATTTAATTTTAGCAGGATTTGAGTACGGTCGCGTGCGAATGCTGTTCGATGAAAATGGTAAATTGGTCGATAGCGCAGGACCGTCTATTCCTGTCGAAGTGTTGGGATTATCCAGCACACCCAATGCCGGCGATGAATTCATGGTGTTAACCGATGAACGACGCGCCAAAGAAGTCGCTTTGTTCCGACAAGGTAAGTTCCGTGATATTAAGCTCGCTCGACAAAATGCAACGAAGCTTGAAAATATTTTAAGCCGCATGGGTTCGGATGAGAAAGCGGATCGCATGCTCAATATTGTGTTAAAAGTCGATGTCCAAGGCTCCGCAGAGGCGTTGTCACAAGCCTTGCTCGATATTTCAGCGCCGAATGTCAAAGTCAAAATTGTATCGAGTGGCGTGGGCGGCATTAATGAAACTGATGTTAACTTAGCGGTTGCATCGGGCGCGATCATCATTGGCTTTAACGTAAGAGCGAATGGCGAGGCACGCAAGCTTATTGAAGTAGAAGGCGTGGATATTCATTATCACAGTATTATTTATGACGTGATTGATGAAGTGAAGCGCGCAGTCAGCGGCTTTATGGCACCAGAAATACATGAAAAGATTATTGGTCTCGCTGAAGTGCGCGATGTGTTCCGATCATCTAAATTGGGCGCGATCGCAGGTTGCATGGTGCTCGAAGGATCGATTCGTCGCAACAGCCCGATTCGTGTGTTGCGGGACAACATCGTTGTCTTTACGGGTGTGCTGGAATCATTGCGTCGATTTAAAGACGATGCGATGGAAGTGCGTCATGGCATGGAATGTGGTATCGGCGTGAAGAGCTATAACGATATTCAACCCGGAGATCAAATTGAAGTGTTTGATAAGATCGAAGTGAGGCGGGCTATTTAATATGGCTAAACCGGATAGTGACCGCACGCGGCGTATTGCTGAATTAATACAAACAACGTTGGCAAATCTTTTGCAGGTTGCTGCGGATCAGCGCTTTCAGATGGTGACGATTATCAGCGTCTCTGTGACGCGCGATTTATCGTTTGCACGCATTTATGTGACGCTGCTGAATGAGAACGAAGCGAAGAAAACGATCGTTGCCTTGAATAAAGCAGCTGCTTATTTTCGTTATCATTTAGCACAAGCGATCGAACTCCGTGTGATGCCAACGCTTAAATTTTTCTATGATGACTCCGTCGTGCGTGGTAGTTATATTTCTTCCCTTATTTCTCAAGCTACCAAAAATTTACCCGATGAGTAGACCGATCTCATTGCCCATTGACGGCATTCTTTTATTAGATAAACCGTTGGGGCTCACATCGAATAGCGCACTGCAGCGCGTGAAACGATTATTTTACGCTAAAAAAGCAGGACATACAGGCAGCTTAGATCCGCTCGCAACGGGCATGCTACCCATTTGTTTTGGCGAAGCAACTAAATTTTCTCAAGTGCTGCTTGAATCAGACAAGTGTTACGAGATGTCGGCCAAGCTGGGCGTTAAAACGCTCACAGGTGATGCGGAAGGCGATATCATTTCGACAAAACCAGTGAATGTCACGCGTGCGGATATCGAAAAAATAGTCATGGCATTTAGAGGGGAGATCACACAAATTCCGCCCATGTATTCTGCGGTTAAAATAAACGGACAACCACTTTATGAATTGGCTCGTCAGGGCATTGAGATTGAACGCGCATCACGCAATGTGCAAATTTACGATCTTCGGTTGATTGACTTTCAAGGTGATAGCGCTTCATTCTCTGTGCGTTGCAGCAAGGGAACTTATATCCGCACGCTCATCGAAGACATGGGCGAGGCACTCGGGTGTGGTGCGCATGTGAGTGCATTACATCGTTCGTTTGTCTCTCCCTTTGATACCGCTCGCAGCGTGAGCTTAGATGCATTAGAAGATTTAGATCGCACAGGTAATCGCGCCGAACTCATGAGCCATCTCTTGCCGACGGAAGCCGCTGTGAGCGGCTTTCCCGCAGTGCATTTATCACAATCTGCTACTTTTTATCTTCGCACGGGACAGCCTGTGTCAACGCCTCAATTACCGTTAGAGGGTTTCGTGAGATTATTTTCCGACGAGGGTCGGTTTTTAGGGGTCGGCGAAGTTTTGGAAGATAGACGGGTGGCGCCGCGGCGATTAGTCAACACAGCATAGGATCGTAGATCCACGTCCATACTGATCTTCTGATAACAAAGCTATTAGAAAGTCCTCGCAACTACGCTCTTGTCTGAGCGGTAATGATGATTTTATTCCGTCGGCGACATATGCTTTTCAATAAAATCAATAATCGCGCCTGCGACATCTTTCCCCGTTGTTTTTTCAATGCCTTCAATACCGGGTGAGGCATTGACTTCAATAACGAGGGGTCCGCGGTCTGCACGAACGATATCAACACCTGCCACATTGAGCCCAATGAAATGGGCTGCACGAATAGCCATGACGCGCTCTTCTTCGGTGATGTCGACGGCTGTGGCTTCTCCACCTCGGTGAAGATTGGAGCGAAATTCTTCCGGTGACTTGGCCTGACGCTTCATGGAAGCAACGACCTTGCCGCCGACCACAAAACAGCGAATATCCGCACCGGCGGCTTCTTTGATGTATTCTTGAACGAGAATATTCACCTTAAGACCTAGAAACGCTTCGATGACGCTACGAGCGGCTTTGGCGGTTTCAACGAGTACGACCCCAATACCCTGCGTTCCCTCTAAAAACTTAACAATCAAAGGAGGGCCACCGACCATTTTAATGAGATCTTGGATTTCATCGATGGAATGGGCAAAGCCAGTGATCGGTAGCCCGATACCCTTTTTAGAGAGTAATTGCAGCGAGCGTAATTTGTCGCGTGCACGGGTGATCGCCATGGATTGGTTGACGCACAGCACGCCCATCATTTCTAATTGTCGAACAACAGCCGCGCCGTAAAATGTGATGGATGCGCCAATGCGAGGAATCACCGCATCATAATGGGGCAGCGCTTTCCCTTTGTAGTGAATCGTGGGATGAGCCGACGTGATATTCATGTAGCAGCGGAGCGTGTCAATGACATCAGCCTGATGACCGCGTTTTTCAGCCGCTTCGACTAAGCGAGTCGTTGAATACAGGTCGTGCTTTCTCGACAAAATAGCAATTTTCATTAAATATCTCTTATTTTTTAACAAAAGAACGTGCTGGATTCATGATAAAACGTTTTCGAATCGCGCTGCGACCGAGGAGCATACGAAACAACATGCTATCTCGCTCAGTCAGGGTAATTTCGATGAGCCAGGTTTGTTCCCCTAGTGTAATCGGTGTTTCAATGACAAATCGTTCTTCGCGGTGTCCGCCTGAATCCATGACCCAGCGCTTCTCAATGACATCGGCGGTACAAGTAATCACGTGCTGATCATTATGTTGATACGGATGCATATCAAAATGAATCTTGTGTTTATTGTTTTCTGTAAAAGGGTGGAGCGCAAATGCATGCAGAGCCGATGTACGGGCGCCACTATCTACCTTGGCTTTAATTTTGTCAATGCCAAGCAGAGGCAATGCAACCCATTCCCGCCATCCAATGACGTTTTTTTTGTACGAATGAGCGGGCTTGTCTGTTGTGTCCATTTTTCAATTGTACTGTGATCGAGCGATACAATCCAGTCGTCTATTGCTTCAGGGTCGTTACTCGCTGTAAGATAAAAGAAATGCATACCTAAAGGATGGGTACTTTATGTCTTCTTGGATAGAACAGTTACTGCAAGATCTCGAAAAGCGCGTCGGCGCAACACCTGCCAAGGCGCTGCATGATAAGTATCAGGCGGCTTTTCAGCCTCGGTATCAAGAAGACTGCACCACATCGACCGCGGCTGACGATATTGTTGCGATGGAGCGATTGTCAGACACCGCGATGATCGAGATGGATTTTCATCAAGAGACGGGCGACCCTTCTCTTTCGTTGCGGTTATTTCAGTGGGGAAAATCGATTCCGCTATCCGATATGTTGCCCATCTTTGAAAATATGGGATTACGCACGTTCAATGAGCATTCTTATCCGGTCAATCGACAAAATCAAGCTATTATTATAAGTGATTTCAGCGTGGGATGCATTGATTCGAGCGCGGTTGATATCAAAAAAATTAAGGATATTTTTCGGGATTTATTAAAAAATGTGTGCGCTTCGCGTTGTGAGAATGATAGTTTTAATAACCTCGTTTTGCGCGCAGAGTTGACGGGCGAAGAAATTACGCTCTTGCGAGCCTATGCTAAATATTTGCGGCAAATCGGATTTCGGTTTAGCCAAGATTATATTGAGCAAACCGTTGTGAAATATGCGAGTATTGCGAAAGATCTCGTGGCATTTTTCAAGATGAAACACAATCCTCAAACAGTGGATGTATTTAAAAAAGAGGGATCTACTCTCGAGAAAAAAATACTGCAATCCTTAGAAAGCATTACGAATTTGGATGAAGATCGCACAATGCGGCGTTTTCTTCAGCTGATCGCAGCTACCTTGCGAACGAATTATTTTCAGACATTCACTGAAAAAGGTGACAATGTTTTATCGTTTAAATTCAAATCTGGCGATGTACCGGAGTTGCCGTTACCCCATCCGCTGTATGAAATATTTATTTATTCCCCACGATTTGAAGGGATTCATTTACGAGCTGAAAAAGTAGCGCGCGGCGGCATTCGTTGGTCTGATCGACGCGAAGATTTTCGCACCGAAGTACTGGGACTCATGAAAGCGCAAAAAGTGAAAAATGCTGTGATTGTGCCATCCGGCGCAAAAGGTGGATTTGTGTTGAAGATGGCGCCCCCTGCGACAGATCGAGAGGCTTTTCAAAAAGAAGGGATAGCTTGCTATAAACAGTTTATTAGCGCATTGCTCGATTTGACTGATAATTTTAAAGAAAGTGAAGTCATTCGTCCTCCCAAGGTGGTCTGCTTTGATGATGCAGATCCCTATTTAGTGGTAGCGGCCGACAAGGGGACCGCGACGTTTTCAGATACGGCTAATGGTATTTCGAAAGAATACGGGTTTTGGCTAGGTGATGCGTTTGCGTCCGGCGGGTCTGCTGGGTATGACCACAAAAAAATAGGGATTACAGCACGTGGTGCATGGGAGTCTGTGTGCCGACATTTTCGTGAGCTCGATATCGACGTGAAAGACACTGAAACAAAGTTAACGGTAGTGGGCATTGGCGATATGAGTGGCGACGTGTTTGGTAATGGCATGATTTATACGCCACACATGAAGTTATTGGCGGCGTTTGATCATCGCCATATTTTTATTGACCCAACACCGGATCCACAAAAATCATTTAGAGAACGCAAACGCCTCTTTGAACTACCGAGATCGTCTTGGGAAGATTATCAGGCCGATTTAATATCGGCTGGCGGGGGCATTTTCCCTCGATCTGCTAAATCGATTGTGATTTCTCCTCAAATGAAAAAAATACTCGACATTCAAGATGATGCATTGGCACCGAATGATTTGGTGCGCGCTATTTTAAAATCCCCAGTTGATTTGCTGTTTAACGGTGGCATTGGTACATACGTTAAGTCGAGCAAAGAAAGTCATGCAGATGTGGGCGACAAGACGAATGAATTTTGTCGCATTAATGGCAGTGACTTGCGGTGTCGCGTGGTGGGTGAAGGCGGTAATTTAGGGTTTACTCAATTAGGGCGGGTTGAGTACGCGCTGCAAGGTGGATTAATTAATACGGATTCGATTGATAATTCAGCAGGCGTGGATTGTTCGGATCATGAAGTCAATATTAAGATTTTGTTAGATGCGATTGTCGCGAAAGGCGCTTTGACAATACAGCAGCGCGATACGTTGCTCGCGAGCATGACAGAAGAAGTCGCCCAGCTCGTTTTGAAAGATAATTACGATCAAGCGCTCACCATGAGTTTTTCTGCATTAAGTGCCGCGCATTATATGGGATTATATCAGGGTTGCTTAAAAGATTTAGAATCAGTGGGCGTGCTAGATCGAGCAGTGGAATACCTGCCAGATGATAAAACGATTTTAGATCGTAGAGCGAATGGTAAGGGATTGTGTCGTCCGGAGCTTGCTATTTTGTTGGCGTATCGAAAGCTTCATCTTAAAAGTGAAATATTGAAATCAGAGCTGCCTGACGACCCATACTTTTTTAGTGTGCTGGCTTCCGCTTTTCCGGCGAGATTAGCGAATAGCTATCATGATGAAATGCAATCCCATCGATTGCGTCGAGAAATTATCGCAACCCAGATCAGTAATCATGTGTTAAATGAAATGGGCATTACCTTTATCTATCGCATTAAAGAAGAAACAGGCGCATCCGTTGTTGAAATTATCAAAGCACATGCGATTGCGTCACGTATTTTTAAAGCAGATGAATTAATTCATCTGTTGGATGGGCTAGGGACAAAAATTTCGATTAAATTGCAATATGAGTTATTGCACTATGCGCGTGCTTTGTTGCATCTGTCTTCTCGTTGGTTTATCAGAAGCCGTTTCTTGCAACAGGATATGTCAAACACAATTGCCCATTTTTCAACTCAAATACAAAAAATTGAAGGCTTGATCCCCGAGTTAATGAGTGGCATGACGCGAAATCAATCGGCCGTGCTTAAAAAAGAATTTTTGGCGAAAGGGCTCACTGTCGATGCAGCAGAAAGAGTCATGATGTATCGCGTGCTATACACAACGCTTAACATTGTTGATATCGCAACAGAGCAATCCTTTGATCTTGAGATGACTGCGAAAATCTATTTTGATGTGGGCACGCACTTTAATTTGGTATGGTTTCGCGATCAACTCGGAGCAGATGCGAGAGAAGGGTATTGGAATACCTTGGCGCGCTTAACGTTGCGTGATGAATTAGATCAATTGCAAAAAATGATAACCATGGTGATCATGCAGAGCACCACCGTCACTGAATCGAATGTGAAGCATGTGATTCAGGATTGGATGAAGCAGCACAGCCGCCCTGTTGAACGTTGGACGCAAGTCTTAAAGATGTTGCATGACAATGCCAGCGCGGATTATACGCCATTCTTTATTGCACTTCGAGAGCTCTATGATTGGGTTCATGCGAGTGCGGCTTAAATTTACCTCTGTGCATGGTAAAAATACCTAAAGCCACTCACCCTGAGGAGACATGTTCTTTGTGTCCTCTCGAAGGGCGGCCCATTTCAGCTCTATCCTTCGAGACGGCGAAAAAAAAGCGCCTCCTGAGGATGAGCGGAAATTTTTTTTGTGCGTAGAGTAAGCTTATCTAAATCGCTTGACAGTCACAAATTAAGTCGTGTAAGGTAACCTGGATATTTATATTTTGGTGATTTATGTTTTTACGCGCTCCACGCAAGGTTGAATCAAACAAGCATAGCTTGTTTAATGCCGTTGTGTTGTGCGCATCCTTCTTGTTGCATGTCATTACGATGTCTACGGCATCGTATTGGTGGTTCCCCAACCACCTACTACGATCCCACCACTAAGCTTTCCCTCATTTGTTTTATTTTTAAAACCCACTTACTTTTAGTTTAAAAAAAGTATGTTGGATTATTGTATTTTTAAAAAAAGAGGATAATTTTATGCAAAGCAGAGAAGCCAGGGTGTCAGAACTTGGAATGTTTGCCGCTGACCTTAAAGAACAGGTTGGATTTGGCAATATAAGTGTTTTGGATGCGCAGAAAGAATGGGAGAAACGCCAAAAAGATTCAAACAATCCTCGGGCGGCAGTCGGAGATGCGCCTCAAACAAGAACGTTTTATGGGTCTTTTGGAGATTAATAGTGTTTAAATCTATTGTCATCCTGAGCAAAGCGAAAGAGCGATATCAAATTCCTTACCATAGAGAATGTAAACCGATCCTTCGCTTTGCTCAGGATGACAATGATTTGCCGGGACCTTTTAGTGCTGAACACCTTGATTTTGCGGCAAGAGCTCCGTCTTCAATCCAAACCCACAATTAAATCGCGGAATATCCGGATTAGCGGAGTCATCTGACTTCGGGAAGTAGGGATCCGGGTTATTGCAAAATCCAAACAATTTTCCTGATTCCGATTGCGCAATGTCTTTTGGCCAAGAGACAGATAGCGTGTTGGCTCTTGTTGTTTCACCGGCTGTGTTTGTTTTAGATTCTTGACCCATCGCATATTGTCCAAAAATCGCCTTTGCAATTGCATCGCCACCCTCAGATCCAGGCAACCACGCGACCAAGAAGGCGTTGCTTACCGATAATAATGTATCAATCATCAGCGGGCGCCCAGCGATAAAGACAGAAACCACAGGTACTGCAATGTGTTTATCGTGTAGGCTTTGCAATGCTGCTAGGGTATTGTCATTGTCGCCCCCAATAATGATGGGGTGGGTTGGCTGAAGGATGTCTCCGTTGCCAATATCTGATGAGTAAGCGGGGTGGTTTAGACTAATGGTGCCATAGAATTCGGCATACGGTCTTTCTGCTGTTGTGGCAATGATCAGGGTGTTATCTGATTGATAATCAGAGGGTTTTCCATCGGGAGATGTGTCAAATAAATGTGTTAATTTGTCTATATCAGTTTGTTTTGGAATAGAGACAGGATGGAAAGAATCGTTTCTATCATAATAATCGGTTTGTATATCTATTTTTTCTATTTGAGCGTTAGGCGCAACTTGTTTAATGCCACTTAATATCGTGCTGGCATCGCCAAGATATTCATCAGATGTGACACCTTGCCATTTAACAGTCCATCCTCCACAGAGATAGCCTGCGGTATCACTTGCTTTGCCTAATAAGATAATATGCTTGATCTTCCTGGGGTCGACAGGAATAAGGGGGTCAGTGGTGTTGGGCATGTTATTCTTAAGTAATACCAACGATTCTTCAGCCGCTTTGAGCGCAACTGTTTTTTCATCAATATTTGGCAAGGGCGGTATGACATCGTCAGGAATGATTTGATTTCCGCCTTCTTTGATGAGCCCCATCGCATATTTTACTTCTAGGATACGCCTTACAGCGTTGTTGATTTGCTCTTCTGAGATTGCTTGGTGTTGAACGTTGTCTCGAATATAGCGTTGAAAGTCCTCTATGTTGCTATAATCATCTCGAACATACGTGGATAACATGATCATGCCGAGCCCTGCATTAACGGAGTCTTTGATGGCTTGAAGGTATCTCATGTTAATTGAGTCGTTGTTGGGATCTGTGCACCAGTCTGGCGCTCCTGTTATCGGATGACACCAATTAGGGGTGTCTATAGCGTTAGCACTATACTTTTCAGCTACTTTTGCGACCGCGCCATAATCGCTCACTGTGAATCCGCTGAAATCAGGAAACAAATATGTTTGAATGTAGTGTTGATAGATGGACATCGGTTTTTCATTAATTTGGCTATAGGAAAGCATCACGGTCCCAGTGAAAGCTTCTTTTGCGCCAAGATAACCCGCGATGTTTTCATCGATAAATTGTTGCTCATCGGTAACAGTAACATCTCCCTGGTCTATTCCGTCGTTGGTATTGCCATCTCCTATAAAATGTTTTGTTGAGGTGAGCATTCCTTTGAGTTGCCCGGTTGCGGGATCGATTTGTTGCGCGCCATCGACATACGACTTAGCGAAGTCATGAATCCAATTAGGTTGACTGCCGAAGGATTCATATGTTCGGCCCCATCGATAATCGTGAATGATAGCAACCGTTGGAGCATAGGCCCAATTAAACCCACTTTTTCGGACATCCACAGCAGTCCACTGAGCGATTTGATGCACAAGCTCGGGATCATGCGTTGCACCTAAACCAATATTGTGAGGAAAAATCATGACTGCTGCGGTATGTTGATCGCCGTGAACAGCATCAGTCCCCAAGAGCAATCCGATGGTATATTGGTTATTGACTGCTGTACCGACAGTCACAGGATGTGTTTTTATTTCAGTTGTCATGCGTTTCCAGTGGTCGAGATCGAGAGCCCCTACATTGTTTCCTGATTTCCAGGTTGCAAAATTATCACCGATAGGCGCTTCATTGTTGGCTGCAATTAACATGCCCCCTAAATGATAGTCTTGAAAAGAGGATAGCTCTGAATTCAGAAATTCCGGGAGAGATAGCGTCATTTGGCCAATTTTTTCATTCAGCGTCATTTGGCTTAGCACCTTATCGACAAATGCGCGCGCGGCGGGGTTTCCAAAGTCGAATCCTGTAGCAAAAGCAAATGGGGCGTACAGCCAGACACTTAGAATAGATATGATTGCTTTAGACTTCATGATCTGATCTCCTGTTTACTATTTTTTTTATACATAGTTTATCGTTTTTTTGATTAGACATTAAAACGAAAATGCATTACATCACCATCTTTGACGAGATATTCTTTCCCCTCTAAGCGCCATTTTCCGGCATCTTTCGCGCCTGCCTCGCCTTTATAGTGAATATAATCATCAAATGAGATCACTTCAGCACGGATAAAACCTTTTTCAAAATCAGTGTGAATAACACCAGCGGCTTGGGGTGCGGTGCAATGATGCGGGATAGTCCAGGCGCGAACCTCTTGTACGCCAGCCGTGAAGTAGGTGTCTAACCCGAGCAATTCATAAGCCGCTTGGATGACGCGATCTAAGCCGGGTGCATCGAGATTTAAATCGTTTAAGAAAGCGCGTTTTTCATCTTCTTCTAGTTCAGTGATTTCTGATTCAAGGGATGCGCAGACAGCGACAACGCGTGCGTCTTCTTTCGCCGCTAAAGCGGTGACAGCATCCAGAAAAGGATTATTAGTAAATCCATCTTCTGCGACATTGGCAATATAGAGCGTGGGTTTGAGTGTTAGTAGTTGTAATAATGTGAGACGATTTTTTTCATCAACTGTGAGCGTCATTGCGCGAACAGGTTCGCCCTCGTTGAGTTGCGCGCGTACTCTTTCCAGTAAAGCGGCCTCTGCAACTGCCGTTTTATCTCCGCTTCGCGCTTGTTTTGTCACGCGGAGTATCGCGCGCTCAATGGTTTCTAAATCAGCCAGTGCTAATTCTGTATTGATGACGGCGATATCATCCAGCGGAGAAATTTTTCCATGGACGTGCACCACATCGTCATTTTGAAAACAGCGCACCACGTGAGTGATCGCATCCGTTTCCCGGATATTCGCTAAAAATTTATTACCTAATCCTTCGCCGCTTGCAGCACCTTTCACTAACCCTGCGATATCGACAAATTCGATCGTAGTTGGCAATATGCGCTGTGGTTTTACAATAATCGCTAATTGCTGCAAACGCGCATCAGGTACAGCAACCACCCCGACATTGGGTTCAATCGTACAAAAGGGGTAATTGGAGGCATCGACACCCGCTTTGGTGAGACAATTAAAGAGAGTTGATTTACCGACATTGGGTAATCCCACAATTCCACATTTGATGCCCATGGCACGCCCTTTTTATAATGATTTAAAGGGCCAAATTATTGCATATAATTGGCCTCATTTCACGGTATACTCTTTATTATGAGATTATTTTACTGTTCGGTTTTATTTTTTGCTCTTTCTTTGTCTGGTTGCGCAACCGATCCTTCCTTTTGTCCGCCGCACCCCAAATCGACAAATTATTGGACGATGAGCGCATCCATGGCGATTCAAACAGGAGATCCCGTTTCTAGTGGCAGCTTTCAGGTCGAATGGCTTCAAAGAGGTAATCAATACACGATTAATGGATCAGGACCGCTAGGAGCGACACTCTTTATATTAACGAGCCGGCCGGGTCAAGTCGTCTTACAGACAGTTGATGGCCGCGTATTGCGTGCTTCCACTCCCGAGCAGCTGGTGAGGAATCAACTGGGCTGGCAGTGGCCGGTGTCTAATATGGCTTACTGGATGAACGCGCAATCTGTGCCACATCAACGGGTTAATAAGGTGTTTGATTCAGACCATCATCTGGTTCAGTTGGTGCAGCAGGGCTGGACGGTTAACTTTTCACAGTTTCAAATGGTGAGTGGCATCACTTTGCCGACCAGGATAGTATTAGAAAAAGGGGTAGTTAAAATAAAACTTGTGATTCATCAATGGCTTTTATGTTGACACACTCGAGCAGAATCATCAAAATAGCGCCCTGGCTCAATTTTTAGTAAATACCAGTTTTGGGGTGTAGCCAAGCGGTAAGGCACCGGGTTTTGATCTCGGCATTCCTAGGTTCGATCCCTAGCACCCCAGCCAAATTCTAATCTGTTATTAAGGACGTCTTGTGCCTGACATCATGGTCTTCACCGGAAATGCAAATCCTGACCTCGCTCAGCGTATTGTCGATCAACTCAATCTTCCTCTCGGAAAAGCGTTGGTTGGCCGCTTCAGTGACGGCGAGGTCATGGTTGAAATTCAGGAAAATGTACGAGGCCGCGAGATTTTCTTGGTACAATCCACTGCTGCACCGTCGAACGACAATTTGATGGAGCTCATCATTATGGCGGATGCCTTGCGTCGCGCTTCGGCTCTGCGCATTACGGCAGTGGTGCCGTATTTTGGTTATGCCCGCCAAGATCGACGTGTTCGCTCCGCGCGCGTACCCATTACCGCTAAAGTCGTCGCGGATATGATGGCATCAGTGGGAATTAGTCGTCTGGTCACCGTTGATTTACATGCTGATCAAATTCAAGGTTTTTTCTATATGCCAGTGGATAACCTATATAGCACACCCATTATGCTGGACGACATTGCGAACCGATATAAGAATATCATGGTGGTCTCACCGGATGTCGGTGGTGTGATTCGTGCACGAGCCGTGTCGAAACGGTTGCCAGGCTCCGACTTAGCCATTATTGACAAACGTCGTCCGCAGCGCAATGAAGCACAAGTCATGCATATTATTGGCGATGTCAGAGATCGAGAATGCATTATTGTGGATGATATTGTGGATACGGCAGGCACCTTATCTAAGGCAGTCGATGCGCTGAAAGAACATGGGGCGGCTAAAGTGGTTGCCTACATTACACATCCTGTCTTATCGGGTGCCGCCATTGCCAATATTGAAGCCTCAGCGCTTGATGAATTAGTGGTCACAGATACCATCGCTTTGCAGCCCGAAGCGAAAGCTTGTAGTCGAATTCGCCAAATTAGCTTGAGTTACATGATGGCCGAAGCCATTCGACGGATCAGTGGAGCGGGCTCTCTAAGTCGGATGTTTCTGGACTAATTCTGTCATTCAGGTAGAATGGCCCCCTTTCCCCTATCCTGGTCGCGGTGACGGGGAGCTTTTAAACGTTAGCAGCATTCCATTGATATAACGCGATGGGGTGTTCTTAGAGTGGAGAATTGCGATTCCCCCTCTAAGTGCAAGCTCGAGCTTTGCTCGAGCGTAGCATATATTAATACTGGAGAGAAACATGTCAGCAGTTACATTTGAAGTAAGCGCAGAAGTGCGTCAAGACTTGGGGAAAGGTGCGAGCCGCCGCCTACGTCACAGCAATAAAGTCCCTGCCGTTGTTTACGGTGGTGGAGAGCCCGCGGTTTCGTTAACCTTGGATCATAATCAATTATTTCATGCGTTGTCTCATGAAGCGTTTTATTCTCGTATTTTAACGCTGACAGTGAGTGGGAAAGCAGAAAAAGTGGTGCTAAAGGCATTGCAGCGTCATCCCGCTAAGCCCCGTCTTTGTCATGCAGATTTTCAGCGCGTACGTGCTGATCAGAAATTACATATGCATGTGCCGTTGCATTTTCTAGGCCAAGATGTAGCGCCTGGCTTAGCAGAAGAAGGCGTCTTTTCACACACGATTAGCGATGTGGAAGTGGTGTGCCTCCCTGCGGACTTGCCTGAGTTCATCGCCGTCGATGTGAGTCATTTTGTGCTAGATCAAGTATTGCATTTAAGTGAATTAGTGTTGCCTAAAGGTGTTGAGTTAGTCGCATTTGCACATGGAGTCGAAGGCCATGATTTGCTTGTTGTATCACTACATGTTCCTCATATTGTGGAAGAGCCTGTTGAAGAAGTAGTTGCTGCAGAAGGTGAAGAAGTAGCGGCTGCTGAAGGTGAAGAAAGTGCTGATACAGCATCGGATGCGAAGAAAGAGTAAATGTAGGGTGGAGTAGACGCTCTTTTTGCGTCGTAATCCATCAAATCAATT
>CANJVW010000013.1 GCA_947478495.1 Legionellales bacterium | reverse complement strand
GCACCTTCATCCCGCTTTCGACTTCTTTCAAGATCGATATAATTTGGCTTTCTGTGAATCGTGATTTCTTCATTTCTGGTCTCCTGGCTGGTTGCTATCATGCCAGAAAACTTCAATTTTGGATTGTGTCTTTAGAGGGGGAGTTTACGCCCTGTAATGGCAATAACGGGGATGGGATGCAATGCCGTATTCTCAGCACTTTCCGCTGTTCGGATTTCACTCAGAACGTTATGGCCACCTTTATTCGGCATACCAACATCCGTCATGACCATGCCTTGATTGCGTCCAGCTTTTTTATCCACAAAAAATACACCAAGGAGCGCTTGGCCATCCGGATAGCATTGAATGCGGTGCCGCCCAGCGGGAAGAATCCGATCCAACATTATGCGGATCACTCGAAGATTCACTGGTGCGTCATCAGCAACATAGATAATGCTAGAATTGTCTGCTCGCATGCTCTCTGAATCTACAATGCTAGGCAAGCGACGATACGGCATTAGCCCAAAGGGAGAGGAAGCACAGGATGTGAGAGCAGAGTGAGCCGAGGGGTGGTGGCGTAACTTTCGCATGGGTAAGTGTCCTCTGCCGCCGGCATTAGCAGGCCTAGCAGCGGCTTCTGGTGTCACCTGTTCGGGGGGGAGCATGAGAACCCGTTTTGCAGGAAAAGAAAATGCAAAACAAGAACCCGCTCCTACCGTAGATGTGACCTTGATGTAATTCTCTTCCGTATAATTGAGGCCGCCAAGTTTAGCGATGAGATGGTGGCAGGACTCAAGACCAACTCCATGACCTTGGTAGATGCTACCATCGTGACGAAGTGATTTGAATTGAAATAGTTTCGCTATTTGATCTGACCCAAGACCGGGGCCTTGATCTATTACTTTGACCTCAAGATAACTATTCTGATCAAATTCAAGTTCAATTGTGATATCGCTGTTTTCTGAAACTTGATTTGCATTGCGAACCATGTTAGCCAGGAGCATCTCCAGCACAGCTTTATCGGACTCAATGTTTAGTTCTGGGTTGCGCACGATGAGCTGATTGCCGCGCTGTCTTTCGTCAAGAACGCGGACAACTTTTTCTTGTATAAAATTCCCGATGTTAAATTTATTTTGTTCAAGCTGGTAGCGAGGGTCAAGAATTTTTCCAGTCATCATGGATTGATGGCACAACCGGGTGGTATGTCCTAATAGTTTTTGGATCTCTTGTCCGGCATTTTCTATCTGCTGCATTAGTTCCGACTCCCTTGGACTTGCCGCCCCCTTTTGGGCTTGCATATCCTTAAGTTCTAAGATCCCGCTCAACAATTCATTCACATGCATCAATTGACCTGTCGTTACGTTGCTTATCTCATGAGCAAACAAAACAAGCGGGCGCTGCGAATCGTGGAATAGAGCTTTTGCGTGACCTGATGGGGCAGGGATGGGGGTTGCGATGGCGTGCGTGCGTGTTTCCATGTGTACTCCTCGTGTTTTTTATATTTGTTATAGGGGGAAGGCAAAAAGCAGTCAAACGAACCCGCCTATAAAAGAGCCATATTATAAGAAATAATGGGAAAAATGAAAAATAAAAATATAGATAAATGGCAGTTATGAAGAAATTTAGTAGTGACTCAACTGAAGCGGGGGAATTTTCTAGACCATTTTTTTGTTAAATTAAGATATAAATTCTTGCTAAGTTACTGTTAATAAAAATACCTTAAAGCTCTCGCAATAGTAATCCTAATTGAGAAGATGTCAATGAGGAAATGGATTTTTACACGGTAATAATTTTTTTCTCGTAATAAACCAGTGCCGGTGTTCTGTCATGCTTTAGTCCCTGATGCGGTCTATCGTGATTGTAGAATTTGAAATAGTCTTTTAGACCTTGCCTGACATCTTTAATATTTTCCCACTCGCGTCGATAAACACATTCATATTTTACGGATCGCCATAATCGCTCGACAAATACATTGTCTAATGCACGACCCTTTCCGTCCATGCTAATTCTTATGCCGTGCGCAATCAATAATGCCGTAAATTTTTTACTGGTAAATTGTGCGCCTTGATCGGTATTGAAAATAGAACACACGCTTTTTTCTAGAACGCGCGCTAATGTATCGATACAAAAGTCTGCTTCCAAGCTGATACTTAGGTCCCAATCTAATACATATCGACTATACCAATCAATAATTGCCACCCGATACACAAATCCGCGCTGTAAGCGAATATAGGTGATGTCGGTGCTCCACACATGGTCCGGTCTTTCAATCGCAGTACCACGCAGCAAATAAGGATAAATCTGGTGTTCTGGATGAGGTTTACTGGTGTGTGGTCCTGGCGCTAGTGAGCGCAATCCTAATCGTTCATAAACCCCTCGAATTTGTTCTCGCTCAACATCGTGGCCTTTTGTTCTCAAATAAGAAGCCATTTGACGCGTTCCAAAAAATGGATATTCGGTCTAAATCTCGTCAACTATACGCTGCAATGCTAGCGCCTCATCAGTGATCGCTATATGAGGCGCGTAATAGACGCTCGAGCGATTGATATCCAATAATAAGCATTGATGCCGTATGCTTAGCGCATGATGGTCGGGCTCCAGTAATGAGCGGCGATCATCCTTTAAATTGATCAGATTTTTTTTTCAAAAAGTCATTTTCAACTTTGAGTCGTCCAATTTGTTGATAAAGCTCCGCAAGCTGCGATTCATAATCCACTTGAAGTGCCTTGGTTTTATTGGAAAACAATTCGGGGAATAAATCGAGTGCCTGGCGCTTCCATTGGTTGACTTGCGTTGCATGCACATCGTATTTGGCAATGATCTCTGCGATTGTCAAATTGCCTCTGATGGCTTCTAGTGCAATACGTGCTTTTTCTGCTGGACTATAGGTTTTACGTTTCGTGCTCATCTCGCCTCCAAAGCTCCGCGAGAATTGTATCTTAATTTCTTCTTAAAATGGTCTGAATTTTGCCACCCACTTCAATCATCAACAATTCGACCTGCCCAAGCAGGAATTTTCTTCCCTGCCTCTCTCAATTGATTTTTATGCATTACCATGTCAGGATCGTGCTTTTCTAATAATTTCCAAAAGGAGCGTTTATGATGCATGTATTTCGTATGACAAAGTTCATGCAACAAAACATGGATAACTAGTTCAGGTGGTAAAAATAATAAATTGCAACAAAGTGAAATACTTTTTTTAGGTGAGCAGCTGCCCCAACGCGAAATAGTTTGACGTATGGTGAGCCCTGAAAAATAAAATTGATTTTTTTTTGCTAATTCATGTAATTGCTCATTCAAATATTGCTCTGCTATTTTTTTCAGCCACGTTTTCAGAGCTGTGATACACCGTTTTTTATCATCCGTTTTCCCCCACAATTTTATTTCGTGATGAGAATCTGATAATTGGACGGTACGTGAGTTAAGTGTTGATAAATAAATGACAGTCCATTTTTTATGGATTGCGTGTAATGTAATGTCTGTTGGTAAAGACAATGCGGGCGCCGGAGGCGTATCTAACATGCGTTTTTTGACGCGTATAATCCACAATTTTTTTTCTTCAAGAAATTGGTCAATCTTTTCTTGTGATACTTTGCGTCGCTCGGGCAGAACAACTTCCAATCCACGCGCTGAAAAACGCAATTGCAGGTGCTTGGCTTTTTTACTTAGGCGTATCGTGTAATCGTGGGAAGATATTTTCAATTATGCAACACTCTCCGCAGGCGCTTGATGAGTGACTGAGCTACTTTTATTTTTTTCCAATAGACTCATCAAATCGTTTAATAAGGCCGTTAACGACTCAGTCATAATAAAGAAATCTGTATTAAATCGCTGTTGCTCTGTTTCCGCTTCCATCTCGCTGACTTGCGTTAAGAGTTGATCTTTGAAGCGAATGCTTTGCAATGAAAAATCCTGTAATAACATAAAATTAATACGGTCTTGCCAATTGAGAGCAAGTTGCGTGACCTCACAGCCTTCTTTAAGAATCGTTTGAATGCTATTCGCAAATAAATCTTGTTCTTGGCAACGAATGATACGACGCTGCTGGTTTGCGTCTTGCAGTACACACGATTTCTCAATTGAGAAATGCGCTAACCCATTATCTCGTGCTAACCATGACGTCATGTTGTGGGAAATTTTTTTAATAGAGGAGCTTTCTGCAATATCGCCCATAG
Source organism: Legionellales bacterium (assembly GCA_947478495.1). Lineage (GTDB taxonomy): Bacteria > Pseudomonadota > Gammaproteobacteria > DSM-16500 > DSM-16500 > CANJVW01. The sequence continues at coordinate 40,441 of CANJVW010000013.1, read as the reverse complement.
ATTTTTTGAAGAGCGATAGAAATTGCTCTGTTTTTTTAGGGTTACATGTTCCTAAAATGAGCCCATTATTTTTGGTATCGATGTAAGCATATATTCTGGTTAATTTACTAAATGCGCGTGGCAACAAGGTTGCTGTGATATCATCCTTTAACGCCATCTTTTCTTTCATGCCAACTTTTCGGCTTTGCGTGGTTTCAATGTCTTTGACTTTTTTAAGCAATTCTTGACGAATCACTAATGCGGGTAATATTTTTTCTTCGATTTGTAAGCAAATCATCAGATAACCATTTAATGCCGCGACGAGTAGCGCGCCCTCCATTTCAATCGGTGATACCCATCCAATGCTGTATGCAAAAGAGGGGGGGCATTCCTCAAATGTTAAAGGCATGAGCTTTTCTGCCCAGGTAGAGGGTGCGTACCCTAGTGTGTGCGTTAATTGAAAGAGCCGTGCTTGCTTAAACCACATAGAGCTATCCTTGTTTAGGTGAGGCATGATTTTAGTGGTAATGGTCACGATATATCAAATGGTATTGATGCGTTATTTCATTTTTTATATATAGGTTAATTTCTTATAATATTGTGAGCATTCTACCATTATTCATGGTATCTCTGGCAGAAATAGTTTATTTATCAAAATGATAACAATAAAAAATAATAACATTTATACAAAAAATATTAATTCGCATACTTTAAGATCAGAAAATAGATTGATAGAATTAAAACTTAATCAATTATCTTGCTGTCGTATTTTATATAAACAGTTTTCTCGTATCTCTGTTAAGGCTTCCTATCTGATGAACAATATCAAACCTTTTAAATATTTTTTTATTATTTTGATGCTATTTTCTGCTACATGGCTAACTTCCAATATTGCTGCAGTGAAATTAGTGTCTATTTTTGGCATTACCTTGACTGGTGGGTTCTTAATATTCCCTCTGGCTACCATGTTTAGTAGTATCCTTGTGGAAGTGTATGGGTATAAAAGTTCAAGGCAAGCAATATGGTCGGGTTTTATTTTAAATATTTCATTTATATTTTTTCTAAACATAGTAAATTTTATACCTTCCTCTCCTTATTGGGACCTTGACAAACAATTTAATAATATTTTAGTTCCAGAAACAAGAATTATTATTGCATCACTCATTAGTTTTTTATTATCTGATTTTTTAAATAGTTATTTAATGGCAAAAATTAAAATAAAAAGTTATGGGAAATCTCTTCTTAAAAGAATTTTTGTATCTTATAGCTTATCTTTTTCTATCGATATAATTTTATTTATGTTATTGGCATTTTATGGGTCAATTCCAGATTTGTTGTTAGCTAAGTTAGTGTTTGCAGTATATTTTCAGAAATTAATTTGTCAAATAATATTATTGCCTTTAATTTTTTATTTAATAACTCTTCTGAAGAGTTTAGAGGGAATAGAGATTTATGATTATGATACGCAATTTAACCCGTTTTCTATTGATAATGAGTATCGAGTAGATTGGATATAAGTAATTTTTTAAATAATGCAGAGATAATAAAAAGTGAAAAAATTTAATTATAATTTATTTTTATTTATGAGAGATGTCATTAATAAAATTCTAGGAAAAAAAACTTATCTGTGTCGTATTGAGAAAATTGATTTTCCCAAAAAAATAGTTATTATCTCTTTCCGAGGAATGAATTTTGCTATTAAGATAAATTTTAATGAAATAATTATGGACTCTATCATTTTATCAAATCTATCTCCCAAGCATGCTTCTTGGATTGGTTTTTATTACGGAAAGTATTACTGTGATATGATAGACAAAAGAAATCCTTGTGCCGCTATAGATAATTTTTATTTTTTCATCGAGTCTGCCACAGAAAAATTTAATAGTATTATGTTAGATAGATATGGTGATCTAATTTATTTAGATATAGATAGCAATATCACTCGCACAGCCTCTCCTATAAATATTATGAGAGATGAAAAAATAATCATGCGATTTGACCCAATTCAAGCATGCTATATTGGAATTTTAGCTGGAACATCTCGTAAGAAAAAAATGAGTCAAAAAGAAATCTTGAGTTCAAATATTTCTTATCTGAGATTAGTTAAATAGCAGACGCTTTAATGAAAACCCCATTGGGCTCTACGCCACAACTAGCCCGCCCTACCCTGTTCACTTGATTTTTAAGCCCACCTCTATTGCAGCTTCTCTTCTTCCATTCTTAGGCTCCGCCGGATAAACTGGGGCAGCCTGACTTTCCATACCCTGCACACATAATGCTGCAATACTTCTATGATACATCTTCTGCAATGATGTAATCATCAAAACTCAGATATTCACCCACTATATGCGGAAAATGGCTGTCTATGAATATCATAAAATCTGACATAACAAAGGGCGACGCAAAGCCATGTTTTTTGTAAAAAGGAAACACGGCAGGATTAGATTTCAAAATCTTTTCAAACGTATCGCGGATAACCGTTTGAACATCTTCCGCTTGCTGTCTAATAAAATCGGTATAAACCTTGCATCTGTATAACGTATATTTCTTTTTTAATGGCAATATCTCTGACGCCTCTTTTGCTTCGCGAAGATAAGAACTTTCAGGCGCCGCCATACCCTGCTTTCGAATAGATCGGCTAGTGCTTTGATAATCTTTTTTCAGCGCCGATAAAAGATACGCGCCTAAATGCTCAATGTTTTTCTTAGTCTTAACCAAGCTAATCTTTTCGATTATATATTCATTAGCATAGCTTGAGACAGTCTGATTAGCCTGCTTATCAGACAAACCAAATTCTGAAACGAGAACTTCCAAAAGAGATGATTGTTGCTGATAAGCAGGAGTATTCACTTCTGCACGCTGCAGCTTTCTAAATGATGGCTGATAACCTTCATTTTCAGAGATCAAAAACTGAATAGCAGATACACTGCGCCCCGCTTTCCTGAACTGCAGCTCAATATAAATATCAGACTTTTGATTAATCTCTTTAATTGCTACATTAATAACATTCCGTTTAAATTCTTTAAACTCAGGGTATTTATCTTCTGGCACACCCATTAAGGATCTAAATAAACTAAGTGGCATCCATGAGGTCTGGTGAATGGCTTTAAATCGGACGCAATTTTCATACAACACAAGACTATATGTAGAATTAAACTTAGCCTGAACAAATAAATTAATGCGGCCATAGATATCCAGAGAGGATAAAACAGACTTCATCTGTTGGCTATATGAGTAGCAAATTAGCCCACCCTTAATCGAGGTGCCCGCCAATAAAGAGCTCGCATTCCAAGTGATAGCGTCTTCAGGGTAATCATCTTCATTGAGAAATTTGCTATCTTCAAGCAAATTCCATTCCATAACCGTAGAAATCAGGCTCTTAATAGAATCTTTAATCAGCTTGGTGTCGTTACTATTATAGCCGACTAAACTACACAGCTTCTGTAAAGATATCTCATGAGTTTCTTGATCATTGATTCTATCAAGAGCATTAAACAATAGAATATTACAGATTTTTCTTTGAATTAAAGTCAGTTTATTTTCGCAGTGAATCAAGCCTACATGTTTTTTCAAAAACATATCAGCCACGCTGCCCGATTCGCGGCCTGCCCTTCCTTTTAATTGTTTCTTTTTGATATCCATTGCGCCCATGATCCTGTAAATCTACACTTACCATCCTGCAAGTCTACACACTACATCCTGCAAACCTACACCTATCATACTGCAAACCTACACCTTTGACCCTGCAAACCTACACCTTTCTCTCTTTTTAACCAGAAAAAACAGCTGGTTACAGACTGCAAACTATTAAACATTATTAAATAATATAAACACTCTGTCGCTTTTTTTATCCGAAAAAAACATTTGTAGAGCTTTGTATTACTTAGTATACTGTAGGCGATGCAAAGGAGAAATGCAATGAGAATTATAGCCGTGGTCAACAACAAAGGCGGTGTTGGCAAAACAACAACCAGTAGATTCCTTGCTGAATACTTTTCCATTGTTAAAAATGAAAGAGTATTAGCATTAGATATGGACCCACAAGCTAATTTTAGTAACAGATACCTAAAAATGGAAATCGATCCTTACCAACAAGAAGGAAGAATTCCGCCTATACATTCCAATTACGATCCTTCCTCACCCGAAGACAAAGATTGGGATGGCAGGAGCAGTATCGCCGGCATTTTCTTTGGCGAAATGGTCTTTCCCTATGCTACTTACATTCCTACTTTAGAAATTTCACCTTCGCATAGCTCTAAGCTATTACTTGCTGAAGCAGTTACTCGCGAAGAAGTAGTGCAAAAAGTCTATGATCAGCTATCTAAGTTCTTAGCCTTAGACGATGTTAAAGATAGTTACGATAAGATCATTATTGATACACCGCCATCAAAAGGCCCTGTTACTATTAGCGTAGTGCGCGCTGCGACTGACATTTTGATTCCTTCCATTATGGAGCCACAACCAATGGAAGGAATTTATGGGATGATTCATCTTTGGAAATCTGAAACGCTTCGTCGTCCCAAAAACAATCCTTTAAATCTTCTTGGCGTTTTGCCAAATTCGTTTGATCGCCGTGGCATCATTCATAAAGATCATTACGATAGCTTAAAGAATGAAATGCCTGATTACGTTTTAGAATCAAAAATTGGTCGCCGTTTAATATATGCTGAAGCGGATGCTGAGGGCGCTGCTCCCCCATCTATCTTTATGTACCCAGAAAAAAACATAGCCAGGCAAGAAATATTAATTGCATGCCAGGAAATTCATGAAAGGATGAACGCCCATGTCAACCAAGAAACGTTTTAGCATTGCACCAGATTTAGCTAGCGGTATTCGTAACACGATTCAATCTGCTTCTACTAATCAGGGTCAGCTACACTACGATATGATGTCATTGGATGCAATCCAGCCTGACCCAGAAAACCCGCGTAAATTGTCAATCTCTCATAATGAGATGGTACATGGACTTCTTCCAACAGATCCCGATTACCAAAAAAAGATAAAAGAGCGTGATGCATTAAATGAGCTTAGTGAATCAATAAAGCGAATTGGGATCAGAAATGCAATTGAAGTTTACAAAGATGGGCTTAAATACCGCATTGTAACCGGCGAGAGACGATACTGGGCGGCAATGTTGGCTGGTCAGAAATCAGTTCCAGTACGTATTAGCCCAAAACCAGAAGAATTCAATTTACGTTACACTCAATGGGTTGAGAATATAAATCGCCAAGATTTGTCCTTAGCTGAAAAATTAAATAATTTGATTTTAATCTCGGAAGCACATAAAAGCTCTAATCGTGGCGAGTTTAGTGAACAGGCTTTACAGAACTTGCTGGGGATATCAACCATTCAAGCGTATCGATATTTTGCTTTATTAAATGCAGATGATAAGGTTATCCAGCTAGTGAATCTTGGTAAAATTAATAACTTAAAACTCGCCCAAGAGCTTTGCGCTATGAAAGATCAAGGAGCGCGAAATCAAGTTATCTCTTGGATAAGGTCTTCAAAAGACGAAGTCACTTCGTTAGTTAGCTTCAAGGAATCTGCGGGGAAGAAGGCAGCATCATCTACATTAAGCGCAGGCAGATCTATTAGCCTTGGAAAGATTAATAATGCCCAAGTCGCTAAGAAATTATTTGAAATTGTCTTATCTGATATTAAATTAGATAAATATCGTCATGAGTTTAAAAACATTGATTGGTCATCATCCAAAGCGATTACTAAAGCTTTTAAATCTCTTTTCAAATCAATCGAACTAGCATTAAGCGTAGAAGATCCCGTTTAATGAATACTAATAGAAAGTCAAAAAAGATCACAGTTCGCTTCTCCAAACGTCTAAAATCTGAAATGCAGACGGCGTTAATTAAATCTGGATATGGGCTCCATGGGAAAAGTAGATGGCTGAAAGAAGCCATCACTGTTTTTTTGTTAAAGCCTAACTTTGTAGATTATGTGGAGCACGGTATTAATATCAATCAGGCCGAACTATCAGAGGTGGAGGCATTCTATTTTGACCTTGATACCATTCAGCTTGTTAAGGATGCTTTTATCCAAGTAAGGGTAAAATATCCACTATTCGAAGGCGTGCAAAGCTCCTTTCTGAGAGCTGCGGTTGTTTGGAGTCTAATGGAAAAAGATTTTTTCCCTGGGAAAAAAAGTCTGTAACTATATGATTTATATACAAAACAACAGTACCATCCTCAAAATTTCATAGCCGATAATCTTACCGGTGTAGGTTTACGGGATGTTAATTTTTAGAATAAAATTCTATTGAGTTGAGCATGACTATGCTTCATATGAAACGTATCTTCGGATTTAATGGGTGTAGGTTTACAGGATGTAATTTTTAAAATTTTATGAACCGACCGACGAAAATAGCGTTAGACGGTTTACCTGCATTAAGTGTTCCACGTAGAACAATCGATGGAGCGTTAGAATTTGCGTGACTACGAGATGAATTTTCCATGACCATGAAGAAATATCAGAAAGAGTAGGGCGCTCAATCAACCATTGCGAATTTGATGCGCTTATTAATTCTCGACGACTTCGCTAAAGGTATGTTGAAAGCAGGGAAAATTGAAACGGTATTTTTTATCTAGATCATAAGGCCGCATTACTGATGTCAAATACTGATAAACGTTATATTAACACCGCGCTTGTGCAGCGACTGATCTCATCGCAATTTCCGCAATGGGCTAATCTCACTATCAAACCAGTTGAATTTGGAGGATGGGATAACCGAACTTTTCATCTGGGCGAGCAAATGACGGTCAGGCTTCCCAGCGATGAAGAATATGCCCCATCTGTTGAAAAAGAGCAGCCCTGGTTGCCAATGTTAGCGCCTCTCTTGCCGCTCCCCATTCCCACACCATTAGCGCAAGGCTTGCCAACCGAAGAATACCCATGGCATTGGTCTATTTATAAATGGCTTGATGGCGATACAGCAGAAAAGGGTCGCATCAACAACCTATCACAATTCGTTATTGATCTTGCACAATTTCTGGCGGCTCTCCAAAGGATTGATGCATCTAATGGGCCCTGTAACTTTTATCGTGGAAGCAGTCCGTTATCCATATACGATACTGAAGCTCGTCAGTCTATCGATCTGCTTCGCAACACAATAGATGCTGAAGCCGCTACCATCATATGGGATATAGCGCTTTCATCGACATGGCAAAATGCTCCCGTTTGGTTTCATGGGGATTTAGCGGTAGGTAATATTCTCGTACGATGCGTTATGAAATTCGCAGAGCGCATCGCTACATCAAGCATATGTATCATCGCTTTATTTGTTTTTATTATTTTTAAGGCTCGCGCTCGCGAGATCATAATATTTTTCCATGAAAGCCAGCAAGTCGTTTTATTTGATTGAATATGATAGAGCTGGACATCAACGCTTAATCCATCATTGTGACTATTGTGCCCAAAGAGCAATTCAGCGCCTTTCTTATCGCTCCAGTATAGGCAGCAAAAAATGATTTTTGCTAATCTTTCTCGGAAACGCCGCCAACAACCCCAGTCAACATATCCTCGAGTTAAGACGATCCCATACTGATTATTACTCATATTTTGCATAAATGAGTGTATCGCTGATCTCATTTGTTAGCGGTTTTCTGCGGTTATTTCTAAGTGTGCCTTCAAGCACAAATCCTAATCGTTCTGGAATTTTTTTACTGCGGATATTATCAATACGACATGATATGGCAATGCGCTTCATCCCTAATTGTTTAAAAGCATACTGTGTTAATGCATTCACGGCTTCCGTCATATAGCCATATCCCACAGCAGTATCTCTTAACTAATAACCGGTTTCAATGCAAGGCACATCCCAATCAAAATGATGGTAACCTGTGCTACCGATAAATCGATTGCTTTCTCTATCAAAGATCAAGAGCGGCAGGTAAGGCTCTTCATTGTTCTTTTCAATCCAATGGACCACAGATTGTTTGATAAATGCTTCGGTATTGGAAATGGAATACTGAGCTGTTTCCCATGGCATAAACTGAGATACGTTATCAAAGGATTCAACTACTAGATTTATGCGACCAATTATCGGATTATAATAGCAAAGATACGTTTAGCTATTCGGATTTTCATGGGAACAATATATTAATTGATCCAGAAAAAAAACTAACGATGATTGATTTGGGTAACGACTACTGATTCGAAACTAATACCACGTTCTGCGCATAACTGTTTGTTTTTATTTTCGTCCCATTCAATGCGCTTCATATTTTTTTTAATAACCATATTAACTGTACGCATAATAGCATACGAAAAAGTGAGAAGTGAAACGATTAAAATATTATTCAATGTGATAATTGAAAAGATTGATCAATCGGATTATCCATCGTGATTACCGTAATCGATCTGCTTCGATTTCATTTACTTTCTATCAGCGTGGATGGGTAGAAAGTTGGGGAACCGGTACAACCCGTATGATTGGCTATTGTCAGGAAAATGGCACACCGGAGCCTGAGTTTGAAGAATACTCTGGCGGTTTTGCGGTTATTTTTCGATTTAAGGAAGCCATGGGTGGAGGGCAAAGAATTAAAAACGTTGAAAATCCAACATTGCATAAGCGACAAGAAAAAATAATGAAAATTTTATCTGGTCTTTACTGACTCTGCGCTTTTCTGTGTTATATTGTGATCATCACAATCGCTTAAGGATAAGGCTATGATCAGCGAAATGGAATCAACCGCTAAAGTGGATCTCGTTAAAGCTCAAACGTGTTTTGCTGGTTTATCGGAAGGGGAGCTGGATCAATTAGCCGCTCTTTTTGAAGACGCATCATTCAAAGCAGGGGAAACGCTGGTGCGCGAGGGTGATTTTGTAGACAGCGTTTTTTTGATCGTTGAAGGGACGGTCGATGTGCAACATGTCACGATGAAGAATGGTGAAGTGCAAACACAGTCTGTTGCGACACTGGGTTCGCATCAAGCGATTGGACTGAGCGAGAAGGGCTTTTATTCGCTGTCTGGGCGACGTACAGCAACCGTTGTGGCGATCACCGATGTGCATACGTTGCGGCTCAGCGTTCCAGTGTTTAATGGGTTTGCATTAGCTCATCCACGAGTTAGTGAAATGATGCGACAAGCGCGGCATTTTGCATAATAGAATGATTATCTCACGCTTTAAGTCGTTCCCTGACCATATTTTTTAGAAAGGCGGCTATATTGATTGATAACTAGAGTTTCTAGGGGAAAATCAGATGCAAGCACGCACTCCCATGCCATCCGCTTCTTTTCTGAAGAGCTTTGAATCAATTAGGGTTGTCAAAGAGAAGCTTGAGGAATCAGGGCATTCTTACTATACCACCCACCAATCTCCATGGGCACGCTGGTTGCATCGCTTAATTAAGCCATTTTTTTTAGCAATAAGAGCGCTTTTAGGGGTTATTGCGTTAGCGTTGTCTGCTGTGTTGTAACGGCACTCGGTATTCCAGCGCATTTGGCTGCGCTCGAGGCTGTCAAATTTTTCGTTGAAATTTTCTCGAGCGGCTTTTTCATGATTACGCTGCCTCTTGAACATTTTCAATGGGGTCGGCGCATTCTGAATTGATATTAATCATCACTTGCTCAATTTCGTTATAGCCAATAATACGATGAAATTGTTTTTCACAATATAATAATACTGAAGCCAGCCATCGTTGCAACATTTTACTGTTGCGAGGTCGCCTAATATTTTTTTCACATTGCCTACCGACAAGCAGGCTGCCGCAGAACATTATCCAGATAAAGAAGTGCATCAGGTTGCATTAGGTGATTTTAATACGTCTCGGAAAAGCCTGTGGGGATCCGATAATATGGCAGAGGGCAATTCGGAAAAAACAGTCATGGGTAAAATAAAAGAGGATTTTTACGAGAGGGCGCCCTAACAGCGCCCAACAGAGGAATTGATGGCAATAAAAAAGGCAGATCCAGCTCTCGCCAGACCTGCCTTTTCTTTTCAAAGATAGAGTCAAAGAGATTCTATTCGACAGCGGCGACATCTTCAGCTTGCAAGCCTTTTTGGCCTTGCGAGACTGAGAATTCAACCTTTTGTCCTTCAGTCAATGAGCGATAGCCATCGCCTGTGATCGACTTAAAGTGGACGAATACATCATCCCCTGACTCTCTTTGAATAAATCCATAACCCTTTGCTGCGTTAAACCATTTTACCGTGCCAACTTCGCGTGCCATAACTTTAAGAACCTTTATAAATGAAATAATAACGCTATGATCAATTACCTGTATCATTTTTAAACAAAATGATCGATAACTCTATAGCGACCAGATCACTGTACCAGAATTTTTGAAGGGAGTCAGCAGGTTATTTCGTTTTTTTCAGATTTGGTGATTACCTATAAAAGTTGTTTCTGTGTAAAAGGCCGGGTAACTATTTTTTAAAATAGGCATTTTTAAAAATAGTTACCCGGCCCACACGTTTCGTGATACCGCAACGTACGAGAATAGAGCCCAAGTTCAGCTTGAAAGGTTGAGTTGTTTGTCGCTACACTTCTATTATCTTTAAACCCATACCGACCAGGAGAGACAATATGCTGATATCGCAGGCAACCTATATTTGGATTGATGGTAGTAACCCCACACAAACCCTGCGCTCTAAAATGAAAGTGATCCCTTTGGCGGCGCCTACTCGGAATCCGAGCGATTTTCCGCAGTGGAGTTTTGATGGGTCATCGACTTACCAAGCAGTAGGGCATGATTCTGATTTGATATTACAGCCGGTCTGTGTGCTCGACGATCCTATTATAGGGAAAAGCAACTACCTTGTGTTATGTGAAGTATTAAACCCGGATGGAGCGCCTCATATCAGCAACAAACGCGCTCGATTAGTCAAACTTCAAAAAGCAACAGCCGTTCAGGATCCTTGGATTGGCTTCGAGCAAGAATATACATTATTTGATGGACAGCAACCACTGGGTTGGCCTGATCGAGGTTATCCCGCACCGCAAGGTCCTTTTTACTGTGGCGTGGGTGCGGATGAAGTATTTGGCCGTGAGCTGGTGGATGAGCATGCTCAAGCGTGTATCGATGCTGGTATCATGTTGTATGGCACCAATGCCGAAGTCATGCCAGGTCAATGGGAGTTTCAAGTCGGTTATCGAGGGATTGCATCCGAGACAGCGGATCCGGTGACTGTATCAGATCATTTATGGCTGGCGCGTTGGTTATTGTATCGATTGGGTGAAGACCATGGTATTTCAGCTACATTGCATCCTAAGCCTGTGAAAGGGGATTGGAATGGGGCAGGAAAACACACGAATTTTTCAACACAGGCGATGCGCAATCCTAAAACCGGAATGGCAGCAATTGAAGAGGCGGTTCAGGCGTTGGAAAAACGGCATAACGCGCATATTGCAGTCTATGGCCACGATCTAGAGTTGCGCTTGACGGGGAAACATGAAACCGCGCACATGTCGCAGTTTTTGGCGGGTGTGGGTCATCGAGGTGCGTCGATCAGAATTCCCCGACCTGTCGCAACACAAGGTTGTGGTTATCTCGAAGATCGCAGACCGGGTGCGAATGCGAATCCGTACGAAGTGGCTGCCATGTTGCTCGAGACAATTTGTGTCAGCCAAAAAGAACATGAGGCGGTTGTTTGCTGAGGCAATTGGAATGCCGATAGAAAAAAAACGGCCACGAGAAGAGGGCGATGACGACAGTCAGGGCGGGAAAACCGGACGCGTCGAATTTAGCGGTGTTCTCACAGGATTGACTGATCAGCGGCGCGATGATGCCGTGCCGCTATCGGAACCAGAAATTCGTCAGTTGTTGGTTGAGCATGAAAAGCGTCATGCTGAACAAGTCGAAAAACAACGAGAAGAACAAAAGGCGCGTGAACTACAGCAAAAAGATCCTTCCAAGAAAGAAGAATATTCGCTAGGGCAGGGCGGACTGGGGTATGGTGGTGGAGCGGATTCCGGTTTTCCGCCTCATCCTGTGTTAGCAGAAGCCGCGCAGTTCAGTGGAATGGATAAACAAGTGACCGCGGCGCCGGCTGATCATAAAGCAGAAACGAATGCGGAGATACAGCAGGAATTGGCAAACCGATTACAACTTGGTTTCAAACTTCAACACCAGCCTAAGTTGAGTGCGGCCCCCACCTTGCGGCGGACTTGATATGATGTCACTTGTCGATGCAATTATTTCAGAGCGACCGGATCACGTGACGCGCTTGTTACAGAATGGGGCATCAGCCAATGAGATTGATGAATACGGCTTTACCCCACTTATTGAAGCAGCCGTCGTTGACAGTCTTGAGTTGGCGCAATTGCTGATTCAGCATGGTGCGGACGTTAATGGAATTGATGCGACCGGTGGGACCGCGTTGCAGTGGGCGGCTGAAAATAATAATATGCCGCTTGCGACCTTACTGTTGAAAAAGGGCGCTAATCCTAATGCTTATCGTTTTTCAGGCCAGCCTGTGTTGGTTATGCCGTTATTACGCCAGCAAGAACCCATGAAAGAATTATTGCTGGCGGCAGGGGCAGACTTGAGGTTTTCTCAAGATTTTGTGAATACGAAATTATTGGGGCATTTGTTCGAGTTAGTAGGTACCGCGAATATTGTAGACCCCAAGAATCGCTTTGTTGAGCTCGATTTTGAAGGGTTTTTCTTAGAATTCAGTTTAGCCGTGATTAGTGAATCGATGCTGCAATTTAAAAATCATTTTGCGGCGCGAAAGCTGCGTCGTTACTCACCCATCATTCAATTTATTGCGGAAACGCTTGATCGCGCAGGGCAATTGATTCGTTATCAGCAATATCGCACCGATATCACTAAACATATAGCCCATATTCGTTCATTGATTCAGCAAGAACCGTTGATCATCCCTATTGGTTATGAGGGTCATGCTATTACCTTTGTGAAAGCAGGTGATATATTGGTGAAATGTGATCGACGAGAGGATAGTCGCCTTTATGATAATATTGTTTTTTATAAAATAGGTCATCCTAAACGCATGTCGCCTGATTTTATTCAGGATTTCATCTATACGAAAAAATCCAGTCAGATGGTCAATGACGAGTTGCCGCGTTTCTTGGGATTAACCCCGCTGACTGAGTTGAAAGTGCCGGCGCAAATTAGCGGTAATTGTTCGTGGGCCAATGTTGAAGCATGTATTCCGGTGCTTTTTTATCTGTCCTTACCTCCGTTAGCGGAAGAGTCTGCCCAACAAAAAGGCATGGCATTAAACTTTTTCAAACAATGGCGGGAATGGTACAAAGACTTGGTCTTAAGTCTCTGTCTTCAAAGCATTGGACAGGCTGATCCGATTCGTAAAGCTTGTAAAGCTGAAATACTGGCCGCGATTCTCTATCAAAGTTATCGAGAAGATCAAGCCGTGATGATGGATCGCCGTGAAGAAATTCTTTCTATTTTGTCTGAACCGCGCTATAAACACGTTCTTATGAATTATGTGACAGCGTATTGTTATGAAGATCACAGCCCGCAAGGCCAACGATTTCTTGCTATGCTGAGACAACAAGGATTTTTACGATAATGACAACCCTTAGGTCGCTCCGCCTTAAAAAAAGTGAAGATCGCCGTTTACGCGCAGGCCATGTCTGGATTTACAGCAATGAAATTGATATTCAAGCGACGCCCTTAAAACTTTTTTCAAAAGGAGAGGAGGTGCTCGTCGAGGCAGCGGATAAAACGGTTCTGGGCGTTGCCTATGTTAATCCCAACTCCTTGATTACAGCTCGCTTATTTACACGGCGAGCCCATGAGCGCCTAAATACTCCCTTTTTTGTGAAGCAGTTAAAAACCGCTTTAGAGTGGCGCGAGCGATTATTTGACACGCCATATTATCGATTGGTTTTTGGTGAGAGCGATGGATTGCCAGGATGTGTCATTGATCGTTTTGATGATGTATTGGTGATACAGCTGAATACGGCGGGGATGGATGTTCAGCGAGAGATGATCGTGGCAGCGTGTCAGACAGCATTCCCCTGGGTTCAACATATTTTATTTCGCAATGATAGCGGAAGACGGATGACCGAAGGATTGGAACAAGAAGTCACCGTGGGGCTGGGGGCGCCGCCTCAGATGATTATGTTAGAAGAAAATAATACGTTTTTTTCTGTGCCATTATGGGAAGGGCAAAAAACAGGATGGTTTTATGATCATCGCTTGAATCGATCGCGTTTGTCTCATTATGTCGCCGATCGATCTGTCTTGGATGTCTTTAGCTATTTAGGTGCGTGGGGTATACAAGCGGCTAAAGAGGGCGCGTCTAGTGTGACGTGCATTGATTCATCCGCCCGTGCAACGCAGTTGATTCAGGCGAATGCTGAGTGTAATTGTGTTTCGGACAAAGTGACGGTGATCACCGAGGATGCGTTTGTTGCCTTAAAAAAATTATCACAGAGTGACGCGTTGTTTGATGTCATTGTCCTAGATCCACCGGCCTTCATCAAAAAACTAAAGGATAAAAAAGAAGGATTTTTAGCGTATCAGCGGATTAACGAAGCTGCTCTAAAGCTATTGGCGCCAGGCGGGCTTTTAATATCGTGTTCGTGCTCCATGCATATGGGCTATGACGATTTAATACAAGCTATTCGTCGAGCTAACACATCCCTTGCGCATGCATTGCAGATTGTAGAGCGAGGCCATCAAGCGCCTGATCATCCTATTCATTTGATGATACCGGAAACGGATTATTTGAAGATGGTGATGGTGAGGCGCATGGGGTAGGGGGAATCTGTTCGTTATTTCATTCGATTCTGACAGGTGGTAAATCGATTATAACGTTTCACCTTGATTTGGAAAGATCTATTTTTCTAAGGGAAACATAGTTGATGAAAAAAAAGTGCGGGGATGACAAAATAAAAAATGACTCGACTTTATTAGGTGGATCATCAAGAATGAAGAACATTTCACCGGGTTATTTTTATGTCTTTTTATAAAAAAAGTATGATCTCAAGCGTTGTTGTTATTTTCATTTCATTATTGGTTGCCTATTATGAGGGTGCGTTTGGTTCGCATATTTTGTTGCAAAAAACGCAGTTTGGCCAGCTAGCTGGATGGGATCAGGACGATCAAGCAGCTGCATTAAAAGCATTTCAGAAGTCGTGCGTTTCCATTCTTAAGCGATCGCCCGATCAGTCTTATTTTCACTTAACGGAGGCTGGCAACACCCAAGCATGGCAGCGGCTTTGTGTAGCAGCAAATCAGTTAACGTCAGTTGACAGGAAAAGTGCGCGACAATTTTTTGAAACGTATTTTATGCCCTATGTGGTGAGAGATCACTGGAATACACGCGGTTTATTCACAGGGTATTATTTGCCGGCGATTGAAGGCAGTCTCCACAAGATAAAGCAGGCAAGTGCGCCTATTTATGCGGTGCCGAGTGACTTGGTAAAGGTTGATTTGGGTTTGTTTAATAAGGCATGGTTGGATAAGACATTGGTGGGTCAATTGAAAGGCCATGCGTTGCGGCCTTATCCGGATCGTGAGGCGATTCAACAGGGTGCTATCCGGTCACAGGGAAAAGTTATTGCGTGGGCATCGAGCCGGGCGGATCTCTTTTTTGCGGAAATTCAGGGGTCAGCGATTGTGCGTTTACCGCATCATCAGTGCCTCTTGATTGGGTTTGCGAGCACCAATGGGCAGCCGTATACCGCGATCGGGAAAATTCTGATTAAGAAGAAAGAAATAGAGAAATCAAAAATGTCCATGCAAGCGATTCGGGATTGGTTATCTTCTCATCCTGATCAAGCGGATGCCTTGCTTAATCAAAATGCATCCTATGTGTTTTTTAGAGTGTTAAAAGAGAAGGCGCCTTTAGGGACTGAGCAAGTGCCCTTGACAGCAGAACGATCGTTAGCGGTGGATACGCATTATATTCCGCTTGGTGCACCGCTGTGGTTAGAAACGACATTACCTAATGCGACGGCTTATCACCATTTACTGGTGGCCCAGGATGTAGGCGGTGCGATTAAAGGGGCTGTGCGAGGCGATATTTATTGGGGGGAGGGAACGACGGCTGCGGATCAAGCGGGGCACATGAGGCAGCCTGGGCGGTATTGGTTGCTGCTCCCTCGAGAAGTCTGAATCTCACAAAAAATAGATTAACGGTCTATACTGACAGCAAGATAGTTGCTGAGAGGTATAGTCATGAAAGGAACTTGGTGCGTCTCGCTTCTTTTGTGCAGCACTATTATTGGTGCGACGCCTTATGGTGCTCGTTGGTGTGACAAAGATCCTCATCTGCAGTGTTTAAAAGTGAAGAAATCAGAGACTTGGGAAACCTTATTTCCGGATACCACCCAACGCAGCATTATGATGCGCCTTAATCGCATGAATATTCAGTTGCATCGAGGAATGGTCATTGCAGTGTTTAAGGAACCCCCTAAGGATGCACAACTCTTAGATTATTCTCCTTTTAAGAAAAAAATTGATGCGCCGGGCGAAAAAGTTATTATGGTTTCACTGGATCAAGATCAGCAAGCCTTTGGCGCCTATGATACGGACGGCCATTTGGTTTATTGGGGCCCTGTGTCGGGCGGCAGAGGATATTGCCCGGATATCAAAGGGGCGTGTCATACGGCTGTTGGGAGTTTTTCCATTTATCGCAAAGAAGGGGGAGGGTGTAAATCCACTATCTTTCCCATTGGTCAGGGTGGCGCGCCGATGCCATATTGCATGTTTTTTCACGGTGGGTTTGCGTTGCATGGATCGTTTAATGTGCCAGGATATAATGATAGCCATGGCTGCGTTCGCTTATTCGTAGAAGATGCTAAATGGCTGAATGAGAATTTCGTGCGTAAAGGAGAGGCGCTATCGGTCATTGTGAAGGATCAGAAAATATAAATGAGCGCCTAGCGTTTAGGCAACAGAAGCTCGTGCTTTTTTCCCCATTGTGCTTTCCGCATAAGAGCATATTGCGCCTCTTCTTCGGTAACCATTCCCATGGGCTGGCCGTTTAGATCAATTCGCGTTGTGCCCACTAACATGTTTTGGTGGTATATAGCGGAACTGACATAATAGGCAAGGCTTTCAACCATACAGGCTTTATCGCTGAGTGCGAGATCCTGTTGCTTGCTGAGGACGAGGACGAGGTCTTGTTTAATGCCGATTTTGAGAGGTTGCACCGCTTTCATTTCTTTAAAGCAAAGAGGAAAATGGGCTTTGAGGAGTTCTACGCCGTATCGCGCATGCTCTAACCAAGCGGGTTTTTGTTTTTGTTTGTTTGTCGCTGAATCCTCTCGTTTTTTATTATTATCTTTGGGCGCGCCTCTATTTTTGAGTGAGCCATGACTTGCGTCGGTTGAATGTTTTGGTTTACCTGAAGGGGAAGAACGCACAACAAGGGCTTCTAATTGTTCTTTTAACGTTTCGCTCACACATTACTCCTTATGCAACCTCAAGAAGCTACTGTAATAACTTATTACAGCGAAATCAACTTTTTTCAGGAGTTCCCGCTCTTACGAGCGAAAACTTCTTCCTTAGTTTTATGCTATGCAAAAGCAAAGCTTTTGCTTGCACTTATGAGGAGGGAATCACGATTCTCCCCTCTAAGAATAGCACATTGTGTAATGTCGTGGGGATTGCTGAACTTTTTTATAATCTCTCTATAGACTTGTAGGACAGAAGAATGTTAAATTCTAAAGTCTAATTTACTGATAGGAGATTTTTATGTTACGCAAGAAAGCCAAAAAAGAAAAAAAAACTTCAATGAAAATGACAACACTCGCTGAGCGATTAGAAAAAGATTTGTTGGTGATCGTGGCGCAATTGCCTGCGCAGTTTCGTCAAGACCTGGAAGTGTTGCAGAAGAAAACGGCTCAGTTAGCCGATGCGCTAAAAAAAGCGAATGCTCAAGGTAAGCTGACGGGTGCGTTGCTCGCCAAAGGGGACAAAAAAGCATTAACAGCTACTGCTAAAAAGAAATTAGTTTCTGCTAAAAAAACATACACATCCCTTAATGAGACTATTAAGCGGTTAACGTTGGAATTGGCGGCGGCTAAAAAACAAGAGCAAGCATTTTCCTTGAAGAAAAAACAATTCTCCGCATTAAAAAAACACATTGAGCAATTGGGCAAAGTGCAAAAAGTAACAGTCAAAAAGGCTGTTAAAAAAATCAATCAAAGCAAGAAAAAAATAGCGAAAAGTGTGAATGCAATGATAGGTCGTGCTCTATCTAAGGAAGATGTCTCGCCTGTTTCTGTTGTTACTGAGAAAGAAGCTGTAACAAGTTAATGTACGTAGAGTCTTAAGTAATGCTAACTTTTATATGGAATTAGATGGAGTTGAATAATGAGCGGAAACACAGCAGATGCAGTAGGCAATATTACATTAAAACAAGCCGTCAGAGACACATTGCGGAATTATTTTTTGAATATTGGCGCAGAGCAGCCGGTTGATTTCTATGGCATTTTGCTTGAAGAAATCGAACGTCCTTTGTTGGAAGTACTGATTAATCACACGCATTACAACCAAGTTAAAATGGCTCAGATATTGGGTCTATCACGTGGGACATTGCGAAAGAAATTAAAACAGTATGGTATGTTAGATTAAATTAACCTAACCAGAGAGACCCCTCTCTCTGATCGGGGGAGAGGGCTTTAAGATGGCTGATCACTTGGTGATGCTAGACAACGTCTCATTGGCGTTTGGTCTGGATGTTTTATTAGATGGTATTAAGCTACAGGTTAGTGTTGGTGAACGCCTTTGTCTTATTGGACGAAATGGCACCGGTAAGTCATCGTTATTGAAAATCATTGAAGGAACACAGCTGCCTGATCGGGGCTCTGTTTGGCGCAAGCCCACGCTTCGTGTAGCGCGCTTATCACAAGAGTTACCCCTGCAAGAATCATCTACTGTCTACGAATTTGTGGCAGAAGGACTCGCTGAAACAGGCAAGTTGCTCTCTGCTTATCATGCGTTAACGCATAAGTTGTCAACGTCGTGCACGTCGGATGATTTAATTCAGCTTGAGAGATTGCAACAAGCGATCGATGGAAAAGATGGCTGGCAGTTCGAGCAGCGCATGACGACTATTCTCATGCGTCTTGAATTAGATCCCGATATTAAAGTGGCGAGTTTGTCGGGCGGTTGGCAGCGTCGTGCGGCATTAGCGCGCGCATTAGTCACATCCCCTGAATTACTGTTGTTAGATGAGCCTACCAACCATCTTGATATTGAAGCCATTCAATGGTTAGAAGATCAATTGATGAATGAGGGAATCGGACTTATTTTTATTACCCATGATCGTGCATTGCTGCAACGATTGGCGACCCGTATTATTGAATTGGATCGTGGTCAATTGACCTCATGGCCGGGCGATTATGCTAATTTTCTGAGACGAAAAGAAGAATTATTGCAAGCAGAAGAAAATCAAGCGGCTCTATTCGATAAGAAGCTGGCGCTCGAAGAGAAATGGATTCGCCAAGGGATCAAGGCCCGTCGTACGCGTAATGAGGGCCGTGTGCGCGCACTAGAGGCGCTACGCAAGGAGCGTGCTGCACGTCGTGAAGTACAGGGTAAAACAACGTTTTTACTTAATGAAGCGAAAAAATCAGGGAAGCTCGTTATTGATTTGGATCATGTGTCCCATTATTTTGGAGACAAATGTATTCTGCGTGATTTTTCACTGCGCGTCATTCGCGGGGATCGTATTGCGCTGATTGGTCCTAATGGCGTGGGGAAAAGTACATTTTTGAATATTTTATTGAAAAATTTAGAGCCTTCAAAGGGTGTGGTGACGCATGGTACGCAGTTAGAAATTGCGTATTTCGATCAATTGCGAGCTGCATTGGATCTTGAGAAAACGGTATTGGATAACGTCGCGGAAGGAAATGACTTCATTGAAATTGATGGCAAAAAAAGACATGTCATTAGTTATTTGGGCGACTTTTTATTTACGCCAGAGCGCGCCAGAACACCCGTAAAAGCGTTGTCAGGTGGAGAGAGTAATCGCTTATTGCTAGCCCGTTTATTCAGTCGTCCCAGTAATTTATTGGTCTTGGATGAGCCGACGAATGATTTGGATATAGAAACACTCGAATTATTGGAAAGTTTGTTAATGGAATACCAAGGAACCATTTTATTGGTGAGTCATGATCGCGTATTTTTAGATAATGTGGCAACAAGCACACTCGTTCTGTCGGGCAATGGCCAGATTACGGAGTATATTGGTGGTTACCGCGAATCGCATCAAGTGATTGAATCATCAAAACCGGTATTGCCTGAGACGCGAAAAGCAGAAAAACCGAAAGCGGTGTCCCTGCTTGATAAAAAACCCCATTCAAAAGAATTGGCAGCGATTCAAAAGATTATCGAGAAGCAGGAAGCGAGGCAAGCCGAAATACATGACATTATGTCATCACCTGATTTTTATCAAAAACCCTCTGATGAAATTGCCCGTGTTATTAAAGAGCTGGATGGGTTGACTGCCGATATCGCTGAGGCGTATGCGCGGTGGGAGCTATTAGATCATTGATTGTGATACTATCAACGGTCCCTAGATGCGCATGGGCCAACACGTTGTTTGAGCTCTTCTTGAATTTTATATATTAAATGATCTATTTTATCTCTTTGCTGAGTTAAAAAACAGCCAATTCTTATATACGAATCGTCTTTGCCTGCTTCGGGCAGCTGTCCGTTAATATCTGCCATTTCCTTTTCTGCCTTTTCTTGCAATAAAATGAGTTGATCTGATGTCATGAGACGAGTTTGAGTATTCCAATTTTTAAGATGATCGTTGACGGAAAGAAAAAAGTCTCCATATGTCTTTTTGGAATGAACGTCAGTTGCAGTATAGGCATGATTTCTATAGTGGGCCCCTATTTTCAGACAGTAGTTTAGGGCGGTATTCTGCTGCAAGAAAAGGGGTATTGCATGACCAGAGCGAAGAGGAAGGTTTTTACCAGTGAATTTAAGGCAAAGATAGCACTTGAGGCAATTCGTGGCCTTAAGACCGTCAATGAGATTGCACAGGACGTGGGAGTCCATCCGACCCAGGTAAGCCAATGGAAAAAAGAATTACAAACACAGGCATCCCATGTGTTTTCGACCAATACGTGGGCTTGGTTACAAGATTAATCGAAAACATGTGCAGCGGTTGATGAGGACGCTAGGATTGGCAGGCATGGCGCCTGCTGTCAAAGACGAACGCAAAGCAGGAACACCGCCCGGAAAGATATCAAAACAATCGTTTATAGAAAAACGAAGAGAAGAATCGCTATCACCACCTCCTCCTATATCTCCTTCGGACTCAGAAGATGAAAGAGCAGAGGGTCAACCACTTCCACCATTACCTCGTCGTCGTGTTGGAGCAGGAGCCTATTCGGAATAGTCTAAACAATCTAGGGTGGATTAGGTGTTGTTTGCCGTAATCTACCCCATATCAATTTCCTCTGCCCCCTGTAGTTGCTCTGGATTGCATGCATCCGCTGAATTATTAAAGCCGGCATGTCCGAGGCAAGGTAAGTCGCAATACATGAGATCATATCATCACCTGATTTTTATCAAAAACCCTCTGATGAAATTGCCCGTGTTGTGAAAGAGCTAGATGGGCTGACTGTTGAGATAGCTGAGGCGTATGCGCGGTGGGAGCGATTAGATCATTGATTGTGATGATATCGTATTTTTGCTAGATGCGTATGGCGAATGGATTCAGTATAGTGCGGGCATTCTCGCTTATCATTGAATAAGCGAGAAACCAAACTAGGAGGCGGGGTTTATAATGACTTCATCTTTGTATTGGTGAAGGATGTATTTCCACCAGAGCTCTCCCTGTGGTATTGGTGTGTCTTCATGAGGTGTGATGCTACATGCGTCATTGTCGCTCTTGATATCATGAGTGCTTGGGTAAGCCGTAGTGATTGTTAGGGTGCAAATGGTGGAGTGGTCAACATCGGATGTAACGACGATTGTGCGGATCATTTGGCCGCCTTGACTGAGTATGTCTTCGGGATAATAAATAGGGTAGTAGAGGCTGTGCTGAGAAAATGGCAAGGCGGTTGTTTGGTAATGAGATGCATCGTGATCTGTTGCTGTGATATTAACCGATCGATTATTTGTAAAAAAGATAGAGCGCTGAGCATGAAAAGTGCCATCATCTGCTAACGTTAATTGTGAAAAAAAAGATAATGCAAGAATAGAGGTAACGATTGAAATGCGATTCATAAAAAATTCCTTATGGTGTGGGGTGCACAATAATTCTTGAACGGTACACGAGCCCTCTTATATCATGATTGGGTTCATCGCTAGTATCGGTATCTGATACGGCCTCACATCGGGATATATCCGTATCAGTTGTAAAAGAATTTTTGATGGGATCAGTGGTTGAAAGGGTTAGGATTACCTTTAGCGTGCAAATGATATTACCACTCTCTTTTGATGCGATAGTAATGGTGTGTTTAAAAGATTGTGTTGGTGCTGTGTCAAATAGGCCAAAAAATCGTAGGGGCACCAGGGCGGTTCCATTGCCTGGGGATAGATCGCCTTTAGCGTCTGGCGTTGCGTTATCCCAGTAGAGGATGCTCTCTTTTGAGGAGAGATTATCTATTTTTACTTCTTGCGTAAATGACGTGCCAATAGGGGGGCTTGGAATATCTGCAAAAGTAATCGATGATAACACAAAGCAAGCTATGATGAATAAATGGCGCATAAGTCACTCCTTTGCCTTTAACTGAGCCAGATCGTACATTTTTTATAATTTTTTGTCAATTAACTTTAGGTTCTGTCCCCGGAGATTTCGTCGGCTGTCTTGAAAATAATCGTATGCCGAGCAAAGCACGCGGGGATTACGCTATATTTTATGAATGGATGGTCACCTGATCAATATAATGGTGAAGCGGAATGGCGGTACCATAATTATGAAATCCACATTCGGCATCTGCTGGTATATCTACACCATCACAGATTTTGCTATCCGCTTCTACGCGAGAGATGGCTTCGCATATTAAAGGATGATTGCTTGATATGCCGTTTTCAGTGATGGTGAGGGTGCAGAGGTGATGACCTTTTGATGTATTCAAAGTGATGATGCGGTTGACATCGCTTTCTGCGGGATTGTAGGGGAATGCGTCACGATCATGAAATGTAGAGTGTGGTTTAAGACGACTTTCAAATCCAGCGACAGCATCTGTTGCGATCACCATCTTCGATTGTTCATTGGAAAACTGAACGGTATTTTGAAAATAGCTCGTATTGTCAGCGAATACGACAGGGGATAGTAGTATAATAGAGACTAGCAAAAGGTAACGCATATATTTCACTCCTAATTTTGTAATGTTTTGATTCGTTCTATGATGTGAGGCGCATCAGGGCATACAACTAGCGCTTCCTGATAGTAACGTTTTGCAGAGGCATACTCTTTGATCGTTTCGAAAAATAATCCGATGTCGAATAAAACGCACGGTGATTGTGGCATATGATAGTAATGAGCCGCTAATCGCGGCATGTTTTGTACCATGCTTGCTACAGTGCGCGGATCGGGTGATTCATTGAGTAAAGTGATGATGCGCGGACTGAGCTTGGAGTAAACGTGGGGATCCCATAAAGCAAATTCCAAATGGGATGCTAATGTTTCGAGATCGTACGTATCAAAATGATCGCGCACACGGCTATGCAATGTAAAATAATCGGATGGGCTTAAGCGTTCCACCCAATCGATGATAGCTGTTTTTGTTTCAGGAAGAGTATTTAGTGAAAAGCTGCTGCTAAAGACAGACGTTCGAATGCCTTTGCGGGGTCCCTGCAGGTAGCCATCACCGCCCGTTTTTTTTAAATATTCGCTGATGGCATGAAAATTGACCATCATGGAAAAGCTGCTATGAAATGAAATGGTGGGGTGTCCTAAGTGATCAAGTTGATCAATGGCACTGTACCCTTTATCTGTTGAGATAATGAGTAAGCGATCGTTACAGCATTTTCGAAGATATTGAATAGCTCGAATAGCGCCGATGGGAATGAGAAAGTTCGTTGTGTGTAATGCCGCTTTGTATTCTTCTAGTAAATCATCTAAGGGGGCATCTCCATAATAGGCATTTTTAATTTCCCGAATATTATGCGTGACTTCGATTTTTTCCATTTTTTGAGGACGGAGATGCTCTATATTGCTTTCATCGGTATGCAAGCTGTAAAGCAATTCATGTAGCTTGCCCTCATGCACGGTAAAGGCATCATGAGAAATAGTATCAAAAATATAATTGGCAAAAACAATGAGTGGATTTTTGATGAGATCGGATGATAGACGCTTATTTTGATTGATGAGTGTAATAGGGCGCTCACCTTCCATATCATATAGCGCAAAATCAATCAGTCCTTGCTCAATATAAGGTTTCAGTGCGTCGTGTGATTGCCAGTATTGCATATTATGCTTCGTAAAATCGGTCATGACATAACAAAATCGAATAGAGGTATTATTTAGACTTTTCATTAATGCGAGCAGTGCTTTGACAAAGAGATAGCTGAATCGACCGGATCCCGTGCCTAATTCAAGAAAATAAAAGGTTTGTTCTGCGCTTTCAGGGTGGGCTTTAATCCAGTCACGCATGAAACTCATCGCGATTTTTGCATAGCTGGCCGCGATAAAAGGATTGCTGGTAATATAGAAAGGGACTTGGCTGACCCAGGCATTAATACCTTCTTTCTCAAAGTAATCGCGTTGCATGCGCCATAGCGCTGATTCAGAAAAACGTTTGTGTTGTTCGAGCGTGACTTTTCGATGAATGGTCATTTTTATATTCTCATCGGCAAGATAACTAATTCTTTGCCTTGTAAGTGCAGCTGTCGTTGCAGTGCAGTGGGTGTCTCATTATGCAAAAAACGGGTAATCCAATTTTCATTTTCGAAAATGAGTTTGCTTGCAAAGAAGAGCGCGTGCGGATAGGTTTTTCCGACTGTTTCCGCTAAATTCGTGAGTGTTTCAACGGTATCTGTTCCAAAGGCCGCATAACTTTCGGCGGCAATGCCGTATTGTTGACAGTATTGAACAAAGCTATCGAGCGTGTGGGTGACTTGTTCTTTCATTTTTTCTAGCGCAACGTCACCTGAAAAACTTTCTACGTCTACAATGCCAGCACTCAAAAAAATAAAACTTTTAAAATGTCGCGGGAAAAGACGCAAAATACAGAGGAGTGTATGCATGCCAACGCCTGGTTTTCTCCCCACGAGAATGACAGCGGTGGGTTGTTGTGGATCAGGGATAATGGGGTGTAGTGTTTTTTCAGGTGATGTGCCGAGCTGCATATCGAGCGCTTCGAGTTTTTTATTGACGGCGCGATAGTGTCGATTAATCAAAAGACATAAACCAATCACGGTGCAGGTAATCAGAACGGTAACCCATCCACCGGATTCAAATTTAGAAACGAGCGTGACAGATAAAATGCAGGTTGTAATGGTACAGGCGAATAACGAAAAAGCGAGACGCCAGGCCCAATAACGCGATGCGGCTTGTCGACGTTTCGCCCAGTACACGGATAATCCTAATAGTGATAATGAGAAGGTAACAAATACGTTAATGCTATACAAGATAACGAGCCATGCGACTCGCCCATGACTCCATAATAAAATCAGCAGTGCTGATAAACCAAATACGATTAATCCGTTTTGTACGACGAGTCGAGTGGATAAGTGTCGAAAGCGATTGGGTACCCAATTGTCGACGGCCATATTGGCGAGCACAGAGGGACCTCCTAAAAACCCGGTATTGGCCGCCACAAATAGCAAGCCGGCTTCTAACAGCAATGTGCTATATAGCACACATTTTCCTAGCATCGAATCGCCTAAAATGGTGTGAAAGACCACTGCATTCAATGTTTGACCATGCACTGGATGGGCATTCCATAATAAATAAAGCAGTGTCGTGCCTGCCGCCATAAAGCTTAAGGAAATCGCCATGTAAAACATGGTCCATTTTCCTGTGGTAACACGCGGTTCTTGCAGACGGTTGACGTTATTCGACACCGCTTCGAGACCGGTATAGGTACCACTGCCGAGTGAATAGGCATGAAGGGTGAGGGCTAAGACAGGAAACCATCCGAGGAGATGCGCTGAGTTTTTTGTTTCATTGATCGTGTCAGGGATGAGGAGAAACAGTCCTTTACTGTGTGACGCAATGCCATAAATGATTAAGATAAAGTGAATGACAATAAAACCGACAAAAATCGGCAGCAAGAATTTGATGGATTCTTTCATCCCACGCATGTTGCAACCCATTAAGAAGATAATCACCGCTGCTTCTGCAAATAATTTATAGTGTAATGCGCTGAGCGGCATGAAACTGAAGACGGCATCCATCCCACTTGCCGTTGATACTGCAATCGTTAACACATAATCGATAATAAGGGCTGCACCGGATATTAGTCCAATGTAGGGTCCCAGTAGTTGGGTTGCGACTTTATAGCCACCGCCACCACTGGGGAACAATTCAATGACTTGGTTATAGCCGACCGAAATAATGAAAACAGTAACAGCCATAGCCAGACCGATATAAAGCGCAAGGTGGGTATGGGTGCCGAGTGCAACGAAAGCTTCTTCTGGACCGTAGCAGGAAGAGGAAAGACCGTCTGCGCCCAATCCAACCCAGGCGAGAAAGGCAACAAGGGATACGTGCCGCAACATATTAGGGCTAAAGGGATTGAGCGGATCACCGAATAAGCAGCGCTTGAATTTCAACCAGGTGACCATGAGTCTTTCTCAATGAAAAGAGCCGGTATTATATACTCTTAACCAACGAGCGACAGCGTTTCTTGCGCAGTGGCTGTGATAGCAGCCCAGTCTTTTCGTTTAATTGCATCAGCGGGTGTGAGCCATGTGCCGCCAACAGACACAACTGACTCTAGCGCGAGATAATGGTTCATGCTGTCCTTTGTCACGCCGCCTGATGGAAAGAAGTTGAGATGCGGAAAGACCGTTTTATGAGCGGTAATCCATTGCGTGCCGCCCAATAATTCAGCAGGGAAAGGCTTTACAATATTAAAATTATGCTGCAAGGCCATCATGATATCGGATCCACTACCTACACCTGGCAGATAAGGCATTTTATGCATTTGTGCTGCTTCTAGCAGGAGGGGAGTGAGCCCGGGGCTGACTGCAAACTGAGCACCTAAATCTTTTGCCTTGAGAAGTTGATCCGGATGGATAACTGTTCCAACGCCTACTACGGAATTAGGTATTTTTTGAACAATTTGTTGAATAGCGGGAAAACCCGCTGGGGTGCGCAACGTAATTTCAAAGATACGAATGCCACCTGCTATAAGGGCTTCTGCGATAGGAACTGCATCTTCGACGTGGTAAATGGTAATGACTGGCACGACAGGTGATAATTTCAATATATCTTGTAATTGCATGTTTTGCACGGCTCCTCTTGACTTTATCCTAAAAAACGTTCAATTTGCTCAATTTACGGGTCTATTATATGCGTCGATTTGCAGCTATTGGTGAAGCCATGATTGAATTGGCTGAGCCGCAACCGAGAGCGCTCACCATGAGTTTCGCAGGTGATTCAATCAACACGTCTGTTTATCTTGCTCGTTTATTGCCTGCAACGCCAATGCAAATCCATTATATTACTTTATTAGGACGAGATCCATATAGCGATCAGATGTTATTGGATTGGCAGCGTGAAGGTATTCACATAGATCATATTCAACGACTACCACACAAATTACCCGGGCTCTATTTGATTCGCACAGATGCAACAGGTGAGCGGTCTTTTTATTTTTATCGCAGCGCATCCGCAGCGCGTGAGATGTTTTCGACTGAACACGCCACAGCACTCGAGCCAATTTTGTTAACGATGGATTATTTGTATTTATCGAGCATTACCTTAGCTATTTTAGACGATGATAAATATCATCGATTGCTAACCATTTTGAAAAGAGCACATAAAAAAGGCATTCCTATTATTTTTGATACCAATTACAGACCTTCTCTTTGGCCAACGTTGTTGGTGGCGCAAGAACGAATCAAAGAAGTCTTAAGACTAGTGAAAATAAGTTTGGTGACATTTGATGATGAACAAGCATTGTTTCAAGATAAGACGCCAGAAGACTGTGCTGAGCGTCATCACAGTTGGGGCGTGACTGAAGTGGTCGTGAAGCAGGGTCAATCGCCTTGTTTGATTTCACTTGATGGAGATCAAGTACAGTTGTCGTCAGAGAGAGTAGAAAGAGTCGTAGATACCACATCGGCGGGTGATTCATTTAATGCAGGTTATTTAAGTGGACGATTACAAGATAAAGCACCGATGGAAGCAGCGCGTATAGGGCATCAACTCGCTGCAACTGTGATTCAATATCCCGGTGCGATTATCCCACGACAAGCGATGCCTATTTTTTAGAGGATTATTCATGCAACAAAAAAAAGTGACGTGTATTTTTGAGGCATCTTCTAAGCTCGGCGAAAGCCCCTTGTGGCACCCTCATGAGAATGCGTTATATTGGGTGGATATTGAAGGGTGCTTACTTCATTGCTTGAATCCGCCAACCGGTGTTCATCGACAATGGTCGATGCCGAGTGAAATTGGATGCATTGGTTTGGCCTCGCGATCCGGATTGGTGGCGGCATTGCGCGATAGCTTTGTGCATATTCATTTGCCCTCCGGTGAAGTGGCTCTCATTGATACACCACTGACTGCAGAGCAAGGCGTCATGTTTAATGACGGGAAATGTGATCGCGCCGGGCGTTTTTGGGCCGGAACGAAAGATTTATTAGAGCAATCTGATATCGGTTCACTCTATTATCTTGATTCGGAGAGGCAATGCACGGAATCGATCACAGGATTTGCGGTGAGCAATGGCATTGCGTGGAGTCCAGATAATACCACTTTTTATATCTGCAATTCTCCTGCGAAAGTAATTTATCAATACGATTTTGATTTAGCGACAGCGGCGCTTAGTAATCGTCGAGTTTTTGCGACGTTGCCCGCTGATGCAGGTTATCCAGATGGTTTAACAGTCGATAGCGAAGGGTGCATTTGGAATGCGCATTGGGATGGCTTTCGTATTACACGTTATTTGCCGAATGGAAAAATTGATAATGTGATTGAGATGCCTGTTCAACGGCCCACGAGTTGTTGTTTTGGTGGGGTAGATTTGACAACGCTTTTTGTGACATCTGCCAGCACACGGATGACGGCAGAAGAATTAGAAAAAAGTCCCCTGTCGGGTGCGGTGTTTGCGATTGATGTAGGAATCAAAGGGATTCCTGAACCATTATTTTTAGGCTAGGAGTTATATTCATGTTGTTGTGTCTTGACGTCGGTAACACGCATATATTAGGCGGCGTGTTTGATGAAAATAAAAAACTCATTGCGCGTTTTCGTTATGCGACAGATTTAATCGGTACGGCGGATCAATTCGGGATTTTTTTGTTGAACATTTTGGAAGCCAATAAAATTCCACTGAAAGAAATATCCGCTATTGCGATGTGCTCTGTGGTGCCGAGCTGTGATTTTACCTTGCGTCATGCATTATCGTCCTATTTTTCGGTGCCTTTATTTGTGCTGCAATCGGGCGCTAAGACGGGGCTCATGATTACATATAAAAATCCGAATGAAGTAGGCGCAGATCGCATTGCAGATGCGATGGGCGGTATACACCAATTCCCCGAGCAAAATCTCATTATTATCGATATGGGCACCGCGACCACTTTTAGTGCCATTACAAAAAAAAAGCAATATTTAGGCGGCAGTATTTTGCCTGGCATGCGTTTGTGGATGGAGTCCTTAAAAGAACACACCGCTAAATTGATGGCGGTTGATATTGAAATGCCAGCCACTTACATTGGTCGTTCAACACGTGAGAGCATTCAAGCGGGTTTGTATTATGGGCATTTAGGTGCATTAAAAGAAATGATAGCGGGCTATAAAAAGGAAGTCTTTTCAACTGAACCGGTTTTAGTCATTGGTTCAGGTGGTTTTTCACAATTATATAAGGACCAATCGGTGTTCGATGTGATTTTGCCGGATTTGGTGTTACAAGGATTGTGTTATGCGTATGAACTAAATGCTGATCGATTATGATCGTTCAGCATTTTCCTTCTAAAACAGCAGATTTGTATTCTTTTTCAAACAAAGAATATGATTTTCGTGCATTCATTTGTGTTCAGAAAAATAATCGCGGCCCTGCATTAGGTGGTTGCCGTTTACGTCCTTACCTCTCAGAGCGTGCGGCTGTCATTGATGTGATTCGCTTGTCTCGCGCGATGCGTGATAAAGCCTTCATGAGCGGATTGCAGCACGATGGCGGGAAAGCCGTTATCATGCAATCGGCAAAACCCATCTCGCGCGAAGTGCTATTTCGTTGTTTCGCAGAATGTGTGGATTCATTGAAAGGGCGCTATATTACAACCATTGATAGTGGAACAACTGCAGCTGATATGGCAATTATTAAATGTTATACGCCGTTTGTTGTAGGATTTGAGTCGGATGATGCGGTGGCGTTTGCTACAGCACTGGGTGCATTTATCGGCATCAAGGCCGCAATTAATTTACACTATTGTCATCCTGAGCGAAGCGAAGGATCTTATGCTGCTGAAAAGATCCTTCGCTTCGCTCAGGATGACAATGTGCATGTTGCAATCCAAGGTGTGGGCAATGTCGGGTTGCAATTAGCCAAATTATTGCATGAATCCGGTGCGCGCTTAACAGTTTCTGATGTTAATCCGGTGCGTGCAAAAATAGCCGCCGATACATTCGGTGCTATCATTGTTGATTCTGAAGACATTTATCAGGTCGAATGCGATGTCTTTTCGCCTTGCGCGCTGGGGCGCATTATTCATAGGAATAACATCGACAGGTTTCGCACTAAAATCATCGCAGGTGCTGCGAACGATCAGCTTGATTCTAAAAAGCTTAGCGATCAATTGAATCAGAAAGGCATTATGTATGTTCCTGATTTTATTCTCAATGCTGGTGGCTTGATTTATTTATCCCGCGAACGTGATGGGTGGAGTCAGGAGGCTATTCGTCAAGACTTATTGCGCATTGGGGAGCGGGTGCAACACGAAATAGTATTGCAAGCGATCAGGAGTAAAGCACCATGATGCGGGATTCTGTTGTTATTACCGGTACCGATACAGGTGTTGGCAAAACCCTTGTTTCAGCGGTTTTAACCTTGGCATTAAATGCCTATTATTGGAAACCTGTTCAATCGGGTTTAGCCGATGAAATATCCGAAGAAAAAAAAGTTCAACAGTGCACAGGATTATCTGCAACACGCTGTCTTCCCTCTATTTATTCTTTTCAAGCTAGCCTGTCACCGGATCAAGCGGCGAATTTAGAAAATGAAGAAATTGATATATCGCGTTGTGCATTACCTGTCGATAAAAAGCCTTTGATTATTGAAGGTGCAGGTGGCGTGTGCGTACCACTCAATGAAAAAAAGCTGCTTATAGATTTAATGCAACAATGGCAGCTGCCCGTTATTATCGTTGCACGCGGAACACTTGGCACCATTAATCATACATTACTGACGATTGAAGCATTGCGTCATCGCGATTTTTCGATACAGGGCGTGGTATTTTCGGGTGAGCTGAATGTCAGAAATCAGCAGGCGATTGAAAAATGGGGCGAGGTTCAGACATTATTTCATTTACCTTTTTTTAAAGAAGTGACGCCGGTTATTTTAAAAAATTGGATTAAGGAACATTTATGACATTACGAGAACGTGATCACGCTGCCATTTGGCATCCTCTAACACAACATCAAATGACGCCGCCTGCCATTCCAATTGTGCGAGGGGAGGGTACTTATCTAGTTGATGAACAAGGTAATCGATATCTTGATTTGATTTCATCATGGTGGGTGAACATTCATGGTCATGCACATCCTGCGATTGCCAATGCCATTCATGAGCAAGCTTTAAAGCTCGAACAAGTGATTTTTTCAGGGTTTACGCATGAACCGGCTATTGAACTTGCTGAAATATTATTGGCGTTATTGGGGAAGCCTTTTAGTAAAGTGTTTTATTCTGATAATGGTTCAACGGCTGTCGAAGTTGCATTAAAAATGAGTTATCAATATTGGCATAATCAAGGCCAAGTACAACGAAAACGATTCATGTCATTTCGTGAAGGATATCATGGTGATACGTTTGGCGCGATGTCTGTTGGGCAAGATTCCGTGTATTTTAAATCGTTCTCCGATTTATTATTTCCTGTTGCATTATTTGATTATCCTACGACGTGGCTCGATGATGGGATGGTTTGGGAAAAGGAAAAAAAATCATTGACAGATATCGCAGCTTATCTTGAGCAGTATGCAGCAGAAACTGTCGCGATGATTCTAGAGCCGCTGGTACAAGGTGCGGCGGGTATGCGCATGTGTCGGCCCGAATTTTTACAGCAATTAGTTGCGCTTTTGAAATTACACGATGTGTTGGTGATTTATGACGAAATCATGACAGGGTTTGGTCGAACGGGCGAGCTATTCGCTTTCAAGAAATCGGAAACCGCGCCAGATATTATTTGTTTGTCAAAAGGGCTGACAGGTGGCTTTTTACCCTTATCTGTCACTGTTTGTCATGAGAAGATATATGATGCTTTTTTAGGCAATGATTTTTCACGTGCTTTAGCTCATAGCCATTCCTTTACTGCGAATCCGTTGGGATGTGCAGCGGCATTGGCCTCTATGGCATTATTGAAGCATCCGGATACTCAGACAAAAATCGCTCAAATTGAAGCAGTACACCGAGTTATTTTGTCACAACGAAAGCATGAAAAAGGACGTTTTTGTGGTACGATAGCCGCATTTGAGTTGCCCCTGACTGCCGCGTATGGTTCCCAAACGAGCGTGCAGTTGCGCGACTGTTTTTTAAAGAGAGGGCTATTGATTCGCCCGATTGGGAGCGTTATTTACTTATTACCGCCGTATTGTGTGACGGAAACTGAATTACGACACGCTTATGACACGATTGATGATATTATAGAAGGATACATGTATGACATCTAATCCGTTATCTACCTGGACAGTTGATGCAGCGATGGTGCTGTTCAACCAACCTTTTCCCAATTTATTGTACCAAGCGCAAACGGTGCATCGACAGCATTTCCCCAAAGCTTCTATGCAATTGAGCACGTTGTTAAATATTAAACTCGGTGGTTGTCCCGAAGATTGTCATTATTGTCCGCAAGCGGCGCGTTATCATACGGGTGTTAAAGCGAAAAAATTGATGAGCGTTGAGATGGTACGTCAACAAGCTGAAATCGCTAAAAAAGCGGGTGCCACACGTTTTTGTATGGGCGCTGCATGGCGGGAATTAAAAGATCGTGATGTACCAGCCATTGTTGATTTAGTGAAAGAAGTGAAATCGCTCGGACTAGAGTCTTGTATGACATTAGGCATGCTAACGGAGGCTCAAGCAGCAGCATTATCTGAGGCAGGGTTGGATTATTACAATCATAACATTGATACGTCACCTGAATTTTACGATAAAATTATTTCAACTCGCACTTTTAGTGATCGCTTGAAAACGTTAGAGCGTGTTAGCAACTCAGGCATCAAAGTGTGTTGTGGTGGGATTGTCGGAATGGGTGAATCAGTTGAAGATCGTGCGGGAATGTTAGTGGTATTAGCTAATATGCAGCCTACGATTCAGAGTGTGCCGATTAATCATTTAGCACCCGTTGAGGGAACACCATTAGGCGACACACCGCCGATTGACCCACTGGATTTTGTGCGTACGGTTGCTGTGGCGCGCATTATGATGCCGACAGCGCGCGTTCGTCTTTCAGCGGGTCGCGTTAATATGTCCGATGAACTCCAGGCACTTTGTTTTTTAGCAGGTGCGAATTCACTTCATTATGGCCGTGAAGAATTACTCACCACGAGCAATCCGAGCAGCCAAAAAGATCAGGCGTTATTAAAGCGATTGGGGATACCGGCGGAGGGGTCTAAGCAGATTGCCTGATGACTAATAACATAGATTATTTTGAACAGGCTCTTAGACTAGGGTATCGATTTAATAAAGCATACTTTATTTGCATGGGTTCATTATGTTAGTAAGCGATCAGCGAACCACATACTAGTACCCCGTCAAATAAGTTTTTCCGGATGTTCTGTCGGCGCATAACCCAAACTTTTTCTAGCCTTCGATTTCGTAAAACGCCAGTTAATTTTTATCTTCTTCTGGTTGGCTCTTTTATTCCATGCTTTCGTTTGAGCTTTTAAATTCTGATATGTCTCAATTCGACCATCTCCCAAACATTGGCGCAAATACATACCAATTGCAATTTCTGCTTGGTTTAACCAGCTGCCATGTTTTGGCGTGTAATGCACTTCGAACTTACTCCAAAGCTTTTTTCCATCTTTCTCGCCATAAAAATCAACTAAGTGTTTTTCCTTGTGCGTTGACAGATTATCCATGACTAAAACAATTTTTTCAGCTCCATTATACTTCTCTGATAATGATTTTATAAATCTTGCAAAATGATGCACGAAAATACAACTTACAATCATTATTATTCGAAATTTGCCCACTTTACAGAAAGCATCATGGGATTTTTGGAAAACATAGAGCGGTACAAGACCATCCTTCAAAACAGAATCACTGATAACTTTCAACGCCTGCCGAACATGGCGTAGTTCGCATCTTCAGGTGAGATGGGTATACGTTAAATGATTTCGTTTATTAGAGGAAGGTCGTCCTATTGAAAAGGGCGGCAGTTGCCGCCCTCCCTGTGCTATTTGTCTCGACGTCCTTCGAATCGACGGTCGCCACCTTCCTTTTTAGGTTTGTAGCTCACTTTAGCAGTATAGCGCGGTGCCGATTCTCGTTCGTCTGAACGATTAATCGTGCGGCTACGCGGTGCTGCATCGGATCGAAACGGTCTGTCGCCGCGCGGTGCTGCATCGGATCTAAAGGGACGGTCACCGCGCGGTGCGCCTTGTCTGTCGCTGCGGCCCCCTCGTGGCGCATCCGATCGAAATGGACGATCACCGCGCGGTGCGCCTTGTCTGTCGCTGCGGCCCCCTCGTGGCGCATCCGATCGAAATGGACGATCACCGCGCGGCGCTGAGTCTGATCTAAAAGGACGATCACCTCGTGGTGCTGCATCCGATCTAAAAGGACGATCACCGCGGGCGTCTGCAGAGCGGTTGCCATGGTCATCACCGCGAGGCGCACTGTCTTTTCTAAAAGGGCGCTCTTCTCTGGCGTAGCTACCTTCTTTTTTATAGGAAGGACGTTCTTTTTTAAAGCCACCATCTGTTGGACGATCATTTCCAAAAGGACGGCCACGGCCTTCACGTCCACCTGAGCTACTTTTTTTGTAAGAAGGACGATCATCACGGCTGTAGGATGGACGGCTATTGCTGCCTCGTGCGCCATCTGAGACAGGTCTGCCACCGCCGGGTCTGCGACCGCGCGCTGCAGGCTTAGCATTGGTGCCAAGTTTCTTAGTGGGTTCGAGACCTTCAATTGTATGAAATTCTAACTGTTGATTCATGAATCGTTCGATATCACGTAAGTGACGGGTGTCTTCTGGCAAGACAAATGAAATCGCGATGCCGGATTGTCCCGCACGACCTGTTCGTCCAATACGATGAACATAATCTTCGTGGAATTTAGGCAAATCATAATTGATAACGTGTGTCAGATCGGGAATATCAATACCTCGTGCTGCAACGTCCGTTGCAATGAGAAACTGGATTTTGCCACGACGCATTTCTTCAATCGTGCGATTACGCACTGCTTGTTTTAAATCACCATGCAACGCTGCAACAGCAATACCTTCCGCGCGGAATTGATTGGTGAGTCGATCGGCATTCATTTTAGTGGCGGAGAAGATAATCGCTTTATAGACATTGGAATCGTTAATAAAGTGTTTCAAGAGACGCGCTTTGTGTTGCTGATTATCTGCAATATAAAGCTCTTGCTTAATTTTAACAGGCGACATCACTTTGGAAGCGGCTTCGATTCGCACAGGTTCTTTAAGGAGCTGCTTGATGATGGCGCTGAGTTTCTTGTCGATGGTTGCACTAAATAATAAAGTTTGTCGAGAAGCAGGTGTAGCCTTTGCGATGTCTTTCACATCATCAATAAAGCCCATATCCAGCATGCGATCCGCTTCGTCTAATATTAATGTACCAACCGCGGATAAATTGAGGCGATGGTTTGTCATGTGATCGAGTAATCGACCCGGTGTTGCAACAATGATATCGACAGGACGTGATAAACCACGTAATTGTTGTCGGTACGGCATGCCACCGACTAAGCTGACGGTGTTAATGCGAAGAAATTTGGCGTACTTATCAATGGCATCCATGATCTGTGTCGCGAGTTCTCGTGTCGGCGTTAAAATGAGAACGCGTGGATGAGGACCTGCTTTGGTTTCAAGGAGCTTATGTAAAGTAGGCAATAAGAAAGCGGCGGTTTTACCTGTACCGGTGGGTGCACTAACAACGGCATCTTGTCCATTCAGAATGGGGGAGATGGCATTTGCTTGTACTTCGGTTGTTTCGGTGTATCCACAGGCGGCAAGCGCTTTGTTAATATCAGCGTGTAAATTAAGTGACGCAAAAGATGTAGTCATGATGATTCGTTCCTCTTCAAAATAAAATTCAGACAATGCAAAATAGCCGCATCACTTTTTCATTAGAATGAAGGGGATGATTGCATAGGCCGGCGCTTGTTATCACCGCCAACGCAACCTTAAACTCGCAGGAAAGTGTTCAATTAAAGAGCACTTATTCAGTTGGAAATGATGTGTGTAAATCTATTACAGCCGGCATTCTGCCTGCTTGATCAAAAAAAAGCAAGCTCTTTTGCGGCATTCGTTATAAGCAGGTTAGACCTCTTCTAGATTCTTGTCGTGTATAGAGCAAAAAAATGATAGGATACGCGTTTTTTGCTCAATCTATTGTTTAGGAAATGTATTTATGTCAGCTAAAGAAGCATCTACCGAGCTACACCGTTGCCTTACCGCCTGGGATCTGACCCTTTTAGGGATAGGCGCTATTATTGGAGCCGGTATTTTTGTGTTAACCGGTATTGCAGCGGCGACCCAAGCGGGCCCTGCGGTTATTTTCTCCTATATATTAGCGGGGTTAGCGGCGGGATTCAGCGCGTTTGCCTATGCTGAATTAGCAGCGAGCATCGGCGGCTGTGGCAGCGCATATGGCTACGCCTTTGTAGGGCTTGGGCAGTTTGCGGCATGGGTCATCGGATGGGATTTATTATTAGAATATGGCACGAATGTTGCGACGATTTGTATCGGATGGTCTGGCTATGTGCAAAATATTTTATCGGCATTTGGATTCACTTTGCCACATCAATTAACCAACGATCCGTTTGATGGCGGCATTGTTAATCTCCCAGCTGTTATTATTATTTTATTGTTAGCGAAAGTCTTATCGGCGGGAATGAAAGAAAGTTCCAAATTTAATAATGTGATGGTGTATGTGAAACTCGCTATCATCGGTTTTTTCATTGTGCTTGGCGGAATGCATTTTAATGCGGTTAATTGGCATCCGTTTGTGCCGTTTGGTTTTCAGGGTGTGGTGAATGGCGCATCTCTCATTTTCTTTGCTTATATCGGATTTGATGCGGTTTCAACGGCGGGCGATGAAACGATTAATCCGAATCGCAGTTTACCCATTGGTATTATTGCATCCTTAGTGATTTGTACTTTAATCTATGTGATATTTGCAGCTGTATTAACAGGATTGGTGCATTATTCTACCTTAAATAACAGTGCGCCGGTTGCGACGGCATTATTTCAGACGGGACATCCTCTCGCAGCCGAAATTATTTCGCTGGGCGCCATCGCCGGTTTAACGACGACTATTCTAGCGATGTATTATGGTTTAACACGTGTGTATGTGGCGATGTCGCGCGACCATTTGTTACCGAAAAAAATAGCAGCCATTAATCCTCGCACCCGAACTCCTCAACGATTGATTTGGGCGATGGCGATTCTTGTTTCATTCATGGCAGGCTTTGTTCCAATCACGCAAATGGCAAGTTTAGTCAATATTGGAACATTAGCGGCATTTATTGCTGTGTCTGCGAGCGTGATCATTTTGCGTTACACTAAACCCGATATGCCACGTCCATTTAAAACACCGTTCAGTCCTTTGATCCCTACATTAGGTATCGTGATGTGCTGTTATTTGATGTATAGCCTGCCACGTACTGCATGGATGGGTTTTTGGATTTGGACGTTGACCGGACTCGTGATTTATTTTTCCTATAGCCGATTAGTGGCAAAGAAAATACGAAGAACATTGCTGGCTATTTAAAGCGTTATTGGTGGATTATTGTCTTCTTTCGCGCACTGCGATGTCTTTCGCGTAATTCGATATCAATATATTTGTCGGTGATGGCGCTCGAGCTGTGGCCGGCATCATCGCGAACATG
Source organism: Legionellales bacterium (assembly GCA_947478495.1). Taxonomy (GTDB): domain Bacteria; phylum Pseudomonadota; class Gammaproteobacteria; order DSM-16500; family DSM-16500; genus CANJVW01. Next base: position 2,142 of record CANJVW010000013.1, on the reverse strand, counting down.
TTCGCGTGGTCGATGTTTCACATCATCTGAAATACCCGTGTGACGCAACCAGTGGACGGTTGCTTCAATTAAGCTATCCGCTTCTTCGTCTAACTGATCTGCCTTTAAGGCATCAATTGTTTTATCAAAACACTGCTGCACAATTTTGCGAACATAACTGGTATTCGTAATCGGTCCTTTGCCGCGCGTTTTCGGCAGAAGAAAAGACGTATCAGACAATGAGGGAAGGGGAGCCAACCCAAGATGGGTTCGCCATCGTTTCAAGGCGTTAAGCATCGCATCACTCACGGCAATTTGTCGTTGTTTATTGCCTTTCCCAACGGTGCTGAACCACCAATTGCCATCACTGTCGCGCGCAAAATGATTCATGACGGGTGTCCAGCGTTCACTCGCTGTTAATTCTGAAATACGTAAATACATCGAATAGAGGGCAGATATCATGAATAGTGCGCGCTCATGATCATGAGGGTTTTCGATCGCCATTTTTTTAGCAGTTTCAATCGCATACTGCCATTGCAATTCAGAGAGGCGTCGAACTTTAGTTTGACCTTGTTGACGACGAACAAATTTACTTTTTTGTCGAATGAGTGCAACTGGATTCATGTAAACATAGTCGTCTTGTAATAAAAAATTAAAAAACGTACTTAGTATGGCAAATGATTCTTTAATAGCACCATGTGACAACTCAAATTTTTTTGCGTCAGGGCGATCCCCTTTTCGATGTGCTGCTTTTGAAATGGTGACAACAAAGGGTCGCCATTCAGGATTGGAGAGTCGTTGCCCTTCTTTGTCGATAAAGCGCGGCGCTTTTTTATCGCCAATCCAAGTGAGCGGTGGGCTTTGGCAAAACCGAATGAAGCTTTCAATATCGTCACGTTTTATATCTTTGAGGCGCTTATTAGCAATATGGATACTCCATTGCAAAAGACGCTCCACTTCTCGACGATACGAATTGAATGTACCGAGGCTCCCTTTGTAGGAATTCAAAAAAGCCTGTGTCCGCTCGATATCTTGCTGTATTGCTTTGTTGTCATTTTTTCTGGTATAGCTATCCTGAGAATGCTCCAATGTATCAAATAAAGCTAAAGGGGATGGATTCGGCATAGCAGGGTGACCGTCTATTATTCAATAAGATAGGATACTATCCTACTATGGAACGATAGGTGCGCGAAAGAGGAAAAAAAGAATTTTGTCGCTATACTAATCATACTGCACTTTAATAACAAAGGAGAAGCGCATCATGAGTACTGATTATAAAGTAAAGCAACATCCTACCTGGGTTATTTCAACTGATTCAAATCATTGTCGTATTTATACTTATGAACGGGCTACACAGGAATTAACGCAGTTAAAAGAAATTACACATCCTGAATTACGATTAAAAAAGAGCGAATTTCTGACATCGGATAAGCCTGGTCATTATCAGGGAAATAACGGTGCGCGAGGGGCTTATTCTCCTCACACAGATCCTAAGGAAGTGAAGGTGATCGAGTTTGTGCGTGAAATTGCTGAATTCGCTAATGATGGCAGAAATAAGCATTTATACGATGAACTCATGATTATCGCATCTCCTCATATGGATGGATTGCTCTTGAAGCATTTCGATAAAAATGTGGTGAAATTGATTGCGCATACCATCAGAAAAGATCTGGTACATGCGACAAAGCAAGAAATCGCCTCTTTGATTCAAGAAAAAATGGAGCTTCGCACTTCTCCTAAAGCTCATTAATTGATGTGTTTCTGAGTTGAAGTATCCTCCTAAATCGCTGTATGATGGCGATCTTGTTAGGAGGATGTTTCAATGACGACGACCCAAGCTTATGTGGTTCTGTCGTAACTACTGTGGTAACCCAAAAAATTGACAGGTGCATCTCTCCTAGGCGGAATTACGCCGCTAATGCATAGAACTCCTCAAATGCAGGCGAATTGTCTGCATGAATATGCTGACCTTTCTTCAGCATGCCATATAATTCAATGCCAGCCAATGTGGTTCTGTCCCAAAAAATCCGCCACTATAGTATAGTGCGTCAAAATTCTGAAATAGGATCAGCGCAATGATCAGCTTCAAATGGCGTCACTTCCAAAAAGACATTATCTTACTCATCGTTCGTTGGTATGTATCTTATTCCTTAAGCTATCGTG
>CANJVW010000012.1 GCA_947478495.1 Legionellales bacterium | reverse complement strand
TGGGCACGCAAAAAGCGCTTTGCCCACCCTACTTAAGCCGGTACAAATGGTTTGGAGGATAGATTATGATTGGTCGACGAGAAGAAATAGCCGCTATGCAAAGTGTTTTTTATCGCAATCGTTACCATGGTGCATTGCGAGGCATTCTTTTTTCGCTTGGCATTATCTTTTTTTTGATTCTCATCGTGATTTATTCCGCTGTATTTGTATCGCCATTATCGTTTTATGGGACAGCGACGAGCGGCCAACTGATTTCAATGGATTCGATTAAGACGCAATAGGGGATCATCACGTGGAAACGGCGGGCACTCCAATCGACAAAGAGAATGCGTGGTATGCCGCATATTACTCCTATTTTATTTTTACTTTAATGGCAGCTATTTTTATTTTGGGGTGCTTTGTCTTGATATTGTTATATCAAGTGAGTCATCGCCCGTTGCCGCTCTTTTTCGCTGTAGCGCCGAATGGCCAGCGCCTTCCCCTTGTTTCGTATGACGAGCCAAACCTGCTTCCCAGCACGTTAATCAAGTGGGCTAGCAAAGCGGCGGTTGCTGCATCCACTTTGGATTTTGTGAACTACAACAAACAATTGGATGCAGCACGCCCTTATTTTACGGATGCTGGATGGTTGGATTATCAACGTTCTGTGAGCGAGCTGATTAATACGGTGCGGAAAAATCAATTGCTCGTGAGCGGGGTTGTTGCGGGCACACCCATTGTGGCGAGCCAAGGCGATCTTGAAGGTCGTGGTTATGTATGGCGCATACAAATGCCATTTTTGGTAACCTATCAAGCATCGGATACGCAGTCTAAAAAGCAATTTACAGTGATGCTTACTATCATTCGAATTCCGACATCAAAAAATCCAGCAGGGATAGGTATTGATCAATTTGTGATGGTTTAGGCAGAAAACATGTAGTGTCATTACAAAGCTGTTATCCTGAGCAAGGCGAAGGATCTCTTCGCTACACGAGATCCTTCGCTTCGCTCAGGATGACAATGTTGGATTAGGGTGTGAGGCTATTATGGCGAATGAAGAGCAAGTGGATGCATTGATGGCGGCTGTGTTTCAGCGCAATGCGTCATATAAACGAAAATACCATATTGCTATTTTTATTCATCTCCTGTGTTGGGTAGTTATTTTTTTGCTTGTTGGCGCACTCTATTTTTTAATAAACAATAAAACACGCCCATTGTATTTCTTGACGGATTCAGTCGGTCGCCTCACTCAGGATCCACCGGTGTTTACTCCCGCGATGTCGCCTGAGGATGTGATGACTTGGACGATCAATGCAGTGGAATCCGCTTATTCCTATGATTTTGTAAATTACCGCACGCAATTGCAACACGCTCAAACGTATTTTTCCGAGTATGGTTGGCGCACCTATATGGACGGTTTGTCGGTCTCTAATAATTTATTGGCGCTCACAGAGCGCAAAATGATTTTTATTGCGAATGTGGTCTCAAAACCCGTGATCATAAAACAAGGAACTATTGGTGGCGCGTATGCATGGAAGTTACAAATGCCGATTCTGGTGAACTTTCTAGAGTCTCCTTATGATAAGCCAACCTTCTCGAATTCTTATCAACTCACGGTTGTTGTGCAGCGACAATCCTTATTGAAAAGCGATAAGGGTCTTGCGATCTTGCAAATGATTGCGGTTGCACCTTCTTCGTCTCAGGGTACTGCACTTTTGTCCAATCCAGCGGGATGATTTTTCTTGCTACATCTTGTCAATGTCTTGTATAATTCGCGTCTCTTTAGTCAGATCTATTTAGACCTAAGAAGCGGTCAAATAAAAGTGGTTACTTTAGGGGGATTAGTTTATGAAATCTAGTACGAAAAAGTTTAACGAAGCACTCTCTGATTTACACACAGCGCAATTAGAAGAGACTCTTAAGACAATCTCTGAAGCGAAAGCAGTAGTGGATGCTGGGTCACAAATCACCCCTGCCTTACAAGAAGGCAATCCTAGTTCTGATTTTCAGCGCTTGATCGAGTTAGAAGAAAAACGGAAAGAAAAAACACATCGTCAGGCTGCAGACAGAGATAAAGTATTGAAGATCTACCAATTATCTCTTATGGCGAGGGAAGCAGCGGAAAAGCGTCAAGCGGAAAAGCGTCAAGCAGAAAAGCAGTCAACGCCTGGTGCCGAACAAGCTTCTGCAAGCAGTTCGGAAGCAAAACAGCAAAATTCTTCTCTCTTAAGCGAACAACAAGCTGAATCAAAATTCTTTTTGGAAAGTGAAGGGGCAATGGAAAAGATGTTGTATTGCTGTTTTGCTGTGCTGAATCCGAAAAACTCTAGCGATATATTAAAAAATAATCAAGAATTGCAATCAGCTATTGCAAAGGCTGATGAAGTTATGGCTGATCTACCAGATTCGTTGAGCGCGACCGATTGGCGTTTTTTGGCCATGGCTGCTCTAGCGGCGACAACTCTCATCGCCACAACGTTGTTTTTGGCTCATACATTGCCTGGTATTTTTGCGCTTAGCTCTCTCGCAGTGCCTTCTGTGATAGCAGGTGGCTTCGCTACGAATGAACGCTTTAGAACGAGAAAGAACGTGTGTTCTTTCTTTGCGGCGGCAGAAACTGCAAGCAAGCTCGCAAGCGAGACGTTGACCGCCCCACACCTTCTCCAGCAAGCAATTTGATCTAAGCGCTCTGCTTTATCCACACAGGCGGCAACTCAGTCGCTTGTTGTGGGTATATTTTTTTTTGATATATTCTATTAGAATAACCCTACACCCTTATTTGTCATCCCCGCTTTTCTTGTCATCCCCGCGAAGGCGGGGACCCATTTTGCGTTTGGCTAATACTTGCGAAATAGATGTATCTTGTTACTGCGGCTTGCGTTCCGCAAGCTTTTCACTACCGGAGATTTTTTCAGAGTGGGTCCCCGCCTTTGCGGGGATGACAAGAAAAAGAGAAGGGGCCAATAAAGGGGTCAAGTGCAGCCACCGAACATGTTTTAAGCTAAAAAAATGTTCGGTGACGATAAAGCAACTTTCTTTCTGTAAATTCGATTTTACTTCCCGATCATTTTCACTCAGATTAAAAATAATTGCCCGTTGTTTTAAAAAAATCATCTTATTGATAAATCAATTCAATCATTCGCTCGCTGCCTATCGAGTTTAGCGCTCTTGCGACAGTACGCACCCGTGCGCTGGGTGACCGGCTATTTTTGACAACAGGATACCTTGTCTGTCATCCAAAATAGCCGGTCAATAGGGAGCCCTGGGGATCTCTCCCATATCAATGACGTTAATCATCCATACACAAATACACATTCCCTGTTTGCCACTCCTCGTTGATCTCAATTAAAACTCCTGTGACTAATCGTTCACAGGATTCAGCGCTTGGAAAAATCGCTGCAACCGATGTTCGTCGCTTTATTTCACGATTGACACGTTCTGCGATATTGGATGCCCTCAACTTTTTTTGATGGGCTTTTCGCAATGAAAATACATTCAATCCTTCAGTGATATTGTCTTCCATCCACCGACTGAGATCGGGTGCTATTGTTGTATATTTTGTGACTGTGAGCTTTAATAATCGATCCGCTTCGTCTCGATTCGATGCATTAAAAATAGTTCGAATATCCTCCGCTACCTCGGTCTTCATGCTTTTCTTTGGCACATAGGCTTGACCATTTTGCTGTAAGTGAAACTGACAGCGCTGCCAGGGTACGGAGGGAAGCACTGCTCTGATAGCCGCTTTTAACCCTGAATGCGCATCACTGGTAATACTGATTAAGCCATGCAAGCCGCGAGACACCAGGCTTTCTAGAAACTGACGCCAATGCACCTCTGCCTCTGACAGGGAAACGGACACACCCAGAATGTGACGCATTCCTTTCTCATCTACGCCATAGGCTGCGAGCACCGCTGAATCTACCACACTCCCGCCCTGACGTACTTTTTCATAGCGCGCATCTAAAATCAAATACAGCATGCGACTCAATGGTCGTTGACGCCATTGCTCAAACTCACCATCCAATCGTTTGGTCGCACGACTGACCTCCATGCTCGTCACCTCAAAACCACAGAGCTCTTCAATAATATGTGTTACTTTACGTGTCGATACGCCCTGTATGTACATTTCTGCTAAAGACACCATTAATGCGCGCTCTGATCGAATCCCGCGCTCCAGAAACGAGGGATAGAAATCACATTCTCTAGTCTGTGGAACAGATAAGTTCAGCAGTCCTGAGCGGGTTGCTAATGTCTTTGATTTAAAGCCATTCGCATAGCCTTGTCGTGATTCTGTTCGTTGATAAGGCTCCGCATGGAGATGTCGATCTCGCTCAATGCGCATTGTTTCATTAATTAACATTTGGATAGCGCTCCCCAACCCGTCCATCCCTTTTTCAGAAATTATTTCCGCTAAACTCGATAATTGAGTATCATGTGCATTGGTCATTGATTAGCTCCTTGGTGTTTGTCGGCAAAAACAAATCACGAAGTATAATCGATGGCCATTCTACTAGTCAGCCGGAATTTACAGAAAGGATGTTACACCATCTCGGTGACTGCACTTGACCTCTTTTAGCTACCTGTCAACTGATCCAACTGGAAGATAGGCAGCAAAATCGCGAGTACAATGAATAGCACCATCGAACCCATGGTTAAAATCATGATCGGTTCAAAGAGTGCAAGACTGGTGTCGATCAGTCGTCGAATTTCTGTTTCTTGATATCCCGCTGTGCGCTCCAACATTGTTTCGAGTTGTCCGCTCGCCTCACCACTCATCATGAGTTGAATGCTCATGGTGGAAAAGTAATGGGTTTGCTTGAGTGCAAAACTCATTTGCGCGCCTTCGCGAACGAGGTTTGTCGCATTTTCAATAGCGTTTCGAATCACTAAATTAGAAATAAGCTGCGCGGCAATCATCATCGCATCCAGCATCGGGACGCCGGCTGAGGATAGCATAGAGAAGGTGCGAGAAAAGCGTGCGGTATTGGCGGTTTTAATGGTGCGACCGATGACAGGTATGTGAAGCAACGCACCATGCACACGGGTGCGAAAGGTGGCATTATTTTTTAACGTATATCGAAACAGTAAGATAGACCCTACGATACCTAATAAAAGATAAATGCCAATACTTTTAAGATGTGTGCTGAGCGCTATTAAAATCAGTGTGAGCGTGGGGAGTGCTTGTCCCATGGTGCCGTAGACATCCATCATTTTGGGGACGACATACTCTAATAAAAAAATGAGTATACCAAGTGATACGGTAATCATGACGCTCGGATAAATCAGCGCTTGTTGTATTTTTTGTAAGAGAGCAGACTCTTGTTCGGTATAGTTGGCAAGGTGTTCTAAAATCTGATCGAGATGACCGGATTGTTCGCCCGCTGCAATCGCCGCGCAATAGAGTTCCGAAAAAGCGTCTGGATGATCGATGAGCGATGAAGCCAGCGAGTGTCCTGCGACCACATGATGACGAACAGCGCTGATGATGCGCTTCATTTGTTTGGATTCAGTTTGTTCGGATACAGCACTTAAGACATGCTCGAGCGGTAATCCTGCCGCTAATAAGGTGGCTAATTGTCGCGTGGTGAGCGCTAATTCTTTTTTGCTGACAGAGGATGAAAAGACAGAGAATGCGTTAGATGATTGCTTCTTTTCTTTAACAGCAATGATCTCGAGTGGGATACATCCCATTTCCAGCAATTTTTGTTTTACTTCTTTGGAAGAATCGACTTCCATACTTCCTTTTTTTGTTTTATTTTTTGCATCGACAGCAGTGTATTGAAAGGTTGGCATAGTTCTTGCTCGTTATTGTTGTACTACATAATATGGGGTAGGGTGGGCAAAGCGCTGTTTGCGTGCCCACCACCGTGCCATACGCTTGGTGGTGAGGACGCAAACAGCGCTTTGCCCACCCTACATTCAAATCAAATTCTGATTTGTGCAATAGTGGCGCCATTGGTTATTCATCACTCGTCACTCGTGACGCGCAACACTTCTTCGAGCGTGGTATCACCCAATAGCACGCGCCTCAACCCATCTTGTCGAATGCTCGGAAATAAATCTCGCGCATGCTTTTTGATGGATTGCTCTGATATCTGATCATGAATCATGGTGCGCAGCGTATCATCGATGCTGATTAATTCATAAATACCGCTACGACCTCTAAACCCGAGTTGTCCGCAGTGGTCGCAGCCGACAGGACGATACAGCGTAGGCGGCGCAGAGTGTGTCATATTAAGTAACTTGCATTCGTTTTCTGTGGCGGGCACACCCTTTTTGCAAAGGGTACATAATAAGCGGATGAGTCGCTGTGCAATCACGCCAATCAAGCTGCTTGATAATAAAAAGGATTCGACGCCCATATCATTGAGTCGTGTGATGGCGCCCGCTGCACTGTTGGTGTGCAATGTGGATAGCACCAAATGCCCTGTCAGGCTTGCTTGAATCGCAATTTGAGCGGTTTCACTATCTCGAATTTCACCAATCATGACAATGTCAGGATCTTGCCGAAGAATCGCACGTAAGTTTCTCGCAAAAGTCATATCGGTTTTGGTATTAACTTGTGTTTGCCCGATGCCGGGCAGATCAAATTCAATGGGGTCTTCCACCGTTAAAATATTCCGAGACGTGTGATTGAGCGATGAGAGCGCTGCGTAGAGCGTGGTTGTTTTTCCGGATCCTGTGGGGCCCGTTACTAGAATAATACCATGAGGCAATGCAATGAGTTGCTGCATGCGCGTTAGACATGCCGCTTCCATGCCGAGCGTCGTTAAATCGAGATGCGCGGCTTGTTTGTCGAGTAAGCGCAATACAATGCGTTCGCCATGCTGTGTGGGGAGTGTTGAGACGCGCACGTCCACCGCACGCCCACCGATGCGCAACGTGATGCGACCATCTTGCGGCACGCGTTTTTCGGCGATATCCAATTTTGCCATAATTTTAATACGTGAAATAATAAAAGGCGCAAGGGCACGCTGAGGTGTGAGCACTTCACGCAATATGCCATCGATGCGAAAACGAATGGAGACGCGATTTTCAAAGACTTCGATATGTACATCTGATGCGCCTTCTCTTATTGCCTCACTAAGCAAAGCATTGAGCAGTCGAATGATAGGTGCATCATCTTGTTTTTCAAGTAGATCTTCTGATTGAGGAAGTGCTTGCATAATGTCAAACAGGTTTAAGGATTCGCCGAGATTTTCGACCATTTGCATGGCTGCATTGCTATTGGTTTCGTAGCTGGTTACGAGCATTTTTTCAAACGTGGCAGCATCCACTATTTTATAAGTCGCGGGCATCTCGATATAGCGACGTATTTCACTCAAGACCTGAATAGTCGGTTGGTTGTGGTATGTGACTTCAGCAGCGGTATCGCTTATTCCAGTGATAAGAACGCCATGTTTTTTTGCGAAGGCAAAGGGGAGAAATTTAATTGGGTTGTGAATCTCCACGTTTTTTATCCCTTGTTGCTCGTATGTATTCGCGTCGCCCCTCTTTTTGTCATCCCCGCGTAGGCGGGGATCCATTGAGAGGATAACTCCGTTAGAGCGATGAGTTTAATATCAGTCGTTTTTCTTGAAAAATAGTTAACTACTATGCTCACAGGTGTTGGCTCCATGGGTCCCCGCCTGCGCGGGGATGACAAGAATATTGGTTAATCCTCAAATGGTTTTGGCAGGTCTACTGCACCCTGTCTTGGAGGTAAAATATTAGCGAGCTTTTGTTTTCCTTCATCGTTTAGTTTTTCCGGCCAATGTATTTGGGCGCTACGTGTCGCACTGTATTTCGTGTTCGTGATGGAATTGGAGTCATCAGCATCGTGTAAAATGGTAGGCTTGATAAAGACCATTAGGTTTTTTTTCTCAAGGCGTCGCGCTTTATTTTGAAACGCTTTGCCAATAAGCGGAAGATCGCCTAACAGGGGAATTTTATCAACGGTGTTCGTGATGTTGTTGCTGGTGAGTCCCCCAATTACGAGAATATCCTTGCTGTTGACTAGCACAGAATTACTGATGGTGCTCGTATTAAGACGAGGCTGATCGGTTGTATCATCGGGATTTTGCAAGGAATCGTTTTTCAATTTCATCACAAGGCCCACTGTATTGCCCAGATTGATTTGGGGGGTAACCTGAAGGTTTAATTCGACTTTTAAGCGACCCGTTGTGGTAAAGGGTGTGGCGGTTGTGGCGTTGCCAGTCGTCGCATACGATCCTGTTGTTTGAGGGATGTCTTGCCCGATGGCGAGCGATGCTTTGTGGTTATCGAGCACGACAACAGAGGGAGTTGATAAAATGTTGGCATCAACGGATCCTTGCAGGGTTGTTAAAATGGCCTGTATTTGTGGTCCCCCAGGAATAATGCCCACTGTGCCCAATGCAAAATTGCCATTACCGAGATTGTGTCCTCCCCACTGTATGCCGAATTTACTCGTATCATTTTGATCGATTTCAACAATAATGCCTTCTATCAATACTTGAGCGGGTCGAATATCGAGCTTGCTAATCACGGTGTTCAGTGACTTCATCAGCGAAGGAGGTGCTGTAATGATTAATGAATTGGTGCTGAGTTCTGGCTGGATATTGACGCCGGTTTTTAACTCTTTGGTGTCGGCTGCACCGGCTTTCATGTTGGGGTTGTCGGCTGAAGTGGTCGATATATCGTTATCTTTTTCATTGATATTTTTAGCGATTTTCTGCAACACAGGCGCGAATGTTTTCGCTTGGAGATAGCGAAGGTAAACGACTTCTGTATTGCCTTGCGCCCCATTGCTTGGCGTATCCAATTGGTTGATGAGAAAATGCATGCGCAAGCGTGCAGGTTTATTGCCGCTGAGCAGGATACTGTTGGTGCGCTCATCTGCTGCAATAGAGGCTTGTGGTGTATCGAGACTAGAGCGCGAACCGTTTTGTAAATTGGTGAGTACCGTCGCGAGTTGTGATGCAGAGGCGGAATGGAGCGCTACGACATCAATCTCATTGTTAGACGCCGTATCGACTTCATGAATAATGCGTAGAATGCGTTCGAGATTCGCGGCGCGCCCGAGTAAAATAATAGTGTTTCCTGGGGCATAAGTCGATACATTGCTCCATTGCGGCAGCAGTGGTCGAATGATGGGGATGAGTTGATTCGCAGAAATATTATCGAGCGGCACCACGCGTACAACGACTTCATCCCCCGTTCCCGGCTCGGATGCGGTTGCCACACGGGTCGCCACTTCACCGCTCTGCAATGACGGAATAATTTTGACGGCATCGCCTGTTGGAATAGCAGAATAACCCAGTAATTCTAAAACAGATAAAAATAAGGCGTACACTTGATCAGGCTTGATGGGCTTACTCGAAATGAGTGAGATTTTTCCTGAGACCTTGGGGTCGACAATGAAGTTTTTGCCCGTTTCTAGAGACACTTCATTGATGACACCTAGGATATCCGCATCTTGTAAATTCCAAAGGCGGGCTGGCGCGGCGTCAGGCGCTTGTGGCGTTATTTTGTGTTGATGGGGTACGGGTCCGTTCGCGGAAATATTTGTTGTGAATAAACAAAGAGTTATAAGAAAACTTCTCAAAAGCAGCCGTTGCATACGCCTCTCGAATCCCGTTTAATGCATGTTAATACAATAACATAGCAATGATGACAAGTTCATCCATTTTAACCTGTTTCGAGTGTTCATCGATTTTTCGGTGTGCTGCATCGTTCTCATATCAATCCATTTGATACGTCGAAGCCCACAATTCATTTTAATTTTAAGACAGTTGCTACATTCCCCGCATTTTGTCTTCAAGCTCCGTCAATAATTCCAGCTGATCCGCTGTCAGAACATGCGTCTTTCTTAATTCGTTGATTTCCTGTAGCGCAATGATCGGTGTTAGGCGTTTTCGGCCTTGATGGTCAATCGGTGTTTCTGTTTCGGAGCGCATTTTTTCACGATCTTTTTCCCACGCGTCGCGTTGTTCTGGTAATAATGCCTTTGGATAGTGGCGCGCGAGAATGCGCGTGCTGAGTGTTTTAAGATAGGAGGGCTTCAGCGATGCGGTTAACTTGGCTTTTTCTTCAGGGATCGCCGCATGAAATTGCTGGCAGAATGTTTCATCCGCGCGCGACCAAAATCCATTAAGATAAATGCTGGCTTCTGCATCGGTGTTAGGATAATTCGGATAAGTGTAATCGGTGTGATAATGCGTTAATTGAGATAAAACGTCAGAATGCTCCGTTAACCATTTTTGATTGCTCTGTGCGAGCGCCATTCTCTCAGGTGAAATGTATTTTAAGAAACGGTCTTTCATCGGTAATATAAAGCTAGGTTCACCGAGTTTTTTTCGGATAATGCGAAGTGCGGGAATAGTGTCTGTTGTGAGCGCTGTGATATCCGTTGAATCCAAGCGCAAAAAGAGCATTTGATTTTTATAATGCCGATGCATGCCAATCGATTGCGCGAGACATTGATAGGATTGATCGGCACCAAAAATTCCTTCCACCATCAGCGAAAACGCATCGCCCGTTTTTCTCGACCGATCTTGATCGGTGTTTTTCTCGAAATAACCCGCGACATAATCCCACATTTCTTTTTCGTTAAGGAAGTGTCGTGCGAGAGCAAGAGTCGCTTCAACGTCGACCATCGCGTTATGGGCTTGGCCTTTGGCGAGGGAATTCGCGGTGCTCAGTTGTTCGAGTTTAAGCGACTGTTTCCCGTCGATCGTGGGCCAGTGAAGAACAGATGGTTTGAATAAATAATACATGGCAGCCATCGGGTATAAATCCATGCGGCTGCAGTTATTGGCATATTGATGCGTGTAAGGGCGCAGTAAATGACGATAAAACGAAAATCGCAAAAATTCGTCATCAAAGCCTAGTGTGTTATAGCCGATGCTGATGGTGCCGGGTGTGTTAACCCATCGGTGGATTTGTTGGATGGCGTCATATTCGGATATTCCCTTTTCCATGTCTTTCAACCCAATATGGTGGGTAATGATCGCCGCAGGGGCGGGGGTAATATCCGGATTGCGTTTAACGGTGATCTCATAACGCTCTAATTCGTTGAGCGCGAGATCCGTGCGGATAGCGGCAAATTGCAGAATTTGATCAAATGATTTGCTTAAACCCGTTGTTTCAATATCATAAAAGAGATAGGTTTGCATTTATTGAGGCATCCAATTGAAAGATACAGTAAACTGTGCGGCATTATAACAGTAAATGTTAATTTAAGCAGTCGTGATTCACAACTTGCATCCAAGATCGGGGTTACGCTTTTTAAAAAAATTAAGATTTTTTAAAAAAGGCTAACCGCAGTCCCGCACGTTCTCGTTGAGACCATAGCTGCAACAGGCGGCGATGGTATGACACAATTTTTCCGGTATTTGTATAGTATATTGTTTTATTGCGTTTTACCTTTCGCTTTTTTACGTCTCTTGTGGCGATCAGGACCGCAACCCGCCTATCGACAAGGCTGGAATGAGCGGATGGGTTTTTATCAAGATCGCCTAGACAAATCTATCTGGGTGCACGCGGTTTCCTTGGGTGAAACGATCGCGGCCACTCCTTTGATTGAGGCACTGATTAAAGCGTATCCGGGCTTGTCAATTGTAGTGACTAATATGACCATCACGGGTAGTGAGCGAACGCGACTAACCTTTGGCGATAGCGTATTGCAGCGCTATATTCCGTATGACGTACCTTGTGCGGTGAATCGATTTTTAAGCGCGTTTAAGCCAGTAATAGGTGTCATCATGGAGACGGAGTTGTGGCCTAATTTAATGGCAGGTTGCCATCAAAAAAATATTCCTGTGGTGATTGCAAATGCGCGATTATCGCATCAGTCAGCGAAAAGGTACGGACGTGTTTCGTTGATCACGCGCGAGATGCTCTCTTCTCTTTCGTATATTGCAGCACAAGACTCTCCCGCAATGGAGCGATTTATTGCATTGGGAATAGATCCGAAGAAAATATCTGTCACAGGTAACTTAAAATTTGACTTAGAATTACCCGCCGATTTGTCAGCAAAAACTGACAAACTGCGTCTCGAGATGGGGAGCGATCGACTGATTTGGGTTGCAGCGAGCACACATCCAACGGAAGAAGAGATCATCTTGGCGGCGCACGCGCAAGTATTAGAAAAAAATCCTCATAGTTTGCTCATTCTGGTGCCGCGTCATCCGGAGCGATTTGATTTGATGGCGGCTCTGATCGAGCAAGAGGGCTTTAAAATGGCGCGGCGCTCTCACGGTGATCTATGCTTATTTGATACACAGGTCTATCTGGGAGATACGATGGGCGAATTGCTCTCCCTTTACGCTGTGGCAAATGTCGCTTTTGTAGCGGGAAGTTTCGCACAAATTGGCGGACACAATATGCTAGAGCCCGCGGCATTGCATAAACCTGTTTTAACAGGACCTGTTTTATTTAATTTTGCTGAAATTAGCCAGTGGATGATTCAGGCGAAAGGTATGGTAGTGGTTCATAGTGCTGATGAATTGAGTGTGACAGTGAATGGATTACTGTCTGATCCTGTCGCCCGAGAGGCGATGGGTGAGTGCGCCTATAGTGTGATAGAGAAAAATCGCGGCGCATTGAAAAAACAACTCGATATTATTCAGGAGCGCATTGTCATATGACTCAACTGAAAGAAATAACATGCAACGGCTGGAAGCCCGCCCTGTCTCCGCAAGATCAGGCAGACGCTACATTAGCGATTGAAAGTGGTGATGTGTTATTTCTTCCAGCATTACCTTTCGTTCTTTCAGAATCGGAAAAACGATTCCTATCGCCTGATGTTGTGCACCCTCAATCGAAAAACGTGAGCCTGAATAACGCAGGCCACTTGCGCTTTGCCTACCCTACATTTCTTGCGACTTAAGTTGAATGTTCTGCAAATCTTGCAGCGCTTTGCGCTTATTCTGCGGGTTCTGTAATAAATCAGTCGGATGATATGTCACCCGTAACGGGATATTGGAATAGCTATGCCATTTCCCGCGCATTTCATCTAAGGTGTTTTGGGTTTTCAATAAAGATTGTCCGGCCGCTTTCCCTAGCGCAACCCATAGTGTGGGCGGGGTAGCGATTGGCTTGTGATCCAAGCGAGATGCGTTGAGGATAGCAATATTATCTCTTTTTAAATCAATTGCGTTGAGCATAGCGGAAAATAATAGCTCAGCACGATGATCTAATGCGTCCCCGAGGAAGATAATATCCGTTGGATTAACGCGCGAACGCGACGTCCAGAGTGGTATGCCCATTGCAGAGAGATAGTCTTTATTCATCATGGGGCAATTATCATTGATTTGGGCGATACAATCTACCTTTGGATTTTTTCTGTCATTTAGCATACAATAGAGGATAAATAAATAACCATTTGATCTTATGCCTATCATTGTTTGCGGATTGAATCACAAAACAGCGCCCGTTGCCTTGCGTGAGCAAGTCGTGTTTCCATTGGATAAAATTCCATTATATTTGAAAGAGTTATCAGAGCAATGGTCGGTGCGTGAGGCGGTATTGTTGTCTACCTGTAATCGTTCAGAGATCTATTGCGTGGCAGACGATGCGAGCCAAGTGACCCAATGGTTTTGCGAGCAACATGCCGCATTGGCCCCGGATCTTCAGCCTGTTTTATATGCTTATTCTGATCAAGCCGCGATTGAACACATCATGAATGTGGTATGTGGTTTAGATTCAATGATGTTGGGTGAGTCAGATATTGTGCGACAAATGAAAGATGCCTTTGCCGAGAGCTGTGCGGCAGGTGCGGTTGATACGTTGTTTAATCGATTATTCCAAGAAATTTTTTCAGTGGCTAAAGAGGTGCGAACCAGCACAGCGATTGGCGCATGCCCTGTCTCTGTTGCATCCGCTGCAGTTCAGTTTATCAAAGAAAAACATTCTCGCGCTTTGTCCGATTCAACGGTGTTATTGGTGGGAGCTGGCGCAACGATTGATTTGGCGCTACGCTATTTAAAGAATCACCCACCTAAAAAAGCTTATATTGCGAATCGCAGTATCGATGCAGCGACATTGCTCGCCGAAAAATATCAGTGCGAGGTAATCGCGCTGTCCGATGGATTAATGCAAGCCGATGTGATTATCTCGGCAACCGGTAGCACGCATCCCTTGATCACTCAACAGATGCTAACACAGTGTCATCAATCATTATCTATTGTAGATATTGCTGTGCCGCGCGATGTGGAGCCATCCTGTGCTGAGCTGGATCATGTGCAGCTTTATTGTATAGATGACTTGAAAGATATTATTCAACACAATCGTCAGGGACGCGAGCATGCTGGGCAGAAGGCGAGCCAGATGATTCAGCAAAAAAGTGCGGCATTCATGATGTGGTTAAGTTCGTTTGATAAAGTGGCGATGACGATTCGGGCGTATCGTCACCAAACAGAGCATCTTTGTCAGGTGGAATTAGAAAAAGCGATTCGACAATTGGAAAAGGGAGAGTTGCCGGCGGAAGTATTGTCGCATTTTTCGCGCGCACTCATCAATAAAGTATTGCATGCGCCGACCGTTCAATTGCGGCAAGCGGGATTTGAAGGTCGTCTGGATATGCTCGAACTCGCTGCAGAATTATTTGCGATCTCTGAACGTACCACTGAGTCTATCAATTAATATGAAATCGTCTATTCAAAAAAAATTACAATTCCTTGCTGAGCGTTTCGAAGAGGTGAGTGCGCTGCTCTCTGACTCCATCATTATTTCAGAGCAGAATCGTTTTCGAGAATTATCCAAAGAATACGCTCAGCTTGAGCCAGTTGTGAATGCATTCAAACAATATCAAGTCTGCGTGCAGAATGTGGCGGATAACAATGAGCTTATGAATGAATCGGATCCAGAGATGCGAGCTCTTGCTAAACAAGAGCTTGATAAAGAGGAGGCGAAAATAGAAGAGCTGACGCAGACCCTGCAGGTTTTATTATTACCCCGCGATCCCTTTGATGATAGCAATATCTTTTTGGAAATTCGAGCGGGGGCCGGTGGAGACGAAGCTGCTATTTTTGCGGGGAACTTGTATCGCATGTATACCCGTTATGCAGAGTCATGCGGGTGGCAAGTGGAATTCATTAACGCAAATCATGGTGAGCATGGCGGGTATCGAGAAATCATTGCGCGGGTGATAGGCGCTGGTGCTTATTCTCAATTTAAATTTGAATCCGGCGTGCATCGTGTGCAGCGTGTACCTGAAACGGAAGCGCAAGGACGAGTACATACGTCAACCTGTACGGTCGCGATTCTCCCCGAAATCGATGAAATTGAAGATATCACGATTAATGCAGCCGATTTGCGCGTTGATACGTTTCGTGCGAGTGGTGCAGGCGGTCAACACGTACAAAAAACGGATTCGGCGATTCGTATTACGCATATTCCAACTGGCACAGTCGTGGAGTGTCAAGACGAGCGTTCACAACATAAAAATCGTGCGCGTGCGATGGCTTTATTAAAATCACGCATCTTGGCAGAAGAGCAACGTAAACAGAAAAAAGAGCAGTCGGATACCCGGCGTGATTTGGTGGGGACAGGCGATCGCTCGGAGCGGATTCGCACCTATAATTTTCCGCAGGGACGATTGACAGATCACCGCATTAATTTAACGCTGTATCAATTACCCGATATTATGGAAGGGCATTTGAAACCGGTGTTGAGTGCGCTAGCACATGAATATCAGGCGGATTTGTTGGCCGAGATGGGGGGGTGATCTCCATCCGCTCCGCTCTAAAAACCGCTGAAAAAAATCTCATCCCCGTCAGCGACACACCTCTCCTCGACGCTGAAATACTATTAGCGCATGTATTGAATGTGAATCGCAGCTACCTCTATTCACATTCTGATGACGCAATCTCTGATGAAAAAATAAATGCTTTTCATATTCTCCTAGAAAAAAGAATCCAAGGCGAACCCATCGCTTATTTAACAGGCCATCACGCCTTTTGGTCGTTTGATTTAATCGTGACACCCGACACATTGATTCCACGATCGGATACGGAATGTTTAGTAGAACAAGCATTACGATTATTGCCTGATGATAACTATATTGTTGCAGATTTAGGAACCGGTTCCGGTGCGATCGCATTAGCCATTGCCTCTGAAAAACCGAACTCGACTATTTATGCGACGGATAAAAGTAGCAAGACATTACATGTTGCTAAAAAAAATGCGGAACGATTAGCCATAAAAAATATTGTTTTTAGCGAAGGCGATTGGTGTGACGCATTGCCAGACATGTTATTTGACTGCATCTTGAGTAATCCACCCTATATTGCAGAAAACGATCAGCACCTAGCATCTTTAACATATGAACCGCGCTCTGCATTAGTATCCGGTGAAGATGGATTAAATGATATCCGTTTGATTGTTCAAGCAGCGAAAAAACATCTAAAACCCGGCGGCTTGCTTTTGTTGGAGCACGGTTGGGATCAAGCGGCACGCGTCAGAGAGATATTCGAACAAGAAAAATATTATTATATCCAATCTTTTCAAGATGTTGGATGTCATGATCGAGTGACGGGCGGGCTATTTTATCCTTGACATTGCTTGCCATTTACATGAAAATCTTAAGTCAGACTTAAAATTTTCATGGAAAATATTATGAGACGAGAAAGCTATCTTCATGATTTAGAGGCCATGTTTAAAGTAAATCCCATTGTTGCCTTGTTGGGGCCGCGGCAATGCGGCAAAACAACACTAGCGAAAGAATATTTTAAAAAGCATCATGGCGCTATTACGCATTATTTCGATTTGGAAAACCCGATGGATCTTCTGCAATTGCAAGACCCTATGCTTGCACTTGAAGACTTAACTGACCTCATTGTTATTGACGAAATACAACGACTTCCAGAGCTTTTTCCTGTGCTGCGCGTATTAGTTGATCAAAAAGAAAAAGCGCGACGCTTTCTCATCTTGGGAAGTGCATCGCGTGAGCTTATTCGTCAAAGTTCGGAATCATTGGCGGGACGCATTCATTACACAGAGTTAACGCCTTTCTCGTATGAAGAAACGCATTCGTTGGGTACATTATGGATGAGGGGCGGCTTTCCTTTATCGTTTTTGGCGGAAACTGAATCGCAGAGCATGCAGTGGCGAAAAGACTATATTCGAACTTTCCTAGAACAGGATATTCCCAATTTAGGCATTCGTATTCCCGCGCAGCGCTTGCGACGATTCTGGATGATGCTCACTCATTACCATGGACAGTTATTAAATGCGAGTGACCTTGGCAATTCTTTGGATCTTTCGAGCAACACCATTAAGCATTATTTAGATATTTTAACGGGCACGTTTATGGTGCGGCAATTACAACCATGGCATGAAAACATCGCTAAACGGCAGGTTAAGACGGCTAAAATTTATTTCCGCGATAGCGGATTGTATCATACGCTGATGAATATTTCCTCGCAGGAGGAATTGCGCATGAACCCGCGATTGGGCGCGTCATGGGAAGCGTTTGCATTAGAATCCATCGTGCGGCATTTACACGTTGATCATGCAGATTGTTATTTTTGGGCGGTACATAATCAAGCGGATCTGGATTTGCTGATCGTGCGCGGTGGCGAGCGCCTTGGTTTTGAAATAAAACATACTAAAATGCCTGCACTGACGCGCTCAATGAAAGTGGCAATGGAGGATTTAAAATTAGATACATTAACGGTGATTTATACAGGGGATAAAGTGATAAAGCTGACAAAACAGATTACTTGCTATCCGTTGGAATATTTTTTGGGATTAAAATAAAAAAACGTGTGACGGGCGGTGTTTATCCTTGAAAATTGAACAGGACTCGCTGATATTTTAATGATAATGATCTATTTTAACTAAAACTACCGGTGCAGCAGCTTCTGCGTCAACTGAAGTGAAGAGTCAGGGCTCGTCTGCTTCTAGTATTCCTGATGTTTCAACGCACGTTGTTGATAGCTTGAATAAAATTTTTGAAGAGTACGGTGTCGTTTTTTCAAGTCTTACCATTAAGACATTGCGTCCGACAGATCAGGCAGTGAGAGCGGCCGTTGATAAAGCAGCGTTAGAAATGACAACAGCTACCGTGGCTCGCCAAGCAGTCACAATAGTGAAGCTGCAGACCCCTGCCATTCCTACGGGCAGGGGTCTCTTTCTTTTATGAGTCGATGCACTAGTCTCGCGCCTCCCGATGCAGTATAGTATCACTACCATTGTCGGGAATGAGTAGGGACGAGTTGATGGCAGAGGACGTAGCGCCGGTCATTCAAATTAAGGATGATTTTCATCGCGATGGTTTCGGCACGGTGCTGTGGGCATTAGGTGTTGTGTGTTTTGCGATTGCCCTCTTAGCGTTAACCTCTCTTTATATTTCCTTGAGCAAACCCGCTCCTGTTCATTTCTCTACTGATCACGAATGGCGCATCATTAAACCGGTGCCATTGATGGTCCCCTATTTGTCGACGCCCGATTTGGCGCAGTGGGTTAGCAACGTATTGCCCAATTTATTTAATCTTGATTTTATTAACTACAAAGCAGAGCGCGAAGCCAGTCGATCTTATTTTACAGACAGCGGTTGGCAATCATTTTTAATGCTATTAGACAATAATGCGTCTTACAATACGGTGACGCAGGGAAAATTATTTGTGAGCGCTGCAGCGGATAGCGCGCCATTTGTCTTGAATCAAGGCATACTGAATGATCGATATGCGTGGTGGGTACAGATGTCGGTGCAGGTTAATTATAGCTCGGGGACTGGACAGCCGCTGGATTTACAAGTATTAGTGGTAAGAGTGCCGACGCTTGATAATGCGTATGGCGTGGCGATCGATCGCGTGATGCTGGCAGCCGCGGTGCAAAAAGGGTCGAAAGCGAGAGTAGGTGGAGCTGAAAGTACGGGCTTAGGTCCGGGTGCAGGCGTTACAAACAATAGAAGACAAATAGAAATACCTGTCATAAAAAGGGCATATTAATGAAGCGGGCTAACGTTACATGTTGTATGGCAGTCGCAATCACCTGGTTAAGTTGCGTGGCTTATGCAGATGGGAATAGCGATGCTTATCAAAAGCCGTTTCAGCGATGGTTGAAGGATAATGGGCAACAGAGCGCGCCGGTTGCGAGCGATTCATCGTCCCCTGTGCAATCGATGCCGATGTCCTATACCCAATCGCAAGCGACGATGTTGAATGCTGTGCCTCACGCGACACCGCCTAGCCCTGAATCGAAAGAAGCGTTCAATGCGATGATACAGCAAAATTCGCCTTTAACGCCGCTGCAAGTGGTGCGATTGCGCCAAATGATTGATGAATCACAGCGCGCCGCAGCGATTCCTGCTACGGTGCCCCCTAAGCCTGTTTCAACGACGCTCATGATTAATTTAGCGCCCGGCGCAACACCGCCCGCCATTCGTTTGGCGCAGCGACATATCACAACTTTGGTTTTTGTGGATTCAACCGGCGCACCGTGGCCGATTGCATCATATGATGTCGGTGATCCGAAGGCGATGGGACTGCAGTGGGATGGAAAGAGCAATATTGTGTCCATTCAAGCAGCACAACCTTACAACGATAGTGATTTTGTTGTGCGATTGGTGGGGCTTGCCACACCGATTACACTAGAGCTCGTGACTGGACAGCGTGTGGTCGATGCGCGCACCGATATTCATGTGCCAGGACTCGGGCCGAATTCAAAAGATGTTGTGTCAGGCGCTGGGTTACCCAGTAGTGCGAATCAATTATTGCTTGATGTATTGGATGGTATTGCACCTGCTGGGAGCAAGCTGTTAACGGTGAAGGGAGGAGAGGCTCAAGGTTGGATGTTGGGTGATGCATTGTATTTGCGTTCACGTTTGACCGTCTTGTCGCCTGGATGGGTGGGTCGAATGAAAAGCCCGGATGGTATGATTGCTTATCAAATGCCACTGACGTCTTCTATTTTGGTGTCACAATATGGCCTGCCGGTTGAGCTTAAGGTGGAGGGACTCTGATGGCGTTCAAGCTTCCAAATTTATCTGCAATGAGCTCTAAAACAAGAGTGCTGTTGCTTTTTGTGTCGGTAGCTTTAGTGGGCGTGATTATTTATATCGGTATGCAATTTTTTGGCGGTGGTCAAACGGCCATGGGCCCATCACGTGTCGCTGGAGCGCCTGCGGGATTGCAATCGGTGCCAGGCAGTAAAGATTTATCACCCGAATATTATCGCACGCTGATGCAAGCGAATGCGGAAGCCGCTCAGCAAGCAAAGATATCCGGAGGAAGTGCCGTTCCGACGTTGATTAGCCAGCAGACAGCCGATAACTCGACAGGAGGATGCACTGTTTTATGTCCCAACGCTGATAATGCCAATGCGGCGGATGAAATCAATGAGATGATGCGATCTGGCAAGATGTCACAAAAAGATGGGAACCGATTGTTGGTGGCAGCGAAGCGAAACGTTAGCATGAGTGAATATGCCGCGACGTTAGATAATCTTGTGAAGGCAGGGAAGCTCTCACCGGAAGCCGCTCGAAAATTATTACAAACCTATACACAACAGAATCAAAATCAGCTGATGACAGCCAGCGCCAGCATGATGGATAGCTTAATTAAATCGGGGACGCTCTCTCTGGGGGCGGCTAATGAGTTATTAGCATCGCAAAAGAGTGGCGTGACCCCCGAGTCATATGCGGCAGAGCTTCAGCGATTAGTGAAAGAAAAAAAGCTATCACCCAATGTGGCAGCGCAATTGCTTGGGCAGTACACCCAGCAATATGCGCATGAGCTTGCAAAAGAAGGGGTGTTCTCTATTGCTAAAATGGCTGCAGCGGGTGAGCTGATACCAGATGTGGCTAAAATTTTACAAAATATGCAGCTTCGCAATGTGCCCGTAGACGATTACAAGACCATGCTTGATAAGTTAGTCGCAAGCGGTAAGTTGACGCCCGCGGCTGCCGCAAAACTATTGGCAGAGTATAAAGCGCAACGCATGAAGGCGGGTGTAACCGCTGGATTGGAAGAGTTGATGACAAAGGGCGGGCTGTCGGCTGATCTGGCTAAACAATTGTTAGCATTGCAAATGAATAATGCATTGCTCGGCGAGTATCAAAGGGCGTTGCAAGAAGCGGTGCGCTCAGGACTGATTACACCCGAAAAAGCGGCAGAGTTATTGAAAAGTTATACATCCGTGAAAGCGGCAATGAGCGCACCACAACGCGCAGAGGTAGTTGCGTCTTCGCCCGCTTTTGCAAAATTGCAGGAAAATCTAGCCAATGGGTCTTCCGCCGCCACGTCTCACGATGACATATTACAACAATTTCAAACAGTTTCAGCGCAAACCCAAAGCTTAAGCGCTGCGGAGAAGGCGCAAAGAATACAGGAGATGCAAGCAGCGATGGCAACACAAGCACAGACGTTGACGACGGGATGGCAGCCACCTACGATGACTAACAAAGCAGGTTCTGCGGCCACACCAGACAAGACAATGACAGATCAAGAGCGAGAGGCGTTAGCAAAGGGCACGGTAAAGAAACGAGACCTGATCAAAGCAGGGACTATTTTCTATGCTGTCTTAGAAACAGCCGTGAACAGCGACTACCCTGATACACCAGTGATGGCAACGATTGTGCAGGGGGCGTTTAAGGGTGCGAAAGTGCTAGGTAAGTTAAGGCTGGCGAGCGGCCAAGATAAAGTGAGCCTGAACTTTACTCAAATGGATATGGATGCGTGGGGCTCTACTAAAACGATTAGCGCTTTTGGGGTGGATCCGGATACCTCTCGAACAGTGCTTGCAAGTAGCGTTGATTACCATTATCTAAAACGCTATGGTTCAATTATTGCAACATCGTTCTTGGCGGGTTATGCGAACAGCATTACTCAAGCGGGGACGAGCACGACAGGTATTTTTGGCACAAGCACCTCTCACGCTGCGCTCAGCCCTACTCAAAAAATCGCTGTGGGGCTAGGGCAAGTTGGAACCGCCATGAGCACAGCGGTTTCACCTTACTTCAATACACCGAATACCGTTAAAATTAATTCAGGTGTTGGTCTCGGGATATTATTCGTGGCGAGCGTGCAGGAGTCTGTTAGCCAATAAAAGATGACAGTTGTAGCTTTAAATTGAGGCATTGTCTGAACGTTTACGTTGATTTGAGATCTGTTCTCAGATTAGTATAGGGTAAGGGAATATCAGAGGGTTTTCATGATGGCCGATTCTAAAGATGAGCAGTATCTAGGGCAAGAGGAAGGTGAGTATCACTTTTCGGACGATCAAGCTAATTATGATGCTGAATCAGATGTGACTACAAAAACAGCTCCCCCTAAAGCAGCGGCGTCTGCTGGTAGCACCTTTGGATCAAAGTTAGCAGCGAATCGAAAACGCATTATGGGCGGCGTCGCTGTTATTATTTTGATTGGGGTGGTATACAGGGTACTTATTCCTTCATCTAGCGCACCTGCAACTGATTTTAGTCCAGCTCCCTTTAATGCGAAAGCAACGTCCAAAGCGGTGCTCCCCCCTTCATCCAATAGTCAAACTGAAAAAAAATCGATGTCGCCGTTGCCTGCATCAGTTGTCATGACGAGTGAGGCGGGTCAGGCAACACCAACACCTGTTGTGGTAGCGAACGCATCCGCTTCTTCAGCGACGAACCAACCCGCTGTCGTGCCATCAGCGCCTATAGCAACTCCCGCCATTGTTTCGCCTGTTAAATCACCTGCGTCTCCATCACCTGTTGCGGCAGTATCTGATGTGACCGCGACAACCACGACAACTATGACCGCGCCGATGCCACTCATGAAAGACATGATGAATCGATTGACCTTACTAGAGCAGGAGCAGGCCACAGCTGCAGGTGCCTCGCAGGCAGACTACGCTCAAAAAATAGCGGACAATCAAACGCAAGTGATCGCGATGCGCGGCAAAATAGAAGAATTAACTAAAAGACTTAATCGCATTGATAGCAGTTTGACGCAAATGACACAATTACTGCAAGGTGGATCTGAATCTCGACCGATCATAGAGTCAAGTGATCACGCAGCAACGGGATCGACCGCTTCTCCCGCCTCCTCTAACATACCAGATCCGGTGATTACCTCTGCTCCCCCTAAAATGATTTACACCGTGCAAGCGATTATTCCTGGTCGTGCATGGTTGAAGTCGGAATCCGGTGATACCGTTACAGTCGCAGAAGGCGATTTATTGAAAGGTTATGGACGTATCACGAAGATTGACCCTTACGATGGAGTCGTGTCGATCGATACAGGGCGCAAGGTGGTGACATTGTCTTATGGCACAGGTGCTGATTAAGGCGGGATCCATTCTATGGCAATGCGAGGACTCCGTACTGTTCTGATCGTTGGGTTTTTCGGTAGCATTGTGTGGGTGAAACAGGCTGTTGCATTGAGCTTTACAGGTGGAGCGACGCAAACCGTCGACACCGTGATTGGCAATATAGCCGCCACCATCCCCAATTTTACTCAATTAATTACTGCTATTGCGTATGTGATGGGCATGGTATTTATGATAAAAGGTATTTTGGCATTGAAAAAATTTGGCGAGCAACGCACTCAAATGTCGAGCGAGGTGAGCGTGATGCCTGCACTCCTTTGTCTGTTCGTCGGTGCAGCGCTTTGCTATCTCCCATCGGCCATTGATGCCACCGCTACAACTCTCTTTTCGACGCCTAATCCTTATGCCTATGTAACGACAAAAAAAGATACATGGGATCAATTGGTTCAAGCATGCATCCAAGTCATTCAATTAATCGGCGCGATTTCTTTTATTCGCGGGTTGGTCATGCTATCGTCATTGGGAGGCCATAATCAGCATCAAGGTGGTTTAGGTAAAGCGATGGCGCATATTGTGGGCGGTATTTTGTGTATTGATTTGTGGGATTTTTTGAGCATGGTTGCGAATACGTTTGGGATGAGCTTGTCAGCTAACTAACGGCATATATTTTTTAAACCTAGGAGGAAAAGTAATGAGTCGTCAATTCTTGAAAAAGGGCATTGTGTTATCATTGGGTGCGATGTTTTGTTTGGGCCTCGTCACGGTCGCGAGCGCAGCAACGAGCGTGGGATTGGCTGCGATAGCGGATAACGTGAAGGGCAGTTTAGTCAGCTTTGCTTCATTAATTACAGCGGGCGCTTATGTCGCAGGGATGGCGTTTGGTGTCGCGGCTGTTGTCAAATTTAAGGCGCATAAAGATAATCCTACGCAGGTTGCTATCAGTATTCCGATCGCCATGTTATTTATTGCAGCGGCGTTGTTATTTATGCCATCCGTTTTCCAAAGCACAGGCCAATCATTGTTTGGCAGCACCGGAACTCAGGGTACAGTTACCGGCGTATCATCCTTCTAACGGAAGCGATTATGCAGGATCTGCAACTGGCGGTGAATTTAAGTGGTTGGCGCATTTTTATTAAGCGTCGCGAAGACCCTCCTTTTTCAAAAGTTGCAGAAAAAATTTTTCGTCGCGATCAATATAAGTGTCAATATTGTGGATTTCAAGCGCGAGAATTTCAAGAAGTGGTTAATCAAGATGGGGATTACACGAACAATAAATTTGTGAATCTGATCACAGCATGTTGTTTTTGTTCTCAATGCCTCTTTGTTGAATCGATTGCGCTCCAAGACGCGGGTGGGGGGCAACTGATCTACCTGCCTGAATTATCACAAAGCGAAGTGAATGGTTTTTGCCACGTACTTTTTTGTGCGATGGGAAACGGTACGGGCTATCAAAATAGCGCCCAAGCCATTTATCGTGGTTTCAAATTTCGCAGCCAGATTATTGAAAATAAATACGGTGTCGGAACCAGCAATCCATCGACACTCGGGCAATTGATTTTGGAGTACCAGGCTCAACACCCCGAGTTTAAGGAACCCCTTTTGAAAGATATGAGGTTGCTTCCTTCTTACACCAAATTTAAAACGCAATTGGATGTATGGGCTGCAGCCGCTTTGAAAGAATTAGCTGAGGAAGGGGTTTAACAAATGAGAAACGTCGTTGATCCCATCCTGGATAGCATTGACTCCATCTTAGCTTGGTTTAGTACGGAGATTAAACAAACGGCAGAATCGTATTGCGATCTTGAAACGGCAGACAATCAAACGACCTTTGTTGCGCGAGATGGTTCGTTGGTATCGGTTATTCGTGTTCATGGCGTCACACGATTGGTGGGTACCGAAGAGTTTGATGAGATTCACACTGGGTTGACGCAAAGTTTGCAAGCGACGTTAAAGCGACCAGGCCACGTTGTTCAAGTGTATTTTAGCTATGACAAAGAAGCGGTAAAAAGTGAAATTGATGATATTTTATCGCCTGCGAAAGCGACTGCTAAGCGATTGAATTTAGATTTAAATGATCTATTTAAAGAGAGGGTAGATCACTTGTCACGCTTTTGTGCGCACGAAGAACTGTATTTTGTTTTATGGACTCGGCCGTATTCATTAACGCGAGAGCAGCAGTCTCGTTCATCTAAAGACAAACTAAACTTAATTCGAGAAAATCACATTCCGCCATTCCGAAACGGCCAAAATCTTATGGCCGCTATTCCTGATCTACGGGATGCGCATGCCTCATTCGTTCGATCATTAGTGACTGATCTCTCTGCGTTACGTGTGTATTGTGTGTTATTGGAAGTGCATGATGCGATGCACGGTATGCGCTATTCCGCCGACCCCGATTTTACGAGCGCTGAGTGGAGGGCTTCACTGCCGGGTGACCCGATCCCTGCGCACGAGGCGCGCCCCATTGCAGGTGAATTATCCGGTTTGATGTGGCCTCCTTTGGCGCGACAAATTGTTCCGCGTGATGCGGAAATCATGGATCTTCGAACGGTTCGAGTCGGTGATCGCATTTATACGCCTTTATGCATTGATTTATTTCCTCAAGAGCTCAAATCCTTCGTGGGTCTTTTTTCGCGTACCTTGCCAACACAAATTCCTTGGCGCATTTCGTTTTTAATTGAAAGCGGTGGCTATGACACCATACGTTTTAAATCCGTGATGGCGGCCATTTTAAGCTGGACGTCTGCCCACAATGGTCTCGTGAATGATGCGGCTAAACTGTTGCGTCAAATTGAAGTGAATACCGATGATGCGGTTGTTAAATTACAAGTAAGTCTCGCGACATGGGCGCCGGATAAAAATATTCGTTTGTTGCGAACCCGTACAGCAGAATTGGCAAAAGCGGTGCAAGGGTGGGGATCCTGCGAAGTGTCGGAAGTATCTGGCGATGCGTTTGCAGGCGTCATGTCTAGCGTGATGGGATTTACAGCGAGCAGTGTTGCGACGCCGTCCGTCGCCCCTTTGTCAGACGTGGTGTATATGCTTCCCTTTACGCGCCCTGCCTCAGCTTGGCAATTCGGCGCTGTTTTGTTGCGCTCGCCCGATGGAAAGCCATGGCCTTATCAGCCGGGCTCCTCTCAGCAAACGACCTGGATTGATTTGATGTATGCGCGACCGGGCTCTGGTAAATCGGTATTGTCTAATTCTATTAATTTGGCGCTGTGCTTGTCGGGCGGTATTCAGCGTTTGCCCCGTATTGCAGTCGTCGACATTGGGCCGTCGAGCAGTGGTTTAGTGTCTTTATTGAGAGAAGCCTTACCACCTGCGCAGCGACATTTGGTCGCTTATCACCGTTTGCGCATGACGCCCGATTACGCGATCAATCCATTTGATACGCAATTGGGATGTCGTTATCCGACAGCACAAGAGCGTGGTTTTCTCGTTAATTTTATTACTCTGCTTGCAACACCGTTAGGCGCAGAAAGACCTTACGATGGTGTCTCAGACATGGCGGGTTTAGTGGTAGATGAGCTCTATAAATATTTAGCGGATGATGGCAAACCGCATTTATACACGAGCAGTCTCGAACCGTTGGTTGATGATATCTTGGGCGAAATCAGTTTTGTGATGGATGATAAAACGACTTGGTGGGAGGTGGCGGATGCTATTTTCTTAGCGGGCTTTCATCATGAAGCGTTATTAGCACAACGATTTACGATGCCTTTATTGGCGGATGCTGCAGCCATTTGTCGCACACAAGTGGTTGAAGATCTATACGGACAGGTGAAAGCGCCGACGGGCGAACCGCTGATTCAAGCGTTTAGTCGTATGATTTCGAGCGCGGTACGCGAATACCCGATTTTGTCGGGTGTGTCGAAATTTGATATTGGCGATGCACGCATCGTGTCCCTCGATTTGGATGAAGTCGCAAAAAGCGGCGGCGATGCCGCTGATCGTCAGACAGCGGTGATGTATATGTTGGCGCGTTATGTGCTAGGACGCAGCTATTATTTAACAGAAGATGTGTTGCCGGATATGCCAGAAACGTATCGCGAACACCATCGTGCTCGCATTGTCGAAATTCGAGAAGATCCGAAGCGACTGGTCTATGACGAATTTCACCGTACGTCTAAAGCGCGCGCTGTGCGCGAACAAGTCATTCTAGATATGCGCGAAGGACGGAAATGGAATGTGCAAATTGCATTAATTTCGCAAGCGCTCGATGACTTTGATCCCGTGATGGTGGAATTCGCGACGTCTATTTTTATTATGGATGCAGGACCAGAGCAATCGATCAAACGCTCGACGGAGATCTTTGGTTTATCCGAAACGGCACGTGTGGCGCTGAAGACCCGCGTTCATGGACCGCGCGAAGGTGGTGCTACGTTCCTCGCGCAGTTCTCGACAAAGAGCGGTATCAATACGCAATTGTTAACAAGCACCCTAGGACCTGTTGAATTATGGGCGTTTAGTACGACAGCCGAGGATGCGCATGTTCGTAATAAACTATACAAAAAGCTAAATCCAGGCGAAGCGCGTCGCGTGCTGGCGAATTTATTCCCCGGTGGCTCCGTGAAATCGCTTATCGAAATGCGTCTCGCTGTGCTGAAAGAAAAGCAGGGTGTGATCGAAGAATCCAGCAGCGCCAGCATGGTCGATCAATTAGTTGATGAGATATTGCAGGCGTATGCTGTTAATCCGGATGTGAAAAAGCTCGCCAAATAATTTATTCGTACCGCAATGGCGCTGCCTAGACCGGCCATCAGATATTTTAATTTTGAATAATTTTAAGACGTAGTTAGACAATGCACAACTATTTTTGGCCTGAAAGACTGTACGGCGTGTTCATTTTTTTATACACTCATTGTAAAGTAGACCAACAAATAGAGGCCACCTTATGACAGATCAGACCATTGACACTTCCATTGAGCTCATGGGCCGTATTTACCGTATTAAATGTCCCGCAGAGGGGGTCGATGCCTTGCAGCAAGCCGCCGCGTTCTTGAAAGAAAAAATGCGCTTGATGCCAAGAGAAGCGGATATGGATCGATTGGCAGTGATTGCGGGTTTAAATGCGGTGCACGAATTATTTTTATCTGAACAGAATAAAGATGACATCATCCGTCGGATACAGGCCCAGGTGAGTGAGCTCACTGCGAAAATAGGGGTTGCTTTGCGGGAGACTTAAATGGAGTTAAATGTAGGGTGATAAATGAAAAGCGCGATTCGTGAAGCAATGCGTGCTCGTTTAAGTATATTATCCGAGTCAGAACGGTTGGCTGCAGCCACAACCATTGTCGAGAATCTTGTAACGCATCCTTTTTTTTTGCAATCGCAGCATATTGCCTGTTATTTTTCGACAGCGAGTGAATGCGATACCACGCTCATCATTCAGGCCATTTGGCAGGCTCAAAAATCCTGCTATCTTCCTGCGCTCAACAAACAGAAACTGCATTTTGTCGAATACCATCCGGATAGCGTGTTACTGCCTAATCAATATGGCATCCCTGAACCAAGAGATGTTCCATCCAAGTCGCTCCATCAGTTGGATCTTGTGATTATGCCTCTTGCCGCATTTGATCGTGCAGGGCGTCGCTTAGGGCAAGGGGGTGGCTATTACGATCGGACCTTTGCGTTTCGGCAATCAGACTCGAACCCTCCTTATTTATTGGGATTGGCGTTCTCTGTGCAAGAGGTGGATGCGCTGATTTCTGACCCTTGGGATGTGAATTTGGATGGGGTTATAACAGAGTGTGGCTGGAGGATGAATTTTCAAAATCACCTGCTGTAGCGAAAGAGCAGGCTCTTAGCGGGGGTAGGCCATGAAAAAATAAATGTTGGGCACGCAAAAAGCGCTTCGCCCACCCTACCTAAATGGGCAAAGATAGTGTTATGCTTCTCGTATAACTATTAAACGAGAGCGATCCGTGATGAATTCTTTGCGAAACACATTTATCAATGATAAGGCTGTTAAAGCTTATCCCAATTATTGGGATGTGATCGCATTGTTATTGGTATTTGGTGTCATTACGGCGCTTGCGTGGGTGGCGCGTCAAATGGCTACACCCTATCACGTGGGAGAGGTCATCACCTTATCATTAGATCCAACACATCTGCCTGGCTATGCCCTCCATACCGTCATGCGCATGCTGATTGCCATGATATTTTCTTTGTTGTTCACCTTTACTTTTGCAACCTGGGCGGCCAAAAGTAAGCGGGCGGAACGGATCATTATTCCTGCGATTGATATTTTGCAATCGGTGCCTATTTTGGGGTTTTTATCGATCGCGGTAGTGGGCTTTATTGCGCTTTTCCCAGGGAGTTTATTGGGGCCAGAATGTGCGGCTATTTTTGTGATCTTTACATCGCAAGCATGGAATATGGCGCTCGGTTTTTATCAAACCGTTTCGTCTGTGCCGACAGAGTTGCATGAAGCGGGCACGGTTTTCCAACTCTCCACTTGGCAACGTTTTTGGCGGATTGATGTCCCGTTTTCGATGCCAGGACTATTATGGAATATGATGATGTCCATGTCAGCGGGGTGGTTCTTTGTGGTCGCATCTGAAGCCATTTCTGTGTCGAATCAGCAGATTTTATTGCCTGGAGTTGGCTCGTATATTGCGTTAGCGATTCAGGCCGCCAATATGTCGGCTATTGGTTACGCGATTTTAACCATGTTTTTTGTGATTCTTATTTATGACCAATTATTATTTCGTCCATTGGTGGCGTGGGCTGAGAAATTTAAAGCGGAACAAGTGACGGAAGAACGGAATCAGGCGGAGTCATGGGTGATCAATGTGTTGCATCGTACGCGGTTGCTGCGTTTTTTAGGAGCCAAGCTAGCGCATTTTTTTGATGTCTTTGTAAATCTTTCTTTTTTCCGAAAAAAACAAGAGATCTCAGCGCATCGTAGTTTGTTTCGACGTTGCGAATGGATGCTGACATGGGCGTCGAACGGCGTGCTTGTCGCTGTCATCATCGGTGCATTAATTCTCATCGATCGCTTTGTCATTCATCCCGTCCCTTTGTCAGAGCTTCGACATGTGCTGTTTATTGGTGGAGCGACGGCGTTGAGGGTCTTTAGTTCGTTGGTAGTGTGTACGCTGATCTGGGTGCCTCTCGGGGTGTGGATTGGGTTGCGTCCGTCCGTCGCGCATGTGGTACAGCCAATTGCCCAATTTTTTGCGGCCTTCCCGTCTAACCTACTCTACCCTCTCGTGGTTATTTTGATTGTGACGTATCATTTGAACGTAAATATCTGGGTGACGCCTCTCATGATTCTCGGTGCTCAGTGGTATGTATTATTCAATGTGGTAGCGGGCGCATCTGTGATCCCCAAAGATTTGTTACAGGTGGCGGATAACTTAGGGTTGAGTACGGCGTTGCGTTGGCGTCGCCTCATTTTACCGGCGATTTTTCCTTATTATATTACAGGCGCTATTACGGCTGTCGCCGGTGCATGGAACGCGAGCATTGTCATAGAAGTCGTGACATGGGGTAAAGATACGTTGGTTGCAACTGGATTGGGCTCCTATATTGCAGAATCGACAGCAACCGGTAACTTTACCCATGTCGCATTGGGGATTGGCGTGATGTGTGCATTTGTTTTATTAATGAATCGACTGGTGTGGAAACCGCTATATGTGTTGTCTCACGAACGATTTAGATTGGATTAATGGAGGATAGAACGATGGAAGGCAGAATCCAGACAGAGCAAGCCCTCTCTCCACCATTAATTGATTTGGTGCATGTGAAAAAACGCTTCAAAAAAGGAATAGGGCAAGAGCTGCTTGCCTTGGAAGATGTTAATTTTCGAATGTATCCCGGTGAAATTGTCGCTATTTTAGGGAAATCGGGCTCAGGGAAATCCACCTTGCTTCGTATTATCGCAGGGTTAATTGCGCCGAGCGAGGGGACGGTACTTTACCGCGGAAAACCGGTTTACGAGCCTATGCAAGGTATCTCGATGGTGTTTCAAACATTCGCATTGTTGCCGTGGCTCACGGTGCTGCAAAATGTGGAGCTAGGACTAGAGGCGCAGGGCATTGATCGCGAGGAGCGACGAGCTCGCGCACTGAAAGCGATTGATACGATTGGTTTGGATGGATTTGAAACGGCCTATCCGAAAGAATTATCCGGCGGGATGCGGCAACGCGTGGGTTTTGCACGCGCGCTGGTGGTGAATCCCGATTTGATTTTGATGGACGAACCCTTTTCCGCATTAGATGTGCTAACAGCCGACAATTTAAAAAGTGATTTATTGGATTTATGGAAAACCCAAAAAACAGGGCTACACGGCATTTTATTTGTAACGCATAATATTGAAGAGGCAGTTCTCCTCGCCGATCGCATTATTGTGTTGGACAGCAATCCAGGGTGTATACGTGGTGAGCTGAAGGTGACGTTGCCACATCCGCGCAATGAGTTGGATCCTCGTTTCCGCAATCAAATTGATCGCGTGTACACCTTGATGACGACGCAATCGCAAACGGACACGAATGTATCAAGTGGTCGTGGCGCATCCATTGATTTAGGGCATCGCTTGCCTGAGGCAAATGTCGCTGAAATAACGGGCTTGCTGGAAACGCTGAATGCGCCAGAGAATAGCGGCAAAATGGATTTGCCGGATGTAGCGGATACCTTGATGCTGGATATCGATGAATTGTTTCCCTTGACTGAGTTGTTGGAAATTTTACACTTTGCTAAAGTCTCCAAGGGCGATATTACGATCACGGATGAAGGGAAAGCGTTTGTCGAAGCAGATATTTTAGAGAGAAAGAAAATATTTTCACGGCATTTGAAAGACTATGTGCCTCTCGCGCGTTATATTTATGATCAATTGACACACCATCCTCGCCATCGTGCGCTGGAGGAGCATTTTCTATCGTTGCTTGAAGATTATCTGACAGAGAAAGAAGCGTTACGTATTTTGCATAACGTGATTGAGTGGGGTCGCTACGCAGAGTTGTTTGCCTATGACTACAATGCCGGTGTGTTGAGCTTGGAAAATCCAAATTAAGCTGACATAATGGCTGCTGCTGCGGGTGTAGTTCAATGGTAGAATGGGAGCTTCCCAAGCTCTTGGCGTGGGTTCGATTCCCATCACCCGCTTAACATAACAGGGAGAAAAGGACATGGCATTTTTAAAAGGGATTTGTGCATCAATTGGCGTATTATTGTTGCTCTGCATCATCGCATTATTTTGCATCACGACATGGGTTGACCCCAATCGTTTTACCCCATGGCTAGCTCAAGAAATTAGCCAACATACAGGCCAAGAAGTGAAGATAGGACATCTATCCTGGGGGTTTTTCCCACACCTGAAAGTCAAGGCGGATCAGATTGATCTGCGCAACTCAGCTCTCCGTGGTATGTTGTTTGCCAGCGCCGATTCTTTATCGTTTGACGTGAAGCTATTACCTTTATTGTACCGACAGGTTGAATGCCGAAACATTCAGTTGCAGCGCGCGACATTACATGTGAGCTCGACGAATCCCGTCAGCGCATTGCTGAAGACGGTGCGTTTTAGTTTGAGCGGTGTGGGTGATTTTGATTTAGTTGGCCAACGCATCAATATGCATTTGCAAGGTGTGCCACTGGATCAAGGCGCCGCTTGGGGTAAGCGCTTTATTCCGATTGACGTGACAGGTTCATTGAATAATCCCGTGATTCATATTGATTGGACGGTGTTAACGGAATATTTAGCAAGTCGAAAGCTTGAAGTTTTAAAGACAAACATAGAGAAAAAAGCGCAAGGTTGGCTAGATAAATATAAGTTGCATTTTTAAGCCGAGATTTCCCATGCTTCGTGTCATCACGTTTAATCTCAACGGCATTCGTTCTGCCACTCGAAAAGGATTTTTTGAGTGGCTGTATGCGCAAAACGCTGACATCGTTTGCCTGCAAGAACTAAAAGCGCAGGAAGCCGATATGACAGCGGAAATGTTGGCGCCCGCAGGCTACTACGGCTATTTTCATTATGCCGAAAAAAAAGGATATAGTGGCGTCGCCATTTATACCAAGAAAAAGCCTGATGCGGTGACGACCGGTTTGGGATGGCCCGAGGCTGATACAGAGGGCCGTTATGTCGAAGCGCATTTTGGTGATCTGTGTGTGGCATCGCTGTATCTTCCATCGGGGACATCGGGCGAGTTACGTCAAAATGTTAAATTCGATTTTTTAGGTCGCTTTGCCAAGTATTTAGCAGCGCTACCTACCTCACCAAAGCGTTATATTGTTTGCGGTGATTGGAATATTGCACACAAAGAGATTGATTTAAAAAATTGGAAATCCAATCAAAAGACCTCCGGGTTTTTACCGGAAGAGCGCGCTTGGCTGGACACATTGTTTGGCAAGCTAGGTTGGTGCGATGCATTTCGCGAGACAAACAAAGAGTCTGGTCAGTATACGTGGTGGTCTAATTATGCGAATTCGTGGGCTAACAACGTAGGGTGGCGGATCGATTATCATGTTGTGACCCCGGATCTTGCTGAGACTGTTCAGTCGGCCTCTATTTTTAGAGATCAAAAGTTCTCAGATCATGCCCCTGTTACGATTGATTACAATATCTAAACAACGGTTAATATTGACGCCAGCGCATTATTTGTTATACTCATCGTCTGCAAAATGCCGGGATGGCGGAACTGGTAGACGCGCCGGACTCAAAATCCGGTGGTGGTGACACTGTGTCGGTTCGACTCCGACTCTCGGTAATTCTTTTTGCGGATATCTCTGATAGAATAATCTATTAATGCATTGCCCAAAAATCACAAACGGCTATAGATGGCGCCCTGGGCTGATGCATATATTATGACGTCCTGGTGGCACAGTGGATAGCGCAGCCCCCTCCTAAGGGGCAGGTCGGCGGTTCGAATCCGCCCTGGGACACCATTACACCTCCTCCAATAAATCGAAACCTAAATTCGACAGTTGGATCGTAGCGAGAACCATTAATGAGAATGCAGTATGCTCGGCTCCGGCGTATCGATATCATGGTGCGTTGTAAAATCGATGTTTATTGCATTGCACCACACATCTCCGGCATCGCATTGCAAGTATTGATATTTATTGCTGCCTACAAAGGGGGGCTCTTTAAGCAATGTAAAATGATATATTTTTTTGCTTGTATCCATTAAGCTGATTTCACAAGGGTAGTTGACGGCCTGTATCTGAAAATTTTTATTACCATTCGTCAGTTGTGTGTCTGGCTGACTGCGACATATTCCGTAAGCGCTCCACACCGTGCCCGACAGCGGCCAACCGAGATCTACATTAGCCAGTGTTTCTTTTTTAAATGGTTTTGGGTTCGGTAATCCTGTCGATCCTCCGACAGCGATCACGATTCCGTCCCCTTCTTCATTCATATTACCGACCGCATCATCGATAGAGTAGGCGTAGGCGCTCATATCCAGGTAGTCTTGGCTATGAATAAGTTGTACATAATCATTGAAAGCGCCGGAATACTGCAATGCGTGATAGGAGGAAGCGGCTTGGTTGTAATTCGCACTCGGTGTTGAAACGAGATCATTTGGATGGCCTTCGCACTCAAATGGAACCCATCCATAGATATGCAGCAGATAATTGCTGAGCATCACAGGAGAGGAGTCTTGACACTGTATTTGGTAGTTGTTGTAGTTTTTTGTAAAGAGATCATCGACATTCTGGCAGTTAATATCACTGGTTTTGCAAGCATTCCAGTGGGCTTCAGTATTATCGAGTACGCTGTTGGAGGTTAAGGATTGAGTTCCTGTGATGACATTATAAGTTCCTGGAATTTTGTTATAGGGCAGCGGGATAGTGCTGGTGTACACTGGCCAACCGGTTGCAGCGATAAACTGATCCATGATAGTTCTAAAGTGTGTTAACTCCCAGATGGAGCCTGTAAAACCGACTGTGTTGTTGGCATAAGGCTCCATGGCAGCAGGCAAATAAACATGATCGACATAAGATAAATCGTAGTCGACCCTGTCGTAGGCGATAGGAAATGGAGCGCCTTGATTCGTGACAACATCAGCAAATGTGTATTCTGTTAATTGATAAGGATCATTCAATGGCAAACCGACTGTGCTAGCATAGCTATCAAGCGCGCCTGCACAGGCCGAGCCTGCATCACACGATAAACCCACTGTTAATAGTGAAACACGATTAATTTTGTCAACATCGTAAGCCTTGGTTAGGGCGGCAGCGCCATCGTACAGGTAGACTCGCATAGCGCCCCACCAATCGATGTATTGATCGGCGAGAGCGGGATTCGGGTTGCGCGCTAAATCAGAATAAAATGGAACGGAGAGCGTCACAGATTGCCCAGGCGGTATTCCTCCATCGGTTGGATTAACATATACCCTGTATATTTTGGTATGTTGATAGGTATTATTTTTAATGTCAGTCGTTTGAAATTGTGCTTGTAGCCAATGATCTATTGGTTGAGCGGGCGCTTCAATGACGGGATAAATGGATTCATTGGAATTATTATAAATAGCAATTTTTTTAACGGGCGGATTATTGATCGCGAAAGCAGAGCTTGTTACGACCAGCGCCATGAGTGCCGCGATTTTTTTTCCTGATAATACCATGTCTTTTTTCCTTTATTTAAGAATTTTTCCTTACTAACACCATCATGCTCTTTGCATCATTTGCAACCATCAATGCCAACTCATTGAAATCGGCGTACTCTTCGGGTCGGTAGTAGCTTCGATTGATGGTCAGTTTTCGCATGACATCAATCGCATTCTTTTGTAATTGATAAGCGCTGCTATAGGTTCCCGCTGTATTATTAAACGTGACGTTAGTGGGCAATGATTCGACTTGATAGCGCAGCGGTAAGTGAATGGTGTAATGCCATGTTGCTGTCATGTTGCCGCTGATCAATGCGGGATAAAGACGTTTTTCGTAGACAGCCATATTTCTAAAATAACTGGGCTGCATCAGAGCGATGCCGTAGGGTGTGCTAAGATAGACATGGTTGTGCATGCTGACAGCAGAAGGGCTGCGCCACGTCGTTTGAATCACCATGTCGCGATCCAAATCGTTAGCGTCACTTGGGCTAAGCGTGCCCGTTCCGCCTTCCGGTGTATTGGCTAAAAGGGTCTCCGCGACTTTTTGCATAGAAGGATTTTGACGAACTATTGCTCTCAGAAAATTATTGACGATGCCCGTTGATTGCAGCGTACCGGATCCTGTGATATTTCCATTGTCGTCAAGAGTGATCTCATTGTTAACACTATATTGATTGTCAGCGGGATTTCCGAGTGGGGTATATGCAATCTGACCTTTTTCCGATGCGATAATAGCCATTTTGTTGAGTAATGCGGTATCGAGTATACCAAAACCGGCGGTATCTCCTGTTGAGTTCACAAAGAGACGGTAATCCGGAAGATAAACGATGGCGTGATTAAATTGAAATAGGATGGGCACAGGCAGCGGCGCAAATAAACCGCCCCAATCGATGAGCGCTGTATACGATTTAATTCCGACCGCTTTAAAAAGTGTTTGCAACAATATACTGTAATCTTTGCAGTCGCCATATCGATTGCTCAGTATTTCAGTGGCAGAGTGAGGCGTGTAACCCGATGCTTCATTCAATCCTAATGAAACGTAGTGAATGTTTTTTTCAGTCCAATTATAAAGGGCTTTAGCCGCAGCGAGCCCTGTTTTATCGCCGACAATTTGTTTGGCAAGCGCGCGTATTTCAGGCGTGACAGCGTCCTTTCCGATGGATAATTGATAGTAAATACGCCCAACATCTTTCCAGGAGGGCGTTGTGCTTGCAACGAAGACTGATTGAAAATCGGTGTCATCGGGGGTGATGTGTGTTTCCTCTGACTCTGTTGCTTTATTCATGAGTGTTGCAGTGATCACAAGCCCATCTTTTTGTGGCGCAGTGGTCACGATGTAATTGCCTCGCTTTCCCCAGTAAAGGTTGAGCGCGTTGGGTTTGTGAACGATGACTTTTTCTTCTGTGACAGCCGCTGCAAAAGGGGGGATATCTAAGATGTTGATTCCATAGTCATCGGCTTTAAAGTGCGTTTTTTTCCAATGAACGACCGTCTGAGCGCCGGGGTCGAGCTGGGGAAATATAATGGTTGTGACCATGCTATTGGTGAATCCCGACGCGCTGATGGATAATGCGCTGGGACGCGTGACAATGCTGCCTTTAGGGACAGGGATATGGGTTCCGTCCGATGTGACGACATAGGCTTCAACTACATCCACTTTGTCTTTGTCAGGGAAAAAAGTGATCTGGGTATTCGCCAATGTATCGACACCGACTTTGGTGAGAGGGGTGGCTTTGGTGATGCTGTCTAATTCATAGGTTTTATCGGTGTGGAGGTACCAGGTGTTTTCTGATAGATCGACGCGGTAATTGGTAGTGACAGCAAAGCTGCTTGATGAAACGAATAAGAGGCAGAGGATTTGAAACAGAAAGGCTGGCCGGGTTAGCATGTGTTTTCCTTGTAAGATCTCATTGACTCTACTACAAATGTCGTGAATGATAAACTATTTAAAATGTATCATTTTTGAACGTGGAGCGGTTAATGAAAATAAGAAGAATCGTGTTGTTATTTTGTTTTTTAGCGGTATCAATGACAGGAGCGGCTATGGCGTTGCCAGACGGTTTTGTTTATTTAAAGGACGTTAAGCCCAGCATTATTCAAGATGTGAAATATGTGACGCGGAATAATTTTCTAGGGCGCCCCGTGAAAGGGTATGAAGCACCCGTTTGTATTTTGACGCGTCAGACAGCGGAGGCGCTCTCTCACTTGCAAGATATATTGCAAGCACAATCCCTGGGATTAAAAGTATACGATTGCTATCGTCCGCAAATGGCGGTCGATGATTTTATTGCGTGGAGCGCAGACGCAAATGATCAAAAAATGAAAAAAAAGTATTATCCGCGGGTTAATAAAGCCGATTTTTTTGAGCTGGGCTATATCGGTAAAAAGTCGGGTCATACCCGAGGCAGCACGGTGGATTTAACGTTAGTGCGTTTTTCATCGGATCATCATCCAATCGATTTAGGGATGGGGACACACTTTGATTACATGGATGAGAAATCGCATGCATTCAGTACATCCGTGCCACGCGTCGCCCAGAAAAATCGTTTACTCTTAAGGCAATATATGGATGAGGTGGGGTTTGCGCCCATTGCCGAAGAGTGGTGGCATTTCACTTTAAAGAATGAACCGTATCCGACCACGTATTTTAATTTTCCGGTTGAATAACTTCCCCTCGCAGCGAATACTGTCTTGCCTCTGTGATCTTGATCGGAATTAACTGTCCGATCAAGGTAGCGGGCCCTGCAAAATTGACGACACGATTATTTTCCGTACGACCTGATAATTCATTTTTATCTTTCTTAGATGGACCGTTAACCAGTATGGTTTGTGTCGAACCAATCATGCCTTCGCTAATCCGATGGGTGTTTAATAAAATACGTTGTTGCAGTATCGCGAGACGTTCTTTTTTAATGGACATTGGCACCAGATCGGGTAATTGCGCCGCAGGTGTGCCAGGACGTGGGCTGTAGATAAAACTATATGAATTATCGAACCCGATGTCATGAATGAGATTCATAGTTTGCTCAAAGTCTTCATCTGTTTCACCGGGGAAACCCACAATAAAATCGGATGTAATCGTAATGTCCGGGCGAATTAAACGTAATTTTCGGATTTTGGATTTGTATTCTAATGCTGTGTAGCCGCGCTTCATCGCAGCGAGTATGCGATCAGATCCGCTTTGCACAGGCAGATGTAAAGAGTTAGCAAGTTCAGGTACATCGGCATACGCTGCAATCAGTGCGGGCGAGAAGGCAAGCGGGTGTGATGTCATAAATCGAATGCGCTTAATGCCATCGATCGCGGCGGTGTAGTGAATTAATACACTTAAATCAGCTTGTCTGTTGTCGTGCGTCTGTCCGCGATAGTCGTTCACGTTTTGTCCGAGCAGCGTCACCTCTTTCACGCCTTGTGCGGCGAGTGATGCGATTTCGGCAAGCACACTGTCGAGTGGACGACTAATTTCTTCGCCGCGCGTGTAAGGCACCACACAAAAACTGCAATATTTGCTGCAACCTTCCATGATGGACACATAAGCAGTCGGGCCTTCAGCACGAGGTGTTGGCAAGTTGTCAAATTTTTCAATTTCAGGAAATGAAATGTCAACCACAGGCGCACGTTTTTTCTTCGCCTCTGTCAGCATCTCTCCTAATCGATGGAGTGTTTGTGGACCAAAGATCAAGTCTACATAGGGTGCGCGCTTCAAAATAGCAGCGCCTTCTTGGCTTGCTACACAGCCGCCTACACCAATAATGACATGGCGGTTTTCTTCTTGTAGCTCGCGAAAACGACCGAGCTCTGAAAATACATTTTCTTGTGCTTTTTCTCGAATGGAGCAGGTATTCAGCAATAACACATCCGCTATCGTCGGGTCTGTTGTTTTTTCAAGACCATGGGACGCAAACAACACATCCGCCATTTTTGACGAATCGTATTCATTCATTTGGCAGCCGTGTGTCAGGATATAGACTTTGCCCATGGTAATCCCCTCTCAATAGGTCGGTTATGATATTCGATTGCAAAGTTTTTTGCCATAGATAGAATACAGGACTATGGATAATTCATTGAAAGATCGAATCGACGCACTGGGATTGTCGCAGATTAAGCGACATATCTTCCTATGTTGCGATCAAACGAACCCCAAATGCTGCGATAAGATATCGAGCTTAGTCGCCTGGGACTATTTAAAAAAACGGCTTGATGAACTGCAATTGACAGGTCGGGGTGGTATATATCGCACTAAAGCCAACTGTCTGCGCGTTTGTATCAATGGCCCGATTGCGGTCGTGTATCCGGAAGGGGTATGGTATCACTCGTGTCATCCAGATGTGTTGGAACGCATTATTCAAGAGCATTTGATCTCAGGAAAAGTCGTTGAGGAGTATCAACTGCATGTCTAATGTATCGGTTTCACGGGTTTTTCAAGCGACTCCTCTAGCGGTTAATCAAATCGTTATACTGGATGCTCGTGCGAGTCATCACATGGCATCCGTTATGCGTATCCAAAAAAATGACACGCTCACGTTATTGAATGGCGAAGGCGGTGAATATCGCGCCGTGGTGGTTGAGGTTCGCAAAAAAGAAGTGATAGTTGAAACAAAAGAATTTATTTTGCGTGATGTGGAGTCACCCTTGCCATTGTATTTGGCGCAAGGCATTTCACGGGGTGAAAAAATGGATTATACCATTCAAAAAGCGGTGGAATTGGGGGCGCATAAAATAATCCCTTTATTTACCGAGCGATCGACTGTGAAGCTGGATGCAGAGCGTCTTTCAAAAAAAGTGGAACATTGGCAATCGATTATTATCAGTGCGTGCGAACAATCGGGTCGTAATCGCATCCCACTCCTCTGCCCGCCCACCGCTTTAATGAAGAGCCTTGATTTGGAGGCCGATTGTCGATTTGTGTTGTCACCCACTGTGTCAAAGGCTTCTTTGCATCAAGTGAAGCCCAATCAAAGCGTTTTGTTGTTGGTTGGACCCGAGGGGGGGTTGAGCGATGCTGAAATAGCGTATCTTGAACAGGGTGGGTTTGCCTCGCTTAATTTGGGTCCACGTGTGTTGCGCACTGAAACGGCAGCGGTGGCGGCGCTTGCTGTGTTGCAAAGTCATTGCGGGGATATGATTTAAAAGTAGACAAACTATTTGCTTCTTGCTAGTAAGCTCTGTAAATATAATGCAGTCCTCGCGAAGCATGTTACTATTAATGATAGGAAGATAGGCGGCGAGGATTGGTGATGCCAACAGAATATCAAAAAGTGATTCACGAGCTGTCTGAGCAAATTGTCTCAGCGCAAAAGCCCATTCGCGTTTTGGATGCGTTGAAATGGGATGCGAGCATTCGGACTGATTTTTTTAACAAGAAATGCAAAGAAAATCCTGCGATTGACAAAGATTATTACCAAGCTAAAAATCCATTGAACTTTGATCCTCAAAAAAAACTCGATGAATTCAATGAAATAGAGCGCAATATTCGACGAAAGCTCGGGCAATATAGTGGCGTTGGTAGCATTATGCAGCGTATGTGCCATGAGTACAGTTCGGTCGTTGAAATGCTGATGGCGCGCGGCACGCCGCGTTTTACAGACATTTCTCAAGAATTATATGGTAGCTCAGAAGATGCATTTCATATCGGCGCGCCAACATTGAAAGATTTGGCGAGCACGGTTGCGCTAACCCTCTCTAAAATCACGAATTTGGTGAAAACAGAAGCGGATGAAGAGATATACACCAGCGAGGAAACCGTTAAAGCTCTGCAAGAACGACTAGGGTCTTACTTTGACGACAAAGACAATGTTCGCGTTGAATTGAGTGATGGTATTCTAGCAGATGCCTCGGCGGGCGCGGATCGCATTAAAATTCATGCAGGACTCACATTTAGTGCGCGTGAAATTCGCGTATTTGAGGTGCATGAAGGATGGGTGCACCTAGGGACCACCTTAAATGGATTGGCTCAACCGTATTGTACTTTCTTGAGTAAAGGTCCTCCATCATCGACTGTGACGCAAGAGGGTCTTGCCATTATCACCGAGATTTTTACGTTTGCCTCCTACCCTGCGCGATTGCAACGTTTAACGAATCGCATCACGGCTGTCAGTATGGCAGAAGAGGGCGCAAATTTTCTCGAGGTTTTTCATTTTTATCGCGAATCGGGATTTTCAGAGGAAGAAAGCTATCAAGCGACCACCCGTGTTTTTCGGGGGAGCGTGCCCAATGGCAGGCCGTTCACTAAAGATTTATCGTATAGCAAAGGATTTATTTTAATTTATAATTACATTCGGTTGGCGGTGCAGCGCGGATTAGTGCATCAAATTCCTATTCTTTTTATGGGTAAAACCACATTAGAAGATATTCATGTGTTGGCAGATTTGGTTGAGGAAGGTATTGCGATTGCACCTAAATATATGCCACCTCAATTTCGCGATTTAGCAGCGCTTAGCGCATGGATGTGTTATTCCTTGTTTTTAAATAAATTAGATTTAGGGCAGCTGGCAATGGATTTTAAATCAATGTTGGTTTGATGAGCGGAGTGGAATATGCCAATCACGGATGAAGAGCAGAAAAAAAATAATGAACATTTAGCGCGCATGAAATTGGAAGAATATCGCCTGTGTTATAATGCATTGAACAAACTGGGTGGCGTTCATTGCACCGCAGAAACAAAGAAAAATTTAAAACGATTGATGGATGATGTGTGGGATATTTGGCAGCGAGAGCGAGGGCTTGAATCAGAAATATTAAAAGATCGTTCACGTTTGGGCTATTCCTCTGTCGCAGACTCAGGAAGAGTTTTTTTAAATGAGATGCGACTCAATATCATTGAACCCCTAAAAAAAGGGCCATGCGATATTAGCAAGGTGGTTCAGGAATCAGAAAAATTTAAATTATT
The DNA here is from genome assembly GCA_947478495.1 of Legionellales bacterium. Lineage (GTDB taxonomy): Bacteria > Pseudomonadota > Gammaproteobacteria > DSM-16500 > DSM-16500 > CANJVW01. Next base: position 3,795 of record CANJVW010000012.1, on the reverse strand, counting down.
ATATAAAGCCTACAGCGGTATTTTGGGTTGGATTCGAGATTGGTTGTTTGTTTCAAAGAGCGCAAAGAATGCGGTTGGTTACAAAAGCTTAAAGCAAGCAGTGGGTGCGCTGCGCACGACGGAGTTTCTCCCCGTTTCGGGTGGTGAGATATTGGGTCGGGTTAACGTGGAATCAAGAGATAAAAAAACATCCGGCGCGCGTTGGGGCGAGCGCTGTACGGTGTTAGATGAAAAATCCGAACAAACAACTCATATGGTGAAACAGGGGAATAGTCTCGGTGAAACGTTGGCAGAGCACTTAGCATATTTGGAATACCAAGCATTTTGTGAGCGCTTACCAGATGGCGCCGAAAAAGAAAAAGCAAAAAAAGCCGTTGCTAAAACGCAGCTTTGGCTAAAATCATCCGATGATCCAACCAATGCAGAGTCTCGCGTGTGTGTGGCAAGTGAATATCACAAAAGCGCCTGCACGCTGACAGCATCAGAGCTTGGGGGTTATAAGACGCGACCCAAAATGGTGGGGTCGCGTGATCTGCGGCTTATTCCATTTTTAACAAAATTAAATGAAGAGTGTGGTCTCGGCCTAGAACATGGATTGCAAATGGCCTTGCGAGAAGGCGACTATGATTTGCATGTGGAAAATGTGTTATTAGTTGTTGAGGCGCCCACTGTTTTTCCTCCTAATATCTCACAAGTGCATTTTGATCAATTGGTGACAGCACTTAAGCAGAAACAGGAAGCAAAGCCTGATTCACCAGGAAGAGAAGACGCTATTATTTCTATTATTAAATCCATTCAAATGGCAGGCGGCACTGTTTTTTTTCAGAAAATTGATCATGGTAATTCCTATGCGAATGATACGCAAACAGAGCGATTGAGCGAGCACAAGACATCGCCAGTGCGGATGGTGGATGGACGCCCTACCATGACTGCAACCAATCATGCCGCCGAATTTGTGAAAAAAGGAGGCAATCCTTTATTATTTTCAGATACGGGCTGTGATATTTTATTAGCAAGTGGGATTGATGGTCAAAAAAAAGATATTGAACAGGCTGCAAAGAAATTATTTGTAGAAATTGCAGTGATAGCAGGTCGGCTGGGTCGCGAAGGAAAAGAAGAGCATTTATTAAAAGCGCTATACCAACATGTATCTGGCGGTGAAAAATACAAAGGAAATTCTGATGTGGAGAGCATTCAGCAAAGTGTAGTGGAAACATTGTGTGATCATCGAGAAGACCGTGTTCTGCGCTATGAGAAAGATTGTCAATTAATGTTAGGAAAAGTGGAAGATAGATTCAAGACATCTAAACAAACGATATTAGATGAGTTGTTGCAGGCACCTGTTGCGGTGGATCGCGCTGGTCTCGATGAAGCCCATTTTCGATTTAATATCTAGATAATATATAGTATTATGCTATTCTTTTACCGCGCAATATTATTGGCAGCAGAGGAATAGATGTATGTCCCGCAGCGAACGATTGTTAGATTTAATTCAGTATTTTCGAGAGCATCGCTACCCCGTCAGCGGGGCAGCATTAGCGAAAAAATTTGGCATGAGTGTGCGCACACTCTATCGCGATATCGCGAGTTTGCAAATGAGGGGCGCAAAAATAGAGGGCGAGCCTGGTATCGGCTATGTCTTGCGACCCGGATTTACCCTCCCACCTCTTATGTTTGATGAAGAAGAGCTGGAGGCATTGGCATTAGGCTCGAGCTGGGTGATGAGTCGTGCGGACAGTCAATTGCAAAAAGCTGCGATCCGTGCGCTTGCTAAAATGGCGGCGGTATTACCTCTCAATCTTCGACATCAATTGGAAGCGTCTGGCTTATTGGTCCTGGGGCCCGGGCATGTCGTCGAGGCGGGCGATTCAAAGCTGGCGTTGCTTCGACAACTCATTCGACAAGAAAATAAGCTAGAGATTACCTATACCGATGTACATCATCAGCTCTCTCAACGAATTATTTGGCCTTTAGGATTGAGTTATTTTGATGAAGTGCGTGTGGTGATTGCATGGTGTGAGCTTAGAAATAATTTTCGGCATTTCCGGGCGGATCGCATTGCGCAATTCAGCGTACCTGGGACTCGCTATCCTGAGCGGCGGCATCTTTTGTTGAAACGTTGGCAAGCGTCGAATTTTCTTTCTGTGCAATAAATCACTGCTGACAGAATCTGTCATACCCTTAGGTTAGACTGCCTGTTTCATCAATTAACAGGAGAGTATTGTATGATAACGAGCAATAAAGAGCCCAGACTTTTACATATGGATGGCTTTAACGTAGCGGGTTTGAGTGTTAAAACGGCTAATCGAGATGAATTTAATCCGTCAACGGCCAAATTATCCCATTTATGGCAGCGATTTTTTACAGAAGGATTGACGGATAGCATCCCACATCGTTTGTGCGACTCCCCTCTTTTTGGCGTTTACTCCGATTATGAGTCCGATGCCGACGGGCTGTACACGGTGACGGCGGGGGTCAAATCAAGTCGCTCATCGAATACACTAGCGTTTTCGACTGTTCGTGTTTTATCGGGCCATTATCTCGTGTTTGAAAATAAAGGCGTGATGCCTCAAGCTGTGATTGAAACATGGAAACGCGTATGGGATTATTTTGCATCATACCCCATAGCGATTCGTTGCTTTAAAACCGATTTTGAAATGTATCAGGGCGGCGGAGATGTAGCGATTTATATCGGTGTGGAGACAGGGAGTATTGAATGATCACAAAAAATAAAACGCGTTGCGGATGGGTGAGCGATCATCCGCTTTATATTCACTATCATGATCACGAGTGGGGCGTTCCTATTTTTGACGAGACATTATTGTTTGAATGTTTAATACTGGAAGGGATGCAGGCGGGCCTCAGTTGGCTCACTATTTTGAAAAGGCGCGAGAACTATCGCGCCTCCTTCGATCAGTTTGATGCGGAGTGCATCGCGCAGTATGATCAGGGTAAGGTGGACGAGCTGTTGTTGGATGCAGGCATTATTCGTAACAAATTAAAAATTCAATCTATCATCACGAATGCAAAGATTTTTTTAGAGATGAAGAAAAATGGCATCGATTTTTCAGAGTATCTTTGGTCGTTTGTGGGGGGCAAGCCAATTCATAATCATTGGGAGGGGTTGAAGTCTCTGCCGCCTACAACAGAGATTTCTGATCGCTTATCGAAAGATTTAAAAAAACGCGGATTTAAATTTGTGGGCAGTACGATTTGTTATGCGTTTATGCAGGCTGTGGGCATGGTGAATGATCATGCGCTAGATTGTTTTTGTTATGCTAAAAATGCTGATACCCATGGATAAGATTAGTGTAAGGCTTTTCATCTGAATGGATGATGTTTAGCACTCCGGCGTGACAGGTGATGATGCCAATGCAGGCGCAATCAAAATCGAGTAGATGTTTTTTATCAGGCGGAATCGTAAATAATAATTCATAATCATCGCCGCCATTAAGCGCGTAATCATAACGCGCCGTTTGTTGTTTGAGTGTGGGCGAGAGGGGTAAATCATCCACACAGATTTTTGCACCTACCTGAGAGCGCTCTAAAATATGTTTTAAATCCGCTGCGAATCCATCTGAAATATCAATAGCGGCAGTTGCAATATGGCGTAGCTTGATACCGATATCAATGCGTGGTTCCGGGCGGTTGAGCTTGTTAACCACAAAATCTCTCGATGCGGCATCAAGCGTTATTTTTTCTTTTCTTCTGCTATCCCCGCGCCCCTCTCTGTCATCCCCGCGCCCCTCTCTGTCATCCCCGCGCCCCTCTCTGTCATCCCCGCGCCCCTCTCTG
>CANJVW010000011.1 GCA_947478495.1 Legionellales bacterium | reverse complement strand
CTGTATTTTTTGACAAGCCCCGGTCTGCCATAAGCTGTTCTAAGGTAAAATACCGTTGCCCAGTTTTTCGTATTTCTTTAATATAAACAGATAGATTCATCGTGTCCTCAAAATCACGTTTATCGTGATAATAATGACATTATTGCTTACTTGCGAATTAAAGTCAAGCGACTAGAGTGTAAAATGAGTGCGTCATGTTCTTAAAATCACGATAAAAGGTATTTTAGGGACATGGATTCGTTTTTTTGTGTCTAGCGTGTCCTTAAAATGTCATATTTCGTGATTTTAAGGATATGGTAAGCTTATTTTGAATAATCTCATTACTATCGAAAACAGCGTTAATCGATAATAGCGCCATTTCTTATCACCACAGATGGTGATAATTGGTAGCATTATTATTGAAATATGCTAAAATTCTTAGTCAATGAAGCTGACATTTCACAACCAGTATAGAGTTGATTATCGTAAAGAATGCAACTTCAGCCATCCTGGAAGCGTAAGATGCGGAAGCGCACGTTATTTTCAGTCAGCAAAGGATGCAGTATCCATGCTTAAACCCTTGATATCACTATTTATTTTCCGAAGCCGTTGGTTGCAGGCTCCTCTTTATTTGGGCCTCATTGCTGTGCTGACTATTTACATTTATCAATTCGCGCACGCCCTATTTCATTTGTGCTCAGAGCTTAAATCGCTCACTGAAAATCAAACCATGTTAGCCACTTTAGATTTAATTGATGTCGTCATGATCGCTAATTTATTGATCATGGTTATTGTCGGTGGGTACGAAACATTCGTATCCCGATTAAAGCTGGACCATCATCCTGACAAACCCGAATGGCTTAGCAAAGTCGATGCCGGCGGCATGAAAGTGAAACTGGCTTTGGCGCTCATCGGCATCTCATCCATTCATTTGCTGAGAACATTCATCAATCCTTCACAGGAAACCCATGATGAAATTATGTGGCAAGTTATCATTCATTTAACACTGCTTGTGTCAGTGGTCACGATTGCGTTCACAAACCGGCTGATGATGCATCGCTAATCGTTACAAATGCGGCGGACGAAACGGAATGCCCGCTCCAAATAACAAATAAGAAAACGGCAAGGCAATCAAAAAACACCCGAGCACGCCCAATAAAAAGACGCCGCCAAGCGGCACCGCCAGCGGATTAACACGATGCTGCAAGTAACGTAAAAACGAACTAACCAACGCAAGAATGCCGAGTACTAGCGCTACTGTACCGACAAAATCTGATACGACCGTTAGAGAGTCTGTGGCATCATGCGCCAGATCGCCTAAATTTCCCTGAAATTCCGCCAACGCAACACACGGAAGAAACAACCCAATCATCATTAACCCATGCCACTTTCTCATGTCACTCCCCCCCCCTTCATTTCACGTTTTCTTTTTGTTATGCTCATAGGATGACTGCTCACGAACCACTCTTTGTCTCTACCAGTATAGATTACCCTATCGATGATCTCAATTTAAGTTTCTCTGACTATATTGCCCGTTCTCGCACCCTGATCACACAAGCTCGCGCCGATTTAGATTCCCAAGATGCATCAGCCATCATTGATGCCAACAGCCCGTTTGAGCTGCGCCCTGCGTCACCTACTAAACAAGGTGTATTGCTCATCCACGGCCTACTTGATTCACCTTGCGCCTTAAAAGAGATAGGTCTTCATTTACAAGCTAGTGGATATCTTGTGAGAGCCATTTTGCTACCTGGCCATGGCACCATCCCCGGTCACTTATTGTCGATACATTATGAGCAATGGCAACAAGCGGTGCGATACGGTGTCGCGAGCCTCGCAAAAGACTTGGATGAAATCACATTAGTGGGCGCATCGACTGGCGCAACACTTTCTTTGCTTTATGCGTCTCAGCATCCTGAAAAAATCAAGAGCCTTGTTTTGCTAGTTCCCGCGATCCAAATCAAATCGGGCTTAGCCCGTTTTGCCAAGTGGCTTACCCTGCTTGGTAAGCACTGGCCGCGCGCATTATGGTTTACAAAAAATCCCGATGAAATCACACATCACACCAAATACAGCTCGATTCCCTTCAATGCCATTGATCAGGTGTATCAGCTCACTGAACTCTTAAAATCAAGCTCGCCGCCGAAGGTGCCCGTTTTTTATTGCATCAGCGAGGATGACGCGACCGTATCCGCTAAAGCCGCTCTGGATTATTTTAAAAAAGATACTCAACCTGAAAGTCGTTTACTATTGTATTCTCGGCAATCTAGAGCCATCGATGATCGGCGCATCATTCTTCGAGCATCCACTTATTCTGCATTGCATATTCGCGATTTTTCACACATCGGAATCAGCCTGCCGATTCCCACCCCTTGCCCTGTCTCGCCAAATACCATTTATGGTGAATTTAACGATATCAACCTCGCCATTCGTAACAGACTGTTTCAATGGCATTTACTGAAGAATGACTGCAAACGTCTTACCTTTAACCCCGATTTTGATGAAATGATGCGCTTAATAGAGCAGTTTATGGTACACTCCTTCCCGCATGCCTTTCCGGACAAAAGATAGTAAAAAAACGAGCAAACTCTCTCATTATTGCCGAGCGGGATTCATCACCCTTCTCGTTTCTGCTTGTATAGTCATCCCCTTTCTGTGTATTTTTAGCCCCATCTTTCTGTCAGCCAGTCTTTTGTTCAACTCCTTCATCGCGCTCGATCAAATTGGCCATTTACTCGCGAGCAGCAGCTATGTCGGCAAAACAATCGACTTATGGAATGAAGAGGATGTCAAAAAAATACAGAAACAAAAATGGGAGCTGCGATGGACTATCGCTGGACTGATTGTTGGTGTCGGATTGGGTGTTTTTGTGTGTTGCACAACACTTACTTTGTCTGCCGCCACGCCCGTCTTAGCCTTTTTATCCTTTCTTAATGTCGGCACGCTTTTTATGCGACAAATCGGTGCTGTCACGGGTTTTTGTAATCGCCTTGGCGGACTGTTCGAGCGATCATCTCCTATTGAACAAATAGCGCTGCTCGCCGCACTCGTGCTCGGCTTGGTCTGTGGTATCGCATTGATTGCATCGGGGTTTGCCCCTCTCGTGCAATTGGCTCATGTCATCACTATCTTTATTCCAGGATGCTCGCCATTTGTTGCGTCCAGTATTTTTCTCCTGCGATTGATGAGCACCTTCACGTCCTGCGCCGATTATATTTCACGTGCTCTCACCTTTCACTTCGACCACGATAAATGTCGCAAAAGACACTACGAATACAAAGGGGCATGGATTGGATCTCTATTAGGCGCCTTGCTAGGAGTGCTGATTCTGGCGACAGGGGTCACTGTCATGCCTCTCGCCACACCCGCCTGGATGGTGTTTGGCGTCATAGCGCCGCTCACGATGATCATTTGTGTGAGCGACCTAGGTGGCTTAGGTGCACGACTTGGAAGACAGTATCATGAATGGTTTATCGCGCCGCCCATAACAGGTAGGGATGAGCTACTGGCTGCCAATCAAGCGACTTACAGCAACGTGATACCGACATTGCTGGATCCAGCTGTTCAACCACAGCTGACTGCTCAACTTGGGCGCGCGCTCGCAATCACAATCACTAACGAGGACGGAATTAAACTCGAATCTGAATCCGTATCGCGATCAAGAAAATGCTTTAACTAGTACGATTATATTTACAATACAGAAGGGCGGCAGCCTGCCGCCCCTACATTCAATCAAGTACGAATCCAATGCGCCACCATCATCAGAGCTAATAACACCAGCCCAAGCGACCAGTCATGGGGCAGAGAAGTGATGCCGTTCCCCGACAGCATGCCAGAGATAATAGTGTGAATGGTGGTGGCTAATTGCCCCGATAATGCACCTCCCAACCATGGCATAATCTGTTCAATTGTTTTACTCATGTCATCATTTTCCATACTAAAACTCCTTTTTCATGTAGGTTAATAAAGTCAGAGCGCATCGATTGATGCGTCTCATTTCTCACGATAAATGTGACGTTAGTAGAAGGTTCTAGGAAAATCACTTGACTCAGACAAGCCCAATCGGTTTAATAACCCCTCTTTCTGCAATCGTTTGGCCAAATAGCTCAGTCGGTAGAGCAAAGGACTGAAAATCCTTGTGTCCTTGGTTCAATTCCAAGTTTGGCCACCAACTTCAGGGTCCTTCGGACTCAGTCACATCCCTTTTCACCAAATACTCGTACTCCAGCACTCTTGCGTCAGAAATCGGATCTCGTGCATCAGAAGAAAGCTTTCCGGGATGACACATAATCAACCCACCGCCTTCAACCTGCTTTAAAAATCGCTGAAATAAAATGGGATACGGTAAATCATCATTGAAATCATAGATCCCTGCGAAGCTCGCATTATGCGGAATAGTGTTTTTAACTAATAATTGTCTAAAAGCATGCGCACCACAAAGCTGAAGGATCGCTTGCTTTAAAAAACTCTTTTCATTAAAGCGCTTCCACACATGCGGGCGATCAACACAGCGAATATACGATTTTTTTTGACGTAAGCGCGCGTCGTACACCGCGATCAGCGCGTCTCGAATGACAGGCAACTGATGCACATGTTGATGACCGTCAATAAAATCGGGCAAATAACCCATACCCGCTACAAATTGATCAATCTGGGCATGACATTCAGCGATAAGGGTTTTTTTATTTAATAACCTTAAATGACTTTTAATTAATAAACGTGACAACGAATCACAATGTTCGCCATCGGTTAAATTAAAATGAAGCCCCATATCCGCCTGATCTTTAAAAGGGTGCAATAAGGGCGCGTCATGCAACCAGCCGGGCGCCGTGACAAGACAGCTGACTGCAGACAATCGATTTAACACTAACAAATCAATAATCGCTTGAGAAATGGCTGTGTTTTGCCCATAATCATCAGCACATAGAATAACATTTTTCATAGGGGTGCCATGTCTGTCAAAAAAAATAATGCCTACCTGAAGGATCTTATCTGGTTAATCGTTGGCATTGGGTTATTGTACTATGGTCTTCTCGGATCGCATCCTCTTTTTATTCCGGATGAAGGGCGATACTCTGAAATCGCGCGCGAAATGGTCGCGACACATGATTATATCACCCCCCGACTCAATGGCATTGTCTTTCTTGATAAACCTATTCTCTATTATTGGTTGCAAGCGTCTGCCATTCACTGGTTTGGCGTCAAAGAATGGGCGCTCCGTTTTTGGCCGGCAACGTTAGGAGTGCTGGGCTGTCTTGTCACCTACGGCACCACTCGATTTTTGTTTGATCGACGCACCGGATTGCTGGCCAGTATTATTTTAGCCGCCAACCCTTTTTATTATGGCGCCGCTCACTATGCGAATCTCGATCTCGAAGTCGCCGTTTTTATTAGCGCTGCGTTGCTCTTTTCACTGTGTGGCTTGCAATCGCAAAAAACAAAACAGCGCACCCTCTTCTTTTGCTTTGCCTATGTGGCAAGCGCTCTTGCCATTTTAACAAAAGGGCTTATCGGGATAGCCTTTCCGATCCTTATTATTGGTGCATGGGCTTTATTGCGTCGTCGGTGGAGTATTCTCAAGGAAATTGGCTTATTAAGTGGATTCTGCATTATCGCGATACTCGTGATTCCCTGGTATTATCTAGTACAAAAAGCAAACCCTGAATTTCTCCACTTTTTTTTCATCACTCAACAAGTCTCGCGCTTTCTGTCACATGATGTGTTCAACGGCCAAAAACCTTTTTTATTTTTTATCCCTGTATTGTTCGCGGGCTTATTTCCTTGGTCACTCTTTCTCATCCAGGCGCTCATCAAAACAACTCGCTCCTGCTGGTTTTACCCCAAAGAGCATCCCAAAACTGTTTTCTTAAGTCTATGGTTTTGGATTATTTTTATCTTTTTTTCGCTTCCTCAGTCAAAGCTCATCGGGTATATCTTACCCGCGCTTCCTGCTGCCGCGATCCTCATCGCACACTACATCAATGCGTTTTGGAATAGCCCTGAAAAACCGCATATACGTCACATGATTTTATATTGCATCATCGGCTATCTTGTCGTTGCAGCGCTTTGCTTTATCATCCCCTCTCTTCGTATTATTACAGATGCCGAAACACCTGCCTCTCAAATACATGGCCTCTACGCATTAGGCGGTCTATTTATCTTGGGCAGCATTCCTTTATGGTTTTCTCATTGCTGTCGTCACATTTTTTACGGCTGCGTCGCCATGGCATGTATCACCATCCTTTTCTTATTTTCAAGTGCATCAACCATCAATCAAAAAACGATTAAGCCACTGGCATTACAAATGAAGCCACTGATCAAACCCAATGATGAAGTCGTCGCTTTTTATCAACAACGCTATGATTTGCCGCTCTACCTTGAGCGACGCATTACAATGGTAGCCGATTGGCACGCGCCAGATATCGCAGAACATGATAACTGGGTGCGAGAGCTATGGTATGGAATACCCTTCCAAAAAACATCAGACTGGCTGATCAATGAGCCTACCTTTTGGAAGCACTGGCACAGCAGAAAAAGAGTATGGGTGTGGGTTGATGTCGGCGCTTATCATGATTTCAAGAAAAAAGCGGGTGGACAGTTTTATTTAGTCGGTCAATACAACGAAACGTTTGTTATCACAAATCATCGAACCCATGCGTCGCTTCCAAAATATATGCCGGCCGGTGCTTCACCTCTGTAAAGATGCGTGCGATATATTCGCCCAGTATCCCAATCGATAGTAATTGAACGCCGCCAAAAAACATAATGGCGGCAGCGAGCGTTGGAAAACCCGGTAAATCAGTGCCATAAAACAACGTCACCGCAATTAAATAAATCGTATAAATCAACGAAATCGATGAAATAACCAACCCAATGAATCCCCAGATGCGTAGCGGCACATTTGAAAACGCCATCACACCGGTCATCGCCAATTCTGCGAGCTTCAAAAAGCCCCATCGACTTTTGCCATGCGCACGATCTTGTACGGTATAGGGAACCGCCAATTTCTTAAATCCCACCCACGCATACAATCCCTTCGTGAAGCGCGCACGCTCTTTAAATTGATTCAATGCATTGACCACCTTGTGGTCCAATAAACGAAAATCGCCTGCATTGTGTGGAATATGAATATCGGTTAATTTCTCCATTGACCAATAAAATAATCGTGCAAAGGCCCGCTTCAGCAAGGACTCATTGTCGCGATTATCTCGCACACCATACACCATATCGTGGCCCTTCCCCCACCCTCTCAAGAACCTTGGCAATAACGAAATCGGGTGCTGAAAGTCAGCATCAATGATAATCGCCACATCACCCGAGCAATGTTCAAGTCCCGCCATCAAGGCCACTTCTTTTCCAAAATTGCGTGAAAATTTGAGAAGCTTGATGCCATAGGCTTTAGGCAGCTTCAACGTGTCATCCACTGTCGTATCACGACTACCATCATCAATTACGATGATTTCAAAACGCTTAGCCATTCCTTCCAGCATCCCGTGCAATTCGCTGAAAAAAGACGCGACATTGGCGGATTCATTAAAAACAGGCACAATACAGGAAATGAAAACGTCTTTTTTCTCGAGTTGTCGTTCGCGCTCTGATAAGGTCATATTGATTCCTGCGTTAAGATAAACATAATAGATAGTATCAAAATAGAGCGAGAGGATCCATGGCCAGACCTGCCCATATTAAAATTGATATTGATGCTCTGCATCACAATGTGCGACAAGTCAGGCAGCTTGCGCCTCATTCATCCATCCTTGCTATGGTTAAAGCTAATGCCTACGGCCATAGGGTTCTACTGATCGCTGCCGCCCTTCAAGAAATTGATGCGCTAGGGGTCGCCTCGATAGAAGAAGCGCTATTACTGCGTCGCTCAGGGTTTCAGCAACCTATTTTTTTAACAGAAGGCTGCTTTGCGGAGGCTGATCTTCACGCCGCCTCAACAGAAAATATCACCCTAATCGTTCATCAGACTGCTCAAATCGATTATTTAGAAAAAAATCCATCGCTTGGGCCTTTTTCTGTTTGGTTGAAAATTAATACCGGCATGAATCGCTTGGGTTTTAAACCGGAAGATGTCAAGCAAGCGCATCGACGCTTATCCGCTTGTCCTAATGTCAAAAAACCCATCGGACTCATGACGCACTTTAGTAGCGCAAATCTCATTCATGATCCTCATACAACAGAACAAATCACGTTGTTCGACCAAGCCATAAAAGGATTGGAAGGCCCGCGAAGTTTGGCGAATTCCGCCGGTATCCTCTATTGGCCAACAGCCCATCGCGACTGGATACGACCCGGACTCATGCTATATGGTGTCTCTCCTGTTCAAGGCCATACAGGTGCAATGCATGGGTTGCGCCCCGTCATGACACTTCAATCAGAGATCATCAGCATTCAGCACGTTAAGAAAAACGAAGCGGTGGGTTACGAGCGCACCTGGATTTGCCCAAGCGATCGACGCATTGGTGTCGTTGCAATGGGCTATGGCGACGGCTATCCGCAACGCGCCCAAAATGGCACGCCCGTTCTCGTGAACGGAGACATTTGCCCGCTAGTCGGTCGTGTATCGATGGATATGCTAACAGTTGATCTCGAGTCTCAACCCGATGCTGAAATCGGTGACCCCGTTATTTTGTGGGGGGACGGTTTATCGGTTGAAACGGTTGCAGGCCACAATCACATGAGTCCGTACGAATTACTCTGTCGGCTGACCGCTCGATTACCTATTTCCTCATGATGCCATCAAATAGGCCCTACCCTATCAATTTAAATTTTGAAAATATTGACACGCAATTAGATGGTAACGCATGTGATGATATCATTTCGGGCTGGGTACAATATTGGAATGATATTTTCAGACCAGAAATACCATTGTCTCCTAATAAAGAAAAATACATATGCTTATCTGGTCCTTACGAACCGCTCAAGGGTTACTCGCAGAAAATATGGAGTTTTGAAAAATTTAAAACAAGAAAGGGGTGTGCCTCTTATTTTGCGGGAGAATGTGATCGACATTGCAACAGAAATAAACGATATATTCTTCGTCTGGATTCTTAAATGTACCGGGAAAAATAAAACAACCCACCCTTTTCCCCGCTGGGAAAACCCTAAAGCACATAAGTAATCGCCCATCAAGAGGAGTTTGTTTTCATCATAATATACGGATTATAGGCTTCTGATTTAAATCCATATCGTTGATAGAGTCCGTGTGCATCCTCCGTCATCAAAAACCAACGAAAAATGCCTTGCAGCTCGGTATGCGCCAACACATAAGTCATGAGCGTCTTGCCCAATCCTTTTTTGCGATGCGCCTCATCAATAATGACATCCCACAATGAAGCGAACTCTGTGCGATCCGTGATGACACGCGCAAACCCGATTTGTTTTGCCTCAAAATACACCCCAAAACAAATAGAATGCTCAATCAATAAAGGAAATCGCTCCGCCGGCACCCCCATGGAATATTGCGACGGCAGACACAGTAAATTATACACATACTGTAAATCGAGCTTTTTCTTGTCAGCACTAAATGTATAGCCATTGATCGTTTGATCGGGATAGGGCGCGCGATAGGTCATAGCACATCTCATATTGGTTGAACTTTTTTGGCACTTTAACAAACTTAAACGCAACAGAAAAGTGCTATCTGACAAAGGAGGCGAGCATCTGCTCGCCCCGATTAATTCAAGTCGTTGGATCCGATGGCTTTGTTGTATCAGTTTTAGGAGGCTCTTGCGTTGCCGTAGGTGCAGTCGGAGCGACCGGTGGCGGTGTTGTCGCAGGCGTTGCGGTTCGAGTAGCGGGTGGGGTTGTCGCACTCGAGTTCGGCTTTTTCGCAAAACGTGCCCGAGCTGCGCCGATCCATCCCTGAAGCTTAGAGGATGCAGAAGCCGCTTTCTCCGCGAGACCCCATCCATTGCTGTCAGCACGGACATTATCGACCGCCGTCGTCACAATCTTTTGCGCCTCTTTTAGCTTACCCATGGCGCTGCCCATTCCTGACATTAAACGCTCTTGAAATGATTTTTCGCGTTCTTTGGAGGTAGGTGGAATCTCTTTTTTGGCTTCTTGGTCGCTCACGTTTATCTCCTATTATGAAAATTACTCACCTCAGTATAGCAATATATCGACTTATTTGTAGATGTTGGGATAATATAAAGACTTCTTTCAATGAATTCTTTAGGAGTATTCTAGATGAAACAATCACTCAACATTCTGACTGGCGCTTTAATAATCGCTTTAGGGCTAGCGGGATGCTCTTCTGATCCAAGCAAACAAGACATCGGCACCGTTGCAGGCGGTCTAGCTGGCGGACTCATCGGTAGTCAATTTGGTAGCGGTAGCGGTCAAATCCTCGCCATCGGTGCAGGTGCGTTAGCCGGTGCATTCTTAGGGGGTGCCATTGGTAAAAACATGGATGACACCGATAAACTTAAAATGAATAAAACATTAGAGACAGCACCTCTCGGAAAACCCGCTTACTGGCAAAATGACAAAACGGGTAATACATATACTGTCACACCTACAAAAGATCTCAACCCTAAAAAACACCATAATGAATATTGCCGTGAATACACGACAACCGCTGTGATCGCTGGCAAAACACAAAATATGTATGGAACAGCCTGCCGACAACCCGATGGATCATGGAAAACGGTTAGCCAAAAGAATGACTAAATGAAAACGAAGACCACGCACACTTGCCAAGCCTGCGGCGCCCAGCATCCCAAGTGGGCAGGCCAATGTCTTGGCTGTGATGCATGGAATAGCCTCGTTGAAGAAGTCGCGACGATTTCAAAAAATCCGCGTCATCAAGGTTACGCCGGAACCGTTCCCGTTATCACCCCTATGGAAAATGTCACGCTCGACGCAGGCGATGCGCGATTACCTTCTGGCATCAAAGAACTTGATCGCGTACTGGGCGGCGGATTGGTAACAGGATCTGCTGTATTGATTGGCGGCGATCCCGGCATCGGAAAATCTACGTTATTATTGCAAGCGCTCGCCTTTCTTAGCCAACATTTAAAAGTGCTCTATGTCACGGGCGAAGAATCCTTACAGCAAGTGACGTTGCGCGCCCGACGACTCGGGCTGCCTGAAAATAATTTACTCCTCTTAACGGACACGAACGTCGAACGCATTTTACAATGCGCTCAAAAAGAAAAACCCGGTGTCTTGGTTATTGATTCCATTCAAACCATGCATACTGATTTATTGCAATCAGCGCCTGGCGCTGTCGGACAAGTGCGTGAAAGCGCCGCACAATTGGTTGCTTTTGCGAAACAAACACAAACAGCACTTTTTCTCGTGGGTCACGTGACAAAAGAAGGAACGCTCGCAGGCCCTCGCGTACTCGAACATATGGTCGATTGCGTATTGTATTTTGAAGGCGAGCAAGACAGCCGTTATCGTGTCATTCGCGCCGTAAAAAATCGATTTGGTGCAGTGAATGAATTGGGTATTTTTGCAATGACCGATAAAGGTCTCAAGGAAGTCAGCAATCCCTCCGCGATTTTTTTATCACGATATGAACAACCTGTCGCGGGCAGTGTTGTCATGGCCACACGCGAAGGCAGTCGCCCTTTATTAGTTGAAGTGCAAGCACTCGTTGACCAAAGCCATTCGGGCAATCCACGACGCGTCTCAGTCGGCCTTGATGGACAGCGCCTTAATATGTTGCTCGCGGTCTTGCATCGGCATAGCGGCATTATCACCTATGATCAAGATGTATTCATTAATGTGGTCGGTGGTGTGCGCATTACTGAAACAGGGGCTGATTTAGCGTTGTTATCCGCCGTGATATCGAGCTTACGCAATCGCCCTATTCCGGCGGATGTACTTATTTTTGGCGAAGTTGGGTTAGCCGGTGAAATTCGACCCGTTCAAGGCGGGCAAGAGCGGCTTCGAGAAGCCGCTAAGCACGGATTTAAACGCGCCATTGTGCCATCGGCCAATGTATCAAAAGAAAAAATCGGCGACATGATCATATTGCCTGTTTCATCGCTCACTCAGGCCGTTAACGAGATACAGAATATTTCATTACATTCACGTGTTTTAGAAAATACAGTGCTATAATAAAATCATGACATTCGAGAACCGCTGGTAGGAGAAAATAATGGATACTAGGAGCCCCGTCACTGATCTCGCACCAGACGTTACTTTTAAGGGCAGCACCTCGCGCATCCTCTTCCGTTTAGCGTCAGCTCAATTTGGGGTTAGCAATAATGAGGCCCTCCGTTCTGAAGTAAATGCAAGTATACAAGGCAATATTGCAACAGAAATTCCAAGTGAAAAAATTGAAGCGCTTGACACCACCCTCGCCGGTATCAAAGCGGAAATCGCTAAATTAACAGCGACACTCGCTGAAGCTAAAACACCCGCCTTTATTAAAACACTGGTGAAACCCCGTCTCGATGCTATCATTGGAGAAATACAAGAAACAACCGCCGCACGCGAGACCCTTGAAACGGTCATCAATCAATTAGAAAAACAGGCGGATGAACGAAAAAGAAAAATCAAAGAGGAATTTAAAACATCAACTGATCCAACCACTATGAAGCGCGATATTGAAGGACAAAATAAAGCGATCGCTGAAACAGCAAAACAAATGGCATCTGCTATTCAAATGTTTGAAAAAGGTGCCAAAAAAAATATGGAATCCTATAGCGCGCTGAGAAGCATCATACCACCAGAAGCGGCTATCGCGCTGCCTTCTGTTGAAAAATTATCTAATTTGATGCGGCCGCAGTAACGTCTGAGCTTAACCTGACCTCGAGAGGTGTAGCTTTCTAGGCAAGCCGTCAGAACTTATAGACAGGGTCGCATTTTGTTAAGCAATATCTTAAATACGGCAGGGGTACCAGCCACAATTTGACCTTTTTCAAGATAGGCTTCTTCGCCATTAAGATCAGACACTAGTCCACCTGCTTCCTGCACCAACAAAGCGCCTGCTGCGATATCCCAAATATTCAGTCGTAACCCCCAAGACGCATCGAAACGACCGCACGCCACATAGGCTAAGTCGAGCGCTGCCGATCCTAAGTGACGCATACCGCTGCATAAGGGTCCGATACTTTCAATCATACGACAGTGAGCTGAAAATAAGGGATCCGTTCCTTCGTCTTGGTTGGCACGACAACACCCTGTCGCAAGCATGGTATCTTTTAATAAGGTGCGGTTGCTCACACGAATGCGTGTATCGTTTAAACGAGCGCCTTTCCCTCGCGTCGCGGTAAACAATTCTTGGCGCATCGGGTCATAGATCACGCCATGCTCTATGCGGCCTTTCTTCTGAATCGCAATAGACACACAAAAACCAGGGAGGCCCTGTATAAAATTACGTGTTCCATCAATGGGATCAATGATCCAGGTGTATTCGCTACCCTCCACACTTCCCCCTTCCTCACCGATAATACCGTGATCAGGGTGGGCTTTATGAATAATGTGGATAATCTCTTTCTCAACCTGTTGATCAATGTCTGTGACAAAGTCATTCGGTCCTTTCTCAAAAATATGTACTTTATCTAAGCGATCCGCTGCGCGGACGATGATTCTACCAGCGGCGCGCGCGGCATTGACGGCGATATTTAATATGGGGTCACGCATGATTGCTCACCTGCCTTAATTTAAGCGACCAGAATAACAATCTTCCACGAATCTCGCAATCGACAAATAATTCCTGGCTACGAATGCAGAGTTTTTGATACACTGAGTCCCATTACATTCAATCTCTCGAGAAAGGTCCATCATGCGACATACCCCATCCCTTATGCTGCTATTAACTGCTTATTTTTTTAGCAAAATTGCCTTTTGCGCGACTACTGAAAGCCCCATGTTAACGCTCCAGACCCATCCTCAACAGGCGGCTATCACGTCGACTGCGCCCACATTAGATGTGAAGAGCTACATTTTACTCGATGCAACGAGCGGAAAAATATTGGCAGAAAAAGATGCTGATACACAACTACCGCCTGCCAGTCTCACCAAATTGATGTCGATGTATGTGATTTCAGGCGCCTTACGATCTGGCCTGATTCATCTCAATGATAACGTCAAAGTCAGCACGAAAGCCTGGAAAACCGGCGGCTCTCGCATGTTTATCAAAGTGAACACCGACGTGCCCGTAAAAGATTTGCTGCAAGGCATTGTTGTCGCATCCGGAAATGATGCAACCGTTGCAATGGCAGAATATGTCGGAGGAACAGAAGAGGCCTTCGTTAGTCTCATGAACAACCAGGCGGCTGCTCTTCATTTAACGCATACCCATTTTATGGATAGCACAGGCCTACCGAACCCCAATCATTATTCCACAGCGCGCGATCTTGCAACACTTGCGACCGCCATCGTTGAGGAATATCCGGAAGATTATAAACTCTATTCTGAGAAATCGTTTACCTACAACAATATTCATCAACCTAATCGCAATCAATTGCTCTGGCATTATCCGGGCGCCGATGGCCTCAAGACGGGTCATACCGATGAAGCCGGATTTTGCCTCGTGGGATCCGCCATCAATCAAGACGGCAGACGTTTAATTAGCGTAATCATGGGTGCGCCGAGCGAAACCGCACGCACAGAAGACTCCGTTCGCCTATTAACATACGGGTTTCGCTTCTTTGAAACGCACCCACTCTACACACCCAATACAACTGTCGTCACGATCGATACATTGAAAGGCGTGCATGCGCAAACACCGCTCGGGCTATCGCGCCCTTTCTATATCACATTGCCTGCAGGACAATTTGCCCATATTGAAACAACTGTTGATGCGCCACATCCACTCGTTGCGCCACTCGTGAAAGGACATTCCTATGGAACGCTGAATATCGTATTGAATAAACAAGTAATCGGCACGCAACCCCTGGTGGCACTGCAAGACAATGCGCGCGGCAGCTTTTGGCATAACATGATCTCATCGGCGCGGTATCATTATCACGCCTGGTTTGCACCACAACATGAGAAAGCGAATAATGGCTAAATGTATTCAACCTCTGAAACCGCAGCTTGAGCTCGATGAAATGGTAGGTCTCACTTTTCCTGCCGATATCACCATCAAAATTTTTGGTATGGCATCGGATGAGTTTGAAATCAGCGCACTCACGATTGTTCGCCGACATGTTAAAGAATTACGTGAAAGCGCCATTGCAGACCGTCGAAGCGCAGAAGGAAAATATATCGCGATGAGTATCACGGTCACTATTCAAAATCGCAAACAAATTGATGCAATTTACCGCGATCTCAGCGCTGATCCGCATATTTTAATGGCGTTATGACCACTTTCATCCGCCACTTTGAAGGGCTGCAAGATTACATCCCAACATGGCGCGCTATGCAGGCATTCACCAACACACGCCGTGCAGATATACCAGACGAAATCTGGTTGCTCGAGCACCCCCCTATTTTTACACAAGGACAAAATGGTAAGCGGGAGCACCTTCTCTCGCCTGGCACCATTCCTGTCGAAACCTGCGATCGCGGTGGACAAATCACCTATCACGGCCCAGGGCAATTAATGGTGTACACGTTAATTGATCTAAAACGTCAACAATGGACCGTACGCGACTTAGTGAATACATTAGAGTCCTCTGTCATACAATTATTAAATGATTATGCGATCATAGCGCACACCCAGCCTAAAGCGCCAGGCGTCTATGTCGATCATAAAAAAATCTGTTCTATCGGATTACGTATCCGACGAGGGTCAGCTTTTCATGGATTGGCGTTAAATGTCGATATGGATTTAGCTCCATTTTCACGCATCCATCCGTGTGGTTTTCCTGAGCTAGAAATGACGCAAATGTCCTCTTTTCAAAAAAACATTGATATAATAGCAATCGGCGATACACTGGCTAATAACATTAAAATGCGATTAATACGCTAGGATGACCATGGACTTAAGTGGAACAGGCAAACAACGCGGCGCTGAAAAGCTCGCTCGCATTCCCATTAAAGTCATTCAGCCAGCTGAATTGTTAGTCAAACCCGACTGGATTCGCATCCGTTTGCCGAGCGACAACAAAGTCGCTGACCTCAAAAAAATATTGCGCGACAATAAATTAGTCACTGTTTGCGAAGAGGCCTCCTGCCCCAACCTCAGTGAATGCTTCAGTAAGGGCACCGCTACCTTCATGATAATGGGCGACAAATGCACAAGGCGTTGCAGTTTTTGCGATGTCGCTCACGGACGTCCCGATCCGCTTGACCCAGAAGAACCTGAGCACCTGGCGAGCACAATTGCTCAAATGGGTTTGCGTTATGTGGTTATCACCTCCGTTGATCGAGATGATTTACGTGATGGCGGTGCCAGCCACTTTAGTGCTTGCTTGCAAGCCATTCGCGATAAAAATCTGGGCATTAAAATTGAAACATTGGTTCCTGATTATCGTGGACGCATGGATGTCGCACTCAATGCCACATCAACCGTTTTACCTGATGTATTTAATCACAATATTGAAACGGTGCCTCGACTCTACAAGCAAGCGCGACCCGGGTCCGATTACCAGCATTCTCTGCAATTATTGAAAGAATTTAAGCGTCGCTTCCCTCATATTCCAACCAAGTCTGGCATCATGCTGGGACTTGGCGAAACCGATGAAGAGGTGCAACAAACCATTCGTGATTTACGCGCGCACGATGTCGACATGCTAACACTCGGTCAATATCTACAACCAAGCCCTTCGCATATGCCAGTTTCACGCTACATTACACCTGACGATTTTAAAGCGCTCGGTCAATGGGCAACCGATCTTGGGTTCACCCATGTCGCAAGCGGTCCACTGGTTCGGTCATCTTATCATGCCGATCAACAAGCAGCAGGAGTGCTATCAGAATGATAAGCATCGGCAGCATTGCTAATCCCGCGCTGGAATGGTTAAGCACACACCCACAATGGGCGGGGATAGCTGTTTTTTTAATTTCAGCGGCTGAATCGATTGCAATCATCGGAACAATTGTCCCGGGAACCGTTGTCATGACGGCCATCGGCATCTTGATCGGTTCAGGCATCATTCCTTTTTGGCCCGCCATGCTATGTGCTATATTAGGCGCCATCATGGGAGATGGTGTGAGTTATTGGATCGGATTTTATTTTAATCAACGCCTCGAAAAAGTCTGGCCCTTTCGAAAACACCCTACCCTCCTTAAAACGGGACAAGCCTTTTTTTATAAATACGGTGGTATGAGTGTTTTTATCGGCCGCTTTGTGGGACCTGTTCGCGCATTAGTACCGTTAGTCGCTGGCATGTTAAATTTTAATCCGTGGCGATTCATGATCGCGAACATCACATCGGCCATTGGGTGGGCGCCCGCGTATCTGCTGCCCGGCATATTGATTGGTGCAGTTTCAACAGAGCTTCCCTCCGGTCTCGCCACCCGATTTATTTTGGTGACTGTTTTCTACGCCCTCGGACTCATTTTTTGCCTATGGCTCATCGCAAAAATATTGATTCTCGTTCAAAAGGAAGTGGAAGAGTGTCTCGCCTGGATCTGGCAATCGCTCGATCGATCACGCTTCTTTTCCTTTATTACATCGATTCTAAAGCACAGCAATGCGGCTCATCGACATGGACAGTTAACGCTGGGCGTCTATTTTCTGTTAGTTTCTTTTGGGTTCCTTGGCTTTATGTATCACGTACAGCAGGTCGGCCCTCAAGGAATGGATATCAATGAACTCACCTGGCATTTCTTTCGCAGCATCCGAACACCTTCACTTGATAATGTCATGCTATGTATTTCATTTTTGGGTGATAAATACGTCCTGCTCCCTATTTTTCTGACTGTTTTTATCTGTTTACTCAAAAAAAAGCGATCGTATGCCGCTCTGCATGTCCTAGGCTTAGGGCTTCTCTCAGCAAGCGCCATCGAAATAGCCAAATTGCTCACGCATATCAAACGTCCGTGGGGAGTGCTCGATCAAACAGCTACTGGCGTTTACTCTTTTCCGAGCGGCCACACCACGCTCGCCGTCATTTTTTATATCGGAGCCGCTTTATTTATCGTTCGATTATGGCAAATTGATCGATTCCGTTATATCGTTTACACAATTGCCGGTTTATTAGTAACCGCTATTGCGTTGTCGCGACTCTATTTTACCGTTCATTGGTTAACGGATATCATAGGCAGCTTATTGCTGGGCACCGCTATTCTCATGTTTCTTATTCTGTCCTATCGACGCAATCCAGAAAAAACAATTCGTTCAAAAGGTCTTATTCTAACGGCGCTGCTGACATTCGCCATTACTTACGCAGCTGCCTGCGTCTTGCAATTTAAACATTTTCAAAAAGATTATACGTTGCTCGAGAGGCCCGAACAGCCCGTCACACTGCATGATTGGTGGGAACAAAAAGGTCGTTATTTTCCAATATATCAAATCAATCGATTGGGGCTCTCCAGCCAAACATTTGACGTACAATGGTTAGGTGATATTAAACAAATAAAGACGTTACTCCTCAAAAACGGATGGAAAATAGCCCCCTCCTTTAGCTTTGTCGATGCCATTTATCGCATCACGGGACTCGAAAGTGCAGAGCACTTACCTCTCATTCAGCCTATTTATTTAGATAAAACGCCAACATTGGTATTGATTAGTCATGAACCGGATAAAAAATTACTGATACTCCGTTTCTGGAAACCGCGCACTCAAATTATCGGGTCTCATTCTACGCTATGGGTCGGATCTATTGAATACGTGCCAAGCACCTACAGCTGGTTATTCCGGCATAAGCGCATAAAACCCATCACGCTCACGTCGAGTATATTGTTTACTAAACCGCTTGGGAGAAAATACCAGATAAAACAAATGACCGTGACACTAGATATCAAAAAAAATCTTTCATCACAACCTATTATTTTAATCCGACCACGCCCTTAAGGACTTCGCATGACAGATTCCGTGATTCAACTTATTGTATTTTCATCTAAAGCATTCATATTGGTGCTGCTGCTTTTGTTTTTATTCGCAGGCATTTTGAGTTTGCTCGGCCGTGGCAAAGAAAAAATGAATGGAAAAATTACCGTTGAAAATCTTAATGAAAAATATGCAGATATCAAAAACGCATTATCCGAAGAAATTCTGTCTAAAGCAGAGCTCAAAAAATTCAGAAAAAAAATAAAACAACAAGATAAAGAAAAAGAAGAAGCGCTCAAAACCACCCCCCAAAAAAAAATATTTGTTTTGCACTTTAATGGCGACATCAAAGGATCCGAGGTCGCATCATTACGTGAAGAAATCACTGCCATTTTATGTGTCGCCTCAACCGATGATGAAGTCGTTGTGACCGTTGAGAGCGGCGGCGGGATGGTGCATGCGTATGGGCTCGCGGCAGCGCAACTCGCACGATTGCGGCAAAAAAAGATTCCGCTCACTGTTATCGTCGATAAAGTGGCTGCCAGTGGCGGATACATGATGGCTTGCATTGCCGATCAATTATTAGCTGCACCCTTTTCCATGATCGGCTCGATTGGCGTCATTGTGCAGCTACCCAATTTTCATCGCGTCCTCAAAAATAATCATATTGATTTTGAGCAGGTCACCGCAGGCGACTATAAGCGCACACTCACATTATTTGGTGAAAATACCAAAGAAGGCCGCCAAAAATTGCATCAAGAAGTGGAAGAAATCCATCACCTATTTAAAGATCTCATTCAGAAACATCGTCCACAATTGGACATGGATCTCGTCTCAACCGGCGAAGTGTGGCTGGGCACAAAAGCACTTGAATTAAAATTAATAGACGGGCTCACAACAAGTGATGATTACCTATTATCACAACACGAATTAGCCGATTTATATGAAATACAATATCACACAAAAAAATCACTCAGCGAGAAAATCTTTGGTAGTGTGAGCATGTTGCGGAAAGATTTGACGGGCTCAATGGTGTAGCTGTTGCTGCGCTATTCCATCATGCCACCTCCGACCTCGTTCTTTTGCAACCCCCGCATTTCTTTTTTTGGCATCCCGACGCCTGCTTTTTTGTCATCTTTCTGATGCATTAAAAACACAAGTCAAATTGGTTTTAATTGCAATATATTTATCCTGTCATATGGGTAGCTGAATACACTCAAAGTAGGTAAAATGCTGAAATAAATGAATGAGTCATCAGGAGATTAGCATGAAATTTCAACTCAGCACATCAAATTTGATTAAAAAAAATACTGATTGTATCGTCATCGGTGTATTTGAAGGGCGCGAACTCACGCCCAGCGCTGAAAAAGTCAATGCGCTCAGCAAAAATGCCATTCTCGCCTTATTAAAATCCGGTGAGTTTCAAGGTAAGCCAGAGCAAACTCTCATGCTGCATCAATTGCCTCAGGTCCCTCCGAGTCGCGTATTGCTCGTCGGTTGCGGAAAAAAAGAAGGACTCACCGAACGACAATACCGAAAAATCATCACGAGCTCTGTCAACGCGTTGAAAAAAACGCAAGCCTCTCAGGTGATTTCTTGCTTAACCGAAATAGAGGTATCGCACCGCGATACAGCATGGAAGGTGAAGCATATTGTTGAAGACACGCTCGATGCCCTTTATTGCTTCGATCGCTTCAAGAGTAAAAAAGAAAAGCCCTGCCCGCTCTCACAGATAACGCTTACCATTCCTGAAAAAACATTATCGGCCTCCAAAAAAGCATTAGAACAAGGGCTTGCGATTAATAGCGGCGTCCACTTCACCAAAGATTTGGCCAACATGCCAAGCAATATTTGCAACCCGACTTATTTGGCAGTCGAAGCAAAGCAGCTCGCTAAAAAATACTCGGCTATCACCGTTAAAGTGTTAGAAGAAAAAGATATGAAAAAATTAGGGATGGGCGCATTGCTGGCAGTAAGCCAAGGCAGTGCGACGCCTCCTAAGCTCATCTGCATCGAATACAAAGGCACAGCTAAAAAGCAAGCGCCCATTGCGCTCGTCGGAAAAGGTGTCACGTTTGATACGGGCGGTCTCTCAATGAAGTCGCCTGATGCGATGGTTGGCATGAAATACGATATGTGTGGCGCAGCAACGGTTCTTGGCACCCTTAAAGCGGCTGCCGAGCTCAAGCTCCCAATGCACGTCGTCGGTATTATTCCGGCTGTTGAAAACATGCCAAGTGGTGTCGCGATCAAGCCTGAAGATATAGTGACAAGTCTCTCTGGCCAAACCATTGAAATTCTGAATACCGATGCAGAAGGCCGACTCATTTTATGTGATGCACTGACCTATACAGAGCGATACAAACCGCAAGCAGTGATTGATATCGCCACCCTCACAGGTGCTGTTGTCGTTGCGCTAGGATTTCACGTTAGCGCGGTTTTATCAAACCATCAGCCACTCGCAGACGAATTGCTGGCAGCCGGTACTGAGAGCCATGATCGCGTGTGGCAAATGCCGCTTTGGGAAGAGTATCAAGATCAACTCAAAAGCCCCTTTGCTGACATGGCGAATGTCGGTGGAAAATCCGCTGGCACGATCACCGCCAGCTGCTTTTTGTCGCGCTTCACAAAAAAATTCCATTGGGCACATTTAGATGTCGCAGGCACCGCCGCCATGATGATGGGCGGAAGCGATCGTTATGCAACCGGACGACCGGTTCCTCTATTAATGCAATATCTCATTAATCGATGCAATGATGGCAAGTAAGATCGACTTTTATATCTTGCAGACCGCAGATCAACAGCAGTGGTTGATGGAAGCATGTCGTCTGACAGAAAAAGCGTATGCTGATAAACGCCGCGTCTATCTTCACGCGGACAGTAAAACGCTGGCGCATCAATTAGATGAAATGCTCTGGACCTATCGCGACACGAGTTTCTTGCCGCACAATCTGTATGGCGAAGGACCCGACACACCACCGCCCATTCAAATTGGATATGACGCTGTCCCGGCGCAGCATCGCGACACCTTAATTAATATGAGCGGGCAACTTCCCGCATTCTTTGCCCAGTTTAATCGTGTCATAGAGCTGGTTTCATCCGATCCTGTGATGCAAGCGGCGGCACGCGAGCGATACAAACAATATCGATCCCAGGGATATGAGATCACAACCCATCAACCAACTGTACTCACTGAATAGTAGCCATTTTATGCAAAAAACGTATCAACCCAACACCATCGAATCATCTTGGTATGCCCTTTGGGAGAAAAATAATTATTTCGCACCGCAGGGTAACGGCAAGCCTTATTGCGTCATGCTGCCGCCGCCGAATGTCACCGGTAGTTTGCACATGGGGCATGGATTTTGTTTCACACTGATCGATATTCTGATTCGCTATCATCGAATGCAGGGCTATCAAACCCTGTGGCAAGCAGGCACCGATCACGCCGGCATTGCCACACAAATGGTGGTGGAGCGGCAACTAGCAGGGGAAGGCCAGTCACGTCATGATTTGGGACGTGATGCCTTCGTCGATAAAATTTGGGAATGGAAAGAAGAGTCCGGCGGCCACATTACACGTCAATTGCGTCGACTCGGCGCATCCATTGATTGGTCACGCGAATGCTTTACCATGGATGATCAGCGATCCGCGGCCGTCACCGATGCGTTTGTGAAACTTTATCAAGACGGTCTTATTTATCGCGGGACACGGCTCATCAACTGGGATCCCAAGCTCCTCACCGCTATCTCCGATTTAGAAGTGATTCACGAAGAAAAAGAAGGGCACCTGTGGCATATTCGTTATCCGCTCCTGGATAGCAAGGATTTTATTGTCGTCGCAACGACTCGGCCTGAAACGATGCTAGGTGATGTCGCAGTCGCGGTGCACCCGGATGATGAACGATTCCAACACCTCATTGGCAAAACGCTTCGTTTGCCTCTAACCGATCGCGTGATTCCGATTATTGCGGATGCCTCGATTGATCCCACCTTCGGCAGTGGCTGCGTCAAGGTTACCCCTGCGCATGATTTCAATGATTACGCGATGGGGCAGCGCCACCATCTCACTCCTATTAATATTTTCACACCCACCGCACACATCAACGATAACGCACCCGCCGCTTATCAAGGATTAGAGCGCTTTGCAGCGCGAAAAAAAATTGTGGCCGACCTAGAACAGCAAGATCTTATTGAGAAAATTGAAAAGCATACATTAAAAGCCCCTTACGGCGATCGATCAGGTGTGATCGTTGAACCCTATCTCACGCCGCAGTGGTTTATGAAAATGGAAACGCTTGCAAAGCCTGCAATAGATGCGGTTCAAAACGGTGACATCACATTTATTCCAGAGAATTGGTCAAAAACATATTTTCAATGGTTAAATAATATTGAAGATTGGTGTATCAGTCGACAGCTCTGGTGGGGGCATCGCATCCCCGCGTGGTTTGATGAAGCAGGTAAATTCTACGTAGGAAAAGACGAGGCGACTGTTCGTGCTGAGAATAATCTCTCCTCCGAAATCATCTTAACGCAAGACCATGATGTATTAGATACATGGGTATCCTCTGCGCTTTGGCCATTCGCAACATTGGGCTGGCCTGATAACACAAAAGAACTGGGCCTATTCTATCCGACACAATTACTCGTCACAGGATTCGATATTATTTTCTTTTGGGTCGCTCGCATGATTATGCTTGGGCTTCATTTCACGAAGAAGATTCCGTTTAAAGATATTTTTATCACAGGACTCATTCGTGACGCAGATGGACAAAAGATGTCGAAATCCAAAGGAAATGTGATTGATCCACTTGACCTAATCGATGGCATTACCCTGGAAGCGCTCGTTGAAAAACGAACAAATCATTTGATGCAGCCTGCTGCCGCTCAAAAAATTGAAAAGCAGACGCGAAAAGAATACCCCGACGGCATCAAAGCGCACGGCACTGACGCGCTACGATTCACGCTCTGCGCGATGGCATCATTCAACCGTGAAATCCGATTTGACCTCACACGGCTAGAAGGCTATCGTCACTTTTGTAATAAATTATGGAATGCCACGCGTTATGTATTGATGAGCACAGAAGAACAAGACTGTGCGTCGCGCACCGCTTTGTCTTTGCCAGACGTATGGATATTGTCGAAGCTGCAAGATACCATTCAATCTATGCATGAGGCGCTTGCCAGCTATCGATTTGATTTGCTAGCAAACACGATTTATGAATTCACGTGGAATACCTTTTGTGATTGGTATCTCGAATTATCGAAACCGATATTGCTATCACCCACATCGACGCCAGAACAATTATCCAGTACGCGTCATACACTGTTATTTGTGCTAGAACATATTTTGCGATTACTTCACCCTATTATCCCGTTTATCACAGAAGAAATTTGGCAACGTGTCGCACCACTCGCGGGTTGTTCGGGTGAAACGATTATGTTGCAGCCCTACCCTACCTATCAAGCGAGCTTAAAAAATTCAGAAAAAGAAGTAGAGCTGGAATGGGTGAAAGATGTCATTAATGCTATCCGCACATTGCGCAGCGAGATGAATATTGCGCCTTCTAAAGTCTTATCCATTCTTTTCAGCAAAGGCACTGACATTGATAAAGCGTATTGCGCAGCGAATCAAGCATTTATCTTAACACTTGCTAAGCTCGACAGCATCACCTGGCTTAACGCCAATGATCCTCGTCCGCCGTCGACGACAGCCCTCTTGGGCGAATTAGAAATGTCGATTCCGATGGCAGGCTTGATTGATGTCGAAGAAGAGCTCACGCGACTCGATAAAGAAATCGTAAAAACGCAGAAAGAGCTATTGCATATTCAAACGAAATTGCAAAATCCGAACTTTGCGGATAAGGCGCCGCCCGCTGTCGTTGAAAAAGAAAAGGCTCGGCTAAAAGAGTTGCAGCACATGTTAGCGACATGGGAAGCGCAAAAGATAAGTATTCGCGCTGCCTAAAATGAGCGAAGCGAGGGATTCCTTCCCATTTTAAATACCCTATACCAAAAAATACCACCTGATCCTTCGCTTCGCTCAGGATGACAAATCGGAAGTTATCCCGTTAGGTCAAGCAGTTTTTCTCTACACGTTTTTCAAAAACGCCGCTTCAGCTGAGGTAGACGTACGGCCAAACACCGCATTCCGCTGCGGAAAACGGCCGAATTCTTTGATCACACGAAAATGGGCGTAGGCATAAGATAAAAATAATTGATACACGGGAGTTGTTTCAGGGAGAGATAAGGTAACTAATTGTTGAAAGAGTTGAATCGCTTCTTCTTGTAGTTTCGCATCTTCCGCGTGCACAAAAGGAATATAGAAAAAGACGCGTTCAATTAAAGTGAGTGATCGATCCATATGTTTTTTAAGACCTTCTACGCAAAGCGCTCGCGCCTGCTCATCGTGCGCAAATGCCTCCGCTGAGTGCTGATGCATAAAACGTGAAAATTGGTCGAGCAAAATAATTAATGCCAAACAACCGCGTGGCGTCTTTTTCCATTCGGGTAATTGATCGGCGATTGCCAAATCATATTCAGGACGAAACAGCGTCGCCATCTTTTCTTTTAGGTGGTCCGATTCTCCAAACCACAAACCAGTGCGATCACTGGATGGGAGATCGGCTGATCCGTCATCACCAAACCAGTGGTGAAGTATGTCGTGTATTTTGTCGGTCATAGATAATCTCTCTTCAAGTATGCACATAAAAATCTGCTTAGAACGCCTTCCCCCACCCGGGGGAAGGCGTTGTAAGCAGCGCCACCGTTAATATCTATGCGTAATACGGTTATTTTAAATGACTCCCACAAAAATAGCGATATCAAAGGGAATATTCTAGCTAAAGGCCAGAGCCAGAGCGGGGGCGAAAAGGAGTGCTGGAATCCTGCCGGTCGAAAACAGGATCTCTATCTTTCGGCGTGTCGGGGGAGGCGGTGTCACCACCCTTAAATTCATCAACAGAGGGCGCGGAGGAGGCATTACGGTTGTGGCCTAAAGCCCCTAATAACTTATGACTGGTTTTTTGGTCATCCCCCTTTCCCAATGGTGCTGGCTCACCTAGCTCTTCCCCAAACCGTTTATCATGTTCATGGAACGTCTGATGCGCCATATACACTAGCCCACCCGCAGCCCCAATGGCTGCTACCATTCCTACGCCCACTGCAATCTGACCCCATGTCAATCCAGAAACATAAGTCGAAATAGCATGTGGTGTATTCGGTAACGTCGTGTGAAAAAAGGTCCATAAATGCGATCCAACCGATTCAATACCATGCCATGAATAGACGGCAGCATTCCAAACCGCCGATATACCAGACCCAATGCCGCTCCCTAAGGGTCCCAATACCGAGGCGCTTAGTCCATCTGAAAAAACATGCACAGCAAGATTGCCCAGCAATCCTACCAAACATGTTACTGCCGCAAAAGATGTCACCAATATGCACCCAAAGCGAAGCACCGACATCATCATACCTTCTTCACCCCATCTTGACGCTGCAAATAGGCTGATACCAATACTGGATGCCAATAACACGGATACCAATCCAAGCGAGAGAGGTGCGGCAAAGAAGCATGCTCCAATCACCATGCTCATCGCCTCCACTCCCGCCACAATACCTGCCACCAGCAACACAGGCTCCCATAATGCTTTTATGCCCGGCCAAATAAGATTATCCACCAGCCTTTCAGCGCACCACAGAACAAGATCAACCAGTTTTTGCAAATATGATTTTGATAAAATGCTAGGAGCGTCAGGGATCTTTGCTTTTATTGCATCAGATGTTTCTTTGGGCGCAAGGTTGGCGAAAGAACGGATCATAGGAAACGCGATTGGCCCGAGAATAACCAGAGCCGCCGTCGACATCAGATTTATGCTGCTCCCTATAAGGGGTATAGAAAAAGACATAGACAATAACACGGGTGCTGCAAACGCCAGCGCATAAACCGCAAATGCAATGCTGAGACCCGCCATAATCGTGAGCCCCACTGCTCGTAGGTTGAATGAGCTGTTATCTGTGTTTTTCCAATAATCCGATGTCGAAAAAGCGGTCGCTCCAAGCAAGACAGGAATAACAGTCCAACCACCCAACCCAAAAAATAAGAGTCCTCCCGCTACAGCGACGCAACCAGGCAGCGCGAACACCCATGCCTTCTGCGCTACAGACAGAATACCCGCATCAGACTCGCCATCAACCGCCTCAGGCCATCCCCCACTCTGCGGTGCTCCTCTTCGTCTCATAATATCCTCTTTATGCAATTAACCGGTGCGGCTACTTGCTTAATCCTGCTCTCTTTCCCATCGGAGGGGAAGCACGCTCACGCATCTGTTGGGATAAGCGCACGCTACCTGACGCATAAAATTTCTGCATCGACTCAAATGCAGCTTGCTCGTCTCGGCCGAGACCAGCAAAAGATGCCAGAATAACCGTTTTTTGTTGGGTCAATACCTTAACAGCCTCACTCAATACCTCGCGCGATTCGTAATCAATGGGATGCTTAGAGCCCAACACCTTCAAGATACTTTGAAACTGACTGGCTGCATGAGTCAATCCCTGCATTTGGCAATAATTGTTCAGCTGTTTCAACTGCTCAAGAAACAATGTTAGTTCATTTTTCGAGTGCCTGAATAGCATGGGATCTCCTCATCATTGAGTCAATAGTTATGAAGAGTATAGCCGCTCTTTTGTTTTTCGCTTCTTGAGCTATTGACCTGAAAAAAAAACATTACACAGTTGATGCGGAATTTTTGGCCATTCGATAGGATTGATTCACGACGAATACACCCAAAAGCGCGACAAAACCCCCGACAATCGCTAACAGAGGCAATTTTTCATTTAAAAAGACGCATCCTAACACAGCCGCTAAGATAGGCATAAAATATAAAAAGCTCGCTGCGCGCGTCGCGGGAATTTGACTCAAGACATAGGCCCACGTGAGATACGCAATACTGCCTGGCAATAACCCGAGGTAGATAACAGAAACCGTCGCTTTAAGTGATGCATGTTGTACATCTAAAAATAAAGCGTGTGAAAAAATCAGTAAAAAAAGCGTGGCGCCCCATACAGCGTAGGTCGTCAAATCAATAAAATGATATTTTTTTAATAAGGATTTTTGCAGAATAAAATAAACGCTCGCCGAAAAACACGCAAACAGAATGCACGCCACACCACCTGAGAAAGAAAAAGATAATCCTCGACTCAGAGCAATTAAAACCATGCCCAGCACACTCAATGCTAAACCGGATAATCGAGTCCAGTGCATTTTTTCATGTAAAAAAACAATGGATAAAACGGCAATTACGACCGGTGTTTGGCTCGCGATAAATCCGGCGATGCCGGATGGCACCACCAATTCTCCATACGCCAATCCAATGTTGTACCAACCGATACCAATCGCGCCAATAGCCATACTTAACAATAAATCAATGCCGCGAATCGAGCGACGATCCGTGCGTCTTTGGTAAATAAACCACATCACAATAGATGCGACGAGAAATCGCAACAACGCCATACCACCAGGAGAATAGCTCTCTAAGCTCACGCGAATCAGCGTAAAAGCCGATGCCCAAAGCACAATTGTTGTTAATAACGCTAATTGTGTTTTTAAAGAAAGTCGCGATGTCATTGCTTCAACCTTGTTTGATAATCATTGGACTGCATCTCGAGTAATCGCGAATACGTTCTTTCAGCGTTTTTTGCGTACCCCAGACCTTTATATCCTGAAACACAACATTCAGATAGCGGTGCGGTAAGTGACATAATCAATCGAATACGCTGGTCATATAATACATCGATAAAAGAGACAAATAAACAAATACTGTCTCGATCAAGATCAGCCATTTGCGGCATATCGCTCACCATGATGACCGACACGCGTTCTGCTAATGCTAAATAATCCTGCTGACTGCGTGGAACGCGACAAATCACATCAAAATCAAACCACACCATATCGTGTGTTGCGCTCTTGATCGCGATCGATCGACCATTAATATCAATCGGTTCTGTTGTAACGGCTCGCTCTTTCGATAAAAAATCAAATGTTTTGACGAGATGTGCATGGCGCGCGTAGCTGTGAGGACTATAAAAAAACACACCCACCGCTTTGAGAAAACCTAATCGATAATCAACTGCACCCGCCGCATGCATCACGTGCGTCTTCTCTTTCAATAATGCAATCGCCGGTAAAAAATACAATCGCTGCAATCCATAGCGATACAATAAATCAGGTTCCGTATTGGACGTCGTCACAAAACAAATCCCTTCGCTGAATAACGCCTTCAATAATTCACCTAGAATCATTGCATCCGCAATATCAGAAATAAGAAATTCATCAAGACAGAGCACAAGGGTGCTTTTTGCTAACTCTTTTGCGATTCTTTTTAATGGATCTGCCTCTCCTTGGTGTCTCAGCAACGCAAAATGCATGCTCTTCATAAACTCATGAAAATGCAGGCGTTTTTTTTGCGCGAAAGGCAAACTTTGATAAAAACAATCCATGATGAAGGTCTTGCCTATTCCGACACTGCCCCATAAATAAAGACCTTTAATGGGTTGCTTGCAACGAAAAATAGAAAGGGAGGAGAAGCGCCTTTTTTGCTCTGTCAATAAGGCATCGTAAATAGGTTGGATAGATTGCAGGATAACAGACTGATTGTGATCGTCTGTGATAACCCCCCGCTCACATTGAGACTGATAGTAATCGAGGGGAGTTGTCACAGACGCCATTCTTATTCTTAGTAATCTTCGTCCGCTGTACTGGTATCGGAATCAGAAGAGGAAGGTGGTGTTGCGCCTGCCGATGAACCTACATTTGTATTATCAGAGGGTACCGTATCATCCGGTGTAGAACCTGCATCATCTGAATTGCTACCGCTATCCATACTATCGCCCGTTGTGTTATCCATATCCGTATCGGCTGAATTGGAATTACCCTGTGTTGCACCAGAACCGGCATTGGTATCAGAACCCACATTCGTATCTGTACCTGCGTTGCTGCCTGGCGAATCCATCGCGTCTTGCGTTGTATTCGACGCATCGGCAACAGCCATTGCATTATTGGTCTGTGCACTAGCTGCAGGTGCCGCAACCGAAACAGAAGTTGTTAATACTGTTGCGGCTAAGACTGCAACCCATGATTTAATCTTCATTTTCTTATCTCCTTTGTCTAAATGAGGTTACTCATTGATAATCTAATACTAAATGGAATTTTTAGCCATTAATTTTTAACCCAATCTCGAGGGGTTAAGAATTGCGGAACCAAAAGCGCTTCAGGACTACCCGGATTCATTGGCTTATTGTAAATCCAAGCAACTTTAGGAGGCAAAGAGACCAAAATAGATTCAACACGCCCTTTTGATTCCAGGCCAAACAATGTTCCTCTATCATAGAGCAAATTAAATTCAACGTAACGACCTCGACGATATTCTTGAAACGCTTTTTCATGCTCCCCAAAAGATTGGGTTTTTCGTCGTGCAATAATGCGTTGGTATACCTTGACGAACGCATCTCCGACGCGCTGCATTAATAAAAATCCTTTTTCTGACCCCCAATCACGAATATCATCAAAAAAAAGTCCTCCAATGCCACGGGCTTCATTTCGATGTTTCAAATAAAAATACTTATCACAGTTTTTTTTAAATAAGGGATAGATCTCAGGTCCAAATGGTTCGCACGCCTCACGTGCTTGATTGTGCCAATCGATACAATCCTCTTCAAATCCATAATACGGTGTGAGATCAAACCCGCCGCCAAACCAACCCTGATTTGTCCCATCCGGCAAGTCAGTGCAAATAAAACGGACATTTAAATGCGCTGTGGGCACATAAGGGTTTAAAGGATGCGTCACAGAAGAAAGGCCTAGCGCCTGAAAAGAACGATTCACGCAATCCGGTCGATTCGCTAATGCCGCTTGAGGGAGAGAGAGGCCATGAACATGAGACACATTAACGCCGGATTTTTCAATCACAGATCCGTCCATCATGACGCGCGTCACGCCGCCGCCACCTTCCGCGTGTTGCCATACATCTTCTTGGAAGCGCATGCCCGCCTCTTCTGCTTCAAGCATGCTGCACAGACGATTCTGCAGATCAAAGAGATAAGATTTTATTCTGGGAATAAATTCGGATGAATCAATTTCCATTATAAAATCGCAGGATCCAGCAAGAAGGATATACCCGCCGTGTATAATTGCGATGAACCGGTAAATTTACCGGAGGTCGTGTTATCATTTCCTTGTAGCCGCTCCCACTGCGCATTGATAAGCCAGTTAGGGGAAACGGCATACTCTAACCCGCCGCCACAATACAAACCGGTTGATCCAATTTTGAGACGCTGCGCGCCACCATTCGAAATGGGCGTCTCATAAGAGAAAAGTCTTCCGGCACCGACCTTACCAAACGCTTCAAGACCGGATGCGCCGAATGGCAGCATCAATTTAGCCGCAATGTGGCCATCGTAATTTTGATGCGTGACTTGAGTCGACCCGTAAATAGAGAGAGGCGCATATTTCGTGTAACCCGCCTCTATCCCCAAAAAGGGCATGAATTTATAGCCAATATTCGCACTCCATCCGTAGCCATTGCCATTCCAAGCGGTGCTGGATGGATAGCGGACCATAGATCGCCCATAATTCGCTTCGAGATACCATGCTCTTGGCAAAGCAACATCAGCGATAGCGGATGTGGTTAAGCTGAGAACAGCTATTGACGCAGCAACAACTCTCAATCGTTTCAAAATCCTTCTCCTCGGTTAAAAATTACTTCCAAACAGCATAGAATAAATCGTTAAAAGCGTAAAGCAGTATCTATTGCATCTTCCATTGCGTGCCTGTCGCCGTATCTTCAATCACAATTGACATCGCCGCCAATTCATCTCGTATTGCATCTGACTGCGCCCAATGTTTTTGTGCGCGCGCTGCAAGACGCATCTCGATCAGCGCATTAATTTTATTGATTGTCACTGAATCCAATGCGCCTTGCAAAAAATCATCCGGCTTATCTTCAAGCATTCCCAACGCATTGCCTAAGTATTTTAATAAAGCACCGTGTTGAGCGGCGCGCTCTAAATCACTTGAACGCAATCGATGGACCTCATGTGCCAACTCAAAAAACACAGAAAATGCTACAGGTGTATTAAAATCATCGTTCATCGCAGCGATAAAGCGCTTTTCAAAATCGGTGTTCTCTAAACGTGGCGCGTCAGGCAAGTCGCGCAACGCAGTATACAACCGCTCCAATGCGCTATGGGATTGCTTTAACGCATCCGCTGAATACATCACGGGACTGCGATAATGGCTCGAAATACAAAAATACCGGAGCACTTCTGGTCGACATGACTTTAACGCATCTCGGATCGTCAAAAAATTTCCGAGTGATTTTGACATTTTTATCTGGTCCATCTGAACAAATCCCGCATGCATCCAGATGCTCACCATCGGTTTATTCGTCACCGCTTCTGTCTGTGCCATTTCATTTTCATGATGGGGAAAAATTAAATCTTTCCCACCGCCATGCAAATCAAATTGATCGCCAAATAACGATTTTGACATCGCTGAGCACTCAATGTGCCAGCCTGGTCGTCCCTCGCCCCAAGGAGAACCCCAAGATGGCTCACCCGGCTTAGAGGATTTCCATAAGACAAAATCCAATGGATCATCTTTAAGCACATTCACGTCGACACGCGCGCCACTTTCTAATTGATCAATATCACGATGCGACAAACAACCATAAGAAGCGCATTTCCGGACACGGTAATACACATCCCCGTTCGTTGCCATATAGGCGTAATCGTGCTGAATCAACTCTTCAATCAATGCAATCATTTGTGGTATATATTCCGTCGCGCGCGGCTCATGCTGCGGCGACAACAATCCTAACCCAGCAAAATCATCATGCATAGCAGCTGTAAATCGATCCACGACAGCCTGACAAGGCTCTTGATTATCGCGCGCACGATTAATAATTTTGTCATCGATATCAGTGATGTTGCGCACATACGTCACATCGAATCCACGCCAACGTAAATAACGGACAACAACATCAAATGCCGCATACGTGCGCCCATTACCGATATGACAAAAATCATAGACCGTCGGGCCACAGACATACAGATTGATTTTATTCGGATGCAGTGGGCGCAACGGTTCTTCTTGCTGCGTCAAACTATTATATATTTTAATATCCATCATAAAGCATATTCTCTCACCAACTGAAAACGCTCTTTCATTTTATCTCTACCAAGCAAGGTCGCGATTGAAGCTAATTCAGGCCCATGCTCCATCATCGTTAACGCCACACGAATCGGCATAAACAATTTTTTTCCCGACAGACCGCTTTGTATTTTCAGCTCTTCTAACATCTCTTTGAATTGTGTGCCGTGCTTTTCGACCAATGCAATAGCTGTTTTAAAAAAATCATCGCCCGCTTCTTTTAAAATAACTTGGTCGCTTGATGAAAAAGGAATGCCTTTGCCAAATAAAATGGTAAGCCATGCATCGACTTCAGAAAGAAAAACCGTATTGTGTTGCATCATTGCAATAAAGAGATCGCTCTTATCCAGCGGGACTTGAGATAGCTTTCTCTCTCCCAACCAATCCAACACGGTTGCAGAATCCATTTTCAAAACAGCTTCTTTTTGCCAATGCATCAGCTGATGCAAATCAAATCGAGCGGCGGATGCACTGATCTTCTCAATATAAAAATGTTCCGCTAATTGAGAAAATGTTTTAAGCTCAGCATCAGAATACACGTGACTTAAGCGTGACAAATAATTCAGAATAGCAACGGGTAAAAATCCCTTCTCGCGCAAGTCAGTTAAGCTAAAGCTGCCATGACGCTTCGACAAAGGTGATCCATCGTCTCCCAAAATTAAGGATAAGTGACCGTATTGCGGAGCGCGTCTCTCGAGTGCATTTAAAATCATAAGCTGCCGCGGCGTATTAGCCAAATGATCATCACCTCTCAACACATGCGTGATTCCCATCAATGAATCATCAATCGCATTGCAAAACATAAAAGAGGAGCTGCCATCCGCCCGTCGAATAATAAAATCACCTATGTCATTGCTGCTAAAGGTCTGCCTTCCCTTCACTAAATCCATGAACTCTATTTTTTCGTCCGACAGAATGCGAAAACGCAAAGCAGGTTTTTGACCCGCTGCGATTTTTTTAGCGATATCCTCTCTCGATAATGCACGACAGGTTCCCGTATAGCGAGGTGCTTGGCTACGTGATATTTGAAGCTTGCGATGCAGCGCCAATTCTTCGTCCGTACAGAAACAAGGATAAGCACGACCCTTTGATTCTAATGCATTATAATATTCAGCATAGATAGCGCTGCGCTGCGATTGCCAATAAGGACCTTCTTGCCAATGCAGCCCCAGCCAAGACAAATCATCTTGCAACTTCTCAGCAAATTGAGCATGAGATCGCGTTTGGTCCGTATCTTCCATTCGCAATACAAAAATACCGCTATGTTTTGCTGCAAATAATGCACTAAATAATGCAGCGCGTATATTCCCTAAATGCAATAAGCCTGTTGGACTCGGAGAAAATCGCGTTCGTATTATGCTGTCTGACATACTGGCCTCTCACCTTGAAATAATTGACGACTGTGAAACGATTGCAATCCTAACAACGCGCTGATGGCGAGCCGCATCAGTCGCTTAGCATCACGGCAACTGACCTCATCATCCAGTCGCCCCTCATGAAACGCTAACAGGCTTTTCCCCTGAAAGGCGCTATTTTTATTTTTCATCAATGCATCCTGCGCTACAAAACCCTTTTCTGGAAAAAAATAGTACAGCTGATCAGGGCGCAATGCCTCACCATTCATATGGTCGCAGAAAGATAAACCATATCCCAACTCTTCAAGACATTTTTTTTCGAATAGACGAAGTACTTTTTGGTGTAATGTCGGGCCTTGTAATTCTAACAAGGTCTGGTGATACATAGCAAAAAGCAATGGATGCGGATCATTTTTTTGCAATACACGCATCAACAATTCATTCAAATATAAGCCGCTTAACAGACAATCCCCCCGAAGCGTAATCGCCGCACCATGATTATCAACATCTTTCATCATGAGCAGCTCACCCCTGCCGAACCATGACAGCAATAGTGGGATAAATAGCTGCAACAAAGGGCGCTGACGCGAGCGGCTTGTCCTCACACCTCGCGCGATTAGTGAAATTCGGCCATGCTTCTCGCTGAACACATCCAATAAAACGCTGGTTTCCCGATACGGACGGTGATGCAAGATAAAACCGGGCTCAAGTAATGTATGCATGACTTATCCAATGTTGTCATCCCCGCGAAGGCGGGGACCCATTCAGCAAATAACCTTTCACAACCATGAGCTCTTCATAATACACTTCTGAAAAATTTCTTATACCCTACCCATAAGCACTGCCCCATGGGTCCCCGCCTTCGCGGGGATGACAACATTGAGGGCGGAGATATCATTATTAATTCATCCGATCCTGCAGCAATCTCTCGTTATTCGTCCAATCATCCTTCACTTTCACCCACAATCGTAAAAACACTTTCTTATGAAGCATTTTTTCCAAATCCAAGCGCGCTGACGTCCCGATCTTTTTCAAACGCTCACCGTCTTGACCGATCACAATGGATTTTTGCCCTTCTCTCTCGACCCAGATAAGCGCATTAATGTGTACAATTTTCTCGTCTTCTTGAAGCGACTCAATCACGACTGTTGTGC
Organism: Legionellales bacterium; assembly: GCA_947478495.1. Lineage (GTDB taxonomy): Bacteria > Pseudomonadota > Gammaproteobacteria > DSM-16500 > DSM-16500 > CANJVW01. The sequence goes on along the minus strand of CANJVW010000011.1, from coordinate 11,974 downwards.
TATAAGGGATTTCTTGGGCGGTCAGTCGAATCAATTTCTCGCGAACACATTCAGCTACTTGAAACAAAAGCGTTTTATCGGTGACAGTGTCTGCTGGAAATAAAAAATCTCCTTCCGGCAAGTGGTTTACAATAATTTTTTGAAGTGCATCGATATTATTATTTTTACTCACCGAAATAGGAATAATGTCGGAAAAACCCAATCGCTCTTTAATGCGATCAATCAAAGGGAGTAAACGTGTTTTATCTTTCAGTAAATCAATCTTATTGATCGCTAAAATCACGGGCTGTGTTGCATGCACTAATTTTTCCAACACGACTTCATCATCCGGTTGCCAACGTGTCGCCTCAATCATAAAAACAATAACATCCGCATCTGTGATAACACCAGTCGCTAAGCGATTCATATAGCGATTCATGGCCGCACGCTCTTCCCCGTGGATGCCTGGCGTATCAATGTAAATTGTTTGACTGTGATCCTCTGTCTTAATCCCTAAAATAGTGTGTCGTGTCGTTTGCGCCTTAGGCGAAATAATACTGACTTTCTCACCAATCAAGTGATTTAAGAGTGTGGATTTGCCCACATTCGGTCGACCGATAATCGCAACGTATCCACATTTTTTATTCATCTTCTAATATCCTTCAGCATCTCTTGGGCTGCTGCCTGTTCTGCACGCTTTCGACTTGAGCCTTCTCCAATCGATTCTTTTTTCAATGCCTCTACTATGCATTTGACTTGAAAAGATTGATCGTGCCCCTCACCCTTCACCCATTCCATATGATAGAGAGGTAAAGGCTGTGATCGCGCTTGGCAATATTCTTGTAATTGTGTTTTAGGATCTTTCTGGCTTTTGTCGGACGACAACGTAGAAAGAATCGATTCATGCCATCGCAAAATATGCGCTCGCGTCACATCGAACCCACTATCCAGAACCATCGCGCCAATCAGCGCTTCCATCGTACAGGACAAAATCGATTGTCGATCATGTCCGCCACTTCTAATTTCACCAACGCCCAATCGAATAAAGCGCCCCACTTGCAGCTGGCGCGCGAGGTGACCCAGTGCATCACGATTAACAATACCTGCGCGCTTTCGACTTAAATCGCCCTCTGCCGCTTTCGGAAATTGCTCGAATAACGCTTGAGCAATAACTAAATTAACCACCGCGTCGCCCAAGAACTCAAGTCGCTCATTATTGTCAACGCTATCATAGCTGCAATGCGTTAATGCTTTGTCTAATAATTTTTTATTGACAAAACGATACCCTAACGCAATTTCAGGCGTGCCGTTCATACAATTTTCTTGCCTAATCGATCCCAGCGAATACGATAATGATCACCATCCCAGCTCATCCATATGCGAACCGCTTTGCCGACAATATTAGCCTCCGGCACAAAACCCCACGCGCGACTATCGGTGCTGCCATCACGGTTATCGCCCATTGCGAAATACATGCCAGGCGGCACAATAATCTCTTGCATATCATCATCTGCTTTTTCTTTGTTTTGATAAATTAGATGATTGACACCAAAAAAGTTCTCTTCTTTTTCTTGCACCGATAAGAAATTGCCATTGCCATCTTCATCAATGGTGTCTAACAGCCATTTTTGCGGCATTTTCTTGCCATTAACATAGAGCACCTTATGGGTATAACGAATGCGATCTCCCGGCACACCGATTACACGTTTTACATAATCAATGGATGGGTCAGGTGGAGAGCGAAACAGAAAAATATCGCCGTGCTGCGGTTCGCCAACTTGAAATAGCTTGGTATGAATGACCGGCAATCGAATGCCGTAGGCAAATTTATTCACCAATAAAAAATCACCGATCGCAATAGTAGGCTTTAATGATCCTGTTGGCACACGAAACGGTTCATACAAAAAAGAGCGTATGCAAAACACAAGCAACAACACGGGGAAAAAAGATCGCGCATAATCAATAATGACAGGCATTTTCTTGATATGTGCCGCTTTGCGTTTTTTAGCAAAAAAAAGTATATCGCACAGCGCAAGCAATCCTGATATTACCAATGCCCAAAATAATACGAGCTCAAAATTAATGTTCATGCAATAGCTCCTGTTAACTTCTCGCGATGGGGGTTTCTCAAGGGGGAGAATCGCGATTCTCGCCCTTTAGTGCAAGCAAAAGCTTTGTTTTTGGGTAGCATATAATTAATGCTCATTTATCATCTACCCTTAAAATGGCTAAAAAGGCCTCTTGTGGAATTTCCACATTGCCCACTTGTTTCATGCGCTTCTTCCCTTCTTTTTGCTTTTCTAACAACTTCCGCTTACGACTAATATCACCACCATAGCATTTTGCAATCACGTTTTTGCGCAAAGCTTTAACCGTACTCCGTGCAATAATAGCCGCCCCAATGGTTGCTTGAATCGCGACATCATACATTTGACGAGGAATCAGCTCGCGCATTTTATCCGTCAATTGGCGTCCTTTAAATTGCGCTTGATCGCGATGCACGATAAACGTCATGGCATCCACTTTTTCACCATTGATCAATAAATCCAGTTTCACTAAATCACCCGATTGAAAATACGCAAAATGATAATCCAATGAGGCATACCCGCGACTCACCGATTTTAATCGATCAAAAAAATCGAGCACGACTTCATTCATCGGTATTTCATAGGTTAAAGAGACTTGCGAGCCTAAATACAACATATTTTTTTGTACGCCACGCTTTTCAACGCAAAGCGTCATCACATTACCGACATACGCTTGAGGTACTAATATATTGGCTTTCACAATCGGTTCACGAAAATCCGCAATAAAATTAGGCGCGGGCAATAAAGCCGGGTTTTCAACGAGCATCGTTTCGCCCTTAGTCGTCACAATTTCATAAACGACTGTCGGTGCAGTTGTAATTAAATTAAGTCCATATTCACGCTCTAAACGCTCTTGCACAATTTCCATGTGCAATAAACCTAAAAACCCGCATCGAAAACCAAAACCTAATGCTTCGGACGATTCTGGTTCATAAAACAAGGCAGCATCGTTCAAGCGTAACTTTGACAACGCTTCTCGAAATTCAGGAAAATCATCTGCGCTCACCGGAAATAAACCGGCATACACTTGTGGCTGTAATTGCTTAAATCCAGGCAATGGGTCAGTCGCTGCTTTTCCATTCTGGGCATGCGTCAATGTATCACCCACTGGCGCGCCATTAATTTCCTTGATGCCTGCGACAACATAGCCCACTTCACCTGCTCGCAATACACCTGTCGGCTCACGTTTTGGTGTAAATACGCCAATGCCCGTCACTTCATGATCACGCCCGGTCGACATCACTCGCATTTTTTCGCCGACCTTAAGTGTGCCGTGCTTCACTCGCACTAAAGACACCACGCCTAAATAGGTATCAAACCAAGAATCAATAATGAGTGCTTGCAATAATCCTAATGGATCGCCAACGGGCGCAGGAATGTCTGTAATAATTTTTTCGAGTAATTCAGGAATCCCGAGGCCCTGCTTCGCGCTCACTTGCAAGGCATCTTGTGCCTCTAGACCAATAATTTCTTCGATTTCATTAATAACACGTGCCGCATCGGCTTGAGGCAAATCAATTTTATTGAGCACGGGAATGACCGTTAAGCCCTGCTCAAGAGCTGTATAACAAACAGCCACAGTCTGCGCTTCGACCCCTTGGCCTGCATCCACCACCAATAAAGCACCTTCACAAGCTGCGAGAGAACGCGATACTTCATAAGAAAAATCCACATGGCCTGGCGTATCGATAAAATTGAGCTGATAGATCTTTCCGCTCTTTGATTGATAATGCAAAGTCACGCTATGCGCCTTAATCGTAATCCCCCGCTCTCGCTCTAAATCCATAGAATCAAGGACTTGAGCTTCCATTTCACGGGCTTCCAAACCGCCGCAGAGCTGAATGAGACGATCAGCCAAGGTCGATTTACCGTGGTCAATGTGGGCAATAATAGAGAAATTTCGAATATGATCCATGAGGATTAAGACTGCCTAAAACCAGGAATTTTAACGCATTGCTGAATAAGATACCATCACTAAAGCGTTCTCAGCCAAACCAATAAGGCGTGGTAATCGCGAGACGGTACAGAATCCTTGATAATCACACATGAATAGATTTTTTTGCGCCCGAGTGATTTAAAACGAAGCACTGACATACGATTAGTGACCGTGCTGTCGCCGCATAGTACCGCCAATAGGGTTTTATCCTTTAATCGCAACTGACACTCCTCTCGATTGATCAGCCGCAAACCCTGAACAACGGGGCTATTTATCCGCAACCAAAGATCCCGCACGGTATAGAACAATAAAAAAACAAAAACCGCCTTAAGCGCCCACGATACCGACAAAGTTATCACGATCAATAGGCTGCCAAGGGACAAAATGAGAATAAGTAGGTTCGCTGCTCTAGAGGGTTTTAAATCAATGTCGATGTTCTGCATGATCACGTATTCTTTGAATTATCTGTGAAAAATCAGGATTGGAGGGTTTTTCTTTGCCTGTCAGCCAAGCAAACAAAATAGGGTCTTGTGTTTCAAGTAATTGAACAAATACCGTCTGCTCGAGAGGTGTAAGACTTGAAAAAGCTTCCTCCAAAAAATGTCCGAGTAAAATATCCAATTCCAGCATGCCGCGGCGACAGGCCCAGCGTAAACGAGAAAGCGACATGGGAGCGATCATTGTAGTCCTTGTATAATAGCCATAACACTGTAAAATAGAAAAAATGTAGCAAAGGAGCTGTCTACTTGATCAACAAACAAATCATGCTAATTAATCCTAAAAAAGAACTGCTCAATGCGCTCTACCCTTTTCGTCGGATCACGTGGATTCGTCAGTTCGTTAAAACCGTCAAAAACAAGCATACCATCATTCCAGATGGTCCGCATCACACCGAACGATTTTTATTAGCGCTCTATATCGCGTTTTGCTTACATTTACGCAACCACTCAAGTCTCGCCCGCTACGGAAAACCCCTCAAAAGCTACTTGAATCACTACATAGAAGACGTGCCAGTCAGCGCAGCGCCGCTCATTGTTGAGACACTTAGAAGCGTCAAAAAAAGATATGCCGCTTAGGGCCGGGCCGTACCCCTGCAAATCTGTATATAATTCCTATATTCGTAAAAAATTTTCAAAAATAGCGTTTCCACATTCTGTCAGCACCGCCTCCGGGTGATACTGAATCCCAAAAACCGGGTAATCCCGATGCTGAAATCCCATAATCACTTTATGGCCATATTTATCATGCGTCCAGGCCGTGACGGCACATTCATCGGGTAGCGTGTCTGGGTCAATCACGAATGAATGATACCGCATCGCTTTAAATTCACATGGAAACCCCTCAAACAATCCCTGCTCTGTGTGCGACATCAGAGAGCATTTTCCATGCATGATTTCAGTCCCTCGCACAATGTGCGCCCCAAAAAATTGGGCGATACTTTGATGCCCCAAACACAAACCCAGCATCGGATAGGTTTTATAATATTGTCCAATCACATCCAATGTGAAACCGGCGTCATCCGGATTGCCCGGGCCAGGTGACAGCACCAAATGTGTGGGTGACAACGCCTCCATATTTTTCAAGCAAGAATCATCATTTTTGATAATGCACACATGGGCAGCTAATTGCTTCAAATAATATTGAATCAAATGTGTAAATGAATCGTAATTATCAACAATAATAATGTTTTTTTCCATTACACCAAACCTGTAAAAAAACGCGCTTTTAATTTTAATTCTTCAAGTTCTTGATCCATCACAGAATCACTGATAATACCTCCACCTACACCCAATTCGCCTTTTTTATCCCGAATCAGCAAGGTACGAATGGCCACACTAAAACACATATCATTATCAGGCGTGACATACCCTATCGCACCCGTATACAGGCGTCTCGGATTTTTTTCGAGATCATGAATAATCTGCATCGTTCTTTTTTTGGGAACACCCGTAATCGATCCACATGGAAATAGGCTCTCAATAAGTGTCTTAAACGAGGTGTCTATAGCCACTTCGCACTCAATCGTCGATACCATTTGATGCACGGTTTCATAGCTTTCTACATGCAATAATCCAGATACTGACAGACTGCCTGGGATCGCTACCTTGCTTACATCATTTCGCAATAAATCGACGATCATGATGTTTTCAGCAATCAATTTAGGATCCGTTGTCAGCACTTTTTTGTTTTGACTATCTACTGCCGAATCAGTTGATCGCGGCATCGTCCCCTTCATAGGTTTAGTCGTTATTTTATTTGCTTGCTTTGAGAAAAATAATTCGGGCGATAATGATAGTATTTGATAATCTTTAAAATAGAAAAGAGCGGCATACTCCACTTTTTGTCGCTCACGTAACAATTGGTATAATTCAAGTGGGTCGCCTTGCATCGTAAAATCATATTTTACAGTAAAATTAACTTGATATGTATCGCCATCGATAATATGTTTTTTTATTTTTTCAAACTGATCAGCATATTCTTTTTCTGTTATGTTTAATTTAACATCTGACACTGGTTTTTTATTTTTTGTCATTCCCGCGAAGGCGGGAACCCATTCTGAAAATAGCCTCGACATACAATGCTGGATTGTTCTGTAAATGGATCCCCGCCTTCGCGGGGATGACAAAGATGAAATTGAATCCTGTCTATCCCTAAAAACATAAAAATGCAATAACGGAAAATCATCTTGATGAACATAATCCGATACAGGATAAGGCGCTAAAAAATAGGACGCTTCATAACTCACAAAACCAACGAGATAAAAACCCTGCTGTCTCATATAGTCTATCTTGTCTAAGCACGCGTCAAGCAAGGTGGGATCCGTACAGATAATTTCTTCAGTGGGGTCGACAAAATAAAGCGTGCGTTCCCCTGCGGGATGGCTTTTTGTGTTTTCTAATAAAATAAAGGGACTCATATTTATCGCCCGACTATTTTTCCAAATTCTCCGGCACATATCCTGCAGGTTTCTCGCTGCCGTCGCCAAACAGAAACGCTTCCATTTCGCGAGCCAAGTATGAGCGCGCATCGGGATCCAACATATTTAAACGATGCTCGTTAATCAGCATGGTTTGATGCGCCACCCACAAGCCCCATGCCTCTGCCGAAATGGCATCAACAATACGTTTGCCCAGCACGCCGGGATACGGCTGCTCTGATAATGGCTCCGCTTCTTTTTTCAGTTTCACGCAATAAACTAACTTGTGCATCTTAGTACCTCGATAATAAAGGTAGGGTGGGCACGCAAAGAACGCTTTGCCCACCCTACACCTACTTGTCACCCATCACAATATACTCAGGAGTAATTTAATGGGAGCAGGCAACCCCACCCGCTGCGATTTTTTCAGATTGTACCAAAGATACTGATCTTCTTCTATCACGGGTTCCCCTACCGCAAAAACAGGCTGAATACTCAGATGAAAATGGCTAAAGTTATGGCGAAACGACTCTCCTTTCTTTATTTTTGTTGTCTTGCACTGAAAACGCTTTTTAATTTCTTTTCTCATTTCAGCCAATGTCGGCACGCCCTTGATCTCAGGTAGGCTCCACAATCCCGCCCAAATCCCTTTTGACGGCCGTTTTTCCAATAAAACGCGATGACTGTCATCTTGAAAAACCAATAATGTGACGTCGCGAATAGGTAATGTTTTGCGCGGTTTTCCGACTGGAATTTTTTTCTCAATCCCCAATGCATGCGCCACGCAAGACAGTTCAAAGGGACAAAGGCCGCATTGCGGTTGACCACGCACACAGAGCGTTGCGCCTAAATCCATAATAGCCTGCGCATAATCCGCAACGCGCTTATCCGGCGTCAACTCTTCCGCCCAAACCCATAATTGTTCTAATACTTTTTTATCTCCCGGAAAATCCGTCACGCCATGCAATCGTGTTAACACCCGCTTCACGTTACCATCGAGAATGGGGGATTTTTTCTGAAAAGCAATGGACAGAATAGCACCTGCTGTTGAGCGACCAATGCCAGGCAATTCCTGCAATGTCTCTAACGTATCAGGTAATTGGCCTTGATGGAGATCAACGATCATTTTAGCCGCCCGATGCAAATTGCGCGCACGTTGGTAATAGCCTAAGCCTGTCCAATGGTGTAATACCTCATCTTCAGGGGCTTTTGCTAAAAGAGTGACAGTCGGAAAGCGTGATATAAAACGCTCAAAATAGGGGATCACCGTCCTCACCTGCGTTTGCTGCAGCATGATTTCGGAGATCCAAACGCGATAAGGGTTTTTATGGTGCTGCCAAGGGAGATCTTTTCGGCCAGAGCGATCGAACCACGCTAACAAACGTTGCTGAAAGCGTTTAGAGCTCAACGAAAACGCCACATGCCTCCTACTAAGCTGTTTCTGCGAGTAATCGCGTACTGATCGTTTGCATGTGATCTGCTGCGCTGACAGTGGTTGCGTAAAGAGGGCTTAATGCGCCCAAGAAAGCATAGTGCACCGTCTGCATTGGCACTAACATATGATTAAATTCGAGCGACATCGTGGTACAACCATCCATTAAGACAGTGCAAGTAATACCTAAATCATACGCTGCGCGTGTTGTTGCCTCAATGCTCATATGTGTCATCATACCCGCTATCACGATATGCTCTATCCCTTGCTTTTGAAGAAAGGCCAACAGATTGGTATCCTTAAAGCTATTGGGGTAGTGCTTTCGAATGACGGTTTCTGATTTTTCAGGTTGTGTCGCGGCATAAAACTCGACACCTCGGGTACAGGGAAGAAAATGCGTTGCATTGGGACGTGTCGAAATCTGTTGGATGTGCATAATAGGTAATTTTTTAGCGCGATAGAATCCAAGGACATCTTGAACCTTGCGACCTACCTCAACGCTTTCTTCGAGCGGCATACGACCGCCGGGAAAATAATCATTCTGCATTTCAATCAAAACCAAGGCTGCCTTCATCAACATAATCTCCGTTCAATCATACTATTCGTTATTTTTTACAGCCTCAATGTATTACGCGCTCTATTAAATAATCTTTTCGCACATTAGGCAATAGGTTATACTGATAAAAAAATCAAATCGCTCAAGTGATAAACTAAATGTACTTTATAAAATCAGAAAAAACACCATCAGAGCTTTTTTGCTTAGAAAAAATAATCTCTGAGATAGAATCTCCGCAGAGTACGCGTCTCAAGCTCGACCTATTTCCTTCTCTCGATTCAACCAATCAATATCTATTGAATCACATTGCAGATGGTAGATCGCCCTGGGCAGTCTTAAGCGAAGAGCAAACCGCGGGTCGCGGTCGATCTGGAAAATCGTGGCACTCAACACCGGGTGGCAGCATTGCTTTATCACTATTATGGAAATTTACCAGCAAAGCGCCGGTATTTTCGAGCCTCAGCATTGCGGTCGGCGTCATGATCATCGCTGCACTGAAAAAAATAGTGCCGAATGGCCTCACCTTGAAATGGCCGAACGATATTTTATATCAATCCAGAAAGCTGGCCGGCATTTTACTCGAAACGAAAGGCAGTGCCGTCGTCATCGGCATCGGCCTCAACACAAACCTGGCCTCATCCTCTAACAAAGAATGGATTGGCTTGAGCGAGATCGCAGAAGCCCCCTTCTCTCGAAATCATATCGCGGGCGCTATAATCAATCAGCTACTACTTCAACTCCCTCTATATGAAGCACACGGTTTCAGGCCTTTTATGTCGCGCTTTCAGGAATATGACTTCCTTGCGGGCAAAAAAATAACTCTCGCCCTACCCGACAAGCAAATAATAGGGGTAGCAACGGGCATTAATCATCAAGGTGAGCTACTATTAACAGATCACACGCACAAAACGCGTGCTTATTGCTATGGGGAGGCCAGTGTCTTATGGGAAAAATAGGTGTTTTACTCGTTAATCTCGGCACACCCGATCATTGTGACAACGTATCGGTCTATCGCTATTTAACGCAATTTTTAAATGATCCTTTCGTTATCGATTTGCCCCTCATCATTCGTTTCATATTAGTCAATGTCATCATTGTTCCCTTTCGTTTCCAGCAATCGACTAAAGCCTATCAAGAGATTTGGCTAAAAGAAGGATCGCCCCTACTTGTTTACTCCAAACGATTAGCAAGCGCGCTGACTCTCGAATTGGGAAAAAATTACCAAGTCGAGCTCGGTATGCGATATGGCCATCCCAGCATAGCCGCCGCAGCGAATCGTTTACAGGATTGCGAGCGCATTGTCGCCCTGCCTTTGTTTCCACAGTATTCCACCGCTGCAACCGAATCAGCCATTCAAGCGATTCATCGCGCATTAAAGAAAAAATCATTTTCGCTGATTCGTGATTTCTATGATGCGCCTCCCTTTATTGACTCCATGGCGCGTCACTTACAAGCGCATCTACAGCATCAAACATGGGATTGCATTCTATTTAGCTATCACGGACTACCTGAGCGACATCTTCAGCCACCGATTTGTGGCGCGCCCTGTCGCTCACCCAATCCTTGTCCCGCGATCACCCAAGATAACGCTTCCTGCTATCGCGCGCAGTGTTACGCCACCTCTCGCCTTTTAGCTCAAGCCTTGCGTTTAAATGAAAACCAATACGCCACCTCTTTTCAATCCCGATTAGGCCGAACGCCCTGGATTCAACCGTATACCGACTTACTATTGCCCCAGCTGGTTCAACAAGGCGTTAAACATCTCGCGGTGTCTTGCCCCTCTTTTGTCGCGGATTGTTTAGAAACACTTGAAGAAATCGGCATTCGACTCAAAAAACAGTGGGTTGATGCGGGCGGGGAATCCCTCACGCTGGTCCCTGCTTTGAATGATGATCCGGTGTGGGTTGAAAACGTGGCTAAACTGATTCGCAATCAGTTAACTCCGTAATCGGGTTGGCCTTTAATTCGATTATGATAGTAAGAAAAATAGGGTTAAGTGCAACCACCGAACATGTTGCAATGAATAAAACATGTTCGGTGGTTGCACTTGCCCCCCCACCCTCACTGGCGGATTCAATTGATCGATGCAACAAGCGACATGAATCTATCAAGCGGTGAATCAAAATTCAACATTTTTCTTGGCCTGGAATTTAATTGGTATGCTACCTTGTCCAATTCGTTTTGAACGTTTTCTTTTGGACGGTGCAATTCCACCATTAAAAACAATTAGATGATGCACAGAACCAGGGTGTTTACGTAAAGCCCTTCCAATATCGCTTAGAGAATCACCCTTTTTCCATTTAACCCATATTTCGTCTTGTTGCTCATACGAAAAACCAAAGCAGCCATTACCACGCATATTAGGATCCTTTTTGTTGAAGATTATAGCGTGTTGCATTGACCGTTTGAACTCGCCCTCTCAGACTTTGAAAAAATACAAAATGATCGCCAAGATAACGAACATCCAAAACGCAATAATATTGACAAAACTTGTAATTATCTCAGCCTTGCTTGCTGTTTTGATGTTATAATTAATTTTATACAATCCATTGGAATCACGCATTCTCTTGCCATACTCCCAACCAAAATAAGCGTATAAAATCGTGTTGTAAACATCGCCTGCACGAGTCATCTCCGCCGCAATCAAATCTAAATAACAGAGCGAGAAAGAATAATCAAACACAACCCGTTCCACCTTTGCAATGAGACCGTTATTTTCAGATTCCTTGATCGAGCTATATCCCACATCTCCGAACTGCTTGCCTACCTCGTTCCCTGTCAATCCACAAGCAACGCCAAGCCCTGCTTTCACAAAAAGAGAGTCGACACCACCTGTCTCAAGACCAGCCATTGCCTCAATCGCACCTAATCCAACTCTATTCATACATGCATGCTCCAATATTTCCGAAACAGCAAAACCGCCAGTTTCCCTGCTTGCCACCTCTGCACGTTCTTCAACCGGTGCTGCTTGCACCTTTCTATCTCTATAAAAAACATCCAATATTCTTGCCGTGTTACTCATTACACCTGGAAATTTTTCCAAAAAACGTCCCTCACGATCTAACAT